>JBILUC010000017.1:0-132083 GCA_044371205.1 Archangium sp.
TGGACGACTACGACTGGTAGAACGACACATGCGAGACGACTCCATCGCCCTCGACAGTAAATTTCACCGGGGTCGTTGTCTCACTCACGTTGTCAGAGAGGGCCACGCCGCGACGGGTGGCACAGTTGAGCAAGCGCCTGGGCGATCTGATCGAACTGCCGAAGCCCACCCTCGCGAGGCCCAGCGGTCCGCTCGAGACCGCGCGTGTCGTGTTCGCGGGCGCGTCCATCGTGCTCGTGGAACACCCCGGTCGAGGGCGTCTCACGTTGCGTATATGCCCAACACGGGCCTGCAAGCAGGCGATCAGGTCGCTGTTGGGAGCTTCGTAGCGGTGGGCAACGCCTGGTTGGCACGAGTGGCGGAATTCGTTGATGGGCAAGGCCAACGCCGTCGGCACGAGTTCGACGATGAGGGCCTGCCACCAGGGCGACGCGATGGGCTCCTCGTGTGAGGTGCGACTCGACACCGGCGCCGCGCGATTTTTCTCAACTCGTTGATCCGGCTGCCCTCTTGATCACTTGTCGGACCCACGTGCTATTGCCTGTGGCTCCACCAACAACTGCCCCGTGGTGGGGCAGTGATCGAAGGGCTGGAACAAGGCAGAACGAACATGGCAGGCGGAATCAACAAGGTGATCCTCATCGGCAACCTCGGCGCTGACCCGGAGGTGCGGTTCACGCAGGGCGGCCAGGCAGTCGCAAACTTCCGCATCGCGACCTCGGAGTCGTGGACCGACAAGCAGTCGGGCCAGAAGACCGAGAAGACCGAGTGGCACCGCATCGTGGTGTGGGGGAAGTTGGCTGAGCTCTGCGGCGAGTACTTGAAGAAGGGCCGGCAGTGCTACGCGGAAGGCCGGCTCCAGACCCGCGAGTGGACCGATAAAGAGGGCAAGAAGAACTACACGACCGAGGTGGTCGCCAACACCGTCCAGTTCCTCGGCGGTGGTGCAGGCGGCGGCGGCGGCAACCGCGGTGGTGGTGAGGGTGGCGGCAACCGTGGGCCTTCTGATCAGGGCAACGGCGGCGGCGCTCCTCCCGATGACATGGGCGGTCCGCCCCCCTCAGATGACATCCCGTTCTAAATCGCGCTAGACGAAGGTCTCCACCCTCCGAATCAGCGGCCGGCGCTTCGGATCAACACTTGACGAAGCGACCGGCCTTCTGTTTTAGGCCCGCCTTCCGTTCACGTTGCAGCAGGTTTCACGACACCAGCGCCGAGCCCGGTCAGCGCTGTTTCCCGCCGTAGGAGTTACACAGATGAACATCAGAGCTCTCGCGCTCGGAGCCGTCGTTGGCTTCGTCGTCGCTTTCACCCCCTCCTGTAGCCCGGCCAAGTGTGGCCCCCAGAACTGTGACGGTTGCTGCGACGCCAAGGGCGCCTGCACCAAGAAGCCGAGCAACCTCAACAACACGACCTGCGGTTCGGCTGGTAACGCGTGCATCGACTGCACTGCTACCTCGGCCACCTGCAACGCGGGCGTGTGCTCGGGTACGGGCGCGGGCGGCGGTGGCGGTGGCGGCGGCGGTGGTGGCGGCGGTGGTGGCGGTGGCGGGACGTGCGATGGTTGCCGGCTCCCCAACGGCTCGTGTGTTCCCAGCCAGACCAGCTCGTCGAACACCAGCAACTGCGGCATCGGCGGCAACACCTGCGCGGCCTGCAACATCGGCGAGCTCTGCACCAACGGCACCTGCATGATGCCGCCCCCGATGGCTCGCGTGGGCTCGGCCTGCGCGACTGACGCGGAATGCCAGGCCACCCTCGGCGCCGCCGGCAAGTGCAAGTTGACCACCACCACGGGCAACGCCACGTACTCAGGTGGTTACTGCACTGTTGATTGCAGCAACGCGGCGTGCCCGAGCGGCTCGACGTGTGTGACGGGCGTCGACGTGTTCGGCGAAGACGACCTCATTTGCTGGGACAATTGCAATGCCAACTCAGATCCGTGCCGCGCGAACTACCGCTGCTACGGCCTCAACGGTGGCACCAGCGCCTGCTGGATCACCCCCCTCCCGACGCGTGACGCTGGAACGCCGGCTGACAAGGTGGGCAGCGCCTGCACCGCCGACTCGCAGTGTCAGAACCCGCCGAGCGATCGCGGTCTCTGCCTCAACAACAACGAGGGCAACGTCAGCTGGACGGGTGGCTACTGCTCACGTGAGCGCTGTGTGTCGGACAACGAGTGCTCGACGGACGGTGGCGCCCTTTGCCTGCCTGAAGTCACCGGTGCCAACGACGTCGGGAGCTGCGTCGCCAAGTGCGCCCCTGTCATCGGGACCGATGGTGGTCCGTCGGATGCGCAGAGCACCTGCCGCAACTCGTACCGCTGCCTGCCCCTGTTCTTCAACGATGGCGGCTTCGCCAACGAGGGTGCTTGCGTCGGGCAGCCCATTCCCCCCCCGACGACGATCGGCAACACCTGTGCGATCGACACGGACTGCCAGCAGCCGGCCGGCACTGTCGCGCAGTGCATTCCGCCCACGCTGCCCGATGGTGGTGCAAGCGCGTTCACGGGTGGCTCCTGCACCCGGTTTGACTGCAACGACGACACCGACTGCAGCCCCAACTCGAGCGCCATCTGCGTCGTCTTCACCATCCAGAACCAGCAGTTCACGCGCTGCGAGCGTCGCTGCGCCAGCTCGACGGCGGGTCAGTCTGACTGCCGCGCCGGGTACGCCTGCGAAGGCCTCGGTCAGGCCGACGGTGGCCAGACGGCCTTCGGCATCTGCCAGCCGGCCTGCACCGTGCCGGGCGTTGGCTGCCCGATGGGTCAGACCTGCAACACGACGACTGGCTACTGCGGGTAAGTCAGCGTTGAGTTGAATCTCAAGGGGCGACGGTCGAGCGACCGTCGCCCCGTTTTTTTTGATAGCGAGGAGCCGCATGGCCGACTCTCTTCTTCGCGCGCTGCTCAATGAGCCGAACCTGAAGCTCTCGATCGCGGTGACCACCGACGTTGCCCGCGACGCGCGGCGACGGCACCAGCTCAAGTCGGCGTCGGCGTCGCTCTTCGCGCAGGGCCTCACCGGCACAGCGCTCATGGCCTCCCTCCAGAAGGGCGAGACGCGCCTCAACCTGCAGCTCGAGTGCGACGGCCCGCTGCGCGGCTTCTTCGTCGACGCCAACACCGATGGTCGGGTGCGCGGCTTCGTGAAGAACCCCGACGTCGAGGTCGAGCTCGCCTCGGGCGCCTTTCAGTGGCGCGCCGCCCTCGGCAACTCAGGCTTCATCTCGGTGCTGCGTGACATCGGCGGCGAGTTCTACCGATCGTCGGTGGAGCTCAAGTCGATGCACATCGCCGAAGACCTGAACCACTACTTCACCACGTCGGACCAGGTGCCCACCCACGTCTCCATCGCGCTCCAGCGTGAGGGTGACGAAGGGCTGGGTCGCGTCGCGGGCGTGCTCCTCCAGTGTCTGCCGGGAGGTGACGAGAAGGCGCTGGGCGAGATCTCGCGGGAGCTCGGCGCGCGCCTGCAGGCTGCCCTCGAGACCGTCACGCCGCTCACCGCGAGTGGCCTGCAGCAGGCCCTCTTCCCCAAGGCGCAGGTGATGGCCGAGACACCCATCGCTTTCGCCTGCACCTGCAGCCACGAGCGCGCGATGGCCACGCTCCAGGCCCTCGGCGTCGACGAGGTGCAGGACATCGTCGACACCATGGGCAGCACCGCCGTCACCTGCCAGTTCTGCGGCACGCGCCACGAGATCACGCTGCCCAACCTGTGGACGTTGCTCGAGCGGCTCGGGCGCCCCCAGCGCCCTAACTAGCGGTAGGGTGCCCCCCGCATCTTTCGAGGGGGAGTACCCATGGACGCGTTGGAACGCATCGCCCGCCTGCTCGATGACGAGTCACCCCGCAAGCGCATCGCCGCCGCGGTGGTGCTCGGCGAACTCAAGGTGAAGGACCCGGCCGTCGTCTCACGCCTCATTCAGATGGCGAAGGACCCCATCGAGGCCTACGCCGAGCCCGCAGTCGAAGCGCTGGGCCAGATGCGCGCGCTCAAGGCGCTGCCGGTGCTGCTCGACTCGCTCGGTCGGGGCCGCGAGCTGTCGGCGAAGGCGCGCGCGGCGGTGTCCGAGCTGGGTGAGGAGGCGCTCCCTGAGATTCGCGAGCGCCTCGAAGACGCCACCCCCGAGGTGCGCGCAGCGTTGTCGCAGCTGCTGCCGGCCGTGGGAGGGCGTCAGAGCTTCGAGATGGCGCTCGAGGGGCTCCGCGGCCAGCCGTGGGACGCGATCAACAAGGTGGCGCTCTCGGTGCGGCAGGAGGCGCGCACCATGAGCGAGGCCGAGCGCCGCGTGATGAAGACGCAGTGCGAGAAGTTCCTCGCGAAGAAGAAGAGCGCCGACGACGAGCTCGCGATGCGCGGGGTCTTGAAGATCCTCGGGTTCCTCGAACTCCCCGAGACACAGGATCTGCTGCTGGGCTTCCTCGGGCCGAAGCACGAGCCGGCGGTGCGTCTCGAGGCCACCACCGCCCTGCGGTTTGCGCTGGCGGCCGGCCCGTCGAAGAAGGCGCTGCGCAAGCTGATGGATGTGCTGGTCGACCCCGACACGCTGGTGGGCCGCGCCGCGCGCGACTCGCTGACGGTGCTGAAGATCGGCGCCGAGTTCGCCGAAGAGCTCGCCGAGCTGTGCGACTCCGAAGTGGGTGAGGTGGCGCTGTGGGCCATTCGCCACCTCGGTGAGCTGGCGGTCGCCGAGAAGGGCGCGGCGGGCAAGCTGGCCGCGCGCACGCTGCTCCCCGTGGCGCGCAGTGGTGAACGCGCCCGGGCTGACGCCGCGGCGAAGGTGCTCGCCCAGTTGCCCGGCGGTGACTCGCTGCTGGCCGAAGCGCTCGCCGACGCCGAAGACGAGACCGGCGCGCAGGTGCTCGCCGACGTCATCGCGCCGTTGAGCGCGAACCTGAGCAAGAAAGACCTCAAGCGCCTGCTCGACGCGGGTGCGAAGAACCTCGTGAAGCACGTCTCGGTCGCGAGGCGGCAGCTCGAGCCGGTGCGCGCCGCCGACCCCGAGGCGTGGGCCGAGGTGTTGCGCGAGAAGGCGAAGTCGCTCGCGAAGAAAGACCCCGCGCGCGCCGAGGCCATCGGTCAGATGCTCGGGCGCTCGATGGTCGCCACGTCGGAAGATCGCTTCGGGCTGGTGGTGAACCAGCTGCTGCACTCGAGCCTCGACCCGCATCCGCGCGCCCGTCAGCGAGACCCTTCGCTCGCCGAACTCGAGAAGCTGCACAAAGAGGGCTTCAAGATTGGCGAGGCGGTGAGCAAGGACAAGAAGCTCAGTGACGAGGCGCGGTACTATCTGGGCGTGCACTTCGCCGAGAAGCCGACCTTCGAGCTGAAGAACATCGGCGCTGAGATTCTCGAGCACCTCTCGGGCGGCAAAGGGAAGATCGCCAAAGCCGCGAAGAACAAGATGAAGTTGCTCGAGCTCTGAGCGCGAGCGGGGTGGTGTGGACACTCCTCCTCAGTGGTGCAGAGGGGCGTGGTCACCCTGGGGCCATTGGCGCGCAAGCCCCCGAGATCTCGAATGAAGCGGGTGGGCCCGGGTTTGCGAAGGAGAGGCGACGTGCGACGCATCTTGCTCTCGTTGGCCGTGTCGATGCTGGGGTGCACGGGGCTCATCGACGGGCCCATGCCGGTGAAGTTGACCGATGAGAAGGCCGCGGAGATCGGGGTCTCGGGCCTGCGCCGGCTGACGCGGGTCGAGCTCGACGCCACGCTGCGCGGCCTGCTGGGCGACACGCAGCGACGGGCGCAGCGCCTGCTGCCTCCGGAATCGACCGACCCCTTCGACAACGACTACCGGCTGCAGATCGCCTCAGGCGCGCTGGTCGAAGCGGTCGAAGCGCTCGCCATCGAACTCTCTGACGCAGCGCTGATGGACCCGATGCGGCGCGCGATGTTGCTGCCCTGCACGCCAACGGGCCCAGCCGACGCCGCCTGTCTTCGCGCCTTCGTGCAGGAGTTCGGCCGCAAGCTCTACCGCCGCCCGCTCAGCGACGCGGAGGTCGAGCGCTTCATGACCTTGCAGCCCTTCGCGGTCGAAGCTGCCGACTTCGACTTCGGCGTGAGGCTCGTCATTCGCGCGATGGTGCAGGAGCCGGCCTTCCTCTATCGCGTCGAGCTCGGCGCACCGACGGCGACGGCCGACTTGATCCGCCTCACGCCGTACGAGCTCGCGACGCGGCTCTCGTTCTTCTTCCTCGGCACCACGCCGCCCGACTGGCTGCTCGATGCCGCGCGCGATGGGGAGCTCGACACGAAGGCCGGGGTTGCCACCGCAGCGCGCCGGCTGCTCGCAGACCCGCGCGCCACTTCGCAGATCGAGCGCTTCCACGCGCTGTGGCTGGGCTACCACCGGCTGCCGCACGCCCTCGCGCTCACCACCGCGCTCCAGCAGGAAAGCGACGCGCTGGTCGACCGCGTCGTCTTCACCGAGAACACCGACTACTTCGCGCTCTTCACCTCGGCGGACACCTTCGTCGACGCCCAGCTCGCCACGCACTACGGGCTGAGCGGCTTCACCGGCACCGGCTTTCAGTGGACGGGCTACGGGGCCGCGCCGCGCAAGGGCCTGCTGTCGCATGGCTCGGTGCTCTCGCAGGGCGTGAAGTTCGCCGACACCAGCCCCACGCAGCGCGGCATCTTCATTCGCAATCGACTTCTCTGTCAGGAAGTACCGCCGCCACCTCCGGGCGTGAACGTCGACGAGCAGCCGACCTCGAGCTCGCCCTGCAAGAAGAACCGCTACCAGGCGCACGCCAGCGTCGGCGGCTGCAAGTCGTGCCACGACAGCGTCGACCCCATCGGCTTCGGGCTCGAGCGCTTCGATCGCGAAGGCAAGTTCCGCCTCACCGACGACGGGTTGCCCAACTGCCCCATCGACGGCGAGGGCACGGTGGTGGGCGCGCCTGCAGGCAATTTGAGCTTCAACGGGGCCGATGGCCTCGCCGATGCGCTCATCGCCAGCGGCGCGTTCGAGCAGTGCGTGGTGACGCAGGTCTTCCGCTTCGCGCAGGGCCGTCGCGAGAACGCGACCGACGTGCCGGGGCTCTTGTCGCGCACCGAAACCTTCAAGTCGCAGAACCGGAACTTCCAGACGTTGCTCATCGACATGGTGAGCGACGAGACCTTCGCCTTCCGTCGTGAAGAGGCGGTGCCGTGATGGGAACCAGGTTGAGCCGTAGACATCTGCTTCGAGGGCTCGGCGGGGTGGGCATCGGGCTGCCGCTGCTGGAGATCATGCTCGATGGGAAGGCGTTCGCGCAGGCCGCGCCGACGCCGCCCCACCGGTACCTCGTGTTCTTCGATGGGCAGTCGCTGGGGGCCGACAACGATCCGCTCCACAACGACTTCGTGCCCAACGCCGTGGGTCGCAACTACGAGCTCAAGTCGGCGCTGGCGCCGCTGGGGGCGTTGAAGAGCGACGTCTCGGTCATCTCGGGTCTCAAGATCCCCTGGGCGGCCGAGAACGGCGGCATGGTGCCCGCGGGTGGGCGTCGCGATGGGTTTCACGTGTCGACGGTGTCTCCGCTGCTCAGCGGGGTGCGCTCACCGGCGAACACCGCGTGCGCCGGCCCGACCTCGGATCAGCTCGTCGCGCAGGCCATCGCCGGCTCGACGCCGTTTCAAAACCTGACGTACCGCGTGCAGGCCGACTGGTACCTCTCGGTGTCGGCGCCGTACGGCCGCGAGTACATCTCGTACAAGCTCGACTCGTCGAACCGCGTGGTGGCGGTGCCTCCGCAGACGAGCCCGCGGCAGGCCTGGCAGGCGTTGTTCTCGAACTTCACGCCCAGCGGCGTCGACGCGGCGACCCGGCGTCGCCTCGAGCTCGAGCTCCGCAGCCGTCGCAGCGTGCTCGATCTCGTGAGGGGTGACACCGAGCAGCTGGTGCCGAAGTTGGGCGCTGCCGACAAGATTCGCCTGCAGCGGCACCTCGATGAGCTGCGCGATCTCGAACGACGGGTGGCGGCCATCGCGCCTCCGCAGACCTCGGCGTGCATGCGGCCCGCAGATCCAGGCGCGGACCCCTCGGTGGGCTCGCCGCAGGGCATGGACACCAACGGTAACACGTACACGCAGAACCTCGGGTACTCCGACGAGGAGACGCGCGCGTTGTTGTTCGTCGATCTCATTCACCTCGCGATGGTGTGCGACCTCACGCGCGTCGCGTCACTGCAGATGACGATGTTCCAGTCGCACCTCAACATGTACGCGCTCACCGGTCAGGCGACCGACTGCCATGAGCTGGGCCACGGCGGGGTCCCCGGCGGCACCATGGCCCTCTCGCGCGGCATCGCGTGGCACGTGAAGCACTTCGCGCGGCTGATTCAGAAGTTCAAAGACACGCCTGAAGTCAATGGCACCATGCTCGACCACAGCGCGATGCTGTACCTGCTGGAAGGTGGCCACGGGTGGGATCCCGAAGGAAACAAGGGCAACAGCTCTCACTCGTCGGAGAACATGGCGTGCCTGCTCGCGGGTCGCGCGGGCGGCCTGCAGCCGGGGCAGCACGTGGTGGCGACGGGGCGACACCCGGCGAGCGTGGTGCTCACGGCGATGAACGCGGTCGGGGCGAACGCAAGCCAGCTCGGCGAAGTGTCGGGAGACATCCCCCAGCTCCGGTCACCGTAACGCGGTGGGTGGAGGACCTGCGCCGCGAGCTGAAGCAGCTCGGCGACGCCACCCGTGCGGCGCAGATGCGCGCGTACATGAAGAGCGCGTTGCCCTGCTACGGCGTGCCGCTGCCCGAGGTGCGCGAGGTGGTTCGCCGGCTCGGGCCTGCGCTCGCGTTCCGCGACTTCGGGTCGTTCGATGCGACAGTGCGGTACCTCTTCCGCGAAGCGACGCACCGTGAGGAACGTTACGCGGCGCTGGCTCTGCTCAGGCTGCCGGCGCATCGGAAGTTCCAGACCCCCGAGGCCTTGCCGCTCTACGAGGCGTTGATCGTCGAGGGCGCGTGGTGGGATCTGGTCGACGAGGTGGCGACGCACGGCTTGTGGCCGTTGCTGACGCGCCATCGCGCAGTGACCGAGAAGGTGCTGCGTCGGTGGGCGGCGAGTGACGATCTCTGGCTGCGCCGCTCGGCGATCATCGCGCAGGTGCTTGCGCGCGAAGAGACCGATCTCCAGCTGCTGTTCGCGCTCATCGAGCCTGCGATGGAAGAGAAGGAGTTCTTCCTTCGCAAGGCGATCGGCTGGGCGCTGCGCGCTGCGGGCAAACGATTCCCAAAGGAAGTGCGCGCATTCGTCGAGAAGCACCGTGGGCGGCTCTCGCCGTTGTCACTGCGCGAGGCGGCCAAGTCGGTGGGCTGATCGATGCTGGGGTCTCCCGGGAGCTGGGCGATCAACGTCGCGATCCAGTCGTCCGTCGGCCGTTCGTCTTCGTGCGTGCTGCGCGCGACGGGAGGTCGGCGTGTTGGTGGCGGACGCCAGCACTCCGGGTGCGAGCTCGAGGTTCTTCCGCCGCTGCCCTGATCTACTTCGGCAGGCGCACGCTCGGCGTGTTCTGCGCCCCATCGACCACCACGTCGGTGCCGCTCACCCAGCTCGCGCGGGGTGAGAGCAAGAACGCGACGACGTTCGCGACCTCTTCTGGCGTGCCCATGCGACCCCAGGGGAATTCCTTCTCGATGAACTCGCCGATGAGCTGTGGGTGCTCCTTCGCGCGCTTCGCCCACGAGCCGCCGTCGAACAGAATGCTGCCGGGGCTGACGGTGTTGACGCGAATCTTCCTCGACGCGAGCTCGCGACCGAGCGCCGCTGCCAATGAGATCTCCGCCGCCTTCGAGGCGCCGTAGTGCGGCCGGGGCGAGGGCCGTGATCCCGAGATGGACGAGATGATCACCGCGCTGCCGGCACCGCTCGCCTCGAGGTGAGGGGCCGCCGCACGAATCAACCGCGCCGAGTGCACCAGGTTCGCCTCGAGCGTCTTCACCCAGTCGACCGCGCTGGTCTCGAGAAAGTCGCCACCAAACGAGCCGCCGACGTTGGCCACCACCGCGTCGACCCGGCCGAGCGCCTTCGCCGCCGCCGCGACGAACACCTCGACGCCATCGACGCTCGAGACATCGACCGCCTCGGTGTGCACGCGACCGCCGAACTTCGAGAGCTCCGTCGCCGCGCTCGCCAGCGTTGCGGCCGTGCGACCACAGATGCCGACGTGCGCACCTTCTTCAGCGCATCGCCGGGCGATGGCGTGGCCAATGCCGCGCGAGCCACCCGTGATGAGCACCACCTTGTCCGTCAGGCCCAGATCCATGGGCCCGACTTACACCCGGCTCAGAGGTAATCGAGCGTCACCTGCGCTTCGGCGCACGCTTCGATGTCGACCACCACCTCGCCCTCGGGGAGCGTGCCGACCAGCGACACCAGGTACCGGAGGTTTCCCGATTCGAGGTACGCGGCGACGTCGAAGGCCTCACCGCTCCACGAGACCTGACGCGGCTCGGCTTCGGTACGTACGTAGTCGAACTGACGCGACTCGAGCCCCGACTCCGCGCGCGGCTGCAGCGTGACGTGCGCCTCGTCGACGAAGCTGAGCGAACCCGCGCCCTGCGGCGCAGTGATCTTGATCGACGTCAACGCCACCCGTGACTTCAGGAGTTGTGAGAGCTCGGGCGGCATCTGGGCCGAAACGTCGAAGTCGAACACCCGCGAGACCTCGTAGCCCCGCTGCAGCTCGGGCGGCAGCTGCGCGAGCTGCGCGCGCACGTCAGCCGGAATGCCGAAGCGCTGGTTGGTGAGGTGCTGACACACCGACGCCGCCTTCGCCTTCACGAAGAACGGATCGTCGCAGCCCGCGAGCACCACGAGGAGAGCAGCAGCCAACAGGGAGCGACGCATGGGGAACCTCGTTGCAAAAGATGTCTGCACCGGCGCGCCCCATGGGACGGGGGAGGGGTCGTGCGGAGACGCGCCGGGCAGACGTTCATTCGAAGAAGAAGAGAAGACCGAGACGGGCTGAAGGGATGAAGCCGCTCACCACCAGGCCGCTCGCCGAGACCGAGCTGGTGGCGCTGGTGTCGAGGCGCTGGCTGGCGACGCCGATGTCGACCCACGACATGCCGGCGCGCAAGGTGAACGCGAAGGTGGGGGTGCCGAGCTCGAAGCCGACCTGGAGGTTGGCGAAGCTGACGCTCGCGCCGGAGATCAACTTCGCGATGCGCACGTCGGGCATCACCTGCGGCAACCACTCGCCGGCGCCGCCGAAGGCGTGACCTGCGTCGAAGCCGAGCAGCGGGCGAAAGCCGAACGAGGGGAAGGCGATCAACGTCGCGCCGATGCGCACGCCGCTGCCGACGCCGTTGTTGAGCCCGCCCGCGTGGATGCGGAAGAACCGACCGGGCGCCACGACGAGGCTCGCGCCGATGCCGTCAGGCGCGCCGACGTCGAGCTGGGCGCCGAGGAACGGAGCCTCGAACGGCCGCTGCCCCTTCTCGTCGAGCGCGACCCCTTCCGCGGTGAGGAGCGGCGGGGTGAGCGAGACGGCGAGGGCGAGGACCGCGTTCAGCATGCACCGCCGCTGTGCAACGCCTCTGCCGCGGCATTTTTCGCCTCGTGTTGCCGGGTTGCGGCGACGTCTGCCGGGGTGCCTCGAAACACGCCCCTGGGTCATCACCCCCATCGGCTTTCTGACGTGTCGTCACGCTGACGCGAGCCCTTCAGTGCAGTGCTGAACTTCGGCACGAATACAGGTCGCGGAGCACCTTGCGCGCAGCTGGGATGAACTCTCCCCCCTTCACCGACACGTCGAGCTTCACCACCAGCTTGAGATCAGGCGTGAGGCGGTAGAGCCCCTTCGAGCGCTGCACCATCGTGGCCAGCTTGCCGCCGTCGAGGCGCGCGTCGTTGCCGAGGGTGACCACCAGCCGACCGGGGCCTCCGTCGAGCTGACGCAGGGCCAGCTTGCGGAGCTCGATCTTGAGCTGCATCACCTCCTGCAGCGCGTCGAACTCGGGCGGCGCGTCGCCGAAGCGATCGACACACTCGACGCGGAGATCCTCGAGCTCGTCCGGCGATTGCGCCTGACTGAGCCGCTTGTAGAGCACGAGGCGCTGGTGCACGTCGGGCACCCACAGCTCCGGCAGGTACGCGGGCAGCGGCAGGTTCACGTCGGGCTCGATGGTGTCGCGGGCCGGCTCGCCGCGCGCCTCGGCGATCGCGTCTTCGAGCAGCTGCGCGTACAGCTCGAAGCCGACGGCCTCGATGCTGCCCGACTGTTCCTTGCCCAGCAGGTTGCCGGCACCGCGAATCTCGAGATCGTGGCTGGCGATGTTGAAGCCCGCTCCCAGCTCGGTGAAGGCCTGCAACACCTCGAGCCGCTTCTCGGCGTCTTTGGTGATCGCACGCCCGTGCGGCACCAGCAGGTAGGCGTACGCGCGCTCCCGTGAGCGCCCCACGCGACCACGCAGCTGGTACAGCTGCGAGAGGCCGAACTGATCGGCGCGGTTGACGATCATCGTGTTCGCGGTGGGGATGTCGAGGCCGCTCTCGACGATGCTGGTGGCGAGCAACATCTGCGCGCGCCGCTCGACGAATTCGAGCATCGCCTTCTCGAGCTCACCTTCACCCATCTGCCCGTGCGCCACGACGAGCGAGACGTGCGGCACCAGCTCGCGCAGGAACTTCTCCATCGAGGCGATCGACTGCACGCGGTTGTGAATGAAATAAACCTGCCCGCCGCGCTGCACTTCGCGGGTGATGGCTTCTTTGATCTGCCCCGGATCGAACTTGTTCACGAACGTCCGAATCGCGCGGCGATCGGCGGGGGGCGTGGTGATCAACGACAGGTCGCGCATGCCCGACAGCGCCATGTTGAGCGTGCGGGGGATCGGCGTCGCGCTCAGCGTCAGCGTGTCGACGGACGTCTTGAGCTTCTTCAAGTTCTCCTTCTGCTTCACGCCGAACTTCTGCTCTTCGTCGATGACCAGGAGGCCGAGGTCGCGGAAGGCCACGTCACTCGACAACAGCTTGTGGGTGCCGATCACCACGTCGACGCGGCCCTCGCGTGCCCGCTGCAGCACCTCGCGCACGTCGGCTGACTTGCGCATCGACGAGATGACCTCGACCGTCACCGGGTAGCCGTCGAAGCGGCGCTTGAACGAGTGGAAGTGCTGGTGGGCGAGCAGGGTGGTCGGCACCAGCACCGCGACCTGCTTGTGATCGAGCACTGCGCGGAACACGGCGCGCATCGCGACCTCGGTCTTGCCGTAGCCGACGTCGCCGCAGACCAGCCGGTCCATCGGTTCGGGCTTCTGGAGATCGGCGAGCACGTCGTCGATGGCCTTCTGTTGATCGACGGTCTCCTCGAACTCGAAGTCGTTCTCGAACTGACGGAAGTAGCGATCGGGCGGCGGGAAGGCGTGACCGGGGTGCGCCTTGCGCTCGGCGTAGAGCTGCAGCAGGTCGGCCGCCATCTTGAGGAGCTGTTCCTTGACCTGCGCCTTGCGCTTCTCGAACGAGCCGGTGCCGAGGCGATCGAGCGCGACCTTCTCGGGGTCTCCGCCGCTGAACTTCGAGATGAGGCGCATGCGCCCCACCGGCAGGTAGACCTTGTCCTTCCCGTGGAACTCGAGGACCAGGAAGTCGGCCGAGACCTGGTTGACCTGCATGGTGACGAGGCCGCCGTAGCGACAGACGCCGAACTCCGCGTGCACGCAGAGATCGCCTTCCTTGAGATCCTTGAAGCTCGCCGCGAAGCCGTCGGCAGAGCTGCGACGTCGTCGCGTGGTGCGGCGCGCGCGCGGGCCGAACAGATCTTCGTCGCTGAGCACCACCAGCCCGCCCGCCGGGTCGATGAACCCCTGACTCAGCTCGCCGTGAAAGAGGTGCACGAGCTTGCCCTCGGGACCGGGCGGCTCGTCCATCGTGCCGGGGTGCACCTTCACCTTCACCTTGCGATCGATCAGCAGTCGCTTGAGGCGATCCTGCTGGCCGTGCGTGCCACAGGCGACCGCGACTCCCAGGCCGTCGTCGCGCCACTTCTCGAGCCGCTCGACGAACGGCGTCAGCGCGCCCTCTTCGCCGTGGTGGGAGCGAATCGCCTCGCGCAGGTCGGTGGTGCTGCCGAAGCTGAAGCCGATCGGCGCAGTTCCCGTCGTGTCGAGCGACAGCCCGCCGCCCATCACCACGGGCAACGCGGCGAGCTCGGCGCCGACCTGATCGTCGCTCAAGAAGTGCTGTTCGACCGGGAGCGCCAACTCAGCCCGGCCCATGGCGTCGGCGAAGCTGCGTTCGAGCTCGCCCTCGAGCTCTTCGCGCGCGCGATCCTGTGCGGTGGGCTCATCGAGCCAGACGATGGGCTGCGCCTTCCACGCGCGGAGGTAGTCGAACACCGAGTCGAGCCCACCCTCGAAGAAGCCCGGCAGCAGCGCTTCCAGCCCGCCCGAGAGGATGCCTTCCCGCACCTGCTCGAGCCGTTCCCGCACCTTCGAGCTCGGCACGTGCTGCGCCTCGGCTGCGTCGCGAACCGCCTGCTCGGCGCGCGCGCGCGTGGTGCTCGAGAAGAACAGCTCGCGCGCCGGCACCAGCGTCAGCGTCTCGATGGGCTCGATGGTGCGCTGCGACTCGGGCGAGAAGCTGCGCATCGAGTCGATGGTGTCGCCGAAGAACTCGAGCCGCACCGGCGTGGGGCTCATTGCGGGGAAGACGTCGATGATGTCGCCGCGCATCGAGAAGGTGCCGGCGTCTTCGACCAGCGGCACGTTGCGGTACCCCATCTCCGACAGCTGGCGCGCCAGCGCGTCGCGATCGTGCTCGCCGCCCTTCTTCACCACGCTCGAGAGTGAGCGCATCACCGTCAGCGGCAGCACCTTGCGCCGCAGGGCGCGCACCGAGATCACCAGCGCGGGAAAACGAGTGCCCTGCGCGAGGTGAAAGAGCGCGCCCAGCCGCTCGGCGACGATCCCTTGATCGGCCACCAGCTCGTCCCACGGGAGGATCTCGTCTGCGGGCAGGCGCACCACCGTGGGCGTCAGCGCGTTGCCGAGCCCACCCAGAAAGAACGAGAGGTCGCTCGCGAGCGCATCGGCACCGTCTTCGTCGGGCGTCACGCAGACCAACGGTCGCTTCGTGCTGCGCGCCAGTCGAGAGAGGAGCCACGCGCGCGCCGAGCCCGACGCGCCCACCGTCCGGGTGCGCCGCCCGGTCTGCAGTTCCTCGAGCAACGCGCCTACCGCCATGGGGCTGGCCCTACACCCAAATCGGGCCTCCGGCACCACTCGGTGGAGCAGGCCCCGACGCCTGTGGTCAGCTCGCCGAGACGGTTCCCTGCAGCAGCGCCTCGAGTGAGAGCGAGGTGAAGGGCTTCTCGAGCAGGGGCGGCTGCGCCTCGGCCATGAAGCGGGAGGCGCGCTCGGTGAAGGTGCCGCCGGTCATGAACACGCAGCGCCTTCGTTGGGCGGGGGTGAGGTGCTCCCACAGATCCATGCCTGAGATCTCCGGCATCATGAGATCGCACAGCATCAGGTCGTAGCTGAGGTTCGCCTGCAGGTGCGCGAGCGCTTCACCGCCCGAGCGGGCCAGGGTGAGCTCGTGGTGCCGCGACAACATGCGCTCGATCGAACGCAGAATGGCCGGCTCGTCGTCGACCACCAGAATCCGGAGCCGCTTCGCTCGCGGCACGGGCGTGTTCCCGCTGCCCTGGAAGGCCGCGAGGGTGATGGGCAGCCGCACCTCGAACGACGTGCCCTTGCCCGGCGTGCTGTGCACGGTGAGCGTGCCGCCGGCTTCCTTGATGATGCCCTGGCTCACGAACAGCCCCAGCCCGGTGCCTTCACCGATCTTCTTGGTCGAGAAGAACGGGTCGAAGATGCGCGGCAACACCTCGGGGGGGATGCCCACGCCGGTGTCGGTCACCGAAGCGATCACCTCGCCGCCCTCGTCGCGGGTGCTCACTGTCACGGTGTTCTCGTCGGACTTGCCGTCGGGCA
Source organism: Archangium sp. (assembly GCA_044371205.1). GTDB lineage: Bacteria > Myxococcota > Myxococcia > Myxococcales > Myxococcaceae > Archangium_A. The sequence continues at coordinate 15,931 of JBILUC010000017.1, forward strand.
TGGCCTGCGCGGCGTTGACCAGCAGGTTCAAGAACACCTGGCTCAGCTTGGCCTCGTTGCCGAGCACCGGCCCCACGGGGTTGATGTCGTTGACGATGCGCGCGCGGTGCCGCAGCTCGTTCTTCGCCATGTTGAGCGAGGCCTGCATCACGCGCGCGACGTCGCACTGCACGCGCCGGTTCTCGTCGACGCGCGAGAAGGCCTTGAGGCTCTGCACGATCTGCCGCACGCGCTCGGCGCCTTCGATCGCCTCGTTCACCGCGTCTTTCAAGTCGACGAGATCGACGTCGGGGATGTCGGTGAGCGGCGCGAGCGTCGACTTGACGACGTTGAGGTTGCCGAGCACGAACGCGAGCGGGTTGTTGATCTCGTGCGCGACGCCGGCGGCCATGGTGCCGAGGCTGGTGAGGCGATCGGTCAGCCGCAGCTGCGCCTGCAGCAGGCTCTGCTCAGTCACGTCCTGCAACAGGGTGAGCTCTCGCGACGGCCGCTCGCCCTCGTAGGCCACCCGTTCCCACAGGCGCACGTGCCGCAGCTCGCCGGTGGCGGTGCGGAGGCGAAGCGACAGAGGCGCCGGTGACTGCCGCGCGGCGATCTTGCGCCGGTAGTCGGCGAGCGAGCCGGTGTCTTCGGCGCTGAGGAAGGCGTCGATGGACCCTGGCACCGAGCCGCTCTCGGGCAACTGCAGGAGCTGAAAGAGCCGCCGCGTCGCGCTCACCGAGCCGGTGATGAGGTCTCGCTCGAGCACGGCGAGGTCGGCGAGATCAAACGCTTCCGACAACAGCTCGCGGCGGCGGGTGATGTGCTGCAGTTCGGCCACGCGCGCGGTGACGTCGAAGCCACGCACGAAGAACGCGGTGTGTTCGGGGCTGCCGCTGGCTCGCGAGACCCGCCACGCGATGTGTCTCCAGCCGTGGCGGGTCAGCGCCCGACACACCAGCTCTTGCGTGGTGCCGCTGTCGGCGAAGTGGGAGCCGGTCGCCGCGCGTTCGTCGGGGTGCACCAGCTCGAGGAACGAGGCGTTCGCGTTGCGCAGCGCCAACAACCCGCGCGCGGTGTCATTGGCCTGGGTGATTTGCAGCCCCGCGCTCAGCACGAGCAACAGGTCGGCCGAGAGATCGAAGAAGCGCTCGAAGACGCGCAGCTCACTCACCACCTGCAGCTCGCGGCTGACGTCGATGATGGACGTGACGACGCGATCGCCATCGGCCAGCGGCACCGCACGCAGCAGCAGTTCCCGCGAGCCCGCCGCGGTGCGCACCGAGAGCTCGCGCACCTGGGGCTGCCCCGTGCGGCGCACCTCGGCTTCGGGCCACTCGGTGTCGGTGCCTTCGCGTGCTTCGAGGCGCCACTGCGACGGACGAAGGGTCGGCGTGCGCAGCTGCGCTTCGGTGAGCGAGAGCACGTCGAGCGCGGCCTGGTTGAACTCCAACACCTCACCCGTGCGACCGGTGATGATCACCCCTTCCTGCAAACAGGCGATCACCGACGCGGGTTCGGTCGTCACGGAAGGGATCGTCTGCTGAAGTGGCATTTCATTCAACAGGACTCGGCAGGGGTTCGCCCGTGACCCACCACGTGATGACGGCGCCAATCGCGCTGGCAGCAGCGACGATCCAGCTGATGGTGGCGCCGGTCGCGAAGCCCCTCGCCTGCGCACCCAGCGCGAAGAAGTCAGCCTCGAAGCGGCTGGCGTTGGCTTGCGTCGCGAGGTCCTGTGCGCGCAACCCGAGCGCGATCCCCGTGATGGCGGACGCGAGGGTGACCACACCGAGTGAGAGCGGCGCCGCCCGGCGGGTCAGAAATGACCCGATGGGTGACGGCGCGGTGACCTGCTGACTCAAGCTGAGGTTCTTCTTTGGTGGATCTTTGAGCGGTCGATCGTCGGGCAGATCTTCATCGGGCATCGGCGGCGGTGCGGGCTGCAGCGACTTCTTCGCCGCGAGGAAGAGCTCGACCGCTTTGGGGCTCGTGTACGGCGGCAGCTCGGTGGACTCGTCGATGCGCAGCGCCACTCGAAAGTGCTCGGTCGCGCCGGCCTTGTCGCCCAGGTTGAACTGGCACAGCCCGAGGTGCAGCTCGATGTCGCGCAGCTCACCGGTCGAGCTCTTCCACTGGGTCGAGGCCTGCTTGAGCCGCTGCACGCACTTCTCGAAGTCGAGGTTGCGCTCGTGCTCCAGCGCTTCCGCGAGGAAGGGGTTGCTGGCCGCCAACACGAGCGAGAGCAGGGCGCTCATTCGCTCAACACCACCGACAGCTCGTCAGCCAGTTGCCAGCTCGAGAGCGTGAGCGAGAACGGAACCCCACCATCGCCATCGTAGCGCGCGGCGCCCAACGAGAGCTCATTCGGGGGCACCGTTCCGCCTCCACTGAGGGGGAGGTCGCCGACCAGCACGTCGTTGATGCGCACCTGCCGCACGGCGCCCACCCGCCACATCACCTCGACGATCCAATCCCCCGCAGTGAAACCACCGGGCACCGAAAACGTCTCCGTCGTCGCTGCCGTGGCGACGGTCTGGGGGTCGCTCTCGACACGAAGCCGCCCGAGCGCATCGAAGCCCAGCCGCACGAAGGCCTGGCCGGTCTGGGTGCCGACGAAGGCCACCGGCACGAAGCCGCGCAACGCGAGCGGGGCGGGCAGGGTGATGCGGCCGCGCAGCCGACCCTCGAGCCCGCGCGGGAGCCGGCTCACATCGACCATCGCCGCGATCGCCGTGTCTTCGGTGTCGCGCGTGCTCTTGATGGTCGACAGGACGCGGTTGCCGCGCAGGGGATCGATGTCGAGCATGCAGCCCGGGTCGACGGTGGTGGAGGTGAAGCCGTGCAGGCGCTGCTGCCACCGCGCCACGCCCGCGTCGGTCAGCGGCCCGGCGTCGAAGCCCGTTCCACTGTCGACGAGCCCTCCATCACCTGGACCGGCGTCTCCATCGCCCGGGGCCTGGCAGGTGCCCAGCACGCACACGCGCGGCGTCTGACAGGGGTGCTCGTCGTCGCACGCGCGGCCGGGCACGTCGTTGAGCTCGACGGCACAGCCAGAGACCACCACCGCGAACACCGCGCCACGCCAGAGCATCGGGGCGCACCGTACTCCACCGATTTGGCCCGCGTCAGCGCGCGAAGAAAGTACGCTCGGCAGCCCGTGAAACTCAGCGAGCTGATGAAAGAAGGGCTCCGGCAGTGGACGTTGGCGATGGCGGGAGACGATCTCGATCGCCGGCTTCAGGGCAGCCGCCCGCAGAACGAATATGGGGTCGACCCCTTTGGGTTCAGCCTCGACTACGCGTTGTCGGCCATCGGGCCCTTTCTGTGGCTCTACAAGAACTACTTTCGCTGCGAGACGTACGGCGTCGACAAGGTGCCCGCGGGTCGCGTGCTGCTGGTCGCCAACCACTCAGGCCAGCTGCCCGTCGACGGCGCGATGATCGGCGTGGCGATGCTCACCGAAGCGCAGCCGCCGCGCGCCATTCGCAGCATGGTCGAGAAGTGGGTGCCGACGTTGCCGTTCGTCTCGACCTTCTTCGCGCGCGTGGGGCAGATCGTCGGTACCCCCGAGAACTGTCGCCGCCTGCTCGAGCGCGACGAGACGATCCTCGTGTTCCCCGAGGGCCTCAAGGGCATCAGCAAGCTCTACCCGCAGCGCTACCAGTTGCAGGAATTCGGCCTCGGCTTCATGCGCCTCGCGCTCGAGACCAACACGCCCATCGTGCCCATCGCCGTCATCGGCGGTGAAGAGCAGGCGCCGGCGATCATGAACTTGAAGCCCGTGGCGAAGCTGCTCGGCTTCCCCGTGATGCCCGTCACGCCGTACGGCGCGCCGTTCCCCCTGCCCGTGAAGTACCGGCTCCACTTCGGCGACCCGCTCTTCTTCACCGGCCCCGCCGACGACGACGACGCCGAGTTGGAAAAGAAGGTGAAAGTGGTGAAGGCCTCGATTCAGACCATGATCGAGCAGGGGCTCAAACAGCGGAAGGCGGTGTTCTGGTGAGCGCAGAGCCGCCCCGCCCGCGGGTGGTGTTGACGGGCATCTCGGGCAACCTGGGCCGCGTCGTCGCCAAGCTATTGCACCGCGAGGCGCACGTCATCGGCATCGATCGCCGCCCCTTCGTGGGCCGGCCCAAAGACGTGGAGCACGTGCAGGTCGACGTGCGCAAGAAGAAGACCGACGAGGTCTTTCGCCGCAACCGCGTCGACGCGGTGATCCACATGGGCATCATGCACGACCCGCGCATGAGCGCCGAAGATCACCACTCGTTCAACGTGCTGGGCACGATGAAGGTGCTCGAGTGCGCCGCGAAGTACGGCGTGAAGAAGGTGGTGATGCTCTCGAGCGCCAACGTGTACGGCCCCTCGCCGCAGAACTCGAACTTCCTCACCGAAGAGTCGCCGCTCATGGCCGCCAGCCGCTTCCCCTCGGTGCGCGACCTCATCGAGGTCGACATGCTCGCGCACGGCTTCTTCTGGAGACACCCGGAGATCGAGACCGTCGTGCTGCGCCCCGTGCACATCGTGGGCCCGTCCATCAAGAACGCGCCGTCGAACTACCTGCGCCTCAAGCGGCCGTGGGTGATGGCGGGCTTCGACCCGATGGTGCAGCTCATTCACACCGAAGACGTGGGGCGCGCCATGATCGAGGCCCTGCGGCCGGGGCGAAAGGGCGTCTACAACGTCACGGGCCCGGGCGAAGTGCCGCTCTCCTCGGTCTTCAAGGAGCTCGGCCACCCGCCCGTCTCAGTACCGCACATGCTCGCTCGCCCCGTGCTCTCGACGCTCTTCAAGTACCGCCTCGCCAGCTACCCCCCCGAAGAGCTCGACCACATCCAGTTCCTCTGCATGGTCGATGGTTCTCGATGGGCGAAGGAGACGGGTTGGAACCCGCAGTACAGCATGCGTGAAACGATTCGCTCGGTGCTGGGCGACTGACGAAGGCCGCAAGATACGCTCCGGATCTGACTTCGATGTCACGATCAGGAGCCCAGCTGCACCCTCTGCGGGTGGGGAATGGCGCTTAAATAATTGAATTAACGGAGATTTCTGGCGGCCCGTGCCGTGGCACCGGGGTTGCTCTGTGATGGCCTCGGTGAGGAGATTCCATAGGGGAATTTCCGACGCCCGTCGCCTCGGCCGGCCCCGAGACGACGGGCGGTTTTTTTTCTAGGGGTGGCTTCAGTTCTTCGACTTGCCCGCAGGCCCGGCGCTCTCCGACTTCGGAGCGGGGGTTGCTGCAGGTGCAGCCGGTGCCGGCTTCACGGGCGCGGGCTTCAAGTCTTCGAACGGCCCGTCGTCCTGGCTCTCGAGCCGCCAGGCGGCCTCGCGCCAGACGAACACGTTGGTGACGACGGCCGTCTTCTCGGTGCTGCTGGGGAGCCGGTACCAGGAGAGCTTCGTCACCACCTCGGCGCTCAACATGTCGAGCGCGACCTTGGCGTCTTCGAGCTCGAAGTTGGTGATGAAGAGATCCTGATCGTCTTTGAGCTTGAGGCGTTCCTTCACAAAGGCGCCGCGGCGCTCTTCGACGAGCAGATCGGCAGCGCCCCGAAAGTCCTTCCAGCGCGCGCGCTGGTGAAACGCCTCGATGGTCGGCTTGAGCTCTTCGACGTCGCCCCTGGGAACGGTCGCACAAGCGGTCAGGGAAAGCGCGGCGCAGAGCGCGAGGACACGTGTCATGGCGCGGGACGGTAGCACCCGTGTCCGCTATGGTCCCGCCCGCAATGTCCAAGCCGATGGTGGAGAAGTATGAGCAGATGCTCGCGCAGGACCCGGCGAGCACCGTGTTCGTCGAGCTGGCCCGCGCGTATCTCGATCGCGGTGAAAACGATCGAGCCATCGCCACGTGCCAACAGGGAATCGTTCACCACCCCAATTCGGTCGTCGGGCGGGTGCTGTGGGGCAAGGCGCTGATCAACACCGGCAAGGCGGCCGACGCGATGAAGCAGTTCGATCTCGCGGTGAACATCGATCGCGACAACCCGCACGCCTACAACCTCATCGGCGAGGCGCTGCTGCGCAAGGGGCTCTACCGCTCGGCGCTGCCCATTCTCCGCCGGGCCTCCGCCCTGCAGCCCAATGACGGCCGCATCGCGCAGTGGCTCGAGCAGACCAAGCAGGCGCTCGCCGGTGGCCCCGCCCCGGTGCTCTATGACTCGACCTCGGTCGATCAGCAGGCGCTCAGCGCGGCGGGTGCGCCCCCCGCTCAGCGGGCCGTCTCGGCGCCGGTGCAGACCGCGTCGGTGGGCAGCACGCCGGCTCGGGGACTCCCCGCCGCCGCCGCTCCTCCGGTCCCCGACGGTGACGAGCCTGATCCCTTCGCCGCGTTTCAGGCGGCCAACCCGCAGAAGGTCGCCGACCCCGACGCGCAGCCCACGGTGTTGATGAACGCCTACACCGGTGGGCAGCCGCCGGCGCCTCCGGTGCCCATGGGCGAGTTGCCCATCATTCAGGGGGAGCGGCAGACGCAAGAGCTCCCGCTCATCGGCGCGACCCTCGACGAGCCGCCCGATCCGTTCGCGGGGGTGGCCTCGAGCGCGCAGGAACCCGACGTGGTGCGCGGCCTGACCAGCACCTTCGACGCGCTCTCGGAAGGTGCGTCGGCCGAGGTGCCGCACATCGCGCCGCCGCGCCCCTCGAACCCCGTCAGCACCGAGCCGTCGGTGGTGGTGGCCGAGATGACGCCGCCGTCGAGCGCCGCCGTGGCGCCCGTTCCCGCCGGCATGCTCGATGACGTGGTCTCGGCCCAGTCCGAGCTGCCCACCAGCGAGCTCCAGTTGCCCGGCCAGCAGGCCATTCGCAACGCGCAGGTGGTGCCCGCGCCGGCGCCCAGGCCCCCCTCGAGCTCGGGCGGTCTGCTCGACGAGATCCCCGACGAGGTCTACGAAACGCAGAGTGTGAAGGCGGCGGCGCCGAAGGGTGAGTTCAACACCCAGGCGACCGAAGCCATCGCGCGCGAGTACGAGCGCGAGCTGCGCGCCAAGCTCGAGGTCACCAAGGCGAAGAAGACCTTCTGGCAGCAGCACGGCGTGAAGATCGCGGCCATCGCCGGGGCGGTGGTGATCCTCGGTGGGCTCGGCGGCTCGTTCCTCTACACCCGCGTGAAGAACGAGGGTGAGACGCTCGACACGTCGACCGCCAAGGGGCTCGCGGCGGTGAACGCCGACACGAAGGAACAGTACGGCGCTGCCCTCAAGTCGCTCGAGCAGGCCCTCAAGATGGACGAGGGCAACCCCGAAGCACTCGCGCTCTTCGGCTACGCCCACGCGATGTTGTTCGCCGAGCATGGGGGCCAGGCTGCCGATCGCACCGCGGCCGTCGACTCCTTCGCCCAGCCGGCGGTGCGCAACGGTCGCCCCGATCTCGCGCTGGTCGTCGACTTCCTCACCGCCGACGACGGCGGTCGCGCGGCGGCGCGGCAGCAGTTGCTCGGGTCTGGTCTCGAAAAGGGCGTGGTGCAGGCGGCGTCGGGCCGGCTGCTGCTGCTCGACAAGAAGTACGACGAGGCGCTGGCGCACCTGAAGAAGGCCACCGAGCTCGACCCGCGCAACCTCCGCGCGCTGGTCGCGCTGGGCGACTACTACATCGCCTTCGAAGACTACGACTCGGCGCTCGAGATGCTCAGCCGCGCCGAGGCGCTCTCGAAGTTCCACCCCGCGCGCGTCATCGGTCACGCCGAAGCGCGCATCGAGCTGGGGCGCGAGCTGCCCGAGGCGCTGTCCGATCTCGAAGGGCTCCCCGGCTCCGCCGAGGTGCCCGAGGCACTCAAGGGCCGCTATGTGTTGATGCTGGGCCGCGCCCAGTCACTCAACGGCAAGCACGACGCGGCGCTCAAGACGCTCAGCGAAGGCCAGCCGCTCTACACCCAGCTCGGGTTGCCCTTCGCGTTGGCGCTCGGTCAAGCTCAGCGCAACGCGGGGCTGATGGTGCAGGCCCAGAAGTCGTTTGAAGACGCGATCAAGCTCGCGCCGAAATCGGAAACCGCGCGCGAGGGGCTCGGCCGCGTGCTGCTCGCACGGTCGCGCGAGAAGGAGCTCGTCGATCGACTCAAGCCCGAGAAAGACGCGAAGAAGATCGCGCTGCTGCGCGGCATCGCGTGGTTCCGCTTGAACGAGCTGAAGAAGGCGCGCGCCGAGCTGCAGTCCACGCAGACCAACGGCAAGTACCCCGGTGAAGCGGCCGTGTACCTGGCGCTCATCGACGCCGCAGAAGACGGTCAGAGCGACAAGTCGGTCGAGGCGCTCGAGAAGTTCGCCAACACGCTGCGAAAGAACCGGGCCACGGTGCAGGTCGCGCTCGCGCGCGTGTACATGCAGAAGAACGCGCTCGACAAGGCGCGGGCCCAGCTCGAGGAAGCCGCGAAAGATCCCGGTGACTACGAGGGCAACGCGCTGCTGGGCGAGCTCCTGCTCAAGGCCGGAGTTCCCCCCGAGGTTGCGATGGAGCCGCTGACCCGCGCCGTCGAGCGGAACGGCAGCCACGGCCCGAGCCGCCACCTGCTGACGCGCACGCTGCTCGCGCTCGGCAGGTACCAGGATGCGCTCAAGCAGATCGAGGCGTGGCAGATCGACAACCCGCAGCTCGAGCAGGTGTGGCGCGACTCGGCGCTCGTCTATCTCCAGACCGGCAAGTTGAAGGAAGCCGAGGCCGCGCTGGCGAAGGTCTCTCAGAACAGCGACGAGATCGAGATGTGGCGAACGCGCGCGCAGATCCTCTTCGCGCGGGGTGACGGTCGCAACGCCATGTCGTCGCTCGAGAAGGCCAACAAGCTCAATGCCAAGGACGCGGAGACCTTCTGTGAGATCGGCTTCGCGTTCACCCGCCAGGGCAACGGCGACACGGCCCCGGCAGCCTTCGGTGCGGCGCTGCGTGAAGACCCGAAGTCGGTGTGCGGTCAGGCCGGGCCGCTGCACGTGCGCCCGGTGTCGAAGGGCAAGCCGGCGCCGAGCGAGCTGCTCAACCAGCTCATCGCCCATTCCACGGTGGCCTGGGAAAAGGGCTTCCTCCAGGCGACGCTCGCGCGCGTGCTGTTGCAGGGGAACGATCTCAAGGGGGCACGAGACGCCGTCGAGGAAGCGCTGGTGACCGCGCCCTTCCACCCCGTGGTGCACTTCGCCGCCGGCGAGATCGCGAAGAAGGGGAAAGACGACGCCAGGGCGCTCGAGTCGTACGGCAAGGCCGCCGAGCTCGATGGCTCGTGGAGCGCGGCCCGCATCGCCTACGCCGACGCGCTGGCCAGGAGCGGCGGCGACAACGTGCCCAAGGCCATCGCCCAGTATGAGGCCGTGCTCCTCATCGACCAGAACGAGGGCGAGGTCAGCCGCGTGAAGAAGACAATCACCGCTCTCAAGAAGCAGCAGCCCTGATGTCGAACGCGCCCAACGCGCCAGTGCCGGTCTTCCGCATCAGCCTCGCCAACGCGTCGCTCTTGTCGGGGGTGTACTTGGTGGTCGCCGCCCTGGTGGAGCTCATTCGTCGCGTCTGGAACCCGCGGTGGATTGATCGGGCCTCGTTCTCGCTCGAGGCCTTCCCCGCGCGCACCCTCGAGCTGCTGGGGTTGTTCGAGCCGCTGCGCAAGGCGTGGGTCGCGAACGAGCTCTCGCCGCTCCAGGTCCGCCTCATCTACGGGCTGACCACCATCACCGTGATCTTCACCCTCGGCGCGCTGGTGGGCGCCCTGATGTGGCTGATCGCGAAGGTCGCCTCGCGCCGCACGCCCGAAGCGCGCGAGTAGCCGATGCTGACCCACGAGCGCGAACTCGTGCTGATGAGCGCCGATCTGCCCGCGGCGTTGCTCGCGCAGCGTGACGCGCCGCTCGTCGCGCGTTTCTCGCATCGGCTGCTCGACCCGTTTCTCCTCGAGCAGCTGGAACAGTGCGCCACCGGCCAGATCACGCCCGCCTCACCCGTCGTGGTGCAGGACGACGTGTCGGTGTTCGAGCTCTCGCCCCGCACCCGCCGGGCCCTCACACGGTTGACGCCGGGTGCCCCCGCCGTGGCCCAGTGGCTTCAGCTCGAAGAAGCGAAGCTGGCGCGCGCGACGCTCGACGAGGTGCCGGCGTTGCTCGATTGCTTCAAGCGCGCCGCGATGAGCTCAGCGATCCACGCCCTGGAGCACGCCTGGCTTCGCGTGTGGCACGGCAAGCTGGGGCTGGGGTGAGCGCAGCGCGAGCCACGCGCCCGCGAGAATCACGGCCAGCGACACCAGCGTCCACAGCAGGGCCCAGACGATGGCGGGCACGATGGTGAGGTTGGCCAGCAACTGGGCGTCACTGTGCGAGCGCACCGCGCTGTTCCAGAGGTCGTCCTTCAGATCCATCACTGCGTAGAGCGCCGTGAACGCGGCGATGAAGACGTTGAGCGCGCCGACGAGCTCCTTGTGGAGGAACTTCGCGCCCACGCCGAACAGCGTCGCCATGCCCAGTGAGAACGCGAGGGTGAACGCATCGCGCGCGTAGAACAGACCCATCAGGCCGAGCCAGGCGCAGGCGAGACCCAACATGAAGCGCCGCGCGTCGAAGCGAAACGACAGCACGAGCAGCAGCACCGAGATGATCGAGCTGCCGACGTAGCCGGCCGAATAGACGATGACCCTGGCGAAGAACCCCTCGGGGATGCGCGAGAGGCACTCGCCGCCCTGGTTCAACGCGAGCGAGACGCGATCGACCGAGCCGCCGACCAGCAACGCCGCCAGCGCGTGACCGGTCTCGTGGCCCATCACGGCGAGCAGCTTGAACGGCAGCAGGACCGCCGAGTCCCAGAACAAGACGCCACCGATGACGAGCCCCACGAGGAGCAGCGCGCGACCGGGGTGGAGACGGCTCTCAGCGGCCATGAGTCACAGAACGCCGGAGGGCCGTGGTTTGTTTCAGAGGGTTTGTTTCAGAGGCCCGGAACGCCGGTGCTGCCGCAGAAGACGTCGTGGCCGAGCGCACGGCCGAACTGGGGCAGACGCCGGGGCAGGGTGCGGAGCGCAGGGTAGTCGCGCATCAGCTCGTTCAGGTCTTTGTGAGAGAGCACAGCGATGCTGGCGTGATCATGGGTCAGCACGCGCAGCTTCGAGGGCAGACCCGACATCGCGCAGGTGATGGCGAGGAACTGGCCCTGGGTGACTTCGAACTGGCGCGGCGCGTGGCCGAGGTGGCTGCGGTCTTCGAGAATCAGTGAGCCGTGGGTGACCACCGCGATGAGGTTCGAGACCTCGCCGGGGTTGAGCAGGCACGCCCGGGGCTCGAGCTCGCGGTTCTGGAAGCGGCCGATGAGCCGTGCGCGCGCGATGGAGTCGATGTCGGCGAACAGCCGCGACGCGAGGAAGCCCTCGGTGAGGCGCTCGCGGTAGAACTTGAGCAACCTCTGGTGCAGCGCGTCGTCGTTGGCGAGCAGCGCCTGCAGCTTCTCGGAGCTGATCTCGAGGATGGTGCAGTCGCCGATGGCGCGCGCGGAGGCAGCGCGGATCTGCGCCGAGAACAGCCCAAACAGCCCGAACGCCTCGCCCTTCTGCGCGTGGCGCAGCGCGACCTCACGGCCGTCTTTGCGGCGCAGGAGCTCGAGCGCGCCGTCGATGACGACGAAGAAGCTGGTGGCGTCGTCGCCTTCCTTGAAGAGGAACTCGCCGTCTGGAACCTCGAGCTGAATCGCGCCGCTGGCGAGCGCATCGAGCGAGGCCTCAGGGAGATCCTTGAACAGCGGCACCTGCGTCAGCGCGAAGTAGGCGACCTCGAGATCGGCGGTGATGTGACCCAGAATCGGGAAGTCACCCGAGAGCGGAATCGGCGAGGTGCGCGGCTCGGCGTACGCGTCTTCGACGGCCTCTCGTTGCGCTTCGCGCTCGACCTCGCGCAGCACGTCGACCGGAATGAGCGAGGGCTTCATGGCGGTCGGCGGCTTGAGCGAGGGAGGCGGAACGGCGAGGGCAACCCGGGTGCGCACATCGCGTCGAATCGGCGGCAGCTGGCTCTCGGACATGTCGGGAAGGCCCTCGGTCGTGCGGCGGTTGAGTACGGAAACTGTCGAACCCACGAATTGGTGGGAGACTGCAGGGCGATGTACGGAAACTGGCTGGTCCCCGTCAAGGGGGCGAGGACACGTAAACCCTTGGATCGACCCGAACAATCCTGGGGCCTCGTCGTGCTCGCTGGGGGCCGGGGTCGGCGCATGGGTGGGGTGGCGAAGGGGTTGTTGCGGTTGCCGAGCGGGGAGACGGTGGTGGAGCACCTCCTCGAGTTGGCGCCCGACGTGCCGCGCTTCGTGTCGACGAACGACCCTCAGGCCTACGAGCGCCTCGAGGTGCCGCTGGTGGCCGACGTCATCGCCGATCGCGGCGCACCGGGTGGCGTGGTGACGGCGTTGGCGATGGCGAGCACCCAGTGGGTGGTGATCGTCGCGTGTGACATGCCCTTCGTGACTCGCGAGATGATCGACACGCTGCTCGCGCACCGGCACTTCCACGCCGACGCCGTGTGCTTCACACGTGATGGCCAGCTCGAGCCGCTGGTGGCCTGCTACCGCCGCGTGCTCTGCCACGACTGGGAAGTGCGGCTCGATGCGCACCCGTCGATGCGCGAGCTGATCACTTCGACCCGTCTCGAGACGGTGGAGTCAAGGGAGCCGCAGCGATTGATCAGCCTCAACTCCCCGAAAGACCTCGCGCGCGTTGGGGACGAAAGCTTCAGGCAATTGGAGTCGTCTGGTACCGTGTCGTCTCAATGGTAGGCAAGACGTTCGAAAAAGCGGTCACCGGCTTCAACCACAACATCAAGCACAAGGGGAAGGTGTACCACGTGCAGACCGAGGACTCGGGCGCCGCGAACCCGCACATCATCACCCACCTCTTCGTGGGCGGGAACATCCTCGCCACCAAGAGGTCGTCGTACACGGACATCGTCAAGAGCGAGAACCTCGCCGAGCTCGTGCGCGACATGATGGAAGAGCAGCACAAGCAGATGCTGCGGAACCTGATCAACGGCGCGTACGACAACGTCGATCGCGGGGCCACGGCGTACCAGCCGGGTGAGCTCGCCACCGATGCTCCGAAGCCGCCGCCGGCTGCACCTGCTCCCGCGCCGTTGCCGCTGCAGCTCAAGACCGTCGCGCCCCCGCCGCCGCCTGTCGCCAGGTCGTTGCCGCCTGAAGTGCTCGCCGCGCGTGAGCTCAAGGAATCGCCGCAGGAAAACCACGTCGGCGTCGAGACGCTCTTCGGTGAAGATCTGATCAGCGAGAAGAGCCTCGACGAAGTGATCTTGAGCTACCTCGCCAGCGACGGTCAGTAGTACACGGCGCGGCATGTCCGCTGCCGAGCTCGACCTCCTCTGCATCAACACGCTGCGCACGCTGGCCATCGACGTCATCCAGAAGGCCGACTCCGGTCACCCGGGGCTGCCGCTGGGCGCAGCGCCGATGGCGTACGTGCTGTGGCAGAAGCACATGAAGCACTGCCCGACGTCGCCCTCGTGGGCCGATCGAGATCGCTTCGTGCTCTCGGCGGGTCACGGCTCGATGTTGCTGTACGGGCTCCTCCACCTGAGCGGCTACCCGCTCTCGAAGGAAGAGGTGCTCAACTTCCGCCAGTGGGGCAGCAAGACGCCGGGTCACCCCGAGTTCGGGCTCACGCCGGGCGTCGAAGCGACGACGGGGCCGCTGGGCCAGGGGCACGCCAACGCGGTGGGCATGGCGCTCGCTGAGCGTGCGCTCGCGGCGCGCTTCAACCAGCCGGGCCACACGGTGGTCGATCACCACACGTTCTGCCTCGTCGGCGACGGTGACGTGATGGAAGGCGTGGCGATGGAGGCCGCGTCGCTCGCCGGTCACCTGAAGCTCGGCAAGCTGATCTGTCTGTACGACTCGAACGACGTGACGCTCGACGGGCCGGCGAAGCTGTCGTTCACGGAAGACGTCGGCAAGCGGTACGAGTCGTGGGGCTGGCAGGTGCTGCACGTGAAAGACGGCAACACCGATCTCGCAGCGCTCGATGCGGCGATCGCGGCGGCGAAGGCCGAGACCGGCAAGCCGACGATGATCGTGGTGAAGACCACCATCGGCTTCGGCTCTCCGAACAAGGGCGGCAAGTCGAGCTCGCACGGCAGCCCGCTGGGCAACGACGAGATCGCGCTCACCAAGAAGGCGCTCGGGTGGAAGTACGAAGAGAAGTTCTTCATCCCCGACGAGGCGAAGGCGCACTTCGGTCAGCAGGTGACGCGCGGTGAGGCGGTGAAGGCCGACTGGGCGAAGCGCTTCGAGGCGTACCGCGCGGCGCACCCGGCGCTGGCGAGCGAGTTCGAGCGCGTGATGAAGGGCGAGCTGCCGGCGAACATCGCGGCGGCGCTGCCGAGCTTCCCCGCGGGCACAGGCGTCGAGACGCGCACGGCGGCGGGTCAGGCGCTCAACGCGCTGGCGAAGGTGGTGCCTGAGTTGATCGGCGGCGACGCAGATCTCGGCGGCTCGACGAAGACGGTGCTCAAGGACGCGGGCTCGTTCGACGGGCAGACCGGCGCGGGTCGCAACATCCACTTCGGTGTTCGCGAGCACGCGATGTCGGCGATCGCGAACGGCATGGCGTACCACGGGGGCGTTCGCCCCTTCACGGCGACGTTCTTCTGCTTCGTCGACTACATGCGCCCGGCGGTGCGGTTGGCGGCGATGAACCACCTGCCCGTCGTTCACGTGTGGACGCACGACTCGATCGGCCTCGGTGAAGACGGCCCCACGCACCAGCCGGTGGAGCACCTGATGGCAGTGCGCACCATCCCCGGGCTCTGCACCGTGCGCCCCGGTGACGCGGCCGAAGCGGCGGAGGCGTGGATCTTCGCCCTCGAGCGCACGAAGGGCCCGACGGGGCTCGTGTTGTCGCGTCAGAAGCTGCCGGTCGTCGATCGCACGAAGCTGGCCGCAGCGAAGGGCCTGCACCAGGGCGCGTACGTGCTCTCCGAGGCGACGGGCGGTGCGCCGAAGGTGATTCTGATCGGTACGGGTTCCGAGCTGCAGCTCGCGCTCGCCGCGAAGGAAGAGCTCGAGAAGGCCGGCACGCCGACGCGCGTGGTGTCGATGCCGTGCATGGAGCACTTCGGGAATCAGTCGGCGGAGTACAAAGAGTCGGTGCTGCCCTCGGCGGTGAAGGCGCGCGTCTCGGTCGAGGCGGGCGTCACCTTCGGCTGGGAGCGGTACATCGGCGATCGCGGCGTCGCGGTCGGCGTCGACACGTTCGGCGCGTCGGCACCGGACAAGATCTTGTTTGAGAAGTACGGCCTCACCGTGAGCCACGTTGTTGCCGCGGCGAAAAAGTCGTTGGGCTGAGACCGCGTCACCCCTCTCCCCGACCCTCTCCCCCTGCGGGGGAAGAGGGAGACAGGTCACAAATCTGTGACAAACTGACCGCACGTTGAGCGCACCGGGGGAATCGAAGGCGGCGTTGCCGCATGTGAGCATCTGGTGGTGGGCGTTCGGGTACTTCGCCGCCTACGCGCCGTACTCCGCGCTGACCAAAGCGTTGTCTGACGGGAAGATCGGCGCGCCGGTGCCGGGCAACACGATTCTCCCCGCATCGACCTTCGCGTCGTTCCTCGCGATGCTCCTGTTTCTCTATTTCACGGGCTGGTGGCGCTCTGCGTCGACGAAGCGCATTGGCTCGTTCGGCGTGCCCTTCCCGACGAAGTGGACGGCGGCGTCGGGGTTGTGCGGCGCGACGATCCTCACCACCACCACGCTCGCGTACACGATCTCCGGCGTGTCGATCGTCTTCATGATGCTGCTGTTGCGCGGCGGCATGCTCGCCATGGCGCCGATCGTCGACCGCATCTCGGGCCGCAAGGTTCAGTGGATCTCATGGGTCGCGACGGGGCTCACCTTGAGCTCGCTCGTCGTCGGCATCGCCGGGCGTGACACCTCGTTCGTGCTGCCGGCCATCGCCATCGCCGACGTCACCGCGTATCTGATCGCCTACTTCATTCGCCTGCGCTTCATGTCGAAGCTCGCCAAGAGCGACTCCGTCGAAGTCACGCGGCGCTACTTCGTCGAGGAGCAGCTCGTGTCCACCCCGGCCGCGCTGCTCGGCCTCGCGGTGCTGGCGATCATCGGCGGGCCGTTTCAGGAGTTCCGCGAAGGGTTCACCGAGCTGCCCCTCACGCCGCAGGTGGGGTGGGCCCTGGTCATCGGCGTGCTCTCGCAGGGCACCGGCATCTTCGGAGCGCTGGTGCTGCTCGACAAACGCGAGAACTCCTTCTCCGTGCCGGTGAATCGCGCGTCATCCCTGCTCGCCGGGGTGGTCGCCACGCTGGCCTTGTGGGCGATCGGCGTCGGCAAACCGCTCCCGTGGCAGGAAGCGGTGGGCGCGGGGCTCGTCATTTCCGCGATTGGCGTCTTGAGCCTTCCGACGCTGCTCAAAAAGAAGCAACCCGCCTGACTCGCGAACCGTTCGCACGGCCTCGTGAACTTTGCTAACCCCTCGGACGTTTGAGGGGCACTGGTCGGATCCCCGAACATTGAGGAATCAAATGCGCAAGATGCTGGTTTCACTCGCGTTCCTGCTGTCGCTGTCCAGCTTCGCGGCGGCCCCTTCGGCGGCGGCCAAGGCGGCGTTCGAGAAGGGTGAGGCGGCGCTCGCTGCCGGCAAGCTCGACGACGCGGCGAAGGCCTACCAGGACGCGATCAAAGCGACGGCTGGCTACGCGCCCGCGCTCAACGGCTACGGCTCGGTGCTCTTCAAGCAGAAGAAGTCGAGCGAGGCGATCGCCCACTTCCGCGCGGCGACCGAAGCCGACCCGGCGTTCAAGCTCGCGTGGTTCAACCTCGGCTACGCGGCGCGCAAGTCGTCTGACTTCCCCGCGGCGGCGCAGGCGTACGAGAAGTACACCGCGCTCGACGGCAACGATCCCGACGGCTTCTACGGCCTCGCCGAGTCGTACAAGGGCGCCGGTCAGAACGACAAGGCCATCACCGCGTACGAGACGTACCTGAAGAAAGAGACCCGCGCGTCCGAGCAGAAGTGGATCGACAAGGCCAGGGAGTCGATCGCGTCGCTCAAGGCCGCGCAGCCGGCGCCCGCTCCCGTTGCGACGAACACGCCCCCGCCGGCGAACACCAACCCGGCGCCGGCGAACACGAACCCGGCGCCTGCGAACACGAACCCGGCACCTGCGAACACGAACCCGGCACCTGCGAACACGAACCCGGCGCCCGCGCAGACGAACACCAACACGCCGCCTCCTGCGGCGACGGGCAACATCGGCGCGCTCGCCGCGAAGAAGGTCGCTGAGGGCGACAAGCTGTGGGCCGAGAAGAAGTACCGCGAGGCCTCGTTCGCGTACCAGGACGCGGTCAACGGCAACCCCGACGACGTCGAGTCGCTCTTCAAGCTCGGCAACGCGTACGCGGTGCTCGGCTACTACTCGCAGGCCATCGACCGGTGGACGCGGGTGCAGCAGATCTCCAACGACCCCGCGGTGAAGAAGAGCGCGAGCGACAACATCGCCAAGGCGCAGGCGAAGATGACGCAGTCGGGTGGCGGCAGTCCGCAAGAAGCGAACAAGGCCCCTGGCACCGGCCCCGTCGCCGAGTCGACCCGCACCCAGGCGCGCCAGTACTACGAGGGCGGCGTGCAGCTCATCGGGCAGCGTCGGTACGGCGAGGCGCTCAACTACCTCAACGAGTCGCTCAAGCTCGAGCCCGCGCTCACCGTCGGCTACGTCGCGCGCGGCTCGACGCTCATCGGTCTGCGTCGCTTCGCGGAAGCGGCCGTCGATTACCAGTATGCGCTCAAGCTCGACCCGAACCGCAGCGACGCGCTCTACGGCCTGGCTGAGGCGTACCGCGGCATGAACCGCATCGACGACGCGCGCGCGTACTACCAGCGGTACGTTGCGTCGAACGCTCCTGACATTCGCCCCGAGCTCCAGAGCGACGCGCGCAACAAGCTGCAGCAGTTGCGCTGAAGACAGCCCCTCACCCCGGCCCTCTCCCCGCCAGCAGGGAGAGGGAGAAAAGTTC
The DNA here is from genome assembly GCA_044371205.1 of Archangium sp. Taxonomy (GTDB): domain Bacteria; phylum Myxococcota; class Myxococcia; order Myxococcales; family Myxococcaceae; genus Archangium_A. The sequence goes on from JBILUC010000017.1 coordinate 33,892, forward strand.
ATGAATACAGACATCAAGGCGATCACCGAGGCGGTGCAGAAAGAGTCCGCCTTCATCGAGCCGTTGTTCCAGGAGACCTCGAAGGTCATCGTCGGCCAGAAGCCGATGCTCGAGCGGCTGCTCATCGGGTTGTTGTGCAACGGCCACGTGCTGCTCGAGGGCGTGCCGGGTCTCGCGAAGACGCTGACCGTTCGCACCTTCGCCGACGCGATCGCCGCGCAGTTCCAGCGCATTCAGTTCACGCCTGACCTCCTGCCCGCCGACGTGGTGGGCACCGTCATCTACAACCAGCAGACGGCGTCGTTCGCGGTGCGCAAGGGGCCCATCTTCGCCAACGTGGTGCTCGCCGACGAAATCAACCGCGCGCCCGCGAAGGTGCAGTCGGCGCTGCTCGAGTCGATGCAGGAGCGCCAGGTCACCATCGGCAACACCACCTTCCCGCTGCCCTCGCCGTTCCTCGTGCTCGCCACGCAGAACCCGGTCGAGCAGGAAGGCACCTACCCGCTGCCCGAAGCGCAGGTCGATCGCTTCATGCTCAAGGTGAAGGTCGGCTACCCCACGCGTGAGGAAGAGAAGGAGATCCTCAACAAGATGACGGGCGAGGCGCTGCCGAAGACGAACAAGGTCATCACGCCCGAGCAGATCACCACCGCGCGCGGCGTGATGAACGGCATCTACGTCGACGAGAAGGTGAAGGACTACATCTTGTCCCTCGTGTTCGCGACGCGCGAGCCGCTCAAGTACGGCCTCAAAGATCTGCCCGACTTCATTCAGTACGGCGCGTCGCCGCGCGCGACCATCGCGCTCACCTACGCCTCGAAGGCCCACGCGTTCTTGCGGCACCGCGGCTTCGTGACGCCCGAAGACGTGAAGGCCATCGGCATGGACGTGCTGCGCCACCGCATCTCGCTCACGTACGAAGCCGAGGCCGAAGAGCTCACGCCCGAGCGCATCATTCAGCGCGTGTTCGAGCGGGTCGAAGTGCCCTGACCGATGCTCCCGAAGGATCTGATCAAGCGCATTCGCCGGCTCGAGATCGCCACCCGCAAGGTGGTCTCGTCGGTGCTGTCAGGTCAGTACCACTCGGTCTTCAAGGGCCGGGGCATGGCCTTCAGCGAAGTGCGCCAGTACCAGCCCGGCGACGAGGTGCGCACCATCGACTGGAACGTCACGGCGCGCATGAACGACGCGTACGTGAAGGTCTTCACCGAAGAGCGCGAGCTGACGGTGATGCTGCTCGTCGACGTGAGCGCCTCGGGTCAGTTCGGCAGCGGTGAGCGGAGCAAGGCTGAGATCTGCGCCGAGGTCGCCGCGCAGATCGCCTTCAGCGCCATCGCCAACAACGATCGCGTCGGGCTGATTCTGTTCAGCGATCGCATCGAGAAGGTGGTGCCGCCGCGCAAGGGCAAGAGCCACGTGCTGCGGCTCATCACCGACATCCTGACCACGAAGCCCAAAGGGCGCGGCACCAACCTCAGCGAAGGGCTCACGTACCTCTCGCACGTCGCCAAGCGGAAGACGGTGACCTTTCTCATCAGCGACTTCCTCGCGACCGACTACGAGAAGGGCCTTCGCATCGTGGGCCGCAAGCACGACCTGGTGCCCGTGGTGGTGAACGACCCGTTCGAAGACAAGTTCCCCGCGCTCGGAGTGGTCGATCTCGAAGACACCGAGACAGGCGAGCGCATGACGGTCGACACGTCTGATCCACGCATCCGCGGGCGGTTCGCGCGCTTCATGCAGGGCAAGCGCGACGAGCGGAACAAGCTCTTCAAGCGGCTCCAGCTGGACTCGGTCGAGCTGCGCGCGCACGAAGAGTACGGCCTCGCCTTGCAGAAGTTCTTCGCCGCCCGCGCCGCGCGCATGGGCGCCTGACTGGCTTCGTCGTTGCACCGCCGGGTGCTCATGACAACAAAGTGGCAGTGGCTCGTGCTGGCGGCCCTGGCGGGGTGTTCGGCGCCGGTGGTGACGCCCGATGCAGGAGCCGAGGTCGACGCGGGGCTTCCGGGCGAGGTCGACGCTGGGGTGGATGCCGGGGTGCTGCTGGCGCCGGTGTGGTCCTCCATTGCAGCGACTCCGGTGGCGAGCGGCTTGTGGGGCTCGGTGCTGACGTTTGATCCGGTGGGGAAGCGCTTCATTCTCCACGGTGGCAACACGTACCCCGCGGGCGCCGTCATCAACGACACGTTCAGCTACGACATCGCCACCAACACGTGGTCGCCCATTGCGACGACGGGTGACACGCCGCCGCTCCGGTACTGCCACTGCGCGGCGTACCTGCCAGCCCAGCGTCAGGTGTTGATCGTCGGAGGGCGTGATGCCAACGCCAACGTGAACTCCGCGTTCACGCTCTCGCTGGAGACGAACACGTGGCAAGCGGTGACCGGGCCGACCCCGACTGGCGCGATCGGCTGCAACGCGCACTTCTTGCCGAGGTTGGGGAAGGCCCTCGTCTTCGGGGGCGACGGGCCCTCGGGCGTCAACGCGAACACCTGGTCGTACGACCCTGCAACGCGGGTGTTCACGCAGTTGATGCCCACCACCAACGCTCCGGCGCGGCGCGACGCGATGGCCGCGTACGACCCGATTCAAGAGCGCTACCTGCTCTACGGAGGCGCCGAGCGCATTCGCAGCACCTACCTCGATGACGTGGCGTTCTTCGACGGCATGCGCTGGTTCGTGCCTACGCCTCCCCGGCCGCGCCCGTCGCCTCGCCGCTATGGCGCGAGCGGGTACACCACGCCGTTGTCGCGCTGGGTCATCTTCGGGGGCACCAACGACACCGATGACTTTGGCGATCTCTGGCTCATCGACCCCATCGCGTCGACGTTCGAGCGGCTCGACTTCACCGGTGGTCCCTCGGCGCGCGGCTTTGCGGCCTCGGGCATCGACGAAGACACCGGTCGGCTGTTCGTCTTCGGCGGGCTGAACGTGGTGGGCTTCTCGGCGTACGCAGACAGCTGGGTGTTGCGCTTCGATCGCCGATGACGCGCCTTCTGGTCCTCGTGCTGCTGGCTGGGTGTGCGGCGCCTCCGAATGCCGAGCCCGATGGAGGCGCGTGTCCCCTCGATCTGGTGGTGGGGACGACCGACGACGCGTTCGCGTTTCAGTCACTGCGCGACGGCGATGAGTTGAAGATGCACCTCGGGCCGCAGGGCGGGTACCACGTGTACGCCAGCATTCGCGCCACCGGGCTCTCGCGGCAGGGCACGATCAGCATCGAGGTCGACGGAGCTGTGGGGCGGTTGACGGGCGTTCGAACGCTTGACCTGTCGACGGTGCGACTCGAGGACGTGGACTGTGGCTGGCAGCGGTCGGGAGACGCCGTCATCTTCGAGGCGCTCGACGTGTCGCCCTACCGGGGCATGCCCGCGACGTTTCGGTTCCTGCTGAGCGGCACGGAGGCTGATCAAGAGGTCTCCCGCTCGGTGACGCTCCGGTAGGCCACAGGCTTTCAAGAGCATGTAAATCAAGATAAAGTGCTCTTGAGAGCACTTATGGCGACCCGAAACGCATTGGCAGCCACCCCTCCGCACGCGGTCGAGCGCACGCTGGCGCGGCTGGGCGCGAACCTGCGAACGGCGCGGGTGCGCCGGGGTCTCACGCGAGCGCAGGCCGCCGAGAAGATCGGGACGGGCATTCGAGCGGTCGCCGACGCCGAGCGCGGGAAGGTCTCGACGGCGGTCTCGGTCTACGTGGCGTTGTTGTGGCTGTACGGACTCGAACACGAGTTCGACCAGCTCGCCGACCCGGCCGGCGACGAGGTCGGTGTTCGGCTGGCGATGGGTCGGGAGCGCACTCGTGCGCGTGGGGCGAAGGCGCTGAGCAATGACTTCTGAGGCGTCGTCTTGCTTCGTCTACGTGACCCTCCCGGGCGCGACGGCGCCGGTGACGGCGGCCCGCTTTGAGCTCACCTCCAACGGGCTCGGTCGGCTCGTGTACGGCAAGAGCTATCTCGCCCGCGCGGATGCCGTTCCGCTGGAGCCGCTCGAGTTGCCGCTCACGGAGCGGGTCTTCGAGACCGCGCGACCTGGGGGGCTGTTCGGGTGTTTGCGCGACTCGAGCCCAGACGCCTGGGGCCGCCGGGTGATCGAGCGTCACGTCGGCAAGTCGCCACTGACGGAGCTCGACTTCCTTCTGCATTCGCCAGACGACCGCGCGGGGGCCCTGTCGTTTGGCCTGAACTCCACGCCGCCGGCTCCACTGCGCGTGTTCAACAAGACGCTGGAGCTCTCGCGGCTTCAGCACCTGGCCGATCGCATCCTCGAGGATGACGTCGCGTCGAAGGTCCAGGTGGAAGAGCTGCTCCTCGTCGGCACCTCGATGGGTGGCGCCCGGCCGAAGACCGTCGTGGAAGACGAAGAAGGTCTGTGGCTCGCGAAGTTCAACCGCCCGAACGACGACCGATGGAACATGGCTCGGGTCGAGCACGCGATGCTGCTGCTCGCGGCGAAGTGTGGCGTGCAGGTCGCGAAGAGCCGCGTCGTGGCCGTCGGTGAGCGCGATGTGTTGCTGGTGAAGCGCTTCGATCGCGAGCGGGTTCGAGAGGGCTACCGTCGTTCGCGCATGGTCAGCGCGCTCACGTTGCTGGGCGCTGAAGACACCGCGCAGTCGCGAACGCGTTGGTCGTACCCGACACTCGTCGAGCAGTTGCGGCGGTCGTGCGGGCAGGCTCGACGTGATTCGCACGAACTCTTCCGACGCATCTGCTTCAACGCGCTCATCTCGAACACGGACGACCACCCGCGCAATCACGCCTTCCTTGCACATGGTGACGACTGGCAGCTTTCACCGGCGTACGACTTGACGCCCATGCCGCACGTGAGCGCCGAACGTCGCGACCTCGCGATGGAGGTCGGACCTGCGGGGCGCTGGGCGAACGCGGAGAACCTGGTGTCGGAGGCCCCGCGATTTCTGCTCGAGCCCGCGGAGGCGCGCGCCATCGTCGACACCATGGAGAAGCAGGTCCGGTCCTCGTGGCGGCGAGTGGCGCGGAAGTGCGGCGTCTCGGAACGTGATTGCGAGCAGATCGCCGGAGCGTTCGCCTACCCCGGCTTCAGGCTGCCGCTCACGTAGGGTGAAGGCCTATCCCGGGTTGGGTGGGTCGGCTTGCGGCGGCGCAGTGCCTTCGATGTCGACGATGCTGAGCTCGGGTCGGGCGGCGAAGCGAACGCGCGGGTAGCGGGGTTCGAAGCCGATGCCACGGCTCACGTTGAGCGTGGTGCCTTCGACCTCGTACCAGCCCGACTCGTATTTCTTGTCGTAGCGGCTGAAGGTGAGGAGCGCGCCGTAGAAGGGCACCGCCACCTGACCTCCGTGGGTGTGGCCAGCGAGGTAGAGATCGGGGCGCGGGTCGATGACCTCGACGAGATCGGGCGTGTGGTACGCGAGCACGACGAACGAGCCCTTTGGCGCGCCCGCGATGCAGTCGGGCAGGGCTTCGTAGGCGTTGAAGGCCGCGCCGCAGAGCGTGAGCAGACCGTCTTCGAGCACCACGGGGCCACGGGTGAGTTCCATGGCGACGCCGCCCCCGAAGAGATCGAGCTGCTTCCATCGGTACGTGTCGTGGTTGCCGCGCACCGCCGCGCGACCGAGCCGGGCGTTCATCGAGCCCAGCGTGGTGCGGAAGAGCTTGAGCGCGCTCGCGTCGTTGAGCGAGTCGCCGGTGAAGACGATGAGATCCGGCTTCGCGTCGGCAAGTTCGACCGCGAGCCGAGACAACGCCCGGCTGTCACGATCGACGTGGAGATCGCTGAAGTGGGCGATGCGCAGCGTCTTGCCCTTCGGCCACTTTGAGGTCTGAAGCGTGTGGCGCGTCACCTCGAGCCAGTCGGCCTCGATGAGCACGCCCCAGAGGAACGCGAGGACTCCAGCGCCGAAGACCACGAGCCCCGCGAGCCCGACGCGACCGATTGGCTTCTTGCGGACAAGGCGCGCGACTGCGCCGAGGGTCAACACGAAGGACACCAGGCCCAGCAGCAACACCACGCCCACGCGGATAAATTGCGGGTTCATCGGCGCGGAGGCCTGGGCTGCGGTGGCGCTGCAGTGCGCGGGTTCTCGGGCCAGCTGTGCCTCGGGTACTGCCGCATCAGCTCCTTGCGCACGGCGGGGTAGTGGCGATCCCAGAAGCCGCCGAGATCGGTCGTCACCTGCACCGCGTTGGAGTTCGGCGCGAGCAGGTGAATGACGAGCGGCGTGCGGCCCACCATCGGGCCCTTCACCATGCCGAAGAAGTCCTGCAGGCGAGACTCGATCCACGGGGGCTTGCCGGGTTCCCAGCCGATCTTCACGGTGCGGCCGCCGGGCAGGGTGAGCTTGTCGGGCGCCTCACGTGAGAGCAGCTGCGCCTGCTGCGGCGTGAGCCGTGACTGCAGGGCGTCGAGCAGGCTCGCCTCTTCGAGTTCCTTGAACGAGCGCAGGCCCTCGCAGAGCTGCGTGATGGTCTCGTTGACGAACTTCGTGTCGGGCGTGGGGAAGTTCAGCTCGGGGTAGCCGGTGCGCATCGTGTCGACGCGGCACTGCCAGGTGGTGAGGCGCTCGGGGTCGACGAAGAGCCGAGCACCCGCATCGATGGCGTGCTCGGCGAGCAGCGCGCCGGCCTCGGGGCTCGCGGGCGCTGGTTGTCGCGTCTCTTCAAGCGTCACCGCGCCGTAGGTGAGCCGCGTCACGCGATCCACGCGCTTCGCGGAGTCGTTCCACTCGAGGCGGTCGACCTCGCCGAGTGAATCGGGCGCCACCTCGAGCAGCCACTCGGCCTCGATTTGGCTCGCGAGGCGAACCACCACGCCGCCCTTCTTCTCTTCGGCGTCGATGGCGATCATGAGCTCGGCGTCATGAACGACGGAGCCGGGGTCGAGCGTCGCGGCGCCTCCTGCAGAGAGGACAACCTCGGGGCTGCGAGGACGACGACGGCGGGCGACCCGATCGGGGTAACCCGCGAGCACGGAGCGCATGAGGTTCGCGTCGCGCGCCGCGTTGGTCTTCGGCGACGGGGCCTTGTCTCCATCGATGACGCGGCCGAGCTGCTTCGTCACGCGGTCCACCGAGCTCATCGCGCCGCTGTCGAGGCCGGCTGAGCGCGCGCCTCCGCGCTGGCCCTGCTCGTAGCGCTCCAGGAGCTCGAGCACGTCGCTGGGGCCGCTCTGGGCATGGGCGGACGCCTGCGCGCTCCCGAACTTCGCGCGCGCCTCGATGCGAATGTCGCGCTCACCGAGCAACGCGGCCAGGGTGGCGCCGTCACGCGCGACTCCGAGGTTCTCGGCTTCCACCACGAGTCGCGCGAGGCGCGGGTGGAGCGGGAAGGCGAGCAGTCGTTTGCCGATGGTGGTCAGCGCGCCCGCTTTGTCGATGGCGCCGAGATCGTGCAGCAATGAATCGGCGGCGGTGAGCGATGACGCGGACGGCGCTTCGAAGAACGAGAAGTCTTCGAGCTTCGTGACGCCCATCGCGCGCAAGGCGAGCGCAGACTCGGTGAAGTCGAGGCGGCGAATCTCGGGCGCGTCGGTAGCGGGGCGACCTTCGAAGTCACCCTTCGTGAAGAGCCGCACGCACGTGCCCGCGCGCGTACGGCCGGCGCGACCGGCGCGTTGAATCGCCGAGGCCTTCGAGACCTTCGCGACCTTGAGCGTGGGCATGCCGCTCCACGGAGAGTGTGAGGCGACGCGCGCGACACCTGAGTCGATGACGGCCGCCACGCCGTCGATGGTGACGGAGGTCTCAGCGACGTTGGTACTGAGAATGAGCTTTCGCTTCGTCGACGGCTTGAGCGCGCGATCCTGCTCGGCGGGCGAGAGATCTCCGTGCAGCACGTGCAGATCGAGGCCCTGGCGACGCGCGAAGTCGTCACACGCTTCCATGGTGCGGCGGATCTCACCGGCGCCGGGAAGGAAGGCGAGCACGTGGCCATCGAGGTCGGCCTGCACCAGGCGCTTCACGGCGGCGAGCACCTGTTGATCGATGAAGCGGTCGTCTTCGCGCTCGAAGTGCTCGATGGCGACGTCGAAGCGGCGGCCTTCGCTGCGGAGGCGCGGCGCGTCTCCCAACCAACTCGCGATAGGCGCGGCGTCGAGCGTGGCTGACATCACCACCAGCTTGAGATCAGGTCGGGGCCCGAGCTGCAGGCGGCGCAGCATGCCGAGGGCGAGATCTCCGGCGAGGTGCCGTTCGTGGAACTCGTCGAGCACGACGATGCCCACGTCGCGCAGCAGCGGGTCACCGACCAGCCGGCGGGTGAGGATGCCCTCGGTGACGAAGCGGATGCGCGTTTGCTTCGAGGTCACGTCTTCGAAGCGCACCTGGTAGCCGATGGTGGCTCCGGCGCGCTCACCGCGCTCCTCGGCGACGCGGGTGGCGGCGAGCCGGGTGGCGAGGCGTCGCGGTTGCAGCACGACGATCTCTTTGTTCCCGGCGAGGCCTGCATCGAGCAGGGCGGGGGGAACGCGCGTCGTCTTGCCCGCACCGGGAGGCGCCTCGAGCACCAGCGCGTCTCGGGAACGGAGCGCCGCGATGATCTCCGGCAAGAGCGAGTCGATCGGCAGCGGAGTCACGCGAGAGGGATACCCGCGAAGAAGTCACTTGTCTCCCTCTCCCTGCGCGCGGGGAGAGGGTGGCGCAAAGCGCCGGGTGAGGGGCTCGTGGGTGCGAGGTCGGGCCCCTCACCCCGACCCTCTCCCCGCTCACGCAGGGAGAGGGAGGAGTCAGGTGCGCGGGTCGTCGAGGCCGACCGCGTCGAGCATTTCCCACACGGGGTAGCCGAGCTCGTCGGCCTGGTTGAGCCGGGCGATCGCCGCTTCCGGCGTGCCGGGCAATTCCCCCGTGAGGATCATCACGCCCAGCGTGCAAGCCGCGCGACCGTGTCCCTTCGCAGCCGCGCGTTCGTAGAACTGGGCCGCTTTGGCGAGATCGGGCTCGCCCCGACGCCCACCCGCATACGCCGCGCCCACGTTGTAGATCGCGCGGGAATGGCCCGCTTCGGCTGCGAGGTCGAGCCAGTGCTGCGCCTTCTCGAGATCGACCGGGACGCCCAGACCCTGTTCAAAGTAGAGCGAGAGTTCGAACTTCGCGTCGAGGCTGCCCAGCTCTGCGGCGCGCAGCTGGACCTGCGCGCTCTCTTTCTTCTCGTCGAGCCAGAGCAACACGTTGCCCAGCGTGTAGAGCTCGGCGCCGCTCGGCGACTTCTTCTCGCGCAACAGCTTCGCCGCGAGCGGCTGGTGCTCGGGCGTCTGACGGGTCAGTCGCGCGAACGGAATCAGCGCCGAATCGTCTTTCAGGCGGTAGGCCTCGAAATACGCGCGCAGGCCCGTCTGCACCTGTTCGTCGTCGGCGGTGACCTGCTTCGCCTCTGCCGACCACGGCCGCGTGGACGCCTCTTCGTCGAAGATGCCCTCGAACGCGCCCACGGGGCGAAAGGTCGCGAGCGCGCACTCTGCGATGCGAAGGAAGGCGGGTGCGTAGCCCTGCGCCGCTGCGGCCCACAGCGAGCGGAGGATCTGCCGTTCCATCCCATGCACGTCGGCCACGAGGCCAATGACGGCGTCACCGCGAATGAGCTCCTGCAGCAACCGGTTCCCCCGGTCGTAGTCGATGGGTTCGTTCATGCCTGACCTCACCCGGCCGAGGCGGGCGGGGTGCACTCGGATTTTCGCTCAGGTCAGGTAACCCGCGAAGAACGCTGGTGTCACGAGCTGACAATTGCGCGCCGAATGCGGCGAGGTGATGATCGGAAGACGGAGGTCACGGTGCTTCGACTGCTCGTCCCCATCGCGCTGAGTGCACTGTGGAGCGCCTGCGTCGGGCCCACGCTGCAGACGGCCGAGCTCACCAGCGACGCCGGGCCGTACGTCTGCTCACCGACGACCTGCACCGGGTGCTGTTCGGGGAACACGTGTCTGGGCGGCAACCTCGACGACGCGTGCGGCTATTCGGGGCGCGAATGCAAGACGTGCCCGGCGCGCACCCAGTGTCTCTCGCCTGGCGCCTGCATCTCGGTGGCGAGCGATGCCGGAGAAGTCGAGCCACGCAGTGACGGCGGCGCGGCTCCCTTTGGCGGGTTGACCGATCCGCTGACGGGCGGGCCGCTGATGCCTCCTGATCGCAAGTGCGTCTGGGTCTTCGGGTTTCCCGTCTGCAATTGAGTCACGGCCTGAGCCGTGTGCACGACCACGAGCTGCCTCCTTGTGAGACCAGCACTTCGCCCGATGAGCACGACGGGGGCGCGCGCTGGCACTTCCACCCCGACGAGCCGTCGCTGATCAGCCCTTCTCCGCTGCTGCACCGCGGCAGCAATCTCTGGGGATCGAAGCAGCGCCACTTCCCGAAGCCCTCGCTCACCAGAAACTCACCGGAGCTGCAGGTGGGCAGCACGTTCTCCGCGCCCCAGCCCGAGGTGCGTTGCTTTTCGAGCAGCGCCTGCATCGAGGTGCAGCGGAAACCGGCGCCTGACGAGACGAGCAGCTCGCCTGAGGGGCACTCGGGAAGAGACGGCGTGGCACCAACGAGCAACGGCAGGAGGAGGGCGCGTGCGAAAGGGGTCATGGCGGGCGAGTACGGCCCGCCTGACCGGCAATTCAGGCTTCGGCAGGAACCGAGGCCCCACGCGACTTCTTGCGCGGCGGCGGCGGATCTTCGAGCGGCGCCTGAGCCAGCTCGGCCAGCTCGGCGGTGTTCGGCTCGGCCGGGTCGACCGGATCTTCTTCGAGCAGCGGGTGTTCGTCTTCGTCGAGCTCGGAGGCAGCCATGCGCGCGGGGCCCCGGCGCCTGGGCTTCTGGTCGACGCCCGAGGACTCGAGCAGGTCCTTGAGCGGGGCGAGGGCGGCCTGAGCGAGCAGGCGCGACTGGCGGCAGGGCAGCTCGAGCTTGTGGGCGGCGGCGTCGAGCTCATCGCGGAGCGCCTGCGCGTCCTGCTCAGGCATCGCCTCGGCCGAGAACACGCCACGCCATACGGCGAAGGCTTCGTGCAGCTGCTGCAGGGCCGGCGTGACGAGCGCGAACGACTCGTCTGCGAACATGCGCTTCGCGTAACCGGTATTGAGGCGCTTCTCGAAGTCGAAGCAGAACTTCTCGAAGTCTTCGCGATCGCACCGGCGCAGCACGGGGATCTTCAGCTTGCCGTAGAGGGCCTCGAGCAACGGGGCGCGGGCGCCACCGGCGAACGAAATACCCGAGTGCAACCGCTCGACCGCATCGACCGCCGCGTTCTGCAGCACGCGGGCCTGCTCTTCCTTCACCGGCTCGAGCTCAGGCAACCGGAGCACGCGAATGAGCAGGTTGCCGACCCCTTCACGCGCCGTGGCGACGCGCTGGCGGGCGGTCTCGAGCCAGGCCTTCTCTTCCTTGAGGCCCTGCTTCTTCGACAGCTCGGCGCACGCGGCGTCGAGACGCTTGAGGAGCTGCTCCGAGTGCGCAACCAGTTCGAACGCGTCGAGCGGGGAAGTGATCATGGGCGCGAGGGCATAGCACTGGACCCGGGGGCCTCGTCGATCCCCCACAATCCCAAACCCGAGTTCATGTGGTGAGGTGGGCGTGGGTAAGGCCGCCAAACGAGGGTGCAGGGGCGCGAGTCAGCTGAGCTCGGCCGGAATCGGCGACTCGACGCGGAAGCCCAGCTCGGGGTCGGTGAGCTCGAGCTTCCACGCATGCAGCAGCACGCGCGGCGCGAGGTTGCGATCGTCTTTCGTGCCGTACAGCCAGTCACCGAGCAGCGGATGCCCGGCGTCTGCGAGCTGCGCGCGAATCTGGTGCGTGCGGCCGGTGTCGAGATCGATCTCCAGCAGCGCCGTAGTCTCGAACTGCTTCACTTTGTTCCACGACAGCCGTGCGCGCCGCGGCGTCGGCCAGCGGGTCGTGTACTTGCGCGGATCTTCCGGGTGGCGCCCGTACGGTTGATCGAGCTTCGCGGTCTCAGGCGGCGTGCCCACCACCAGCGCGAGGTACGTCTTCTTCACCCGCTTCTCATCGAACGCCCGCTGCAACGCGACCATCACCTCATCGGTCTTCGCGAAGAGCAGGCAGCCCGTCGTGTCTTTGTCGAGGCGATGCACGACGCCCGGCTGGTGCACGCCACCCACGTCGAGGCCCGAGACCTGCGCGGCGACCAGCGCCTGAATCGACGGCGCGCGGCCCTCGGTCTCGACGATGAAGCCTGCGGGCTTGTCGACGACCACCAGGTCCTTCGTGTCGCGCAACAGCGTGAGCTTCGGCCCCTGTGCTGCGTTCAACGGCGCGCTCTTCGGCTTCTCGGGAGCAGCCAGCTCGAGCTCGACCTCCTCGCCGCCCATGATGCGGCGCAACGGCTTCGCCTTCTTGCCATTCACCTTCACCTTTCCGTCGGCGAGCAGGCGATGGAGTTGCTGCTTCGAGAAGCCGGGCAGGGCACGCGCGAGGAAGGCATCGAGGCGCGCAGGCGCATCGTGGGGAACGGTGAGACGACGCGGCGCCATGTGGGCCTTCTACACCCTTGAAGACGTCAGGGCGCGAAGGCAGCCTTTCCCCATGCGAACGCTCTTCGGACTCGTGGTGACCGCAGCCCTCGCGGTGCCAACCTCGGGCTGCATCATCGTTCCAGGCCGTGCGTACTACGCGCCTCGGCCGCGCGCGGTGTACTCGACTCCGAACTGCCCGCCCGCGCACCACTGGGACGGCCGCGTCTGTCGTCACAATGGAAACGGCAATGGTCGCAAGCAGGTGCACGGCGCGGTGCCCGTGAACTGATAAGGCCTCGCCCGCATGAGAAGTCAGTATCGGGTGCGCGAGGCGACTCCTTCGGATGATGCCGTGGTCGGCGAGCTGCTCGTCGATGCGTTCGTGGGTCGCTACGCGAAGAAGATGCCAGACGTGGTGGTGACCGAGCGACGCAAGGCCGAGCTGCGCGACGTCGCCGCCAAGCGCGTGGTCGCCAAGGTCTGGGTCGCCGAGCATGAGGGGCGCGTGGTGGGCACGGTCGCGCTGTGGGCGCCCGGCGCCGAGGGCACGGAGTCGTGGATCGAGGGCACTTCGTGTCTGCGTCACCTCGCGGTCGACGCGAGTCACGCGGGCAAGGGTGTCTCCAAGGCGTTGCTCGACGAGGCCGAGCGCTACACCCGCGCCCGCGAGTGGAAGGGCGTCTGCCTGCACGTGCGGCGCGGCGTCGTGGGCGTGGCGAAGCTGTACCAGTGGCGTGGGTACCTGCGGCAGCCCGAGGGCGATCTCGATCTCCCCGAGGTGTACCTCGAGGCGTTCTTCCTGCCGATCTGACGGGTGGGCCGTTAGGTCTGCGCCGGTATGGAAGCATCGAAGCCCTGCGTCGTCTGCGGTCGCACCATCGAGTGGCGCAAGAAGTGGGAACGCTCGTGGAGCGAGGTGAAGTACTGCTCCGACGGCTGCCGGAAGCGGAAGAGCTCCGCGGCCGATTCGACGTTCGAAGACGCGATCCTCGCGAGGCTCGCGAACCGGGCGCGCGGGGCGACCATCTGCCCGTCGGAGATCGCGCGCGAAGCGGCTCCGGACGACTGGCGGCCGTTGATGGAGCCGGTGCGCGAAGCCGCGCGCCGCCTCGTCGCGAAGGGGTTGATCGAGATCACCCAGGGCGGCCACGTCGTCGATGGCTCGACCGCGCGGGGACCGATTCGGCTGCGTCGTCGCGGCTGAACGCTCAGCGCGGAGGCGTCAGGGTGGGGATCACCTCACGCCCGTTGCGGCGGAACACCGAGAAGTCGCGCGCGTCGACGGTGGCCACCCGGTGCTTCGGGTTCAGCTCGCTCATACGAATGAGGCAGAGGTCCGCGAGGTCGGGCTTCTGATCCGCATACCGCGCAGCGAGCGCACGGACGTGCGGCAGTTGGCGGCTCAAATCGAAGCCCAGCTTCAGCAGGCCCTCGTTCACGAGCGCGAGGGTGAGGGCTGAGTTCTCGAGATGAAACGCCGCCTCCGACAACACGGCCTCGCAGGTCAGCAGGGGCGTCTCGACCTCGTGCGCCACGGCGACGGCCCAGTCGTGAAAACGGTCTCTCCGGTTGGCAAAGGCCACGATGAACCCGGTGTCGGCGATGGCCTTCACTTGCGCGCGTAGCCCTTGCGGGACGACAGGTCAGGCGGCCCGTCGATGACGCCCGCGAGCCGCATGAAGCGCTTCTGCTTCGTGTTCACCCGAACGCGTTCGAGCTGCTCGCGGATGAACTGGCCTTTGGGGATGCCGGTCTCACGCGAGACCACGTCGAGCCACTTCTCGAGCTCAGGCGTAAGACGAATCGTGATGGTGTGAGACATGCAGCAGAAACGTAACACGCAGGTCAGGTGAGCGCGAAGAGGGCCTCCATCGCACCGGGGGCGGCGAGCGAGGCGAAGACGTGCAGGCCGCCGGCCTCGCGGAGTTGCTCGATGGTGAAGCCGCCGGTCGCGACGGCGAGGCACTCCGCGCCGATGGCGTGCGCGGCGTGAATGTCTTTGGGCGTGTCGCCGATGACGACCACCCGTGCTTCGCGCACGCCCAGGTGCTCGAGCCCACGCTCGGCCCCGCGGCGGATCAGCTCCGGGCGAAGCTCGTGATCGTCACCGAAGCCGCCGAACGCGAACTCGCCGAAGAGCCCCACGCGCTCGAGCTTGATGCGCGCGCCTTCTTTCACGTTGCCGGTGCCGAGGCCGATGGCCATGCCGTGCTTGCGGCCCTGCGCGATGGCGTCGTGCATGCCGGCGTGCACGCGGTACGTGTCGGGTGGGGTGCTCACCACCTCTTCCGCGAGCGCGCGCACGTAGGTCGAGATGAGCTCGTCGATGGCGCCTTCGGTGCTCTCGCGCCCGATGGCCTGCAGGCCCAGCCGCGCGATGGCGCGATCGGTCATGCCTGAGAAGCTGAACGTCGAGCACGCGTCAGGTCGGCCGTGCAACTGCGCGAAGGCGCGATCGATCGCGCGTCGGCCTGCCCCGCCGGTGGTGATCAGGGTTCCATCGATGTCGAAGAGGAGAACGGTCGGTCGCACGAGGCCCGGTGTAGCAGCCGGTCAGCGTCCCAGCAGTGCTTTGAGCCGCGGAGTCATTTCCTGCACCGCGCCGTCGCCCTTCACCGAGCCGCTCATGATCTTCGAGCTCGCCTTCCCGTCTTCTCCCGGCAGCGCGATCATCGGGAGCATCGCGGTGTCGTAGTTGCCGTACGCGAGGCGCTCGTTGTCGATGTCGACGTCGAACGCGAGGAAGTCGACGTCGCCGAACTGGGCGTTCAAGTCACCGCGATCGGCCGCTTCGTGAAACCGACGGCACGGCTCGCACCAGCTGGCCCCGGCGTAGACGACGAGGGTGCGATCGACCGCCTTCGAGGCGGCCACCTGCTCGAGCACCAGCTTCTCGATGATCGCCGGCTCGCGTGGAGCGTCGATGAAGCGCACCTTCTTCGGCATCGCCGGCTTGCACGCCGTGAGCGCCACCACGAAGACCAGAGCTGCGAAGCGAACCGCCATGCCCCTGATTCAATAGAAGTACGGCGAGGTCGCAAGGTCGATGCGCCGAATCAGGTCATCAATGACGGCCTGGTTCGCGGGGGTCTGGTTGGCGCGAATGCTTGCGAAGTGCGCGCGGGCGTCACCGAGCGCGAGATACGCGTCGGTCTGCTGCACTTCCTTGAGCACGGTCACCATGGAGCGCATCGTGAGCCCGGTGCGGTAGTTGTCGGAGCTCTTGAGCGAGTTCCGGGCCACCTCCACCACGCGGGAACGGAAGGCGACGTCGTTCATCAGCGGGGCGGCGCCGATGGGGTCCCGGTACGCGACAGGCGAGGCGAAGAGGTTCACCAGCAGCGACGCGTTGTAGAAGTCGGCGTAGGCCCACGCGCTCGGGGTCAGCGCGACGATCTCGGGCTTGAGCGGCGGGGCGGTGTCGGCGATCAGCAGGTTGAAGGCCTCGAGCCGCTGGGCCTCGCTGCTCGGCGCGCGGATGCAGCGGGTGAGGGGCCACGCGTCTTGCGTCTGCAGATCGCGCTTACCGAAGATCGCCTTGCGCACCTTCGTCTGAAAGCGCGCGCCGAGGTCGACGAGCGGGTTGGTGCCGACGTCGAAGCGATCACAGCTCGCGTCGATCAGCGTGTCTTCGTCGGTGCAGAACGCCTGCGTCGGCTTCTCGGTCGACAGCCCATAGAGGAAGCGCACCGCCGCGACGTCGTACGGGCCCGGCTTGTCGTTGAACTTCAAGGCATCGGCTTCGGTGTTGTAGTCCATGACCGAGGTGCCCCCTTCGAGCGAGCCCTTGAAGTTGTGGCGCAGGCCGAGGGTGTGGCCGATCTCGTGGAGCACGACCTCGGTGATGTACTTCTCGATGAACTCCTTCCTGGTCATGCCCGCGGGGATGACGGCGTCGCGGCGCGCTTCCATCGCGCAGAGGTGCTGCTCGGGCATCGCCGCCCAGCGGAACGAGGGCTGCACGAGCGCGGTCGGCGGGGTGAGGTTGACGCCGCCGTCACCCACGGTGGCGCCCTGGGGAAGGAAGACGGGCAGCATCGGCACGGCGTTGGTGCAGCCGCAGAAGGTGGGCGCGCTCGACGCGTTGCGCGGGGCGACGTTGGCCGCCATGAAGTCGTTCGCGTTGTCGTTGGTGTCGACGCACGCCACGGTGTCGGCGCGCACCAGCGGGAGGAAAATGCCCGAGGCCGCGACGGGCCGCGCTTCGCTGCAGTTGCTCGCGCCGTAGCCGATGAAGTCGATGACGGTGGTGCCGAGGGCGCAGGCGCCGGTGAGCGCCGTGGTGCCGCTGACGAGGGCGATCTTCCCGCCGCTCGACGACAGGTTGATGCCGGTGACCTGGTTCGGGGAGATGCCCGGCGCGGTGCCACCGTCGGCAGTCGCGCCGCTCGCCGCGAAGCCGACGAGGAAGTAGCCGCCCGCGGGGATGGTGCCGTTGAGCGCCACGACCTGCCACGCCGTCGTCGAGCCGTACTGCAGCGAGAGCCCGTTCAAGATCACCGGCCCGTCGCTGCGGTTGTGGAGCTCGACGAAGTCCTGGTTGCGGTAGTTGTTGAAGGTGTTGCCGTTGCCTCCGAAGACTTGCGAGATGATGAGCGAGGGGGCGCAGGTCGGCAGGCCCGCGTCGACCACCCGAGCGCCGGCATCGACCACCTCCGTGCCCGCATCGACCACCACCGGCTGACCGCCATCGGCGTCGACGGCCGACTGCAGCGCGCCTTCGAGGAAGACGCTCGAGAAGTAGACCGACGCGCCGCGGATCTCGCCGGTGTTCGGGTTCTCGCGCCAGTTGGCGAACGCGAGGCCGAGGCCGGGGTTGGGGTCAACCACGATGAAGTTCTTGTCGTCGTCACCGAACGAGTCGTTCACGCCCGTCGGCACCACCGTGAAGACGGGGAAGCCGAAGGCGTTGTTCCAGCCGGTCACCCCGCGGGCGATGGCACCTTCGACGTCGATGCCGGCGAAGCGCGGGTCGGCCTTGATCGTCGCGATGGCCTGCGAGACGCGCCAGGGGATCGGCGTCATGCCGGGCTTGATGTTCCACTTCACCGCGTTCTGCTTCTGGCCGGCCTGGTTCGGCACCTGCTGAATCGAGCTGCCGAAGTAGTTCTTGCTGGTGAGGGGCTGCGAGACGAAGCCCGCGCCCTCGGCGTAGCGGCGCAGCGAGATCGACATCGTGCCCGAGCCGCGGAAGGGCTGGTCCCACCCGAGGATGCCGGGGCCCGCCGCTTCGGAATAGCCGGTGAAGACCTGCTCGTACTGAATGCCGTCGGCGAGCTGCTTGAACTTCTGGAGGTAGCTCAGCTCGACCTCGAAGCGCACCTGGTAGCTGGCGGCGAAGGTGTCGCCCATCATCTCGAAGCGGTTCAAGCCGGCGGAGGGATCGATGAGCACGAAGTTCGACGAGCCGGGCAGGGCGTTGAACGGCGCGTAGGTGGTGACGATGGGGTAGGCCTCGACGACGAGCTGCGGGTCGAGGGTGTCGCTCCACTTGTTGCCGTCGGTGGCGTCGAAGACGAAGAGCTTGCCGTTCTGGATCTTGAAGCTGACGACGCGGGTGCCGAGCGAGCGGGCGGCGTGACCGGCTTCGGCAGGGTGCCACTGGGTGAGGTAGCCCGAGAGGAACCACTTCTGCGCGAGCTGGGACTTGTTGATGGCGAGGTAGAAGTTCTCGTTGTTCGCCGTGGTGTAGCCGTCGGCGGGCGCGGTGGTGGTGAGGCCGCTCTTCGCGACGCGCACGAAGGACTGATCGCCGAGGCCTTCGTTGACGACCGCTTCGTTGGCGAGGTCACAGCCGGTGACCAGGAGAGCGCAGACGACGAGCGTCGCGCTCAGCAAACGCTGAACGTGGGAGGACATGGCGACCTGGCTTTCGGGAAGGGTGGAGAACGGCTCGCCTGCTGAAACCCGCTGTGCGATGAACGTGTGCAGCATGCCCACCTTGTCGGACGGTTTTCGGTGGGAGAGCGACACGCGATGGGACCGCAAACGCCAATGCAAACTCATGAAACGACAAAGCTTTTCCCCTCTCCCCTCGCGGGGGAGAGGGGTGACCCTCGCGGCAGAGCGCTTGTGCTGGCGCTGCTTCTTTCTGCCTGCGGCACCGCGACGGTGACGATTGGCGACGGCGGCGTGGGTGGCGGCGCGGCAACGGGAGGCGGCGCGGCAACAGGAGGCGGCGCAGCAACAGGCGGCGGCGCAGCAACAGGCGGCGGCGCAGCAACAGGCGGCGGCGCAGCGACGGGCGGCGGCGCAGCGACGGGCGGCGGCGCAGCAACAGGCGGCGGCGCAGCAACGGGCGGTGGCGCAGCGACGGGCGGCGGCTCAGCGACGGGCGGCGGCGCAGCAACGGGCGGCGGCGCAGCAACGGGCGGCGGCAGCGGCACGATCCTCAACGGCGGTGACGTGTGCAGCCTCGCGCCTGACGTGACCGCTGGCGGCACGTTCACCGCGACGACCGACGACGCGGTGATCTTCGACGACTACGGCCCCTCCGCGACGAACGGTTGCTCGGCAGGCGGCCTCGGCTCAGGTCGTGACGTCACCTACGCGCTCTCTCCGAGCGCGATGACGGCGTACACGATCGTCGTCACCCCTCTGAACGGCACATACGATCCGATGCTCTACGTGCAGACCACCTGCGGAGCGAACGCGTGCCTCGCTGCCACCATTCTCAACGGGCCAGGCCAGCCTGAGTCGCTCAACGTCACGGTGCCCGGCGGCACCACGGCCTACATCATCGTCGACGGCGAGAACGTCACGCGCGGCCCGTTCACGTTGACGGTGAGTCCGTAAGCGAGGTCAGGAGTTGATGGCCTCAAGGCCCTGCGCCGCGAGCTTCGCCAACGCATCCCGCATCGCCTGAAGCTGCTCTGCCGGGTGCCCCTGCCACTCGACCAGTTCACCGATCACGCGCAACGCAGAACGAGTGCGGAACAAGCGGGTCGGGTTTCCCTTGAACTTCTGGTCGGTGAGGTTGGGGTCATCCTCCATGGGGCCGGTGCGCTCGACGATGTAGATGCGGCCGCGGCCCTGACCGAGCGCGAGCTCTGCGCCCCACGTCGCTGCGTCGAGGGTCGAGGTCGGGTACGCGAACACCGCCTGATCGCGCTTGCCGAAGTTCGACGAGCGACCGGCTTCGATCAGCGCGCCGACCTTCAAGTCGGCCTTCGTACCGTGCAGGGAGCCGATCTCTCCGCGCTCCTTGGTCCACACTTCAAACGGCTTTGGCGCCACGTGGTTCAACCCTGCCCGATGTCGAGCCGCGCGGTGACCCGCTCTGCCCAGTCTGGTTCGAGCTCCATGCACGCGACGTCGCGACCGAGCTTCCACGCGCCCGCGGGAATCGAGCCTGACCCTGCGAAGGGGTCGACCACGAGCTGTCCGGGTTGGCTCCACGTACGCAGCAGCGGCTCGATGACGCCGAAGGGCTTGTGGTTCGGGTGACTGCCCCACCGCGTCGCCTCTCCGTCGTCGTCGTACCCCGCCACCGCAGCCCACGGGATCGCCGCGTCGCCGTCTGCCTTCGGAGGCGCGGGCGTGCGGGAGAACACCAGCGCCGTCTCGACGACCCGCAGAATTTCCTCGCCGCTGTTCCCCTCGCGCGTGCGCTTGCCCCACACGAATTCACCGCGCACGTGCGACCAGCCGAGCTCTCGGCACACGGCGGTCATCGGCTCGCGCCCGAGCAGGTTCATCCACAACACGATCGGCGCGTCGTCGGTCAGGTGCTTCACCGCGAGCTGCAGCCACGACTTCGTGAACTCGCGAAACTCGCGCACGTTCTCGAAGCGACGCACGGGGCCGCGATCGATCTTTCGATCTTTCGGGTCGCGTTTCTCACCGTCTTTCCGGCGGCGCGTGAGCAGGCAGTACGGCGGGTCGCTGATCAGCGCGTGCGCCTTGCGACCGGTGAGCGCGGCTTCCCAGGTCTTCGGGCTCGTCGAGTCGCCGGCGAGGCAGCGCGGGGCGGGGCGGAACATGGCGCACTTGACTAGCACGCCCCGCACCCCGGCCCTGTCCATGCTGGCGCGGGGAGAGAGGGCGCAGGCTAGGGTTCGCCCCCTCAACAGCCTGGAGGGGCACCGTGAGCAAGCGCTACTTCGAGTTTTCCGAGGGGACGTCCAGCAAATTCTGGGAAGTCTGGGTCGAGGGCAACAAGGTCCTCACGCGGTACGGGAAGATCGGTGCGGGCGGGCAGACCACCGTGAAAGACGAGGGCTCTCCCGATGGCGCGAAGAAGCTCCACGACAAGCTGGTGAAGGAAAAGACCGGCAAGGGCTACCAGGAAAAGGGTGGCTCGCCGGCGGCAGCTGCACCGGCGCCTGCAGCTCCCGCGGCGGTACCGAAGGCCGAGCCCTCAGCGCCGCCTGCGTCGAAGGCCAACGTCGTGGTCGAGCCCGGCTGGCGTCGCTTCGAGTTCTCCGAGGGCTCGTCGAACAAGTTCTGGGAAGTGAAGGTCGAGGGCGAGCAGCAGATCGTTCGCTATGGAAAGCTCGGCACCGCCGGCCAGGAGAAAGAGAAGGACTTCGACAGCGCCGGTGACGCCAGGGCCGACACCAGGAAGCTGATCGCTGAGAAGACCGGCAAGGGCTACGTCGAGGTCGGCGTGAAGAAGACGCCGAGCAACCCCGGGCTCGAGTCGGCCATCGCCGCGAACCCCGACGACTCGAAGAACTGGCGCGTGTTTGCCGACTGGCTGCTCGAGCAGGGTGAGCCGTGGGCCGAGTTCATCGCCGCCGCCGTGCAGGGCAAGCCCAACAAGAAGAAGCAGGACGAGACGGCGAAGGAGCTCCTCGCCGGCCTCGAGGGCGACATCGTCTGGAAGAACGGCGTCATCGCCGAGCTCGATCTCCAGCCGACGGACGCCGAAGAGGGCCTCATGGAATCGACGCTCGAGAAGATTCTCAAGCACCCTGCGGGCCACTTCATTCAGAAGCTGACGCTTGGCCTGCCGCCGCACGAAGATCACGAGTGGCACATGGAAAACCTCGCCTCCGCCATCTCCGAGGCGGGCCCGTTGCCGCTGCTGCAGGTGCTCGACATGAGCCCCAACTCCGAACACATGGACCAGCCGTCCTGGCGGCGCGTGGGTGACATCGGCGGCATCTGGGCCGCGGCGCCGAACCTGAAGGAACTCTTTCTGCAGGGCGCGCAGGGCAGCGACGACGGCACCCCCATCGACTTCGGCGACATCGAGGCCCCGCACCTCGAGAAGCTGATCTTCATCTCCGGTGGCTTGAACAAGAAGGTGCCGACGACGATCGGCTCGGCGAAGTTCCCGAAGCTCGCGCACCTCGACCTGTACTTCGGCGCCGAAGACTACGGCTGCGATTCCACCGTCGGCTCGCTCAAGGGCATCCTCGACGGCTCGACGCTTCCTGCGGTCAAGGAGCTCGGCCTGATGAACTCGGCGTGGGAAGAGGAGCTGATCAAGGCGGTGCTCGCCTCGAAGATCCTCCCGCGGCTCGAGGTGCTCGACCTGAGCAAGGGCGTGCTCGCCGACAAGGGCGCAGCGGCGCTCATCGCTGGTGCAGCGAAGTTGAAGCACCTGAAGCAGCTCATCCTCGACGAGAACTACTTCTCCGACGCCGACGTCGCGGCGCTCAAGAAGGCGCTGCCCAACGCGTCGCTCGTAGAGCAGAAGGACGACGAAGATCCCGAGTACCGCTACACCAGCATCGCGGAGTAAGCCGCGCTGCATGACGCTCGTACGTGAGATGACCGAGGCCGATCTCGACGCGGCCTCGCTGTTGGCGGAAGAGCTCGTGCTGCTCCACCACTCGTGGGACCGCACTCGCTTCTTCACCACGCCCGACGTCGCGAAGGGGTACCGCTGGTGGTTCGCCAGGCAGCTCGGCGAGGCGGGCGTGGTGCTGCTCGTCGCCGAGGTCGAAGGGCAGATCGCCGGCTACCTGTACGGCAGCCTCGAAGAGCGCGACTGGGCGAAGCTGCTCGACGCGCACGGGGCGATCCACGACGTGCACGTGGCCGCGAAGTTCCGCAGGCGTGGCCTCGCGCGCGCGCTCATGGCCGCCGCTGCCGAGAAGTTCACGGCGCTGGGTGCGAAGCAGCTGGTGCTCAACTCGGCGAACTCGAACGTCGAAGGCCAGGCGCTCTTCAAGTCCATCGGCTACCGACCCACGATGATCGAGCTGACGCTCGACCTGAAGTAACCCGTGCGCACCGTTTCCTTTCAGGTCGTCAACGTGTTCGCCGAGACGCGCTTCGGTGGCAATCAGCTCGCGGTCATCGAAGACGCGAGCGCGCTCCGTGAGCCCGAGCTGATGGCGATTTGTCAGCAGTTCAACCTGTCGGAGACCACCTTCCTCTACCCGCCGCGACAGGGCGGTGCCGCGAAGGTGCGCATCTTCAGCCCCGACGGAGAGATGCCCTTCGCCGGGCACCCGACCCTCGGCACGGCGTGGGTGGTGCGGGGGCTCAAGCGCCTCGGTGACGCGTTCGAGCTCGAGCTCAACGTGGGGCGCATTCCCGTGCGGGGCGAGGGCGATCTGTGGGAGCTCAAGGCCAACCCCGGCACCTCTCGACCTGCGCCCGCAAACGCGCACCTCGCGCAGATGTTGAAGATTGACGAGGCCTCCATCCTCCCCGGCGCCCGGTGGATGAACACCGGCACCGAGCAGTTGTTGATTCCGCTGCGAGACACCCGGGCGCTCACCTCGGTGCGGCCCGAGCTCGAGGGGCTCAAGCGCCATGGTTCGAACGCCGACGGCCGCGCGACCGTGTCGCTCTTCGTGCAGCACGGGCAGAGCGTGACCAGCCGTTACTTCTGGGTGAACCAGAGCGAAGTGCGCGAAGACCCCGGCACCGGCTCGGCGTGCGCCAACCTGGGCGCGTGGCTGCTCGAGCAGGGCAAGCGCGGCCCCGCGACGTGGCGCATCGAGCAGGGCCATGCGACGGGGCGCATCAACCACCTGGGGTTGCGCCTCGACGAGCATGACGCGGTGCACGTGGCCGGGCGGGTCGTGGCGCTCATGCGCGGCACCATCGAACTCGACTGAGCTTTCTGAAATACGCAGCGCATGTCGCTGCTGGCTCTCGTTCTCGCTGCTGCTCCCCTCACCACCCTCGCCGAACAATCGGATTGGGCGAAGACCGGTCGCTTCGACGAGGTCGAGCGTCTGTGCGTCGAATTCCCGAAGCGCTACCCGGGCAAGGTGAAGTGCGAGCGCTTCGGCACCACGCCGCTGGGCCGCCCGATGCTCGCGTTGATCGCCAGCGCTGACGGCACGTTCAGCCCCGAGGCCGCGAAGAAGAAGCAGCGCCCGGTGGTGCTCTTTCAAGGCGGCATTCACGCCGGCGAGATCGACGGCAAAGACGCCGGCTTCTGGCTGTTGCGCGAGGTGCTCGACGGCAAGACGGCGAAGGGCGCGCTCTCGAAGGTCACGGTCGTCTTCGTGCCGGTCTTCAACGTCGACGGGCACGAGCGCTTCTCGAAGAACCAACGGCCCAACCAGCGCGGCCCCGAAGAGATGGGCTGGCGGGTCACGTCGCAGAACCTCAACTTGAACCGCGACTACATGAAGGCCGACGCGCCCGAGATGATCGCCATGCTGGGCCTGCTGCACCGGTTCGAGCCGATCCTCTACGCAGACCTGCACGTGACCGACGGCGCCAAGTTTCAGCACGACGTCTCGGTGACCGTCGAACCGCAGCGCGTGGGGCCTGCCTCGTTGCAATCGTGGGGCCGCACGCTCGAGGCGACGCTGAAAGACACGCTCGCTGCGCAGGGCCACCTGCCGCTCTTTTTCTACCCTGACTTCGACGACACCGATGATCCGCAGAGCGGCTTCTCGCATGGCTGGGCACCGCCCCGGTTCGCCAACGCGTACTGGGTGCTCAACCGCCGCTTCGGCATCCTCGTCGAGACGCACTCGTGGAAGCCGTACCCCGCGCGCGTGAAGGCCACCTTCGACGTGTGCAGCGTGCTGCTCGAGCAGGCGGCGCTCCACGCCACCGAGTGGGAGGCCGCTGCGAAGCTCGCCGATGAAGCCGCCAGCAAGCGCGCCGGCACCGACGTCACGTTGCTCGTCACCACGACGAAGGAAGCCCAGCCGATCGATTTCCTCGGCTACGAGTACACGCGCACGAAGAGCGACGTCAGCGGCAAGTTCTGGGTCCGCTCCGACGAGACGAAGCCGGTGGTGCTCAAGCTCGGGCTGCGCGCCGACCTGACCCCTTCACTGACGCTCAAGGCGCCAGCGGCCGGCTACGTGATCTCGGCGACGGCCGCTCCGCTCGTGGCGCCGCGGCTCACCGCGCACGGCGTACGCTTCACCACGCTCAAGAAGGGCACCTCGCTCGACGTCGAGCAGTTCAAGGCCGTGGCGCCCACCTTCCGCGATGGTTCTTACGAGGGAAGGCTGACCGTCACGTTCAAGGGAAACTGGTCGCCCTCGACCGAATTCTTCGCGCCCGGCTCGTTGTTCGTCCCCATCGCCCAGCCGCAGGCCGAGCTGGTGATGCACCTGCTCGAGCCGACGGCGACCGATTCCTTCGCGGCGTGGGGCTTCTTCAACGCCCACCTCGAACAGAAGGAATGGCTGGAGGACTACCTGACCGAAGAGTTCGCCCGCGAGCGCTTGAAAGAGCCCGCGGTGAAGGCCGCGTTCGACGAGAAGCTCAAAGACGCCGAGTTCGCGAAGAGCCCGACGGCGCGCCTGGCCTTCTTCTCGAGCCAGCACCCCTCGGCCGACGTGCGCTGGGGCGTGTTGCCGGTGTTCCGCGTCGCGCTCAGCCCGCCAGCTTCGAACTGATGAAGAACTGGTAGTTCGCCTCGAGCCCGCCATCGACGTTGATGGTGGTGCCGTTCACGTAGCGCGACTCGGGCAGGCAGACCCACTCGATGGCCTCGGCGATCTGATCGGCGGTGGCGATGTAGCCGCTGGGCACCATGCTCTTGAGCTGGGCGACCATCTTTTCCCACTGCGCTTCGCCCACGTAGAAGCGCGAGCTGTCGGTGTCGATGTACCCGGGGTTCACCGCGTTCACGCGGATGCCGTCGCCGGCGAGCTCGCACGCGAGGTACTTCACGAGGATCTCCATCGCGCCCTTCATCGCGCCGAGCAGGCCGTGAAAGGGCAGGGCGATGCGTGAATCCATGCCCGACACCATCACGATGCGTGCGCCGCGGCCGGTCATCAGCGGCTGCGCGAGCTGGGCCCCGTAGAGAAAGCTCTTCACGGTCACGTTGAAGGTCTTGTCCATCTGGTGGAGCTTGGTGTCCATCAGCGGGGCGAAGCGCGTCGAGGCGGCGTTGGCCACGAAGACGTCGAGGTGCCCCCAGTCGCTCTTGATGCGCTCGAACACCGCACCCAGGCTCTCGGGCTCGAGCTGATCGGCCACCACCGTCACGCACTTTCGACCGAGTGCCGCCACGTCGGTCTCGAGCGACTTCGCGGCCTCGGCATCGCGCCGGTACGTCGAGACGATGTCGTAGCCCTTCTTCGCCAGGCGCAGACTCAACGCCCTCCCGACACCACGACTCCCACCAGTGATCAGCGCAACAGGGTTGGTCATGAGGTGGGTCGAATAGCCCAAGTGTGAAAGAGTTGGCACCTCATGGCTGAGGTCGATTGGAAGCGGTTGTTCGAGGCGGCAGAGCAGGCCCGGCAGCGGGCCCACGCGCCGTATTCGAAGTTCCAGGTGGGCGCGGCGCTGTGGTGCGACGACGGCTCGATCGTTCAGGGCTGCAACGTCGAGAACGCGAGCTACGGCCTGACGGTGTGCGCCGAGCGCAACGCCATCGGCTCAGCGGTGCTGCAGCAGAAGAAGCCCATCGCGGTGGCCATCGTCGTCGATTCCCGCGAGCCCACCCCGCCGTGCGGCATGTGTCGTCAGGTGCTCGCCGAGTTCGGCAGCGCGTCGATGCCCGTCGCGTCGAGCACCTCGTCAGGCAAAGAAGCGAAGTGGTCGCTGGGCGAGCTCCTGCCGCACGCCTTCACGCGCTCATTCCTCTGAGCATCGACTTCTCGGTCGCCTGCTCGAGCAGCTGCGCGAGGCGCTCGGAGTCGACGGGCTTGGTCAAGTACGCGTCCATCCCCGCGGCGATGCAGATCTCGTTGTCGCCCTTCATGGCGTTGGCGGTGAGCGCGATGATCGGCAGGTGCCGCCCCTGGTCCTGCTCGGCCTGACGAATGCGGCGCGTGGCCTCGAGCCCGTCGAGCACCGGCATCTGCATGTCCATCAGCACCACGTCGAAGCTCTCGCGCTCGACGGCATCGACCGCGAGCGCACCGTCGAGCACGTGGGTGACCCGGTGCCCCATGCGCTCGAGCAGCCGCAACGCGAGCCGGGCGTTGATGGCGTTGTCTTCGGCGAGCAGCACCCTGAGGGAGCGCGGCGTGGCGCGGGGCGCGATCTTCGGCGTGGTCGTGAGCCGCGGGTTGGTGTGGAGCTGATCGATCGCCTGTCGCAGATCGCCCATCGAGGTGGGGCGCACCAGCACCCGCCGCACGCCCGCGCCATCGAGCTCGCTGAGCGTCGGCCGGCTGGTGGTGCGGGTCAGCAACAGGCGCGGCAGCTCGCGCAGCCCGACGACCTGCTCGATCGCGACCGAGAGCTCGACGCCGGTGGTTCGCTCGAGCTCTTGATCGAAGATCGCAAGCTGGAGCGGCGCGGGTTGCTCGAGCAGCCACTTCACGGCCTCGGTGCTGCTCTTCTGTTCGACCAGGTAGCCCAACGCGAGCAGCTGGCTCGCGGTCGAGGCGCGCGAGGCGAGGTTGTCGCTGACCACCAGCGCTGTCGCGTTCTTCACCAGGGCGGTGAGCTGGGCCTGGCTGGCGACAGGCTCGAGCGCGAGGGTGACGTGGAAGGTGCTGCCGCGCCCCAGCGTGCTGTCGACGCTGACGGTGCCGCCCATCGCCTTCACCAGCTCGAGGGTGATGGTGAGGCCCAGCCCCGTGCCGCCGAAGCGCCGGCTGGTGCTGCCGTCGGCCTGGGAGAAGGCCTCGAAGATGCTCCCGAGGCGATCGTGGGGAATGCCGATGCCGGTGTCGCTCACGCTGATGCGCACCGTGTTGGCCTCGTACCAGGCCTTCACCTGCACCTCGCCGCGCTCGGTGAACTTCACCGCGTTGCCGACGAGGTTGGTGATGACCTGCCCGACGCGAATGGGGTCTCCGATGAACTGCTCAGGGAGCTGCGGGTCGAACTGCACCACCAGCTCGATGCCTCGCGCGTGGGCGCGGCTGGCCTGGTTGCGCGCGGCCCCGAAGATCGCCTGGGGCAGCGAGAAGGGCACCCGCTCGAGCTCGAGCTTGCCGCTCTCGATCTTCGAGATGTCGAGGATGTCGTTGACGATGGACAGCAGGTTCCGCCCCGAGAGGTGCACCGCCTCGAGGTACTCGCGCTGTTCGGCCGAAAGAGGGGTCTCGAGTGCGAGCTGCGTCATGCCGAGGATGCCGTTGAGCGGGGTGCGGATCTCGTGGCTGGTGTTGGCGAGGAACTGCGACTTGGCGCGCGACGCTGCGAGGGCCGCTTCACGCGCGAGGCGCTGCTCGGTGACGTCCTGCAACGCGCCGAAGAGCCGCACCACCCGGCCGCCCACCACTTCGACGTCGGCCATGTGCCGCACCCAGATCTGGCGGCCGCGCGAGCTGCTCATCTCGAGCTCGAGATCGAACGGGACACGCTCATGGGCGGCCCTGGCGATCGCCTCGCGGAGCACGCGGGTGCTCTCGTCGCCGTAGAAGCGCTCGATGCGTTCGCGGTCGAACGCCTCGTCGAGGGTGAGATCGAAGATGCGCCGCACCTCTTCCGACCACGTGGTGCGCCCGGTCTCGACCTCGTACGACCAGCCGGCGACATGCGCGATGGCACCCGCCTGGCGGAGCTGCTCTTCGCTCATGCGCAACCGGCGCGTCGTTTCCTGCAGCGAGGTCACGTCGGTGGCGGCGGCGTAGAAACGGCCCTCGTCGAGCGCGGCCGTCCACGAGAGCCAGCGCCACGAGTCGTTGCTGGCCCGAATGCGCGAGACGGCGCCCGCGGCGTGCCCGGCACGAATGCGGTCGGTCAGCACCCGCCGCACCTCGCGCGTGTCATCGGTGTGCACCAGGGTGCCGATGCTCACGCCGATGAGTTGATCGAGCTCGTAGCCGAGCTGCCGCGTCCACGAGGGGGACGCCTCCAGGATGATGCCGTTCGCGTCACACACCGCCGCGAGCGTGTCTGACATCGAGAAGAGCTGCTCGTACTGGGTCGCGCGGCGCAGCGCATTCTCGCGATCGAACTGCGAGGTGACCTCGACGGTCACGTCGCGCGTCACGCCGCGAATCGAGACCGGCATGCCCTCGGCGTCACGCACCAGCTCACAGTGCGTACGCACCCACAGCGATCGTTTGTCGAGCGTCGTCACCTTCGACTGCCACGACGCGGGGTCGCCGGTGGCCAGCAGCTCGCGGAGATGGCGTTCCTGCAGAAAGCGATCGTCGGGCCCGAGGATCTGGTTGGCCTCGGCCAGCGGCTGCGTGTGCTCGCTGAAGCCGCCGCCGTAGAGCTGGTGCAGCTCCCGCGACCAGGTGACCGAGAGGTTGTGGAGCTGCATGTCCCACGTGCCCATGCTCGCCAGCCGCAGCGCGTCTTCGAGCGACTTGCGCTGTTCCGCGAGGCGGCGCTGCTGCCGCAGGCGATCGAGCGCGACGCTGATCATGATCGCCAGCTGGGTGCCCGTGACACGCGACTCGGCGCCGAGGCTGGAATCGCTCTTCGAGAGCGCGAAGAGAATGCCCAGCGGCTCGTGGCCCGAGTCGAGGGGAATGGCGAACGACGAGCGGTAGCCCCACGACGAGAGCTGCCGCTCGAGCGGCGTGCCGTTCGGATCGAGCTCGACCACCTGGCGCACCAGCAACCGGCCGTGCTGTTCGCCCTCGAGCTCGAAGTCGCCCAGGCCCCAGCTCAAGTCGCGGGCGGGAATGCGCAGCACCCAGCCCCCCGGTTCCCGCAACAGCAGCGCCCCGTCGTCGACCCGCAGCATCGACGCGACGGCCGACGTGCCCAGCCGCTCGACTTCCCGGCTTTCCCGCGCGTGGAGCAGCCAGGTCACCACTTCAGACAGGTCGAGCGCGCGGCTGGCCAGCCGCTGCACCTCGGCGAGGCGCTCGGTGGCCTGCTCGGCTTCCCACACCTGCCACCGTGCGCTGGCGAGGAGGGGTGCAATGACACCCAGGGGCGCTTCGGCAGGGGCCCGATCGGCGACCAGCCAGCCCAGCCTGGTCTCCTCCCAGATGAGGGGGGCGCTCCAGGGGGGTAGTTCTGACGAAGCAGGTGTCGATTCACCCTGGGTTCCCGGAACGAAGCGAAGCCATGCAAGGCCCAGAAGATCCCGAGATCGTTCCAGCGCTTCACCCCACCGCTCCCGCTTCGAGAGCAGCAGACAAAGCGCGCTGATGTCGGCAGCGGTCACGCCACCATCCAACGCAAAGGGTGGGCCACGTTTGACTCAACTGCGAGAGGGGAACCACGGCACCAGTTTCGAAACGCGCTTCTGGTGTGCAGCATAGCCCGACCGGCGGGCAAGGGAACGGCGCTCGGCCATGGGAATCGACGCGCCGAGGAAGAGGCCGATCATGGCCACCACGCCAGCGGCCGTCCACCAGGGGGCGCCGCCAGCGAGCCCGAAGAGCAGGAGCCCCACCCAGAAGCTGATCTCGCCAAAATAGTTGGGGTGGCGTGAAAGCGACCACAGCCCGACGTCGCAGATCTGCCCAGGCGACGTGCGGCGGAAGGTGCGCAGCTGTTCGTCAGCGACGCTCTCGATGACGATGGCGGCGAGCGTCACCAGCGCGGCGACCACGTCGAGCGCGTTGAAACCGGTCGCGTTGGTCACCAACGCCGCGTGCAGCGGCAGACAGCCGAGGAGCACCATCACCGTGGGGAACAAGTGCAGGGCCGAGAAGCTGGCCAGCCAGTAGAGCTTGCCGGTGCTCTTGCGCATGTCGACGTAGCGCCAGTCTTCGTGGTGCAGGCCGGGCCAGCCACGCGCCCAGTTGAAGGTGAGGCGCACGCCGTAGAGCGCGATGAGCGAGAGCACCAGGCCCTGACGAAGGGTCAGGCCATCGGTGCTGCCGGGCGAGAGCGCGAGCCAGCACGCCACCGAGACCGGCGCGACCGACCAGTACGGGTCGTACATGCTCGAGTTGTTGAAGGCGCGCGAGAACACGAAGACGGCGATGGTCGCGCCGACGTCGGCGATCGCCACCGCCCACAGCGGGTGCAGGCCCGAGAGCGGGGTGATGATCGCGCCGGCGACGACGTGGGCGATGACGTAGGCGAAGAGCACCAGGGCGAAGGCGGGCCAGGGGCGAGGGGCGGGCAGGCTGAGAGACTCCATGCGTTGGCGGCTTTGCACGGCGAGGGTGGAGCGCGAAAGAAAAACCGGCTACGGCCCGTCGGGCGATGTCTGATGAAGCGCCGCCCCCGCCCTCGTGGCTGCTCATCTCGGTCTTGTTCAGCACCTTCCCGATGGAAGAGGCGCTGGCGCTCAAGCTGCACCGCATCGCAGTCGATCTCTACCGGGGCGGGGAGGGCCTGGCGGTGATCGACCATGAGCTCTCGCACGGCCACGTGAAGAACGCGCGCAAGGACGCGGCGGTCGGCACCATCACCGGGCCGGTGTTCGAGGCTGAGCTCGAGACAGCGCGCGGCAAGGGGCAGGTGCAGTTCATCCTCACCCGACAGGGCCTCGAGGCGATGGGTGTGCACGAAGCCCGCGGCGGCCGGCCCGCGTATCTGAACTGACGCGCCTGCTTCCCTTTGTTAGTGCTGGGGCATGGAACTGAACGTGCTGTTGCTCGAAGGGATCCACGCGGTCGCCGAAGAAGCGCTGGTGGCGGCTGGTCACTCGGTGCGTCGCGTGGCGGGCGCCCTGAAGGAAGACGAGCTCATCGCGCAGCTCGAGGGCGTGCAGCTGTTGGGCATTCGCTCGAAGACCAACGTGACGAAGAAGGTGCTCGAGGCCCCGTCTGCGAAGAGCCTGTTGTCGGTCGGCGCGTTCTGCATCGGCACCAACCAGATCGCCCTCGAGGCGGCGATGAAGCGTGGCGTGGCGGTGTTCAACGCGCCGTTCTCGAACACCCGCAGCGTGGCCGAGCTGGTGATCGCCGAGATCATCACGCTCAGCCGCGAGCTGGGCGACCGCAACATGGAAATGCACCACGGCGCCTGGAAGAAGACGGCCAGCGGCAGCCGCGAGGTGCGCGGCAAGACGCTCGGCGTGGTCGGCTACGGCCACATCGGCACGCAGGTGGGCATTCTCGCCGAGTTCTTCGGCATGAAGGTGCTGTTCTACGACGTGGCGGCCAAGCTGCCGCTGGGCAACGCGCAGGTGATCCCCGCGCTCGACACCCTGCTCGCGCAGTCTGACTTCGTGACGCTGCACGTGCCCGAGACGCCGCAGACGAAGAACATGATCGGCGCGCGGCAGATCGCGCTGATGAAGAAGGGCGCCTGCCTCATCAACAACGCGCGAGGCACGGTGGTCGACATCGACGCGCTGGCCGACGCCATCAAGCGCGGGCACCTCCACGGCGCGGCGGTCGACGTGTACCCCGACGAGCCCGAGGCCAGCGACACGAAGGGCTTCAAGACGCCGCTGCAGGGGCAGCACAACGTGATCCTCACGCCGCACATCGGCGGCTCGACGCTCGAGGCGCAGGAAAACATCGGCCGCGAAGTGGCGGGCTCGTTGGTGCGCTACGGGTCGACAGGCGCGACCACCGGCTCGGTGAACTTCCCCGCTGTCGAGCTGGGGTCCAGCCCCGGCACCTGGCGGCTGACGCACGTGCACCAGAACGTGCCCGGCGTGCTGCGTGACGTGAACCGCGTCATCGGTGACGCGAACGCCAACATCCACGCCCAGCTGCTCTCGACCAACGCCGACATCGGCTACTTGATGATCGATCTCGACACCGCGATGACGCAGCAGGTGGTCGATGGGCTCAAGCAGCTCTCGACGACCATCGTCGCGCGCTCGTTGGCGTGACGCGCACGCTGCTCGCGGCGCTGGTGGTGGGCTGTGCGAGCGCCCCGGCGCGCCCGCAGCGACACGTCGTCGTCTCACTGAAGCCGATCTGCGAGCGCGAGGCGTTGATCCTCGAACTCACCGAGACGGTGCCGCGCGAGGTGAAGACGTGCGTGGGGCCGGTGCGCGTGGGCTTCGCCTGTGCTTCGGGCGCCTGCTCGGGGGAGGCGCGGGTGTTGCGCACCGACGTCGTCGTCGCGTTCAGCTCGTCGGGTGGCGCGTGGTCGAGTGAACCCGGCGGCGAGCTCGCCGTCATGGTGCTCGGTGAGAGCGGCCGGGACGCGACCCCGCGTTCGCTGCGGGTGTCTCTCGTCGTGGCGGGGGCGCAGGCGTCGATGCTGGTGCCTCCGGGAGAGGTCTGGGCGGCGCGGCTGGCAGGGTGTCGTCAGCCGCTGCTGCTCAGCCATCGCCTGAACGCTGCCGGGGCGGTCGAGCTGTTGGTGCTGCAGGGCAAGCGCGCGCCGCTGGTGACCGAGACCGATCTCGGCCGCGAAGTGGTGCTGGTCGACGGCTGCCGGAGATCGATCAGCGCGAAGCTCGAGCTGCCGTGACGCTCAGCCCAGCGAGAGCTGCACGCCCGCGGCTTCTTTCACGCACTCGCTGACCCACGCCCCGAGCTCGAAGCCTTTGGCCTTGTCGTCCATCCATCGGCCGTCGGGCTCTCGCGAGAAGTGCACGCCCACGCCTTTGCCAGCGACCCAGATCTGCGAGACCGCCCGCTGCGTGTTGACGATGACCTTCGCGCCCGACTTCGGCGCGGTGATGGTGATCATGTCGCCGGTCGAGTCGCACTCGACGAGGTCGGGATCGGCGGCGTCGACGGCGGCGATCAACTTCTTGAAGAAGGTCGACACGGCGGCTGAGTAGGAGGCATCCATCGCGGACGAGGTCTTAACGCGACGGCGTCAGTCTGGCCGCGCTTCGAACGGCCCTTCGGAGATCGGCTGACCGGGCGCTGCGTAGAAGAGGAGCTTGCCGGCAGGCAGGTTGTCGTCGGGCCGCTCGATGGCGATCACCGTGCCCGGCTGAACCGGCCTGGGGAACGAGCCGAGGCCCAGAAAGTGTGCCGCCGTCGAGCCCATCGAGGGCTGGTGGCCGACGAGCACGATCGTCTCGCCGAGCCGTTCCTTGAGCAGCGCCTCGATGGCGCCCACCGGCCCGTCGGGGAAGAGCACGCGGTTGGTCTTCAGCGAGCCTTCGAACTGGAGCGCCTGGGCGAGCAGCGTCGCCGTCTGCACCGCGCGCACGAGCGGGCTCATGAACATCGCGTTGGGCACGCCAATACGGGCGGCGAGCGGGGCGAAGTGGCCGGGAAGCGCGAGGCGTGCCCGGCTCGTCAGGGCCCGAGCGTCGTCTTCGAGCCCATCTGGGATGTCGGCGTCAGCGTCGCCGTGTCGAACCAGGATCACCCTCATGGCAGCCGGCGCAGACTGTCAGATGCGGGCGCCTCACACCACGACCAAGGCGCGTACAATCCACCGCGTGTTCACCTTTCGCGTCTCGCTGCACACTTTCGCGCTCGCGCTCGGCTTGACGGGCTGTCCGCGGGCCGAGGCGGTGCGCGACGCGCCCGATGCGTCGGTGGTGAGCGACGGCGTGCTCGACGCAGGGGTGCTGGTCACCGAGGCGCGGCTCGACGCGTGGCTGACGTGGCAGCGGGGGCTGGCTCAGGGGCCGGTGTTCGATGGGGGCGATGCGCTGCGACGTCGCGCGCGTGCCGAGCTGGCTGCGCTCGCAGATGCAGGTCTCACCGTCGCGCAGGTCGATGCCATCGAAGCGGTGGTGGCTGCCGTGGTGGCCGAGCGCAGTGTCGCGAAGCTGACGGGGGCCGACGCGGTGGCGCAGTTCAAGGGTGCGTTGGCCGAGCTGTCGCCCGAACAGAAAGCAAAGGCCGAGGCCGCGCTCGCAGAGTTGCAGGCGAAGGGCGCGCAGAGCTCGCTGGCCGGCGTCGAGGCTCAATACGGGGCCGAGGCGGTGCGGGTCGTGTTGACCCGCGAAACCGAAGTGACCAGAACGTGGGACGCGCTGCTCGAGGCGCGAGGAGACAAACGATGACCCGACGGGTGGGCTGGTTCGATTCGGAAGCGGCGCTGGGGCGCGTGATGACGAGACAGCTGGGCGCCACCTGGGAGAAGGCGCGGCCGCGGTTGCAGAAGATGGGCGAGCAGGCGGCGAACGAAGGCGCGCGCTGGGCGATGGAAGCCGATCGCAACGGCCCCAGGCTGGTGACGCACGATCGCACCGGCGCCCGCGTCGACGAGATCGACTACCACCACAGCTACCGCGCGCTGCAGCAGCTCGGCTACGGCGGAGGCATCATCGCGGCCTCGTACGCCCCGGCGCTGGAAGCGGAGCGCGGGCAGGCCCCGAAGACGCTGACCTTCGGGTTGGGGTACCTCTTCGCGCAGGCCGAAGCGGGCATGTACTGCCCGGTGTGCATGACCGACGGCGCGGCGAGCCTGCTGCAGAAGTTCGCCACCGAGGAGCTCAAGCAGCGCTTCATTCCGCGGCTCTCGTCGA
Organism: Archangium sp.; assembly: GCA_044371205.1. Lineage (GTDB taxonomy): Bacteria > Myxococcota > Myxococcia > Myxococcales > Myxococcaceae > Archangium_A. The sequence goes on from JBILUC010000017.1 coordinate 68,872, forward strand.
CCGATCTCCGCACGCTCTACACGGGCGCGATGTTCCTCACCGAGAAGCAGGGCGGGAGCGACGTCGGGCAGATCACCACCGTCGCGAAGGGCGGCCAGGGTGTGCCCGGCGAGACGGTGCAGCTCTTTGGCGACAAGTGGTTCTGCTCGAACGTCGACGCCGACGTGATCATGATCCTCGCGCGGCCCGAGGGCGCGCAGCCGGGCACGCGCGGGCTGGGGCTCTATGTGCTGCCGCGGACTTTGGAGAACGGGCAGCGCAACGCGTACCGGGTCAACCGCATCAAGGAGAAGCTTGGTGAGCGCAGCTTCCCCTCGGGTGAGGTGACGCTCGACGGCGCGACGGCGTACCTGCTCGGCGGTCCCGGCCAGGGCTTTCACCAGATGGCCGAGATGCTGAACTTGTCCCGCCTCTACAACGCCATCGCCAGCATCGGCGTGATGCGCCGCGCGGTGGTCGAGGCCATCGAGTGGTCGGAAGAGCGCGTGGCCTTCGGAAAGCGCGTCATCGAGCACCCGCTGCAGGCCGAGACGTTGATGGACATGGCGTGCGAGCAGCGCGTGGCGATGAACTGGGCCTTCCGCGGCGTGGCGTTGATGGACAAGCTCGAGACGGGCCGCGCGAGCGAAGAAGAGCGCCGCACGCTGCGCATGCTGACGCCGCTGCTCAAGTACGTGCTCGGCAAGCAGGCCGTCTCGCTCGCGTCGGAAGGGGTCGAGTCGCTCGGTGGCAACGGGTACATCGAAGACTGGCCCATGGCGCGCGTGCTGCGCGACGCGCAGGTGCTGCCGATCTGGGAAGGCACGACCAACATCCTCGTGCTCGACACCTTCCGCGCACTGAAGAAAGAGAGCGGGCACGAGGTGCTCTTCGCGGAGCTGCAGCGGGGCATCGCGGAGTCGCCGTCAGATCTTCAGCCGCGGCTCTCGCAGCTGTTCGACGAGCTCAAGGGGGCGCTGGCGGAGCTCGCAGGTGACGCGCGTGGCGAGCACGCCTGGCGGGACTGGACGGATCGCGCCTCGTTGTTGTGGAGCGTCACCACCAGCTTCTCGAAGTCACTGGGCTCCTCGCACCAGACCGATGAACGGGCAGGGCGGCGCATGCTCAGCAAGTACGCGCGAACCACGCTGCTCCGGAAAGATCGCGCGACGGCGGAAGACGTGCGCGCTGTCGCCTTCACGTGACGGGTCGCCGCAGCGCCGGCGCCTTTCAGATCTGAAAAGCCACCTGCGAAACTGCAAGGTGGGCGGTCACGGTTTGTTCAGTCTTCTTGAACGCTTGGCACCGGCACCGTTCCTGCTAGCGATCGCGCGTGATGCTGAACGCCCCGTCGCTGGCCGCTGTGGTTGCCGAGACTGCTCCTTTGGGGGCGGTCGCTGCGATGGTGAAAGCGGGTGAATACGACGCGGTCATCGTGCTCGGCGCCGAAGATCACGAGGTGTTGGGCGTGCTCTTCCGCGACGCGATCTTGCGGTTGTCGCCCAGGCTGCCTGAAGCGCCGGTGAGGTTGTTGCCTCTGCAGAAGGCGGGCGCCGTGAGCCCCGACTTGAGCGTGCAGGAAGCCGAGTCGTTGCTCGACCGCGGCGAGATTGACGTGGTGTTGATGGAGCAGCGCAGCGAGCGGAGTTGGTCGGTGTTGCTCCGCGCCTGAGCTGTCAGTCACGCACTTCGATGGTCACGCCGCTGCTCGTGGTTCCCGACTGCGAGAGCCGCGCGCGAATGACGTGCTTGCCGGGGGTGAGGTGCCACCGCAGTTCATGCGGGTAGCCGACGCGACCGACCGGCGTTCCATCGACCAGCCACACCACCTCTTCGTTGGCCGGTGTCACCGTCGCGGCGAAGCGCACCGTCGACAGCTCACGCGGCGTGTCGGGGTCGAACAGGAAGCGGCTCTTTGGCCTCGGCTCGCGAATCGCGATGCGCGCCTCGACGTCACCTTCGCTGCTCGGGCACAGCGGTGACCACGCGGTCGGCGCCATCGTCAGCCGCTGCTTGCGTGCCCAGGTGTCGTAGGTCTCGGGCAACGACAGCGACTGTTGCTTCTGCACGTACCGCTCGGGGCAACCCGGCCCCGCGCGCAGCCCGTTGCGCACGTCGATGGCCACCTCGACGTGGAACGGGCAGCTCTCGTGGGGCTCGGTGCCGGGAATGAACCACTCCGATCTCGTGTGCGTGCAGCCTGGCGACGGCACACCACCCGACAGCGCGCAGACCTCGCGTTGCACCAGCGTCGAGGGCAGGGGCCGCTCCATCATCGCGGGGATGTGCGGTGAACGCCGGGAGCTGATCTCTTCGAGGATGCGATGCGCCGCCGGGGCCGCCGCCGTCGCGCCCGACGCGAGGTTCATGCGCCGCCAGTCGTGGTTGCCGAGCCAGGTGACGACCAGCACCCGATCGTCGAACGCCACCGCCCACGCATCGCGGTAGCCCTGGCTGGTGCCCGTCTTGATCGACACCGCGTGATCGAAGTCGAGCGCGCTGCCGGCAGGAAAGCCGGGTCGCCGCGCCGCAGGGTCGGCGAGCACGTGCGCGATGAGCTCGGCTGCGTCGCTCGAGAGCATGCGCGCACCTTCCTGCTTCGGCTCGTTCATCAACCGCCGCAGGGGCACCGTGACGCCGCGGTTCGCGAGCCCGGTGTACATCGCCGCCAGCTCGGTGGGCGAGAGCGGCAGCGCGCCGATCGCCAGCGCGAGCCCGTACGCGTCGGGGTCGAACTGCACGCCCGTGGCACCCCCGCGCTCGAGGCGACGCACGGTCTCTTCGACGCCCACCTCCGAGAGCACGCGCATCGCGGGGATGTTGCGGGAATTGCCGAGCGCCTGACGCAGCAGCATCGGCCCGAGGAAGGTGTGGGTGATGTTCTCGGGGGCGTAGGTGCTGCCGTTGGGCATGTCGAACTCGACGGCCGTGTCGGCGAGCACGGTCGCGGTGGTGTGCGTGCCGCGCTCGAGCGCGAGGCCGTAGATGAAGGGCTTGAGGGTCGAGCCCGTCGAGCGGCGCGAGTTGGCGAAGTCGATGGCGCCGCGGCCCTCGAGATCGAAGTAGTTGGCGCTGCCGACCGAAGCGAGCACGTCACCGCTGGCGAGATCGATCACCACGCCTGCGGTGTTGCTCGCGCCGAGCCCGCGCACCCGCGAGAGGTTCTCGTTGAGCGCCTTCGCGGTGAAGCGCTGCATGCTCAGGTCGAGCGTCGTGCGGTGCATCACCTCGTCGCTGCCGCGTACCTGCTTCGCCGCGGCGAGCAGGAAATGCATCGCCTCGACGTTGCGGGTCGGTTTGGGCACGACGTGCAGGTCTGACGCGAGCGCGATGCGGAGGTCTTCGTCGGTGATGAGCCCGCGGCCGTGCAGTTGTTTCAAGATGCGGCGCGCGCGGGTGAGGGCGGCGGTGTGGCCCTGCTCGTTCCACGGCGTCATGCGGCCGGGTTGCTGCGGCAGGGCCGCGAGGTAGGCCGCCTGGAGCCACGAGAGATCTTCTGCCGGCTTGTCGAAGTAGAGCCGCGCCGCGCGCACCACGCCGTGGCAGCGGTTGCCGTACGGGGCGACGGTCAAGTAGTGCCGAAGCACGGCGTCGTGGCCATACGTGTTGATGAGCAGCAGCGCTTCGCCCGCCTCGCGCGCCTTCGACCACAGGTTGCGCGAGCGCGGGTGCTGCAAGCGCGCCACCTGCATGGGGATGGTGCTGGCCCCCGAGATGACCTTGCGGTTGCGAAGGTTCTGCCAGGCGGCGCGCAACACCGACTGCACGTGCACGCCGGGGTGATCGAAGAAGGCGCGGTCTTCGGTCTCGAGCGTGGTGACGACGATCTTCTCGGGCAACACCTCGGGCACCGGCCAGAAGCCCCACGACTCGAAGCTGCCAGGCACCTCACCGAGGAACTGGCCCGTGCGATCGAGCAGCAGGTGCGACGGTTGGCGGTGGTGCAGGGTGCCGTCGAGGGTGAGCCCAAACACGAGCGCGCTGAGCGCGAGTGAGCCACCGATCAGCCTGCGACGCCACCTGCTCTCCCTCTCCTCCCGCGGAGGAGAGGGTTGGGGAGAGGAGGAACCCGGTTCCGACCCTCTCCCCTCGTGTGGGAGAGGGAGACCGTGAGTCGTCACTTCTCGTGGCCCCCGGTGACCACGATCTTCATGCCCGCGCCGCGCCCGCGCACTTCTTCGCGGTACATCTGCTCGGCGTACGGGGGCGGGTGCACGAACTTGCCCTCGCTGCTCGCCCGCACCCGGAAGTGGAAGGTGTGCGTGCCGCGCGGCAGCTCGGTGAAGTAGTACCGAACTTCACTGTCGAGCCGCTGCACGAAGGTCGGCGCGAATGAGTCGGACTGCGAGGGCTTCGCGTCACTGCCGGCCGTCTCGAGGTTCGGGTTCAGCGGTTCGAGACCGGCCGCGATGGGCACCACGAGCGCAACGTGGTGGCGGACCTCATCGACGACGATCTGCGCATGCAGCTCGAGGATTTCCCCGAGCGGAACGCTCAACACCGCGCCCGCCTTGTCGTCGTGGTGCGTAATCGCCGACCCGTCGGAGTGAATCCACGAGAGCGAGCGCGAGACGATGAAGCCGTCTTTCTTCGGCTCGACCGACGAGCCGATGCCTGCGGGCAGGAACTTCTGCTGCACGCGCACCGACACCGGGCCGCCGGCCACCATGATGGTCGGGGGCACCTCGGCGTCGATCGACCGCCGCGCCGCCTTCTTCTGATCATCGAGCACCACCGCGTCGAGCCCCTGCAGCGTGATGGTCGTCTTCGGCTGCGGCGTGGTGTTCTTCTCGAGGTACACGCCCAGCGCGGCGATGGCGCGACGGTTGGCGTGCGTGCTGCCGAAGCCGTACTGCGGCGTCGCCTTCGAGATGAGCGCGTCACGCACTACGGTGTGCCGCGCGTTCGACGGGTCGGTGCGCAAGAGCGCTTCCCACACCGCGCCGATGGTCGAGGCCGACGAGCCCAGGTAGTAGCCGCCCCAGGTGCGATCGCCGCGCACGCCGTCGAACACCTGCTGGCCCTTCACCAGCTTGAACACCATCGAGTCCCACAGCTCGCCCTTCATGGCGGTGAGGTTGGTGCTGAAGGTGTTCGGCCGCAGTGACATCGCCGAGGTGAGATCCGCGAGCGAGACCGCGTCCATCTGCTTCCGCTTGGCGAAGAGCTCGACCATGTAGTTCTCGTCGAGATCACCGACCACGCCGAGCGCGCGCAGCGCCGAGGTCTGCTGGTTGTAGCGGTAGTCGCCGTAGAAGCCGTTGAAGTCGGTGCGCAGCACGCGCTTCAAGCCATCGATGCCGCGACGGAACACCGCGTCGTCGACGCTCAGGCCGGCCTTCTTCGCCGCCGCCATGAACTCCACGCCCTGCGCGGTGAGCGCCACGTCGCCGCGACCGCCGGGCCAGTAGCTGAAGAAGCCCGACTCGTCCTGGTGCTGCTTCAGCTCTTCCAGGATGCGCTTCGTCGACGCCTGCACCTGCGGCGTGAAGCGCGTGTCGAGCTCGAGCTTCTTGAGCAACCCGCCCAGCGCGAGATCAGGTGACACCTGGCTCATGCGCTGCTCGAGGCACCCGTGCGGGTACGCCGAGAGGTACTCGAGACCGCTGGCCAGCTCGAGCAGGCCCGCCTGGTTGGTGAAGATGAAGCTCTGGCTCGCCGTGCCGGGGCGGGGCGCTTCGGGGAACTCGGGCGCGTTGCTCTTGCCGGGCTGCAGCGTGGTGAACACCGCGCGCTTCTCGAGGGCGCGATCGGGCAACAGCGGCAGCTTCACCTCGAACGCATCGCCCGCCTTGTCACTGAGCCGCATCACGTCGACGCGCACGGTGAGCGAGGTGTCTTTCGAGGTCGCGACGCTCTTCACGGTCGCCGGCGTCAGCACCGAGAGCGCCTTGTTCGCCTTGAGCTCGATCTTCTCCTGGAGCGTGGCTTTGCCGTCGATGGCGCCGGAGATCTTGATGTCGACCACGCCCGGCCCCTCGGCCCCTTCGACCAGCCGCGCCACCGCGCCCGGCCAGAAGCTGTCGCCCATGCGCACGAAGCGCGGCAGCTGCGGCTGCACCAGCACCGGCAAGCGCACCTTGAGCGAGCTCTGCTTCACGCCGAACCGCGTGTTGCCGCTCACCGCCACCGCGCGCACGCGGAAGGTCGTCAGGTCGTCCGACAGCGTGACGGGCACCACCAGCTTGCCGCTCGCCGGCACCGTCAAGGTCGCCTTGTAGAGCGGCACGGTCTGGAAGTTCTTCCGCACCATCTTCTTCGAGCCGCTGCCCTCTTCGTCGCCGCCGTCACCGCCCGGCTCCTCTTCGAGCTCGGACACGCGGCCGATGATCAAGTTGCGCGAGTCGCGAATCGACACGGCGCTCTGGTTTCGCTTGATCAATTCCGACAGGGGGTCGAGCGAGCCTTCCTTCGCGAGCGAGAGCACCGCTTCATCGACCATCCACAACGTGACCTCACCACCGATGGGCTTCTTCTGATCGTCGGTGAGGGTGACGACGAAGTCGTGCTTCGTGCCGGGCCGCGCGACCTCGGGGTGCTGCACGTTCACCGTCACGATGTTCTTCACCGCAGTGACCTGGAGATTGAGCGAGCTGGCGACCGTCGCCGGCTTGTACCGCGCGTCGTCGGCCTTCCCTTCGCCGAGCCGGCCGCGCATCAGCACCACGTGCACCGGCACGTTCGGCACGAAGCGATCGGTGATGGGCACGTCGATGATGGCCTTGCTGCCGCTCACGTCCTTCCAGAGGTAGCGGTTGCCGGTGGGCTCCTCGATGACGACGAGCGCGCGCGCGGTGACGAAGGGGCTCTGCACCAGCAGGTGCGCCACGTCGCCGGGGGCGAACTCCTTCTTGTCGGGCTTCACCTCGAAGATGCCGTCGCGCGACTTCTGCCAGCTCTGCGGGGTCGAGCCTCCGATGTAGAGGTCGGCCGAGAGCGTCTGCACGCGGCCCAGCTTGTCGCGCGCGAAGAGCTCGACCACGTACACGCCCGACTCGGTGATGGGGAAGGCCTGCGCGAGCGGCTCGGTGAGGCTGCTCACCACCTTCTCGGCGACCTGCACGTCTTCTTGATCGGTCTGGTACTTCGCCTGGCCCGTCGCGAACGAGGTCTCGCGCAACGTCGAGTGCCACACGCGGCGGAAGACGCGAACGCGGATCTCCTGACCCTTGAGCGGCTTGTCGTCGACGCCGACGGCGACGATCTCCGGCTTGAGCTCGGTCGCCTTCTCCAGGTAGCGCGGAATCTTCAGGCCGAGCACGAACGAAGGCAGCGCCTTCACTTCGGTCGCGGTCGTCACCGGCTGCTCATCGGGCCCGGTCACGGTGGCCTCGAAGCGGTAGATGCGCGGGCTGCCGTCGAGATCGAGCTGCGGATTGATGGTGATGTCGGCTGCGCCGTTGTCGTCGAGCTCGCCCTGCTGCGAGGTGGTGCCGGGCGTCTGCTGCGAGGCCGGGCGCGCGAACTGCGTGGAGTTCGCGAACAGGAAGCCGGGCATGCCTTTGGGGTACCAGTCCCACGGGCGCTGGGTGACGTTCCACGCGATGGGCTGGTTCGCGACGTTGCCGCCCGCGTAGTACCGCGCGAGCGCCTTCACCTTGAACGGCCCGTCGTTGCGCACGCGCAGCGCGCCGGTGAGCTGCACCTCGAACGTGGGGACCCGGTACGCCTCGATCTTGAAGCTGCGGCGCGCGAGGAACGACTCCGGGTTCTTGTCGAAGAGCGAGAGCTGGTAGTCGCCGGTCGGCAGGTCGGCTTCCTTGAACGTCGCCTCGAGACCGCCGAGCGCCGAGGCCTTCACCTCGGTGGGGTACGCGGTGCCGTCGGGGCCGATGACCTGAATGCCGTAGCGCTTCATGTCGCCGGGGATGCGGAGCTCGCCGCTCACCTTGTTGCGCACGAAGGCCTTGATGAAGACGGGCTCACCGGGCCGGTAGATGCCGCGCTCGGGGAAGACGAAGCCCAGCGTGGTGTCGTTGACCGGCGGCGGGAGCGTGCGCGTGAGCAGCCACGACAACCACTGCCCATTGCTCGACCAGTGGTTGTTCGCGAAGGCGGGCAGGCGCTCGCGCGGGTCGAGCACCAGCACGTCATCACCCGAGCTGATCGACACGCGGGTGATGGAGTTCCACCCCAGCGGCGAGAGGACCACGCGGCCCTCGGCGTCGGCGCTCTGCGTGCTCTCGACGGGCTTCTCGGGGTTTGAGCCGGCCATGCCTTCGAGCTTCACCGTCGCGTTGCGCACCGCCTCGCCGCTGTCGAGCGTGCGCACGTACAGCACCGCGCGACCGGTCTCCTCGACGGAGGTGACCGACAGGTTGGTGATCTGTACGCGCATGTACGTGCGCTCGGAGCGACCGGTGAGGCGCCGCAGGCCGACCAGGTACGTGCCGGGCCGATTCGCGCCGACGACGTCATCGAGCAGCGGCTTGAGATCGAGCCCGAAGGTGGTGGCGCCCGACTTGTCCTGCAGCGGGAGATCGACCAGCCGCGAGACGAGCGGGCTGCCGAGCAGGCGAATGTTCTGCTTCACCGTGCTCGCGTCGGCGTAGCTGCCGGGCACGTTCGAGACGCCAGGCTCCTCGCCGGGGAAGGGCGGGTCGCTCTGCTCGTCGATGACGACGGGCGATTCGGGGTACGGCCAGAGACCCGTATGCAGCGGGTCGACGCGGTAGACGCGCACGTCGGCGCGCGCTTCTCCGTAGCCTCGCAGCGGCAGCGTGCGCGGGCCCTTCGCCTCGAGCATCGCGGTGCCCTGCGTCCACGCGAGGAAGGGCGTCTTCCACCCGAGGTGGAAGTAGACGTCGGCCGACTTCACGTCGCGCAGCGGGCGCTGGGCGTCGTCGCGAATCGGCGCGCTGCCCAGCGTGAGCTTGTAGAGCGTGTCGGGCACGAACTTGCCGACGAGCTGCACGCGGCTGCCGTAGCCGGTGAAGCGGAGGTCAGGCACCGAGGGCTCGAGCCGCACCAGCTTGCGCAGCGCGGTGAGCGTCAGGTCCTGCACCGGGGCTGAGAAGACGAGCTGCGGCATGTCGCCGCGGTTGCCGCAGCCGAGCGCGAGATCTTTCGGGGTCGAGGCGCCGCCGATGAGCGGGAACACCGCGTTGCCGCAGCGCACTTCCGTCAGCGTGAAGGGCGTGCGCGTCGAGGCGCGGCCCTGCCAGAGCGTGGTGCCTTCGGTGCCGAGCGCGAGGCTGACGCTGACCACGAGCTGTTTTCCTTCCGGCACGTCTTCGTCGAGCGTCACCGTCCACGTGGCGGGGTCGCGGTGCGTGGCGCGGGGCAGCGGCGCGAGCGCGTAGGTGTTCACCTTGCGCGCCGGCGAGTCACCGAGGCCCGGCAGATCGCGGATCTCGAGCGAGAGCATCTTCTTGAGCGAGGCGACCGGGTACGCCTGCGGGAAGGTGAGGGTGATGACGCGGAAGGGGCGCAGGCCTTCGGTGCCGGGGGAGGGCGCCATGGCCGAGGGCGCCGACATCATGGTGGTGAGCACGCGGCGGCTGCCTGAGGCGTCGATCGAGAAGCGCGCGAGAGCGGGCCACGGCTCGGCGGGGCGGAATTGCAGGGTGCGCTTGTCGACCCACACGTAGGCGCCAGGCCAGTCGGGGGAGATCTTCATGCGCGTGGAGCCGTCGTCGGCGTTGGCCCGCTCACCGACCTGGTCGCTCCCGAAATAGACGGTGATGGGGTCGAAGCCGCGGAGGAACTGTTCGGGGAGAATGCCTCCCGAGGCAGGTCGCTGGCCTTGATCGGCCGGGCGGTACTGAGCCAACGCAGGAGCAGCGAGGAGCAACAGCGGGACCAGCAGGCGCATAAGAGATGAGTGGCGAGCGAGTGAAGGGGACGCTCCCTCTCCCTGCGGGAGCGGGGAGAGGGCTGGGGTGAGGGGCCCGACCTCGGCGCAGCAGCCCCTCATCCGGCGCTGCGCGCCACCTTCTCCCCGCGTCGCAGGGAGAAGGACTTCGGTGAGCGCGCTCACGGCGTCACCCCCACACGACCGAAGAACTCTCTCAAGTAGTCCTCCGGCACATCGTTCTTCTCGCCCGACAGACCGAGCAGCACGGGCTTGAACGCCAGCGGCGACGCACCCGGAGCCGGAGGATTGCGCACGGTCAGCAGGAAGCGGCCCTTGTCGAGCCCGAGGTACTGGTGACAGCCCTCACCGATGAGCTGGTACCCGTCGTTGTAGACGGCGCACTCGAGCAGCTCGCTCTTCGCCTGCAGGCCCAGGCCGAACTTGCCCTTGTTCGCCGTATCGAAGCGGAACAGCCGCACCTCGCCCGGCGCGAGCCAGTCTTCGACGCCGACGCCCTCGGTCAGCTGCGTCACGGGCTCCGCCGTCCACCGCAGGGTGCCCGGTTGCACGCGACCGGCGAACGGGCGCACCAGCAACCGGTACGTGCTCGGCGACAACACGCGCACCAGCTCGCAGCCCGTGTCCTGGCCGTCGACGCTGAGCAGATCGTTCCCCTTGAAGAGGCCACAGACGCCGCTCTCCGACGCGACGCGCACCACGGCTTCTTTGTCGACCACCAGCGTGCGATCGATGCGACCCGACTGCAGCGGCACCGCGACGGCTGCGCTCAGCCCCGGCCCCGGCACCACCGGCAGCTCGATGCCCAGCCGCGCCAGCTTGTCGCGCCCCGGCCCGTGCACCATCGCGCGCACCGGCCCGATGCCGTGCTCGATGACCAGCTCCGCGCCCGACTTCGCCGGCACCTTCGCGCGGCACGAGGCGATGCGCGTGCCGTCGGTCAGCGCGACCGTGCACTTGAGCGCGCCTTCGATGGTGGCGTACCGCTCCGCGTCGTTCGGCGGCACCGACAAGCGCACCGTGCCCGGCGTGCGCGGCGAGTCTTCGTACAAGCCGTTGAAGGCGATGGTCGACGGCGCACCCTCGAGCATCACCGTCGTCACGTCGGCCTGACCTGCGGCTGCGACGAGCACCAGCGAGCCGGCCTGGCCGGTGAGCACGCAGCGCCGCAGATCCTTCGTCGGCGCGCAGAGATCGATCGACGCGCCCGCCTCGTCGAGCAGCACCGCCCAGGCGTTCCCGGGCAACGTGAGCTCGAGCCGCGCGCGCGCGTTCTTCGGCAGGAGGAAGCGCCCCACGTCCTTGAACGAGAGCCGGCGACGGCCGGTCGTCAGCGACTCGGGCTTTTCGGGCAGCGCGAACGCGCGGCGCGTCACCTTCGCGTCGATGTCGGAATCGCTCGCGGCCCACAGGCGCGAGATGGCCTCCCCGCCGACCCGGCTCGCCGCGAAGCACGCCGTCTCACGCCGCTCCCGCACCGAGCCGTTGCCGTCGAACAGACACGACGGCGCCGCGCGCTCACCGTGCTGCACTCGCGCCTCGAGCAAGAAGAGCGACGAGGCAGACGACTTGACCGCCTGGATCAGCGGCTGCCGCGAGAGGGGGAAGTCGAACTCCTTGCCGTCGGCCGCGCCCACGTTCTCGTCGAGCGAAACGGACAGCGACTTGTCACCCAGCCCCGCGAAGAGCGCCGGGCCTGCTTCGAGCGACACCTCGGGACCACACGAGCGGAGCAGTCCGGTCTCCTGCGCGCCGATGCAGAAGACGCCCGCGCTCGTCTTGAAGCGCCCGGCCTTCGGCACCGTGATGGCTACGGCCGCACCGGCGCTCAGCGAGCCTGCGCTGGCAGAAGCGACGGGGCGCGACTTGTACGTGGTGACGACGCCGGCCGAGCCGTCGGTCGTCCACGCTCGCACGCGGTACTTCTGCAGCTGCGGCCGCACCAGCATCGTGCAGTCGGTGACGCGGCTCTTGCGGTGCACCACCGCGCCGTCGGGCCCTTCGAGCGCGCACGAGATGGGCGTCTTGCCCTGCGACTTGATGGCGACCTCCTGCACCGCGTCCTTCTCGCCGAGCGGAATCGACCACGACGCGACCGACGCCCCGAGCGTGAGCTTCTGCTCGTTGGCGATCGGCCCCTTGTCTTCGACGGTGGGCAGCGCGACCGTCACCTTCGTCTGGCCGGCCTGCTGCGTCTCGCTCTCGAGCACCAGCGTGTAGCGGCCCTTCGTGATCGGCTCGGCCACCGCGCAGTTCCAGTCGGCGCCGTTCTCGCTGCCCTCGAGCACGAGCTTGTTGTTCTCGTTCAAGATGCGGCAGCGCACGTCGACCTCGCCTTCGGTGCGCAGGCGCAGCGTTCCGTCGCGCGGCACGAGCAGCGGCACCACGGTGGGCGTCGGCAGGGTGCGCGTCATGCCCGGCAACATCGTCACGCTGCCGAGGTGCAGCTGGTACGTCACGCCCACGTCGGCGCGCGAGTGCTCGGTGAGCAGCTTGTACTGACCGCCGGGCAGGGTGACCTTCACGCCCGACGGGGGGGGCGGCGCTGCGCGGGCCTGGGCCACCTCGACCGGCGCGGTCTGGGGCACGTCGCCTTCGCCTTCCGAGTAGTCGCCATCGCCTTCGCTCTCGGAGTCGCGCTCGGGGGGCGGCTCGCGCTCGCCTTCACCCTCGTTGCTCTCGGCCTCGTACGACTCGCCGTCACCAGAGCTGCTCGGCTGCATCGGCGGCACGATCTCGACCGCCCTGGGCGCCTTGTCTTTCTCGAGCAGGAAGATGCGGCCCTGCATGCCGCCGGTGAGCACGATGTCGAGCTGCGTCTCGCCCTCGAGCGAGAAGAGGAACTCGTCTTTGCCGTCGGCGCCGAGCTCGGCCGTGTACCAGGTGAACGCTTCCACCTTGTGTGGCTTGTTGCCCTTGAGGGTCACCGCCTCGCGCACCTTCTTGAGCGTGGTGTGGCGCATCGACTCGACGGTGAGGGGCAGCTGCGTCCACAGCCAGGTCCCCGCGCGCATCTCGCGTTGGCCCGCACAGCTCGTTGGCACGCGCTCGAGTGGCCACCCGTCGGGATCGTCGATGCGGCACTGCATCTGTGGCGCGCCCTGCCCGGTGGTCGAGAGCTCGAACAGGCCCTCGCCCTTCACCACCAGCTTCTGCTGCACGAGCTCGTTGGCCTCGACGCGGAAGTACTGCTCACCCTCGGTGGTGATGCCGGCGAATTCCTTCGCGGGTTTGCGGCTGAGCGCGAGCGCGCCGCGGCCACGGCTCGACCCCATCGTGTTGGCCGAGAAGAGGTAGCGGCCCTTGTTCAAGTAGGTCTGCACGAGGCAGTTGCGGCCCCGGCCGCTGCCGCTGTTCTGCGCCACGCCATCGATGACCGGCGTGCGGAGCCGGCAGTCGGTCGACAGGAGCCCCAGTGTCGTCACGTTGTAGAGACCGGGCGTCTCGACCTCGAAGGCCACCGACTGCGTCTGGTTCTGCGCGAAGTCGAACCACAGCGGCGCGTCGGGCGTGATGCGCGGCGGCGGCACGACGTTCGGTGAATACGACACCGGCCCGCTGAACGCCGGCATGGCGCCAGGCCGCGCGAGCGTGAGGCTGATGGGCGTGTCGGAGGTGTTGGTGAGGGTGAGCGTATCGGTCGCGACGGGCACCACGCACTGACCCGACGTCGCCGAGACGGTGCCGGTCTTCAGCGCGCACCCGAACGGCGCCGCGCCGGCCGAGCGCACCGTGACCGAGGCCGCAAAGCGTACGGGCAGCTCGAGGGTCTGCTTCGCGTCGAGCTGGAAGTGGACGGGGGCGTTGCCCGAGAGGGGCAGCGCCTCGACGGTGAGCCCGCGCACCACGACGGCGCCGGTGCGGTTCATGGTGAGGCGGTAGTTCGCGTCTTCGAGCTGCACCGAGGGAAGGTTGCAGCCGCCCTTGCCGTCGATGTTCTTCGCGCTGGTGTCGCCGTCGGGCGTGATGCGCAGCTGCTCGATGCCCGAGAGCCCGCTCGAGAGCTGCAGCTGGTACAGCCCGGGGTCGAGCGCGAGCAGCTCGTTGCATTCCTGTGGCTCGGCCTTGCTCTGGGTGAGGCGCTTCAAGCTGCCGGCGTTCTCGACGCGGTACACCTCGCAGGTGCTCTTGCGGCCCCCCTCGGTCTTGATGCGGAAGCGCCGCGACGAGAGCCCCACCTTCTGGAACACGGTGCCGCCGCTCTTGATCTCGAACCACACCACCGCGCCGCTCCCGTCGTAGTTGAAGTCCTTCTCGAGCTTCTCGCCGTCACCGATGCCGATGACGCTGCGCCCGACGACGCCGCCCACGTCACCGTTGGGCTTGAGCAGCGAGAGCTGGCAGCCCAGCGGGGCCGAGTCGAAATCCATCGGGAGATCGTTGAGGCCGACGAAGTGCGTGCCCTTCGCGCCGCGGAAGTCGTAGCTCTGGGCGGAGGGCCCGTAGTACCCGCCATAGGTGAGGGTGGTGCGCTCGTAGCGGTACTCCGCCCACTCCAGAGTGCCTCGCGTTCCCGGCGGGCCGCGCACCATGAAGATCGACATCACGTCGCGCCCGTCGAAGGTGGTGCTGCACTCGGGCACCAGCGCGTTCTTCTCGACACGGCATGAGGTCGCCGGCGTGCGCACGTTCGAGCGCAACACCTGGAGCTCCACCGACGAGGCCGGCGACTTCTCGAGCGACATCACCCCCGCCAACAGCTGCGAGGGCACCATGACCGCGAACACACCCGAGGAGGGCAGGTTGAAGGCCACCTGACGCTCGGCCGGCCCCGCGCGGAAACCCGCTTCGATGGTCAACGAGTCGTCGACCGAGCCGCCCGTCACCGTCGTCGAGTCCTGCCCGTAGACGACGAGCTTGTACTCACCCGCCTCGATGGGCGAATCGAGCCACCACTCGTGCATCGGCTGCCCCGGCTTCGGTGAGAACTGCGTGCGGTACGGGCGAGCGGGCTCGAGCCACTCTCCGTTCTTCCACAGCCGCACCTCGCCCGCGTGGCGACCTGCGATGCGCACCCACGGCACGCCGCGCTCTTTGAGCGACAGCCAGTACGTCGCCTGTTGCCGGGGCTTGAGCGTGGTCACCGCGCCATTGCCAGGCACGATGCGCGGGATCGGGTTGTTCAACTCGGTGAAGGGCGTCGCTGAGATCGCGACCTGGCCTTTGCCCTTGCGCGGCGACTCGAAGCGCAGCTTGTACTGGCCGGCGTCGAGCAGGAGATCGAGCTCGCAGTTGGTGCCTCCCGCGGCGCCGGCTTGCGCGAAGGGGCCGCGCACGCGGTCGATGATCTCGCACCACGTTCCCGGGCCGCTGCGGGCCGAGATGTGAATCGCCTGCGGCGCGTCGAGCGTCAGCAGGGCCTCTTGTCGACCGGCCGCGGGGACCGATGACGTCGAGAGTTGAGCTGCGTGTACGAACAGGAGGGAGAGGGCAGGGAGGACCGTGGCCATCGATGTGCGGACGCTACTCAGCAAGCCTCGGGCCGATAGCGATTTCTCGGGGTTGCGAACCCGGCCGTGGCCGCTCGCCCACTCCCGTGTGGCTGCATTCTTTGCACGAGATCGGTTGCGCTCGATGCGATGTGCTCGGAGCGTGTTCGAGATGACGCCACAGCGGGCCGTGTTGCTGGAGCGCCTGCGGGTGCCGCTGGCGTTGTTGGCGATCACCCACGTCGTGGGGGCGGCCGGCTACTGGTGGCTGTGGCACGAGCGCGGGGGGACGTGGCTCGACGCGCTGTTCATGACCTTCATCACCATCACCACCATCGGCTTTGGTGAGGTGCACCCGCTGGGCACCGGGGGCCGGCTGCTGACGATGGGCATCGCCGCCAGCGGCATCGGCAGCCTCTTCTACACCTTCACCGTGGTGCTCGATTACCTGGGCAGCGACGATGTTCGCGTGGCCCGAAGGAGACGCAAGATGCAGCAGCGCATCGCCGCGATGGCGGATCACTTCGTGTTGGCAGGCATCGGGCGCGTCGGGCGGGAGGCCGCCGCCGAGCTGTTGGCGTCAGGGGCGAAGTTCGTGGTGGTCGACCCGTCGCCGGAGATCTCGAAGTGGTGCGGCGAGTGGGGGTGCCCCTTCGTGCAGGGCGACGCGACCGAAGACGCGGTGCTCAAGGCCTGCGGCATCGAGCGCGCGCGTGGGCTCATCGTCACCACCTCGAGCGACGCCACCAACCTCTACGTCATCCTCACCGCGCGGCTGTTGAACGCGGGGCTCTTCATCGCCAGCCGCGCCGTCGATGACGCGTCGGTGCCCAAGCTGATCCGCGCCGGGGCGAACCGCGCCATCAGCCCGTACGCCATCGGTGGGCGACGGCTGGCGCACCTGCTGCTCAGCCCCCGCGTGGTCGACTTCCTCGAGACGGCGATGCTCAAGGGGGAAAAGTCGCTCAGCATCGAAGACGTGCTCGTGGCGCCGGGCTCGGTGGCCGAGAAACGGCCGCTCGAGTCGTTGGAGATCGGCAAGACGGGCGCCTCGGTGCTCGCCATCGTGCGGGACGGGGTGCCGACGCCCAACCCCCGCGCCGACGTCACGCTCGCGGTGGGAGATCACCTGCTCGTGCTGGGCACGTCTGACCAGCTGAGCGCCGTCGAGCAGGCCATCGGTCGAAAGCGCTGAGCCTCGTCGCTCGAGGTGGGTTAGCTGGTCCCTTGTGGATCTCCGCAAACTCAAGGAACAGGCGTCACGGCTGGTGGTCGAAGGCCGCTACGAGCGCGCGGAGGTGCTCTACCGGCAATTGCTCACCGTCGCGCCGCGCGACAGCGGGCTGTGGCTCAAGCACGCCGACCTGTTGAAGCGGCTCGGCGAGGTGGCGATCAAGGCGTCACCGCTGAGCCCGTGGATCGTGGTGACCGCAGCCACGCCCATCGAGGTGAAGTTCTTCGACGAGTTCCCGGTCTCCGAAGAGGCGCTGTGGCTCGAGGCCCCGTCGCGCTGAGGCCTGCCTTACTGGAACGCGCGGTACGCGATCTTCCACTGCTGCCCGAGACACTTCTCCTGCCACGTCACCCACAGGTAGTCCTCGATCCAGACGATCTCGGGGTACGCGGCCTCGCACGCTGGATCCACGTTGAGCGCGCCAGCGGGCGACGGGTGGGCACCGGGCAACCGCACGCCTGCGACCTGGAAGCTCGAGTACGCGCTCACGCGGAGGATTCCCCCTGAGACCCAGGCCACCCAGGTCAGCCCGTTCCTTGTGCTCGCGTCGAACGAGGTGATCCACGTCGAAGGCTCGAGCCCAAAGAGGTTGAAGTTGGGGAGGCTGGGGAGATCGGCAGGCCCCGCGGAGAGCCGTTGTTCCACCAGCGTTGCGGGGGTCACGTCGACCAGGTTGAGCACCATGAAACCTGGCGTGGGCAGCATGTCACTGGCAGGCAGCAGCCGCGGTTGGGTGGTCTTTCCGATCGTCGAGGTGAGGGTGAGCCAGTTCATCATCGGGGCGTTGCGCACGAACTCTGTGGTGATGCCGGTGCTCGCGGCGAAGAACACGTGTGGGCCGATTGCGGCGACCGCGAGGTGCCCACCCGTCGGGAGGCTCCCACCGAGCGAGACCGTCTCGAGGCTCGAGGTGTTGGTGACAGCGTCGTAGATGCGGAGGTCGACGGCTCCCGGCCCGTTGGCGCCGAGGCTGTAGAGCTTCGTGCCGTCGGTCGAGATGGGGCCCGGCAGCCCGGCATCGATTCCGAGCGGCAACTGCGGCACGCCGTTCGAGTCGCTGGTGAGCACCACCGTGGAGCCGGCGTTGGAGATGCCCTTCGCCTGCAGCATCGCGAGCGGCGTGGTTCCCCAGACGTGGCCGCGCTTGAGCGGCGGGGAGCCCCCGGGCGTCAACATCGGCAAGGCACCGGGAGCGACGCTCGCGACCGAGCACGCCATGCCCATGGGGCTGGTGCAGTTGAACGAGAAGAGCGGCTGCGGTTTGAGGAACCACGGCTCGTCGTTGATGCTCCCCTTCTTGCGGCCGAACACCTGAATCGTTCCCGGGCCTGCGCGCTTGATCAGGAACCCGGGGTAGGGCGGGCTCGCGGACTGCTCACCGACGGTCACGAAGGGCATCGAGCTCGACACTCCGGCGACCCAGATGCGAGACACCTGCGCGGGCACGACGTTCGCGTTGGGGCTGACGTCCGTGAGCCCCGTCCCCGTGAACTCGATCCGGTAGGTGAGGCCGGCGACGAGCGGCGTGTGGGGAACGAGGGTGATCTGCCGTGACCCTGTCTGCGTGGCGTTGCCGACCTGCACGCCGCCGCTCACGCCGCTCATGATCGTCACGGCCGTTCGGCTGGAAAGGAGCACGTCTTCGTCGAAGTTCACCGAAACCCCCAACAGCCCGCGGCCCGTGGCCGTGTCGTTGATCACCACCGGGGGCTGACGGTCTTCGACGTTCACGGTCACCTGCGCCTGCCGCTGGAGTGGCGTGAGCCCGGCGTCGGCTGACACCGTCACGCTGAAGAGCATCGGTCGGGTGGCGCCCACGACAACCGGCGCCGTGAAGCTCGCCGTGGACGAGTTGGCACCAGCCACCTGGTACGAGAACAGTGAGCCCCCGTCGGGCAGCGGCGTGGACTGGCCCGTGGGCGACCAGCCGTAGGTGAGCCCCAACACCAGCGGCAGACTCCCCGCGTCCGCGCGCAGCGTCACGACGTCGCCGGAACCGACGGTGATCTCGACCGCGGGACCGGCGTCTTGAGCTGCTGCAGTGGCCGAGACGATCCAGTTCTGGCCCATCGACGAACTCGGGAGCACGGCGATGTCGGCCGTGACTGCCTTCAGGCTCGAGGCGCCATAGGAATTGAAGACGCGAACTCCGAGCTTCAAGGTCGTGGGCGCACCCAGGTTGTTGGTGGTGACTCTCACGGTCTGGCCGTTGCCCAGCGGCTCCAGGGTCGCCACTCCGCTCTCGACCGTCCACTCGTAGGTGATGATGGGGAGCTGCGGCGTGTTGCCGTCTCCGGCGGCGGCGGTGAGCTGGAACGTCGTCCCGCCGAGCACCTCTGCGGGAACGTTGGGCAGCGTGACGGCGGGCCTCTCCGACGCGACGAGCAGGCCCGACGTCGGGGGGCTCGTCCTTCCCAGCGCATCGGTCACGCGGAGTTGAATGACGGAGCGCGCTGCGATCGGCGGCACCGGCAACACCACCTGAAACGCGGTCTGACTGTCGTTGTCACTGGCGAACGCGAACAGGCCACCGTCCACCTCTCCGCCGTCAGGCTGGAGCTGGCGCCAGCTGTAGCTGAGTGGCTGCACGCCCGACGACAGATCGCCGCGCAGGACCACCTGCGGCAACTGAAGGTCCACGAAGGCAGGCAGAGGCGAGATCACAGCAACAGGTGGATTGGCCGCACCGCCGCCGGTCGCAGAGCCGCCGCCCGTCGCAGAGCCGCCGCCGGTCGCAGAGCCACCGCCCGTCGCAGAGCCGCCGCCGGTCGCAGAGCCGCCGCCGGTCGCGGAGCCGCCACCGGTCGCAGAGCCGCCGCCCGTCGCAGTGCCGCCACCGGTCGCAGAGCCGCCGCCCATCGCGGAGCCCCCACCGGTCGCAGAGCCGCCGCCCATCGCGGAACCGCCGCCGGTCGCAGAGCCGCCGCCCGTCGCAGAGCCGCCGCCCGTCGCAGAGCCGCCACCCGTCGCAGAGCCGCCACCCGTCGCAGAGCCGCCACCCGTCGCAGAGCCTCCGCCCCCACCGGTCCCCGACATCTCTTGTGTCAGCAGTTGAACGTAGAGGTCACTCCGAACGCCGCTCGAGATGAGCACGTTGGGCAGTGAGAGCGTCGCGAGCCCCGCGCGCGAGAACGTGACCGTGTAGATGCCGGTGGCCAGCATTCCGCTGAATCGTCCGTCGCCGTCGGTGGTGAGGGTCTCGCTGCCCCCGGCGTTCACCGAAACGCCCGCCAGCCCCACGCCGTCGGAACCCGTGACGCGACCTGCGAGCGTGCCCGCCATGTCCGCGACGTCTTTCCTCCGCAGGGTGACGGTCGCCAACTGCAGCCGTTCGCCGGCACGCAGCGCCGTGACCTCGATGGCGCTCTCGTAGCCAGGTCGGAAGAACGCGAGGGTGAGTGGTCCCTCGGGCATGTTCTCGAGAATGAAGGTGCCGTCGTCGGCGGTCTGGGTGGCGAAAGGACCCTCCGGCACGAAGACGTTGGTCGCCCCGTGGCCTCCGGGCAGCATGACCGCATCGCTGCGCAGCACGCTGCCGACGGCCGTGGCGTTGCGACCGAGGACCACCTGACCGAGTGCAATGTTCTTCCCGAAGCCGGCGCCGATTGCGTCCAACGAGATGCGCTTCTGCCGGTCGGGCGTGCCATCACCATCAAGGTCGAGCTGCAGGAGGAGCGTCCCTTCGCTCGACGTGACGTTCTCGACGCGGAAGTAGCCTTCGCTGATCGACCGCGTTTCGCCCGTCGAGCTCCCGAGCTTCACCAGCGCACCCACTGCAGGTTCGAAGGTCGAGCGACCCGGCGCGGCGTACACGAGGTTGCCCTGAATCGTGCCCGGCCCGGGAGGTGACGGCTGGCCAGGAAGGTTCAGATCACGACACGCGAACAACTGCACGACGACGAGGACGAGCCACGAAAGCCTGGAGACGCACACGAAACAGAGTGTCTCTCAGTCCTTCACGAGCTGCACGAACGACTCGTACTTGTTCTCGATGTGGCTCACATAGTCGACCGGTTCCTGACATCGGCAGAACCCGGTGCGCACCCGTCGCGCGTATTGAGGCCGCGCCATGAGGCCCATCGCGCGCTCGACGTTGCCGACCCACACGTTGGGGTCGAGCTGCAGTTCCTTCGCGAGGCGCCGTGCGTCTTGAAGTCGGGCGAACCCGGCGTTGTACGCGGCGAGCGAGAAGCGCACCCGCTCGTCGAGGGGAAGCGCGGGCTCGAGCCGCTGCACGAGCTGGTTCATGTACTTGATGCCGGCGTGCGTGCCCTGGTCGGGGTCAGTGAGCTTGGTGATGCCGAGCTCCTTGCCGGTCGAGGGCAGCACCTGAAAGAGCCCCACCGCGCCCGCGCCGCTCTTCGCCTTCGCGTTGAAGCGCGACTCGCGCCACGCCTGCGCCGACATGAGCCGCCAGTCGAAGCCGTAGCGTTGGCTGTATTTCTTGATCACCCCATCGAAGGGCGAGATCGAGCCCGTCACCGAGGTGCTCAGCTCGCGACCCTCGGTGAGCGCGGCGCGGTTCTCGAAGCAGCGGCGCTTGAGCACGTTGTAGTCGGTGCCCCGGTAGACCTTCTTGACCCAGGCATCGAGCGCGTCGCGCAGCTTCGGGTTGTCCTTTCGGGTGGCGAAGGCGATGGGCACTTCACCCGACAGCGTGAGCGGCGCCTCCAGCTTCGTGCGGAACAGCTTCTCGGCCTCGAAGAAGTGCGAATCGGCGACGGTGAGGTCGACCACGCCCTCGTCGACATCGGCGAGCAGATCTTCGACCTCGAGATCTTCGGGCGCGTCGTTCAACTTGAAGTCGTACTGGCTGGCGAGCGGGCGCAGCTTCTCCGCGTACGACGACGACTTGCGCACGGTGACGGTGCGACCCCGCAGCTGCTCCAGCGAGGTGAGGGGCGGGGCGCCCTGCTTCTGCACGAAGAGCTCCTTCACCAGCAGGTAGGGGCGGGTGAACGAGACGTCCTGGGCCCGTTCGTCGGTGGCCGTCAGAGAAGCGGCGATCACGTCACCGCGGCCCGCCTTCAGCATGGGGATGAGGTCTGCGTAGCTCGGCGCGAGCACCACCTCGAGGCGCAGCTTTCGGCTCTTCGCGAAGGCCTTGATCAGCTCGTAGTCGAAGCCCTCGCGGTTGCCCTTGTACATGTAGAAGCTGACCGCGTTGTTGCGGGTGAGCACGCGCAAGGTCTTGCGCTTCTCGATGACGGGGAGGTCGCCCAGCTCTGCTTCGGCGTCACCGGTGAAGGCGCGGGCGATCAAGAACGAGTCGAGGCGCGAGCGCAGCTTCTCGTCGATGGGCCGCACCGCGAACGCGATGGCGCGCCCTTTCGCGATGGGGAAGAGCGGCTCGAGCCCGCCCTGGTACTGGCGGATCACGTCCAGCCGAAGCGTGTCGATGACGGTCAAGGGGATCAGACCGTCGGCGACTTCCCGCGCGAGCTGATCAGGCGACTGCAGGTCTTCGCGTTGGACCACCTGAACGCCCTCGATTTGGGCCAGGCTCTCGACGAAGGCGCTGCCCTTCGGGACGACCACCGTCCGACCCTTGAGTTGCTCGGGCGTTCGCGGGAGTGAGGCATCTCCCACGCGCCCCACCAGCAGCTCGTCGACCGAGTGCGTGGGGCGGGTGAAGGCGACCTGTTTTCTCCGCTCGGCCGTGAGGGTCAGCCCCGCGGCGATGACGTCGCCCTTTCCCGCCAGCAACGACGGAATGAGTTCACTGAAGGCGCTTACTGGCACGAGCTGCAGCGGGCGCTTCTCGAGCTGGGCGAACTCTTCGAGCGCTTCCAGCTCGGCGTGCCCGGGGTCGGCTTGCGGCGGGAGAAAGTCGTCCAATTCCGAGCGCACGAGCACGCGGAGCGGCGGCGCACCGCTCTGCGCACACACGACGAGGGTCAGGGCCAGCAACACGCGGGGCTGAGCCTGGCAGACTTCGTCAGCCTGTTGGCGTCAGCGAAAGATGGCGGCGACGAGCTCCTGCTCACGCGTGGCTGTCTCGAGCGAACGAAACGAGAGGCCGAGCTCGAGCGCGGGCCTGTCTGCGCGCTCGAGGTGAAGCGAATAGAACTGCTGCTCGTTGGCCGTGCGCTCTTCGATCAACACGCGCACCGGCTCGCCAATCGCCACCGTGTATCGACGGGGCGGTGCAGGCCACCGCTCGATGGTGATCTCCACCGCCTGCGCCGAGCGCACCAGCCGCACACGCGCGAAGAAGTACGGCAACAGCACGAGCGCGGTCAGCGCCAGCAGCGCGAGGAAGATCGCTACGGGCAATGAGCCTTCGCGCAACGCAAACGACGTGGTCACCTCCGGTCCTCCGGTCGTCAGCAGGTAGCTGCTGATCGCCTCGGCGGTGGTCTGGGCGCGCTCGCCGTTCTTCCCGACGCCGGGGTACTCGCTGATCGTGCCGCCCTCATGGTGCAGGACGAGCTTGAGCGCGGCAGTGCGACCTCCCGGCGACCAGGCCACCGAGGCGCGTTCGATGGGCTCGAGCTTCGTCTGCTGCACGACGCCGAAGGGGTAGCGCTCGATGTGCCGACAGGCTCGCGGGCTCTGGCACTCGAGCGCCGAGTCGTGGCTCACCAGCACCGCCATCGCCCCGAAGAACGTCGCGGCGACCAGCATCAGCGCCGTCATCACCACCCGCGCCACCATCCCCTGCCGGGGCCGCACCAGGCTCTCGTCACGCATGGGGCGCTTGTACCCTGAATCGCGCAAACGGCTCTAACCACAGAGAATCAGGGTGTTAACTCCAGTTCACAGATTGCGCGACGCATCGTTGTTGCACCACACTTCGCCCCATGAGACGCACGCTGCTGCTGATGGTGCTGAGCCTCTGGGGCTGTGAGGGCTCGATCCTGGGGCCGCTCGGAGTCGAGCTTCCGCAACCCGGTACGCCCGAGATCCCGGGAACACCTCCGGGACCGGGAGAGCCGCCGCCCATCGTCACCGCGTGCACCGACAGCCCGACGCCTGGCACCGCGCCGCTGCGTCGGCTCTCGCACGAGGAATACCAGAACGCGCTCGTCGATCTCTTCGGCAACACCGCGCTCGCGCAGCAGGTGACGCAAGACTTCGTGCAGGATCCCGTCTCGCTCGGCTTCCGCAACAGCGCGCGCTTTCTCGACGTGAAGCTGGTGATGGCGCAGGCGTACCTGAAGGCCGCTGAGACCGTCGCCACCGAGCAGGTCCGCACGCTCAACACCTGGTTGCCGTGCGCGACGACTGGCGGCGAGGCGTGCGCGCAGCAGCTCATCGACGGCAAGCTCAAGCGGCTCTACCGCCGCCCGCTGACCGCGGCCGAGAAGAACACCTACCTCACGTTGTTTCGCACGGGCTCGATGGGCACCACCTTCGCCACCGGCGTCGAGTGGATGCTGGTCACCGCGCTGCAGTCGCCGAACTTCCTCTACCGCCCCGAGGTCGAGGGCGATCTGAGCGCGCGCACGCTGACGCCGCACGAGCTCGCCTCGCGACTCTCGTTCCTGCTGTGGCGCTCGATCCCCGATGACGCGCTCCTGCTCGCCGCCGAACAGGGCCGGCTCACCACGAAGCAGGACGTCGAGCGCGAAGCGCGGCGCATGCTCGAAGACCCGAAGGCCGAGCGCATCTTCGAGTTCTTCGAGCAGTGGCTCGACATCGACGAGGTCAACCCGCTGCGCCGCGACGCCGCTGCGTTCCCGGGGCTCAGCGCCACCTTGTCCGACGATCTCCGCGCCGAAGCCAGGGAGTTCGTCCGCCAGACCGTGCTCCGCGGCGAGGGCGGCGGCACGCTCGAGACGCTGCTCTCGGCGCCGCACAGCTACGTCAACACCTCGCTCGCCGCGCACTACCGGCTGCCCGCTCCGCAGCAGGCTGGCTTTCAGAAGATCCTCTGGCCGGGCGGCACCCGCGGAGGCCTTTTCATGAACACCGCCTCGCTCGTCAGCCACGACAAGCTGTCGCGCACCAGCATCGTCAACCGCGGCCTGCGCGTGCGCACTTTGCTCATGTGCCAGACCATCCCCGCGCCGCCTGACAACGTGCCCCTCAACCTCGGCGCCATCGACGCCACCTTCTCTCAGTCCGATCGCCTCGCGCAGCACCGCGCCGACCCCAGCTGCGCGGGCTGCCACACGCTGCTCGACCCGCTCGGTGAGCCCTTCGAGAACATCGACGCCGTCGGCCGCGTGCGCAGCGTCGACGAGGCGGGCAGGCCCATCGTCACCACCGGCAGCATCGCGGGCGCGAGCGACGCGTTGAATGGCCCGGTGAGCGACGGCGCCGACCTGATGCGCAAGCTCGCGTCGGCAGACGAGGTGCGGCAGTGCGTCGTCACCCAGGCCTTCCGCTTCTCGCACGGCCGTGAAGAGGAGCCAGCCGACCTCTGCAGCCGCCAACGCACCCTGCAGGCCTTCAAAGACGCCAACTGGAACGTGAAGGAGCTGTTCGTGGCCCTGACGCAGACCGATGACTTCCTCCACAAGCCGGCGGTGACCCCGTGAGCGCCCGTTTCTTCAACCGTCGGCTGCTGCTCAAGGGTGGTGGCGCGATGGTCGCGCTGCCGCTCTTGCAATCCTTGCTGCCCCGCTCGGCGCGCGCGCAGTCGATGACCGCACCGCGGCGGGTGATCACCGTCTTCACCGCGAACGGCGATCAGATCTCCCAGCGCTTCACCACCAAGTCGGAGACGGGCTTCGTGCTCGGCTCGTTCCTGCAGCCGTTCGACGCGGTGCGCAGCGACGTGCTCTTCGTGGAAGGCGTCGACAAGTACCATGGGCGTCTGCCCGACGGTCAGCGGTCCGACGGGCACCAGCAGGGCGGCAGCGCGCTCGCCCCGTGGAAGTCGGGCACCGGCAGCTTCCCCATCGGCGGCGGCAACGGCGCGACCATCGGCTACGTGCTCGGGCCCAGCCTCGACAAGCGCCTCGGCGATCTCGTGCGCGTCGCGAACCCCAACGTGCGTCACGGCAACCTCGTGTACCGGGTGGGCGATCGCAACAACAACATCTGGAACCAGCACGCGCACGCGGGGCCCGAAGGCACGCAGAACCCCACGCCGCCCGAGACGAACCCCTTCACCGCGTACACGCGCATCTTTGCCGACGTCGACCCGGCAGCCCGTCAGGCAGCGCTTCGTCGCTTGACCATGCGGCAGTCGGCGCTCGACGCCGTGAAGGGCGAGCTGAGCTCTCTCAAGCCGAAGCTGTCTGCCGACGATCGGCGCCGCCTCGAGCAGCACGAGACGAGCGTGCGTGACATCGAGACCAGCCTCTCGGGCATGGCGAGCCAGGTGCCGGCGTGCACCACGCTCTCTCTGGGCGCCAGCTTCGACGTCTACAGCTCGGCGCGCTGGTTCGACGTGGGGCAGCTCTTCTTCCGCATCACGGCGATGGCGTTCGCGTGTGATCTGTCACGCGTCGTCAACTTCAACTGGTCGGGCAACACGTCGGATCGGGTGTACAGCGAGCTCGGCCACACCGACGGCCACCACACCATCTCGCACGACTCGAGCACCGCAGCGTTCGACAAGATCCGCGGCATCTTGCGGCTCTTGCACCAGCGGTCGGTGACCGATCTCTACGGCGCCCTCAAGGCCATCCCCGAGGGCGATGGCACCGTGTACGACAACACGCTGGTGATGCACTGGTCTGAGCTTTCGCAGGGCGACACGCATTCGAACTCGAACAACCTGGTGCTCTTCGGCGGCGGCGGCGCGAAGAAGTACTTCCGCACCGGCCGCTACGTGAACCTCGCCGGCAGCGCGTCAAACAGCTTCTCGGACCTGCAGGTGCACGTGTTCAAGTACATGGGCTTCACCAACGTGAACTCGTGGGGCGACCCGCTGCTCTCGCGTGGTGCGCTGCCGCCCAGCCTGACCTGAGTTTCTCCCTCTCCCCCCGCAGGGGCGAGGGTTGGGGAGAGGGGTAACCGGAATAGAGTCCCGCGCCGATGCTCACCCTCGCGCTCTCGCTCGCCGTCCTCGCCGCGCCTCCACGCGGCCTCACCGCCGCCCACTCGATGGAGCTCGTCGAGCGGGTCGAAGAGCGGCTGGGGAAGTGGCTGGTGCTCGGCGGAGATCGCAAGGAACTCCTCGCGACGCCGAAGGAGCTCGAGGCCCACTTCAAGGCGACCGGCGCAGCGAAGACCGACCTGCAGGCGCTCGTCGAGGCGGCCGGCAAGGAACAGCTCGAGGCGCCCACGCTGAAAGACTTTACGCCCAGCAGGGTGCTCCTCGAGCTCACCGAGCACCTCGCCACGGTGCACTTCTTCGATGACGAGGGGCATCGCTGCGCGGTGCCGCTGCTGGTGCTGGGGACGAAGGCGGCCCCGCGGTACGTGTTGATGCGCGGGCCTCTCACCGACGCGCGCCCGCTCGAGAAGGTGGTCGAAGACGCGAAGTCGGTAGACGCGATGCAGGTGTTCGCCGACAAGAAGACCGGCCTGTGGATCACCGGCGCGCGCCCCGCGCCGCCCCCGGCAGACTGTGTGTCGACCATGAAGAACGCCCTGAAGACGCTCTTCACGGCCGAGAAGGCGTACTTCGCGGAACACGACGGCTACTCGAAGTCGGTGAGCAAGCTCGGCGTCGACCTGAAGACCCTCGGCATCACCTCGGCGAAGGTGTCGGTGGCAGGCGCGGCTCCGACGCAGACCTTCGTGATCGAGGTCGGCCTGCGGGGCGGGGTGACGCAGATGAACGACAAGGGCGAGGTCACCGTCGTCGGCGACTGCTCGCCGTAGTCACTCGATGATGGCGTGGAGCTCGAAGTTGCCTCCCATCGGGTCGAACGAATCGATGACCACCACGTAATCACCGGCTGGCAGGTTTTCGAGCACCAGCTCCGAGGCGCCCGCGCCCATCGGCA
Organism: Archangium sp.; assembly: GCA_044371205.1. Taxonomy (GTDB): domain Bacteria; phylum Myxococcota; class Myxococcia; order Myxococcales; family Myxococcaceae; genus Archangium_A. The sequence continues at coordinate 96,178 of JBILUC010000017.1, forward strand.
CATCGTCGGAACAGCCGAGCGCGTCGGCGTTGTCGTTGGGGCACCCGGGCATCGCGTAGAGCACCGTGTCGAAGCTCGTGCCGCTGCCCACGGTCGAGAGGCGAACGCGGTCGGCGCGATCGGTCAGGCGCAGCACGACGACCCCTTCTGGCCGACCGGTGGGGTCTGCTGATGCGCAACCGCTCGGCGCGTCCCACAGGCTGCCTCCTTCGGCCGAGCCCATCACCACGCTGCCGCCCGCGGTCGGCACGAGCACCGGCGCGCCCATGCACTGCGCGGTGCGCATCGGGGCCGCTGACGCGCACTTGTTGGTGGTCGCGCCGATGATGCCCGGTGAGCAACTCAAGGTCGGCGCGCAGGTGTCGAAGCCCTTGGGGTCACACGCCTGGCCGAGCATGCGCACGGGCAGGGCGGTGGGCGCGATCACCTTCGGCATGCCGACGTGCCCCGCCTCGTCGACCGGCGTCGCCACCAGCTTGCCCACCTGGGTGTCGAGCCCCACGCCCGACTGCAGTCGCATCAGGAACACGCCATCGACCGCGAGGTTGTTCGCCGGCTGCTCGAACGACGAGAGATCAGGTGTGCCGTCGCCGTCGCTGTCGATGCTGATGGGCTGCCCCTGGGCGTTCTGGAACTGAAAGCGCACCGAGGCGAGATCGTCTTCAGGCTCGGTGCCGTCGACGAGAATGGTCGGCCCATTCGTGCCGCGGAAGAAGCCGAGCTTCGTCACCTGCGGCGCGAGGCCCTCGTCACACGAGGGAGGCATGCCGCGGCAGCCGAGGCCCGGCGCGCACCGGTTGCCCAGGAAGAGCGGATCGCACGTCGAACCGCGCGCGACGACCGGTTGCTCGGCGATGGCGAGGATCTGCTCGTCAGACACGAGCCCCGTCGCGTCGGTCAACTGCACCCCCACCTGCGTCGCGCCCGAGGAGGGGCTCGTGCTCGCGAAGAGCCCGCGCGACCACGCCGCGGCGGTGAGCGTCTCGCCGGTCCACTTCTTCGACTCGAGGGCGAGCGCGCTGTGTGAGAGCTCAGTGCCCGCGCTGTCGAGGAAGCGCGCGACGACCGACACGATGTCGAGGTTGCGATCGCTCGCCTTGATTCCGATGCGGAGGTCGCGGCCCGTTCTGCCGGCCACGCGCGCGTCCGCCATGATCCACGTGGGCACCGCTGCGACGCCGCCATCGCGGGTCACCGTGCCTCCACCGCCACCCGTGGCAGTCCCTCCGCCCGTTGCTCCGCCGCCTGTCGTGCCGCCGTCACCGCCGCTCATCCCACCATCTGCGGCACCCGGAGCCACACAGCCCTGCACCACCAGCGATGCCAGAAGAAGTCCCCACCTCATGTGTCGTCTCCCCACTGCGAATCAGAACCATCGTTTCGCCGCGAACAGCTGGCGCGCGCTCAAAGCCGGTTTTCGAAACCACCAGCGCCGGTTCAGAACCCACCGCCTGGCGCGAAGGACCCTGCGGCGCCGAACAGCCGTCTCGTTCGTTGCTGGGCGTCCGCGGGGCGGACGACCCGTCGATGCCGCCGTCGGTGTTCCGTTGCCGGCCCTTCCGTGCGGTGTCCGAACGAGCCGGCACCCCTACAGCAACAGGGGCGAGCGTTCCCGCCCGCCCCCGGGTGCATCATCGCTTCAGCTGTGACTCAGAGCTCGCACGCCGTCGGCACCGGGGTGCCCGCCGTGTAATAGAGGATGTCCGAGCCATCGCCGCAGTCGACCGTGTCGTTGCCGCCCGCCGTCTCGACGAAGTCGTCACCACCCGCCGCATTGATGGTGTCGGCCGCCGAGCTGCCGATGATACGGTTCGCCGACGCGTTCGCGGTCACCGTGCACGCCGACGCCGTCGGGCAGGTGAGGTTCTCGACGTCGGTGTTGATGACCTTCATCTGCGTGGTCGAAGCCGTGCCGTCCATGATGACGTTGATGACCGCGCCGAACGACGCGAACGAGACGGTGTCGATGCCGGCACCACCCGCGAAGCTGTCAGCGCCTCCGCCGATGCCAGCGGTCGCACCGACGAGGAAGGTGTCGTCACCCGCGCCACCCGCCAGCACGTCGGCCCCGGCGCCGCCGGTGATGGTGTTGTCGAGCGCGTTGCCCGTGGCGGTGCACACGAAGGCGCCCGTGGGGCAGATCAGCTTCTCGATGTCGTCGCGAACGTTGTCAGTCTCGCTCGCCGTCGCGTTGCCGTCGTTCGCCGCGTTGAGGTCCATCGTGACGGTGACCGCCTCGAGGCGCGACGCGTAGGTGACGGTGTCGATGCCCGCCTCGCCGTACACAGTGTCGTTGCCCGCGCCCGTCGACGCCAGGAGGCCCATGTCGAACGTGTCGTCACCCGCGCCGCCGTAGAACGTCTGGTCGCCGGTGGTGCCGGTGAAGCTGTCGTTGCCCGAGCCGCCGCGCACGATCTCGCAGTCGATCTTCACGTCGTCGCTCTCACCCGACTCACCGTCCTTCTTGCCCATCGCATCGTCACCCACGAAGACCGTGACGGCCGCCATGCGCGCCGCATAGGTGACCGTGTCGGTGCCCGCGCCGCCATTGTAGGAATCGGTGTCGGACGCGCTCGTGCCACCGCTGAGCGTGTCGTTGCCGACGTCGCCGTAGAGGGTGTCGTTTCCGTTGCCGCCGGTGAGCGTGTCGTCACCAACACCGCCGTACACCGTGACCGCGCCCGGAAACGGCGAGCCGCCGGTGCCGTAGGCGCCCGAGGTGGCGTTGAAGACGTCGTTGCCGCCGCCCAGCGAGTAGGTCGAGGCGATCGAGCCCGAGCCCGTCACCGTGATGTCCTTGTTCGCGTCGATGTTCGTCGCGATGTCGATCGCCGTCGCGGTGCCACCGACGGTGATGGTGTCGGCCGCCGCACCAGCGCCTCGCACCTTGAACACGTCGGCGCCTGCGCCGAACGCGATCTGAATGCCCGCTGCAGTCGCGGTGCCCGGCGCGAAGGTGCCGTTGGCGAAGTCGAGGATGACCGTCTCCGCGCCGCCGGCGCCCGTCACGGCGATGGTCTTCACCGCCGCCGAGGTCGCGCCCGTCGCGAAGACGTCGTTGACCAGAATGTTGCCGCTGACGGCGTGCTTGCTGATGATGCACGTCTCACCCGACGCGAGCGTCACCGTGAGCGTTCCCGTCGCGAACGTCGGCGCCGTGCCGAGCGCGGCGAGCGGCTCTGCGATCTCCTCGACGCCGGTGACATCGCCGAAATCCGTCGTCGTCGGGGGCTGGCAGCCCAGAGAAAGCGCCGTGAGTGCTCCCACGACCGCTGCTTTGATTGAACTCTTGAACATGTGGTTGCTCCTCAGAAGTGACTGCGCTCATGGCGGAGAGACCGTCTCCTCGCCGACTGACGCAGTCGCTTGAGCAAGCCCGGGGCCACGCGTGGATCAGCATCGATCCAGCAGGTTGGCGCGTGGATCAGACGGGTCGATGCCCCGCGGCGCGGTGTCACCGACCACCCGAGGGGTCTGCCGTCGCGACGCTGGCGCGTCAGAGCGCTGACGAGTGTGCAGACAAGGTGACCCGTTTGAGAAAGAGTCGCACCTCTCGTGGAGAAGGTCTTCGTCCTCGTCGTGCTCTCGTCTCTCGCCTTCGCTCAAGCGGCTCGGCCGTCGTCGAGCGCGACCACCGAAGCCACCCGACTCGGCGCCGAGTACTTCGTGCAACGCGCTGGCGCCTCGTGGACCTACCGTCTCGCCAAAGGCAAAGGCCGCGTCACCATCTCCAGCTTCGTGGAATGGAAGGCGCACGTCAGCGTGTCGCTCGGCAAGTGGTCGGGCAGCACCACCTGGCGCGTGAAGGAGGGCGCGTGGCTCGAGCGCAGCGGCCTGCGCGCCGATCGCGAAGTCGTCATCCTGCCCGCCTCGATGACGCGCGGCACCCGCTGGGAAGCGCCCTCGTCGATGGAGCGCGGCAGCGGCAGCACCTCGGCGTGGGAAGTCGTGGCGCTCGAGGCGCAGGTCGAGCTGCCCACCGGCCTCACCGTCGACCACTGCCTCGCGGTGCTCGAGACGCCGCCTGAGGGCGGGGCTGGCTTCACCCACTACTTCGCGCCCAACATCGGGAAGATCGGCGTGCAGGGTCCTGACGGCTGGCTCTACCGCCTGGTTGAGTTTCGCAGCGGGGCGAAGGGGCACGCGGAGTGACGTTGCGCGCCACGCTCGGGCTCGTGGCGCTCTGCGGGCTGCTCGGCATGAATTGCCGGGGCTTTCACGAGTCGGCCATCAAGCACCGCCTGGTGCTGACCCGCTTCGTCAACCGCGAGGTGCAGCGCTCGTGGCAAGACGTCGATGCGCTGCTCGTGGCGATGAAGCCCGACGCGGTGCGCACCTGGTGCAACCTGTGTGTCATCAGCGCCGAGACCACACCCGACAAGACCGCGCGTCGGTATTGCCTCTCGAGTCAGGGCGAGAACGCATGCGTGCTGGCGACCCCGGCGTCACCGGGCACCACCCGCTTCGCCGTCGCTTCCGATCAATCGTCGACCGTCATCCGCGCGTTGTGGGCGGCGCTCGAGCCCGAGGTCGCTGCGCAGGCCGAGCTCATCGACGCCGACGAGCTCAACGCGCTCGCACAGGCTGAAGAAGACGCCTTCGTGCCGAGGTGGACCTTCCTCGCGGGCGCCAAGGCGGGCGCGGTCGTCTCGTACGATCCACCCACCTTCACCTTCGGGGGGCAGGCCGGCTTCCGCTACTGGGGCAGCCGCTTCGTGCTCCCCGGCGCGGCGCTCGAGGTCGAGAACATGCTGCAGGGAGGCCGCTCGCTGGTGACGTCGAACCTGCAGGGCCGCGTGGAACTCGCGCTGTGGGACGACGCGAACGCGCGCTTCGCGAACCTGCCGAGGCTCACCTTCCTGATGTCGGCAGGTCCCCTCGTCGGCTGGGGCAACACCCCGGCGCTCGGCGGCCGCGCCACGCTCGGCATTCACCTGCTCCACCTCGGCACCTTCGTCACGCCGTTCTTCTTCGAGCTGGGCTTTCAAGTGCTCGACGTCGACGAGCAGTCTGCGACCGGCCTGCGCATTGCGCTGGGCCTTGGTTTTTGACGCAGCGCTTCACGCTTCGTCGATTTTCGAACGGGGCGGTTTGCCACGCGGGCAATCACTCGTATGAAGCGGCGCGTTCTTTTCGCAACCCGCTTCACTCTCACCTCAAGGAGAACCCCATGCGATTCACCAAGGCGATGTGGATGTCGGCCGCGCTGTCTGTCAGCGGCTGTGCGACGTACCAGGCAAAGTGGGACGAGAAGGTCACCACCGCCGCCCCGACCGATGCGGCTACCGCGGCCGTGACCGAAGGCGACGCCGCGTGGGAAGCCCGCGGTGACAAGGCGAAGCTCACCGAGGCCATCACCAAGTGGGAAGCGGCGTTCGAGAAGGCGCCCAGCGCCGAGCTCGCCGCGAAGCTCTCGCGTGCGCACTACCTGCTGGGCGACGGTTACCTCGCGCTCGAGGGCAACGCCGAGGGCCGTGACGCCGAGTACCAGAAGGGCCTCGACTGGGCGACGCGCTCGCTCACCATCGCCGCGCCGGCGTTCGCCAAGGCGATGACCGAGGGCAAGAAGCACGCAGAGTCGATCACCCTGGCCCCGAAGGAAGCGGTGCCCGGCATGTACTGGTACGCGACGAACCTCGGGAAGTGGGCGGCCAGCAAGGGCTTCGCCACGCGCCTCCGCTACAAGGACGACATCAAGGCCACGATGGACCACGTGAAGTCGCTCGACGAGATGTACTTCTACGCCGCGCCGTGGCGGTACTTCGGCAGCTTCGAGGCCGTGACTGCGGGCATCGCCGGCGGCTCGCTCGAGAAGTCGGAGACCAACTTCAAGAAGGCCATCGAGTTGGCGCCCAACTACTTCGGCGCCAAGGTGCTCTGGGCCGAGTACCTCTGCACCAAGAAGCAGGACAAGGCGACCTTCAAGCAGCTCCTCGACGAGGTGATCGCCGCTGACGCGAAGGTCGACCCGGCCATCGCGCCTGAGAACACCATCGAGCAGCTCAAGGCCAGGAAGCTGCTCGCCGAGATCGACGAGAAGTTCTGAGCCGACCCTCCGTCTCCTCCTCATCCACTTCCCGGGGATTCCCATGTTCAAGCAGGTCTTGTTCGCCGTCGTCGTGTCTGCCTCTCTCGTTCATGCACAAGTCATCGCCAAGGTCGGCTCGGTCGCGCCCGAAGGCACGCCGTGGGCCGAGTGGCTCGAGGGCATCAAGTCCCGCATGGAAAAGAACAGCGGCGGCAAGATCAAGCTGAAGGTCTTCATCGGCGGGAAGCTCGGCGGTGAGAAGGAGATGATCGAGGAGACCAAGAACGGGAACCTGCACCTGTTCGGCGGCTCGACCGGCGCGCTCGCGGCCTACGTGCCCGAGCTCGCGGTGCTCGAGCTGCCCTACATCTTCACCAGCGATGAAGAGGCCGACTTCGTCCTCAACAAGACGCGCGACCAGTTCGCCAAGATGCTCGAGGCCAAGGGCTTCATGATGGTCATGTGGGCCGAGAACGGCTGGCACGGCTACGGCGTGAAGGGGAAGTGCGTTCAGAACGTCGACGACATGAAGGGCCTCAAGATGCGCAGCCAGGAATCGTACGTGCACATCGAGACGTACAAGGCCTTCGGTGCGTCACCGGTCGAGATGGCGGTGCCCGAGGTGTTGGGCGCGTTGCAGACGGGCACGGTCGACGGCTACTCGAACACGCCGCTCTTCTCGTTCGCCACGAGCTGGTACTCGGGCATCAGCCACTTCACGTTCACCAAGCACATCTACCAGCCGGGCATCATGGTGATTTCCAAGAAGTGGTTCGACGCGCAGCCCGAAGACGTGAAGAAGGAGCTGATGGTGCGCGCGGAAGAGCGCAAGGGCATCGAAGGCGTGCGCGCATTGTCCGAGCCGCTCCTCGAGAACTTCACCGCGGCCGGCAAGACGGTCTGCAAGCTGACGCCCGAGCAGACGAAGGCCTACGCCGCGAAGGTGCAGCCGGTGTGGCAGACCTTCGGCAAGAAGGCGCCGGGCAACAAGGCGATCCTCGACGTGGTGCTCGCCGCGAAGAAGGAATTCGCCGCGAAGAAGTAGTCCCAGCTTCGGGGGTTTCACATGGAGTCGCTGCGCAAGCGGGCTGAGAAGCTCGATGACCTCGTCTATCGCCTCGAGCGCGTCGTGCTGCTCGTCAGCCTCACGGCGATGACCATTCTCGTCTCGCTCGACGTGATTCAGCGCACGTTCTCGCGACCCATCGGCAAGACCGAGGGCATCCTGCTCTCGATCCTCTACACCGAGCCCACGGCCGACCAGACGGCCTTCGTGGTCGGCACGCTGGGGCCTGCGCTCTTCGGGCTCTTCTCTCTGCTCTTCTTCGTGCTCGCGGCGCACTCGGCGCGCAGCATCGCTGCCGAACGCGCGAAGGCCCCGTCTCCAGGCTTCGGGAAGTCGGCGGGCATCGGCGCCGGGCTGCTGGTCGGCGCGTTCGTGTTCGTGAAGGCGATCCTCTTCGTCTTCCCTTCGAGCGTGCCGGGCGCGCAGAAGTTCGCCCTCGGCTTCATGCTCTGGAGCGGCATGCTCGGCGCGTCGCTCGCCACCAAGACCCGGCGCCACATCATCCTCGACCCCATCAAGAAGAAGCTCGACGAGCAGACGTTGAAGCCGTTCTCGCTCATCGGCGGCATCGTGACGTTCGTCTTCTGCGCGTACATCGCGCTGCTGGGCGTCAAGCAGTTGCTCGAACAGATCCACGAGTGGATGAGCGGTGACGGTGTCGGCGTGTACGACGCGCTGCCCATTCCCCTGTGGGTCACAACGCTCGCCGTCCCGGTCACGTTCAGCGTCATGGCGCTGCGCTTCCTCGCGCAGGGCATTCACGACTGGAAGTGGGGCCCGCCGAAGGGCGGGGCAGACGCGCACGGCATCGACCTCGACGCGCTCGCCGCGGAACAGTTGCCGATGGGTGAGGGCAAGGAGGGCGCGCCGTGAACTCCGCGCTGCTCGCTTTCACGCTCGCCCTCGCGATCGGCGCCTACCGCAAGCGCAAGGTCGGCCTCGTGGTGTGGCTCGCGCTGCTGTGCGGCGTGTTCTTCTTCACCGGCAAGACGGCGTTCCTGGTGCTGGGGATGATCTCCGCCGCGCTGCTGCTCGGTCAGCCGCTGTTCGTGCTGATGGGCGGCCTCGGCATCGCGTTGCTCGCGACCGTCTCGGGCATGGCGTCGCTCGACGAGCAGGTGCTGGTGGTGCGTCAGTTGCTCGGGCTCGCCGGCAAAGAGGTGCTGCTCGCCATCCCGTTCTTCGTGGTCGCCGGTGAGCTCATGACCCAGGGCTCGCTCGCGCGGCGGCTCATCGAGTTCATGAAGGCCGCGTTCGGGTGGATCCCCGGTGGGCTCGCGGTGAGCGCGGTGGCCGGCTGCGTGTTCTTCGCGGCCATCTCCGGCAGCTCGCCCGTCACCGTGGTGGCCATCGGCTCGATCATGGTGCCCGCGCTGGTGAAGGCGAAGTACCCCGAAGACTTCTCCATCGGCCTGCTCACCACCGCAGGCTCGCTCGGCATCCTCATTCCGCCGTCGATCCCGATGATCGTCTATTCGATCATGGTGTCGTCGGCGACGCCGGTCGACCCGACCGATCTCTTCATCGCCGGCATCGTGCCCGGCCTCTTCATCGGCTCGCTGCTCGCCATCTATTCGGTGACGCAGGGCGTGCGGTTCAAGATCCCCCGCGAGCCGTTCAGCAAGGCGCGCCTGTGGGAAGCGACGCGCCAGGGCGTGTGGTCGCTCCTCTTGCCGGTGATCATCCTCGGCGGCATCTACTCGGGCATCTTCACCGCGACCGAAGCGAGCGCCGTGTCGGTGGTCTACGCGCTCGCCGTCGAGTGGTTCATTCACCGGGAGATGGATCGCAAGAAGCTCCTCGTCGTCGCCGAAGGCTCGATGACGGTGATGGGCAGCCTGCTGGTGATCATCGCGCTGGCGATCGTGTTGAACTACTTCCTCGTCGATCAGCAGGTGCCTGATCTGATGGTCGAGTGGCTCAAGACGCTCGAGCTGACGCCGACCAAGTTCTTGATCGTGGTGAACCTGCTGCTGCTCGTGGTCGGCATGTTCATGGACATCATGAGCGCGATTCTGATCATCGCGCCGATGCTCGCGCCGATGGCGGCCGCGATGGGCATCGACCCCATTCACATGGGCATCATCTTCATCGTCAACCTCGAGATCGGCTACCTCACGCCGCCCGTCGGGTTGAACCTCTTCGTGTCGAGCTCGCTCTTCAAGAAGGGCCTCGGCTTCGTGATCCGCGCGGTGGTGCCGACGGTGGTGATCATGCTGGGCAGCCTGGTGATCATCACCTGGATCCCCGAGATGTCGACGGGCCTCGTCAACGCGCTGAAGGCCAAGCCGAAGGTCGCGCCGAAGCCGGTGCTGCCGACGCAGCCCACCCAGCCCGTCGCCGAGCCCGGCAAGGTGAAGAGCCTCGAGGAGATGATGCGCGAGGCGAAGCAGAAGGCCTCGGCCGAGACCGATGGCGGCGTCGTCGAAGCGCCGCGCGTGAAGTCGCTCGAAGAGATGATGCGCGAGGCGAAAGAGAAGGCGGCGAAGGACCAGGCCGCGCCTCCGCCCCCGGAGAACACCGAGCCGCCGCGCGTGAAGTCACTCGAGGAGCTGATGCGCGAGGCGAAGGAAAAGGCTGCGCGCGAAGCTGCGGCGGAACCCGACGCCGGCCCCTGATCTCCCTCGCCCCCGCAGGGGAGAGACGACACCGACTGCGTCGACCACGGGGAACGAAAGTCCTTTCTCCCTCTCCCTGCGCGAGCGGGGAGAGGGCCGGGGTGAGGGGCTTTTCCTCAGCGCCAGAAGCCCCTCACCCGGCGCTTCGCGCCACCCTCTCCCCGCGTCGCAGGGAGAGGGAGGTGACCGCCTCTCCGCTCGCCGACCGGGGTTCCTCCTCTCCCCAACCCTCTCCTCCGCGGGAGGAGAGGGGGACAGGCTCAGGCGGCTCGGGCGCTCACGTTCCTCAAAGCGTCCAGCAGCCCCTTCAGCGCGATGCCCGTCGACTGCAGCGCGTCCTGCGCCTGGTGAGTGATGGTCTCGACGGTGGCGAGATCGCCCGCTGCCCGCTGGGTCTCCTCGACCGCCTCGCGCGCCGAGCCGAGCCGGCGGCCGAGCTCTTCCAGCAGCTCTCCCAGCTGCGACTCCGCCGGCAGCCGCGCCGACTCGACGCGCCCGCCGGTGTACGCCGCCTCGAGTGACAGCGCGTGCTGGCGCACCCAGTCGGCCCGCCGCATCGCCTTCGTCAGAGAACTGCGAAACGCGCGGCCCCGCTCACCCAGGCGCCCGATGGTGCCCGTGAGCCCTTCGTGCAGCCGCTCGAGCCCCAGAAAGTGCACCGCCAGCTCGTCGCTCGGCCCCCGCTGCTGCTGCGCCGCGAGGCACTCGTCGATCGCCTCGAGCACCATCTCGACCTCCAGCGACGACCAGCCCAGCTCGAGCACCAGCCCGCCCAACGCCACGCGCCCTTCGTCGAGCGACTTGCACAGCGCGTCCATCTCCTCGCGCAGCTTGTCGGTCGCCTGCGCGAGAAACTCGGCGATCGCCATCGTCGCCTTGCCGTGCCGGCCCAGCCGCGCCGCGCGCAGCGACACGTTCACCGCCGACAACTGAATGCCGACAAACTCCGAGAGCATGCGCCGCGTGCCCGTGATCGCGTTGAACGCGCGCTCGAGTACTGCACCGAAGGAATGGTTCGCCTCGCGCACTGCGAAGAGCCCCGCGCGCACCGTGCGCCACGGCCCGCTCAGCGCCTCGGGCAGGGCGGTGCGGGCATCGTTCTGCTCCGCCACCGCCAACACGTGCTCATGCGACGAAAGCGCCTCGCGCCGCGCCGTCGTTTCGGCAGGCACCACCGCGCGCGCCACGAAGTCCTCGTAGTCGTCGTACCCGAGCTCGCGGAGCCGCTGGCCGAGCAGGGCGGTCGACGCCTCCATCGCCTGCTTCGGCGACCGCCCCGCCGCCAGCTCGGCGTTCTCGAGCGTGACCATGGCCTCGTAGACGCGCATGACCAGCGGGAAGACCTTCGAGCACGGCCTGGTGCGCACCGAGAGGAAGCCGCCCGGGATCGGCGCGATGAAGGCCAGCACCCAGTAGTAGCGCCCGTCCTTCGCGAGGTTCTTCACGTAGGCGGCGACCGGTCGCCCCGCGAGCAAGGCGCTCCACACCAGCTCGAACGCCGCGCGCGGCATGTGCGGGTGGCGGATGATCGAATGCGGCTGCGCGATGAGCTCCTTGCGCGAATAGCCCGAGAGGCGAACGAAGACGTCGTTGCCGGTCTCGATGATCCCCTTCGAGTTGGTGGTCGAGAAGAACAGCTCGTCGATCTCGAACTGCCGCGGCTGATCGATCAGCGTGATGGTCGTCGGTTTCATGGGTGGTGCGCCTCTGCGCCAAGGGTGCTCGCCACGTTCGATGCGTGCGCGTCGTCAGCAGAATGTCGTGCGCAAAAACTGCGTCGGGTGGGCCCGCAAAAGTTGACGTCGAAGCGGGTCGGTCGACCATCGCGCGGTGCGAACCCTGCTCCTGACCTCTGTGGTGTTCACCGCGTGCGCTGGCATCGGCCCCGGCGCGCTGCAACGCACCCGCGTCAGCTACAACGAGACGGTCAAGGTGACCTCCGAGCAGGAGATGCTGCTCAACATCGTGCGCCTGCGCTACGGCGACACGCCCAGCTCGCTCGCCATCTCGAACATCGCCGCGCAGTACGAGTTCTCGGGCGGCCTCGGCGCCACGCCGTTCTTCGCGGTGGGCTCGGCACCCTTCACCAGCGTGCTCCCCAGCGCGAGCCTCAGCGGGGCCGACCGGCCGACCTTGAGCCTCACGCCGCTCGACGACGGTGAGTTCGCCCGCCGCCTCTTCACGCCGCTCACCCTCGAGGGGATCATCTACCTCGCGAAGACGACGTGGCCGATTCAGACCGTCTTCCGCCTCTACCTCGAGAACCTGAACTGGATCCCAACGCGCAGTCGGCAAGCGGGCCCACCCCCGCCCAGGCGCCTCCCCCGAGCGCGTTCAACGAAGGCATGACCGCACTGCAGGCCCTGCAGCAACGCGGCGACATCGTCTTTGGCGCCGAGAAGACCACCTCGGTGCTGGGCCCGAAGCTCTCGAGCGTCTCGGCCACCGAGCTGCTCGCGGCCGACAAAGACGGCCTCACCTTCGTCGCGCAGGCCGACGGCAAGTGGCAGCTGCAGAAAGAAGAGCCGCGCTTCGTCTTCCGCCTCAACCCCGCCGCGATGGACACGCCAGAGGTGAAGACCCTGCAGGGCGTGTTTCACTTGAAGCCAGGGCTCACCCGCTTCGACATCACCGTCGAGGAACTCGACCCCTTCGGCGTCGATCGCCAGGCCGGCGAGACGCAGCTCGATCTCGAGCCCCGCTCGCTGCTGCAGGCCCTCTACTTCGTCGCGCATGGAGTGGAGGTGCCTAAGGAACACCTCGAGAAGGGCCTCGCGCGCCAGACGAAGAACGCCGACGGCACGCCGTACGACTGGAAGCCGTTGCTCAACGGGCTCTTCACCGTGAAGTCGTCGACGTCAGACTACAACTCGAGCGCCCACGTCGCCGTCGAGTACGCGGGGCACTGCTTCTTCATCGACGCGACCGATCACGACACGCGCGCGACGTTCTCGCTGCTCATGGAACTCAGCCGCCTGCAGCTGAACGAGAACACCGGCGCCCGCGCCCCGCTGCTCACCATTCCCGTCGGCGGGCGGTGATCACAACGTCCGCGTCAGCTCCCAGGACGCGACCTTGAAGCCCGAGCTCTTGAAGAGCTCACCTTCGGCCCCCGCGTCAGACTGCAGCGTCGTCACCATCATCCGGCAGCCGCGGGACTTGAGGTAGGCCTCCGATTCTTTGAGCAGGCGCTCCTTGATGCCGTGCGCGCGCCACGCTGGAGCGACCGTCAACGCCTCGAGCCGACCATGCTCTTCGCCCGTGACGGGGTGCGCTCCGCGAACCCGCGCGATGGCGGCCCCAACGGCGCGACCTTCGTAGTCTGCGACGAGCAGCCCTTCCGGTTCCTCGGTCAGCGCGCGCTCGAGCATTCCGCGAAACGTCTCCATCCACCGCGTGCGCGTGGGGAAGCTCCGCACCGAGTCCTGTTCCAACGACTCGATCAACGACAGGTCCTGCACCTTCACTCGGCGAACGACCAGAGGCATGGGCGATGGCGCTCCTATCGAAACTGCCGTTTGCGCAGTGCGTCAAAGTGGCGTAGACGTTTTGCCTACATCATGCTACCTGCGCCTGCCATGCGAACCGCACTCCTTTTTGTCTGTGTCGTGGGGCTCACCGCCTGTGGTGTGAGCGAAGCCCAGCTCGACGAGACGTCGAACGAGGTCACCACCGACGAGGGCGAGCTCGGCTCGAGCAGCCGCACGTACGTGGTGGCGCGCCGTGACTTCCGCCGCTGCGCTGCCCCGATGTGTGGCGGCTTCTGGATCCACGACATCAACCGCGCCACCGTGCGGGAGGTCTACGTGCCGGGCTTCGACTTCTCGCGCTCGAACCTCATCAACGACGAAGACCGCGCCGACGTCACCAACGCGCCCGAATTCGAGGTGGTGCTCTTCGGCAAGCTCGGTGCGCTCAAGAATGGCTACCGCGACTTCGTGGTGACCTCGGCGTGGCGCGGCATGCCCGGCATGCAGTTCAAGGAAGGCGCCGACACGTTCTACTCGGTGGCCGACGCCAACGTTCAGTGTGTCACCGCGCCGTGCCCGACGATGAAGGCGACGAAGCTGCACAGCACCAGCGCGACTCTCTTCCACGACATCTCGGTCGAGCGCGCGGCCAAGCCGCTGGTTGATCAGAACTGGCTGACCGCCCGCGTGACCGACAAGGGCGCGCTGGTCGCCGGTCGCTTCGTGAACGCGTCGCAGTTTGGCGCCGGGGTCGAGCGAATTCTCGATGCGGCGCAGGTCTTCGTGAAGCTCCCCGACATGACCCAGTCGTGCCCGCGCCCGTCGCTGCCCCTGTGCCCCGGGTCGAAGCAGAACGTGTGGGTGCGCGACACCAACCTCTGCACCATGCCCGCCGGCTGCGCCGCACCGGGCGCGTGCGCGGCGTTCGTGCCCAGCTGCGAAGACGGCTACTCGCTCCAGTCGTGGACGGGTGGTGTCTTCGCCTGCACCCAGTACGCCTGCGACCCCGCGTTCCTGCACGACTGAGCTTCGACAGACCTCCCATCCCCGGCCGGGTGGATGGTGGCTGTCACCGACGCCGCGCCGGGCCCTCCCCTGGTGCGGCGTCGGCTTTTGCGCGCGTCGGGCCGATCCGGTGTTGGGTTTCAGGTTACGCTTCCGTTTTTCAGGTCTTCCCCGAGGATTCATGCCCGTTACCAACGTCACGACGCCCCGCACCAGCGCCACCCCCACCACCTCGCAGCGCTCGACCGTCACCGTGAAGTCGGGTGACTCGCTCTCGAAGATCGCCTCGCGCGCCGGAGTGTCACTCGAGGCGCTCGTCCAGGCGAACGTGGGCCGCTACCCGGGCCTCGCCACCAACCGCAACGCCATTCAGGTCGGGTGGAACCTCTCCGTTCCCGGCGCCGGTGCACGCCCCACGCAGCAGACGACCCCCACGCAGACCACGCAGCCCGCTCAGGGGTGGGCGGCGGGCAGCAACGCCGCTGGCCAGACCGCGCAGGTCGGCACCACGCAGCGCGCCGAGAGCCTGGGCGCCAAGTTCGCCGCTGGCGGTGCGCAGTCGATCGAGATGCGCAGCAAGCGCCACCTCGAGTCGATCGAGAAGACCGGCGTCGGCACGTACTTCGGTGATCACTCGTCGTGGAAGAAGATGAGCGCCACCGAGAAGCAAGAATGGATCACGGCGAACGCCAAGCCGGGCACCACGCCCCCGTCGGCGAGCAGCATCAAAGAGAGCAGCTGCATCGCCTGGGCGATGGAAAACGTGGGCGCGGCGTACGCGGCTGCCGGCAAGAGCGAGCGCTTCTCTGAGATTCAGCGCATCGTCGCCTCGAAGGGCAGCAAAGGCACCGACCTCGCCGCTGAGCTCAAGAAAGACGGCTGGCAGTCGGTGTACTGGAACCCCGACGCGAAGAACCCCGACGACGGCAACCCGGAGCACAGCTTCAGCGCGCTGCAGGTCTCGCGCGGCAAGGGCTACTACGGCATCGCCGTCGACGCGCAGGTCACCAATTACCGGCCCACCGAGGGCAAGGGCACGAAGCAGGACATGTCGGGCATCGAGAAGCTGCGCGAGGTGCCGTTCTTCTTCGGGCTCGCCAAGGGCGGCATGCACACCTTCGTGGGTCGCGCTGGTGAGGTGAACGAATTCCACTGGGCTGAGATGCCCAACAGCAAGCGCGCCATCGAGCAGATGCCGCTCGAGAAGTTCGGGTGGAACTCGGGCCTCATCATGGTGCCCCCTGGCACCTGGCCTGCGGGTTCTGCGCGCAACTGATCAACGCGACAGCCAGTCGGTGAGACATCGCGGTTCGGCCTGAGGGTCGGCCGCGATGTTCGTTTTGGCGATGCGCTCGAGCAGCGCGTTGGTCTTCTGCACCGGCTGCTGCGCAGGCCCCGTGATGCGGTGGCAGAAGTAGGTGCGGCAGCCAAACGGGCGGCTCTCGTAGATCGTGCAGCGCTTGCCGGCCGCGTCGAGCAGGGGGCAGCCGCCATCGGCGCGCGGAGGCGGAGGAGGGCGGCGATCTCGCGCGAGGCGCTCCTGCACGATCTTCCACTCGCTGGGCCACAGCCACGGCTCGCGCTTCGTGGTCGCGAGCTGACAACACTCGCTGGTGCCGGGGCAGGAGTGCTGGCTCCACGTGGCCGACGCCATCTCGAGCACCGCCTTCGTCTCGGTGACCGCGCGGCGCCAGCGCAGCGTCATTTCCCGCGCGTCGGGTTCATCGTCAGCTACCGTCACGTCGTTTCCTTTTGAGGGGATTTCACGATGCAGCCAGGCCCAGCCATCGGTGCGCAGTGTGCCATTCATCCCGGGGTGGGTGCGCCGTCGGTCTGCGCCCGCTGCGGAAACTTCATGTGCACCGCCTGCTCGGTGAACCAGTCCGAGCGCTTCTGCCCGACCTGCCGCGCGCTGACGCAGGGGTCCGACTTTCCCCTCGGGCCTGACGCCGACTTCGACCAGGTGTGGAACTACTGCTTCGAGCGTTTCAAAGCCGAGTGGCTCATGCTCTCGGTGGGCGTGCTGCTCTTCGTCGGCGTGGCGATGATGGCCGGGCTGATGAGCAACATCATCACCACCATCATCAACAAGGTGATGAACCTGCAGGTCGACCCGGCGCGCCCCTTCGCCAACCTGCGCGACTTTGCGATCAGCAACGGCCTCACGCAGGTCACCGCCGGGCTGCTGAACATCCCCATCACCGGCGTCGGCCTCATCGGCATCTATCGCATGTGTCTCGACGTGCTCGACGGGCGCAAGGCCGACGTGGGGCGCATGTTCACGCAGCTGAGCCTGCTGCCAAAGTACGTGGTGTTGCAGCTCATCATGTATGCGGTGATCACCATCCCCACGTACATCGCGATGGCGGTGCTCGGCTTCCTCTCGCTCAAGGTCGGGGGCCTGGGCTTCAGCGATCTCGACGGGGGCTCGTTGCGCCAGTGGCTCACGAGTCCCGGGCCCTTCATCGTCGCCGGGGGGCTGCTGGCGATGGTGGCCGCGCTGCTCTACGTGCTGCCGCTGACCATCTTCGGCGTGCCCGAGCTGCTGGTGAGCCAGTGCAATCCCCTCGAGGCGATCCGCCGTGCGTGGCAGATGGCCGACGGGCAGCGGCTGCGACTGGTGGGCTACTCGTTCGTCGGTGCGGCCGTGATGCTGGTGGGCGCGCTCGCGTGCTGCGTGGGCATGCTGCCGGCGAGCGCGTTGTTCTACATGTTGTGGCTGAGCGTCTTCCTCACGGCTCGCAAGCGCACGTCGTTGCCGCCGCCCATGCGCGTGTGAAAGGGACCGAACGCGCGCGACGGGCCCCGCCTTCCTGACGAGGTCACGTGCCGATGCCTGGTCGACGCGTGTGACGGGAGTTGTGCGTCAACCTGCTCGTCACAGCACCCGCAAGACGAAGCACTTCAGGTACCGCGTCTCGCGGAGGTTCAGCAGCACGGGGTGATCGCGCCCCGCGCCCCGCTTCTCGAGGATCTGCACGCGCCGCTTCGCGTCGGCCGCGGCGGAGTCGAGCATCTCCTCGAAGCGCTGCTCGTCGACGTGGTGGGTGCAGCTGGCGGTGATGAGAATGCCGCCAGGGTTGAGCAGCTGCATCGCGCGGAGGTTGATCTCCTTGTACCCGCGCACGGCAGCGTCGATGGCGCTCTTGTTCTTCGCGAACGAGGGCGGGTCGAGCACGATGGTGTCGAACTTCTTCCCCTCGTCGACCGAGTCGCGGAGAAAGTCGAAGGCGTTGGCCGCCACGGCCTCGAGGTTGTCGAGCTGGTTGCGCTTCGCGTTGGCGGTGATCTGCGCGCAGGCCGCGTCGCTGATCTCGACCGCGGTCACCTTCTTCGCGCGCAACGCGAGCTGCAGCGCGAAACCGCCGACGTAGCTGAAGCAGTCGAGCGCCTCGCCCGCGGCCCACTCACCCGACATCACGTGGTTGTCGCGCTGATCGAGGAAGGCGCCCGTCTTCTGGCCCGTGAGGAGATCGATCTCCATCGCGATGTGGCCCTCGCGGTACACCACGGGCCCGGGCGGCTCGCCGTGCAGCATGCCCTTCTCGGGCTCGAGCCCCTCGAGCTTGCGCACGTTGGCGTCGCTGCGGTTGACGATGGCCCTGGGCGCGAACTGCTCGATCAACAGGTCGACGATGACCTGTTTGCGTTGCTCGGTCGCCTTGTGGAGGAACTGCACCGACAGACAATCACCGAAGCGATCGACCACCAGGCCCGGCAGCAGATCGGCCTCGCCGTGCACCACGCGGTACGACTTCTCACCGGGCAGCGCGCGCTGGCGGATCGCGTCGGCGGCCAGCAGGCGGTGCTTGAAGAAGGCGCGATCGATCGCCACGTCTTCCCACGACAGCCAGCGCAGCGTGATCTTCGACTCGCGCGAGAAGAAGGCCAGCCCAAGGAACCAGCCGCGGCCGTCTTCGACGCGCACCACCTCACCACCGACGAGGTCTGCTGGCGGCTTCTCGACGTCGGCCAGGTAGATCCATGGGTGGCCGGCCTTCCAGCGATCGACGCCCTTCTTGGTGATGCGAACGGTGGGGGTAGTCACGCAGCGGCCAAAACCCGATCGACGACCACCTGTCCACTGCCATCGTCCCTCACGGTGCAGATGGCGATGTTCGGGTCGCGCGAGAAGAACAGCCGCCAGCCGTCTTCGAGCGCCTGCGCGAGGATCTGCCGTTTCTCTTCGACCGAGGTGAGCGGGTACAGGTCGTACGCGCTGACCCACGTCGCGTGCAGGTGCGCCGCGGTGGGAATGAGCGCGCCACAGAAGACCAGCGCGTCGCTGTCGCACTCACCGTCGAGCCGCACCAGCTGCATGCCGACCGTGTGGCCTTCGCTCACGAAGAGGTGCACCCCGGGGTACAGCTCGGTCGCGCCCTCGAGCAGGTGCAGCTTTCCGCTGCGCTCGAGCAGCGAGAAGTCCTGCTTGCGGAAGTTCTCGGCGTCTTTCTCGGCGGGCTGGTGCGCCCACTTCCAGTGTCGGCGCTGCAGGTGCACCGTCGCGTTGGGGTAGCTCAAGCGCACCTCTCCCCCTTCTTCGCGGGCGATGCCGCCGGCCACGTCGAAGTGGAGGTGGCTCAGCACGAGATCGGTGATGTCGTTGCGGGTGAGCCCGATGGCCTGGAGAGACGCGTCGAGCGAACCCTGGTGATCGAGGCCGTAGCGCGCGCGATCCATGCCGTCCCACCGCGCCCCCATGCCCACGTCGACCAGGATCTTCCGCTCCGCGCACTCGATGAGCAGCGCGCGCGTGACGAGCGAGACCCGGTTGCGATCGTCAGGGGTGAAGTGCCGTTCCCACGCGGTGCGTGGCACGGTGCCAAAGAGCGCCCCGCCGTCGAGACTGACGCGGCCTTCCACCAAAGGGTGCACCGTCATCTGTCCGAATCGGAGCGCCATGCCGACATGGTAGAACGTCAGGGCGATGCAGCACTCGTACGATCTCGTGTTTCAGTCGAAGACCGTGGGCGAGGCCATCGCGCTGCCTCCGCTCGTCGAGGCGCTCACCTCGCGCGGGGCGACGCTCAGCGCCGAAGGGCAGGGCGTCTGGAAGCCCACGCGGGGTGAGATCACCTTCAGCCTGGTGAAGGAGAACGGCCAGCTCATCGGCTTCGACGTGCGCGTGCCCTTTCACGATTCGAGCGAGCTGATCGAGCTGGTCGCGAAGGCGATGCTCGAGATCTCCGAAGCGCAGAACCTCCGCGTGATGGACCCGCAGCGCACCGACACCGTGAGCCTTGCGGGGCTCGGCGGGCTGGTTGACGAGTACCTCCGCCTCGCGCGCTACGCCGGCGAGTACGGCGGGGTGAGTGAAGCGCTCGGGCTCTCGACGTATGCGCGCCCGGTGGACGAAGAGTCGTCGTCGTTCAAGTACCTCGCAGCGCTCGCGGTGTTCGTGATCGCGCTCTACGCGGGGTGGAAGACGGTGACCTCGGTTCGCCAGCAGCGCGCGCAGGAAGAAGCGCCTGCCGACGGGCCCATCAAGGCCGCACCGGCGCAGCCCGTGAAGTGATGCGCCAGGTGCGCTGCACCGGCCGGCGGAAGTCGGCGGGCAACGACTCGATCGACACCGCGCCGCTGATCTTCGGATCGAGCTCGAAGCCGAGGAAGTTCGTCGAGAAGTAGAGCACGCCCTCGGGAGAGAGCAGCGAACGCGTGCGCTCGACGAGCCATTTGTGATCGCGCTGCACCTCGAAGCGGCGGCCCATCTTCTTCGATGAGCTGAAGCTCGGAGGGTCGAGCACGATGAGCTCGTATGGCCCCTTCGCCGTCTCCTCGATCCACCCGAGCACGTCGGCGCGGATCACGCGGTGCTTCGTGTCCAGCCCGAACCCGTTGAGCTGCTGGTTGCGCTCGGCCCAGTCGCAGTAGGTGTTCGAGAGATCGACCGTCGTGGTCTCGCTCGCTCCGCCCGCCCGCGCGTGCACGGTGAACGAGCCCGTGTAGGCGAACAGATTCAGGAAGCGCTTGCCGCTCGCTTCCTTGCGCACCCGCCCGCGCGTGACGCGGTGATCGAGGAAGAGGCCGGTGTCGAGGTAGTCGCTCAGGTTGCACTCGAACTTCAGGCCGTGCTCCTCGACGGTCACCACCTCTGACGCGCCGCTCACGCGCTCGTACTGCCCGTGACCCCACGGCCGCTTCTCGTGCGTCTTGGTGAAGATCTTCCCGGCCGGCAGGTCGAGCGCCGCCGCCGTCGCCCGCACCACCTCGGCGCGCGCTTCGTCAATCGACCCATCGCGGAGCTGCTTGCGCCGCGGGTATTCCATGACGTGCGCGAAGCCGGCGTACCAGTCGACCGCGAAGGGCCACTCCGGCATGTCGAGATCGTAGAGACGAAACGCGGAGACCTGCTCCCGCTTCGCCCACCCGAAGCGCTGTTTGGCGTTCTTGCGCAGCCGGTTTTCGAAATCTGACATCGCGCGCTCGTCGTGGCACAGCTTGGGCTATCTGGCGACCATGCGATTCATCTGCGCGTGTGTGCTGTCGATGGCCTCGGTCGCCCTGGCCGGCGAAGGGAAGTGGACCCCGCAGCAGGTGCAGCAGCTGGGGCCCGCGTGGGTGAAGCAGCAGGGCTTCGCGCTCCCGCTCAGCAAACTGTGGGACGAGAAGACGGGCACCGGCCTGCTCGCCAACGCGGTGCAGCTGCCGGGCTGCTCGGGCAGCTTCGTCTCGAAGAGCGGCCTGCTCATCACCAACCACCACTGCATCGTGGGCATTCTGCAGGAGCACTCCACGCCGCAGGAAAACCTGGTGAAGGACGGCTACCTCGCGCGTACCGCGGCCGACGAGAAGCAGAGCACGTCGTTCCGCATTCAGGTGCCGCGCCGCTTCCTCGACGTGACCAAAGACGTGCTCGATGCGATGCCGCCGAACCCCGACGATCTGGCGCGCTTCAAGTCTGTCGAGGCGACGCAAAAGAAACTGGTCGCCGACTGCGAGAAGAAGCCGAACACGCGGTGCGTCTTCGCGGCGTTCGATGGCGGCCTCTTCTTCACGCTCACCGAGTTCCTCGAGTTGACCGACGTGCGCCTCGTGTACGCGCCCCCGAGCGCGGTCGGTGACTTCGGCGGTGAAGTCGACAACTGGATGTGGCCTCGCCACTCGGGCGACTTCTCGCTCGTGCGCGCGTATCAAGACGGCAAGCCCTTCGTGCCGCAGGCGTTCTTCCCGCTGTCCAAAGACGGCGTGAAGGAAAACGACGCCGTCGCCGTGCTCGGCTACCCGGGCGCGAGCTTCCGCGCGCAGTTGGCCGACGAGATGGCCGAGCGGGAAGGGCGCTGGTACCCCAGCGTGCGCGCCGTGATGGCCGAATGGCAGGCCATCATCGACGAAGAGGGCAAGCGCTCGAGCGAAGCGCTGGTCGCGAACGCCGATGATCTCCGCAGCATTCTCAACACGAAGAAGAACGCCGAAGGGCAGCTCGCCGGGTTGAAGCGCGGGAAGATCCTCGAGAAGCAGCGCGCGGCCGAAGCCCGGGTGAAGGCGTTCGCCACGAAGAAGCCCGAGCTGGCGCCGGCCCTCGAGGCCCATGCGGGGCTGGTGGCGCTGGCCACCGAGCGCCTCAAGACGTGGGACCGCGACTTTCTGCTCGACATGTCGGGCCGGGGTTCGCGCGCGTTGAGCTGGCCGTTGATGCTCGCGCGTCGCAGCGTCGAGGCGCAGCGACCCGACGTCGAGCGGGAGCCGGGGTGGCAGGAACGCGATCTCCCCCGGCTGCGGGAGCGCCACGAGCGGGATCAGAAGCGCTTCCACCCGGCTGTCGATCAGCGCCTCTTCGTGTCGTGGGTGAAGCGCGCGCTCGCCTTGCCGGCCGATCAGCGCCTCGCGGTGGTCGACACGACCTTTGCCGGCTTGAAGGACGACGCCGCCCTCGCGCGCAAGTGCTCGGAGCTCGCCGCGACCTCGAAGGTGTTCGACCTCGAGACGCGCAAGAAGCTGTTCGACGAGACGCCTGCGCAGTTGGAGGCGCGCAAGGATTCCCTCCTGGGCTTCGCGCTCGCGCTCGATGCGGAACGCCGTGCGCTGCGCGATCGCCGCGACGTGTGGTCGGGTCGTGTCTTGAAGCTGCGCCCGGTGTGGCGGCGCGCGGTGATCGCCGAGGCGGGCAGGACTGTCGCGCCTGACGCGAACTCGACGCTGCGGGTCTCGTTCGGTCGCGTGAAGGGCTACTCGCCGCGCGAGGCGGTGACGATGACTCCGAACACCACGCTCGGGGGCATGCTCGCCAAGCACACTGGCGAAGAGCCGTTCGACGTGCCCCGGCGCATTCGTGACGCGGCAGCCGACGGCAAGAGCGACACCGTGCCCGTCGACTTCCTCGCCGATCTCGACACCACGGGTGGCAACTCGGGCAGCCCGGTCATCGACGCGAAGGGCCGCCTCGTCGGCGTGAACTTCGATCGCGTCTGGGAAAACGTGGCCAATGACTTTGGCTACAACCCCGACGTCGCGCGCAACGTGACCGCCGACGTGCGCTTCCTGTTGTGGCTGCTCGCCACGGTCGAAGATGCGAAGCCGCTGGTGACCGAGCTGACCGACGCGAAGTGACGCTTTCGCGACCGTGCGGCTCGTGGTGAGAGTCGCGCCATGCGCTTCGACACGCTCGCCATTCACGCAGGGCAGGAGCCGGACCCCACCACCGGCGCGATCATGACGCCCGTGTACCTGACGTCGACCTACGTGCAGGACGGGCCTGGCGGCCACAAGGGCTACGAGTACGCGCGCTCGAAGAACCCCACGCGCTCAGCGCTCGAGGCCTGTCTCGCGGCGCTCGAGGGCGCGACCTTCGGGGCCGCCTTCGGCTCGGGCTGCGCGGCGAGCGACGTGCTCATGCACCTGTTGTCGGCGGGTGATCACGTGGTGTGCAGCGATGATCTCTACGGCGGCACCTTTCGGCTCTTCGACAAGGTCTACGCGCGGCACGGGCTGACGTTCTCGTTCGTCGACATGACGCGGCCCGGGGCCATCGAGCAGGCGCTGCAGCCGAACACGAAGATGCTGTGGGTCGAGACGCCGACCAACCCGACGCTCACGTTGATCGACCTGGCTGCTGTCTCTGCGATCGCGAAGGCGCGCGGTCTCATCTCGGTCTGCGACAACACCTTCATGTCTCCGTACTTTCAGCGACCGCTGGAGCTGGGTATCGACGTGGTGACCCACTCCACGACGAAGTACCTGAACGGGCACAGCGACGTGGTCGGTGGATTCGTCTGCACGTCTGACGTGGGGCTCTCGCAGCGCATCGCGTTTCTGCAGAACGCCGTCGGCGCGATCCCCGGCCCGATGGATTCGTTCCTCGTGTTGCGTGGCGTGAAGACCTTGTCGGTGCGCATGGAACGGCACGCGCAGAATGCAGCGCGAATCGCAGAGTTCCTCACCGCACACCCGAAGGTGAGCCGCGTGCTGTGGCCCGGCTTGCCGACGCACCCGCAGCACGCGCTGGCGAAGCGTCAGATGACGGGCTTCGGCGGCATGATGAGCTTCGAGCTGCGCGGCGGCGGTGAGGCCGCGCGGGCGGTGCTCAAGCGCGTGAAGGTGTTCTCGTGCGCTGAGTCGCTTGGCGGGGTCGAGTCGCTCCTGGGCCACCCTGCGACGATGACCCACGCGTCGATCCCGAAGGAGCGCCGCGAGCGGCTTGGCATCACCGACGGCCTGATTCGGCTGTCGGCAGGGATCGAAGATGTGCTCGATCTCATTGACGATTTGGCTCAGGCGTTCGACGCCGCGTAGGCCCACTTCTGCCGGTTTCGTGAGAGAATGCGGCCGTGTTGTCCCTGGTCGTCGCTCTCGTCGTCTCGAGCCCCGAAATTCCCGCCGAATGTCAGCCCCCTGCGGCCCGGGATGTGTCGGTCTTGACCACGTTTGCCCAGTCGTCTGGCTCGCTCTCGGTCGGTCTCGACAGCGTCGCCACCTGGTGTTTCGACTCGGGCGGCACGTGGACGGCGGGTCAGACGCCGGCGAAGGGTAAGGCGCCTGCGCCGAATGCCGAGCCCACGGGCGATTGTCGGAAGGCGATCATCTCGTGTGAAGCGGCGAAGGCATCGCTGTCTTCCGAAGACCGTCAGTTGCTGTTCGACGTGCTCAGTGAGCTGGAGAAGCCGTTTCTGGGCGTGAAGTACAAACCGAAGCGGAGTGGTCTCGCAGAGCGGCCGGCCGAGGTGGCTGAGTGTTCTGCGCGGGATCGGTCGACGCTCTTCAGCCACGCACAGGCGCGGATGGATCTGGCGCGACTCGCGAGTCAGGCACAGAGCGAGTACGGCAACTACCGGACGTGGTTGTTCTCGGAAGGTCTCAAGTGCGCACAGGCCGTGGCACGCGGCGAGAAGGACTTCCTGCAGAAGCGCGTGGCGATCGACGCGCCAACGCCGGGCGGGGGAATGCAAAAACTCCCTCCCTCTCTCCCCACGGGGGAGAGGGTCGGGGAGAGGGGTAATCCCGGCACTGCGACGGGGTCCAACACGAACGCAGGCGGAACTGCAAACACGGGCAACGCGATTACCGGCAACGTGAACACTGGCAGCTCGAACACGGGCAACGCGAACAGTGGCAACGCGAACACTGCCAGCTCGAACACGGGCAACGCGAACAGTGGCAACGCGAACACGGGCAACGCGAACACGGGCAACGCGAACAGTGGCAACGCGAATGCTGGCAACGCGAATGCTGGCAACGCGAGTGCTGGCAACGGGAGCGCTGGCAACGGGAGCGTTGGAAGCGGAGTCGCTGGCACTCCGACTGCGAAGAACTCCGGCTCAAGCGCTCAGGTGGGTTCGACAGGGTCACCCCTCTCCCCTGCGGGGGGAGAGGGAGGCGTGGGTGGAAACATGTTCGTCCCGCGCACCGGGGCGACAGCACCGGTCGGAGGGCCGACTGCTGAGCGCGAGAAGGCCCTCAGCGCCTCGATGCTCGAGAAGTGGCGCTACTTCCTCTCTGAGCAGCAAAAGGTCGAAGTCGACCCCGACTGGGTGAGCGGCTTTCTGGCGTCGCGCGAGCTGCGGGACTGCCGCTGTGTTCGGCCCACGCCCGGCGACATCGTTCGTCGCCTCGAGAACAAGGAGCGCATTCCCCAGCTCGAGGCAGACGACGAGAAGAACTCGCGTTGCGAGCTCTGCCTCCTCGACTCGTACCCAAAGTGGAAGGTGCGCGCTCAGAAGCAGTGCACCCTCGCGCTCGAGTTGACCGAGTTCGAGCTGGGCGTTCTCCAGCGCAGCGATGACGGAAACGGTCTGCCTCCGCGCTGCGTCGAGGTCGCAAATCAGAAGCGCGCCGGCAAGCAGCCCACCAGCCCCGCCACGACAGTCATCACCCAGAACAAGCCGCCACCGACCACCGACGGGCAGGGCAATGGCGCCAGCTTCATCATCACGAAGAACGACGCCGTCGCGAACGGCAACGGCAACGACTTCGTCAAGCCGCACGACTACGCGCCCATTCCGTCACGTGAAGAGGGCCGTGTGTACGTGCGCGTGTTCACGAGCTCCGCCTGCATCGCCGAGGTGTTGCCCGGGCCCGTGCAAGCCAGAACGGGCGACCTGCTGCCCGTGCCCCACGCTGCGAAGGAGATCACCGTGCGAGGCCCCTGCGGCGGTTTCGCCGAGCTCTACTTCGGCAAGGAAGAGAAACCGCGCGTCTCCGAGTCGTTCGCGCGCAACCAGCCGCTGCGCCTCCAGTTCCGACAATGAGTACGATCACGATTCCGGGAAAGATGGTCTCTGGGTTGTTCAACAAGGTCCTCGCCCCCGACCTGACGCCGACGCTCAAGTCGCAGCTCGCCGAGGCGGGGGTTGATCTCGCGTCGCCGCCGCCCGACTCGTACCCGCGCGCCACGTGGTACCGCGCGATAGAGCTGACCGCGAAGTCGCTCTATTCGACGCACGAACCGCCCGAGCAGCTTCGCAAACTCGGGGGCCACATCATCGAGTCGCTCCAGTCGCGCGGCATCGTGAAGGGCGCGTGGTTGACGATGGCGAAGTTCGCTGGCCCGCGTCGCGCACTCAAGCAGGCGATGGACTTCACCGATCGCAGCCCCGTGAAGCTCACCATCACCGAGCTCTCGAAGACCGAGTTCGAGATCTCCGTCGACGACAAGGAACAGCCTGATTTCCTCGCGGGGCTCCTCGAGTCGGCGATTCACATGCTCGGTGGCAAGCAGCCGAAGGTGCACCTCAAGGGGCCGCAGGGCGAGGCCAACCTGTTCACCGCCACCTGGCGATGAGCCTGCTCTTCCCGCGGCTCGCGGCTCCGGGGAACGATGTCGTCCTCCGCGTTGGCAGCGCGACCGTCACCTCGTCACAGCTCGCGACCGCTGCCGCCTCCCTGACCGCGCAGCTCGCTGCCAAAGGCATCACGCCCGGCGCACGCGTCGCCGTGTGGACGCAGCCGTCGATCGACACCCTCGTCGCGCTCGTCGCCGGAGCGGCCGCCGGCTTTCAGCTCGTTCCCCTCGACCCGAAGCTGGGCCCGATGGAGTTGGGCCACATCGTCAAAGACGCCGCCCCCGTCATCGCGCTCGGCGCAGAACCCGCCGCAGTGGGCGGGCGCATCACCGTCGAAACACTCTCCCTCTCTCTGCGAGAGGGGGCTGAGGTGCTGTGGCGCGAAGTCGACGATGCGCCCGTGCTCGTTCTCTACACGAGCGGCACGACCGGTCTCCCCAAGGGCGCCGTGCTCACCGCGCGCAACGTCGCGTTCAATCTCGACGCGCTCGCGAAGGCCTGGAAGTGGACGCGTGAAGACACCGTCGTTCACGCGCTGCCGATGTTCCACGTGCACGGGCTCGTCCTCGGCCTCTTCGGCTCGATTCGCATCGGCGCAGCACTGCATTGGTTCCCGAAGTTCGAGCCTGAAGCGATCTGCGCGGCGCTCGGCACCGGCACCACTGTCTTCTTCGCGGTGCCCACGATGTACCACCGGCTCTCCGAAGCGGCCGAGACCGACCCGTCTCTGCTCGCCGGGCTTCGCCACGCGCGCATGTTGGTGAGCGGATCGGCCGCGCTGCCCCAACGCGATCAGCAGCGCATCGAGTCGCTGACCGGCCGCCGCGTCGTCGAGCGCTACGGGTTGACCGAGACGTTGATCAACACCGCCGTGCGCATCGACGCAGCACCCAGCCCCGGCAGCGTCGGCCCCGCACTCGACGGGGTGGAACTCAAGCTCGTCGACGACCAACGCCGCACGCTCGATGCGCGAGACGACGCGACGCTCGGTGAAGTCGCCGTGCGCGGGCCCCATGTGTTTCAGGGCTACCTCCACCGTCCCGACGCCACGGCCGCGGTGAAAGACGCCGACGGCTGGTTCTTCACGGGCGACATCGCCTGCATGCGCGCCGATGGCAGCGTGCGCATCGTCGGGCGCCGCGCAACCGATCTCATCAAGTGCGGCGGTTACAAAGTCGGGGCAGGGGAAGTCGAAGCCGCGCTGCTCGAGCACCCGACCGTTCGCGAAGCCGCGGTCGTCGGTCGCCCCGATGCTGACCTTGGCGAGCGCATCGTCGCGTACGTGGTGCTCTCGAGCCCGACGGAACCGAAGACGCTCGAAGACTTCGTCGCCTGGCAGCTCTCACCGCACAAGCGGCCGCGCGAAGTGCACGTCGTCGCCGAACTCCCGCGCAACGCGATGGGGAAGATCGTCAAGACGAAGCTCTGACGGGCTCGACACCATGAAGCTCGCGAAAGAGATCGTCGACTCCACCGCGAAGTGAGGCCCGCCTTACTTCGCGGCGAGAAACTCGATGAGGTCGATCTTCGCCAGCAGCGCGACGATCTTCTGACCCTCACGCACGACCGCCACGTTGTCCTGCGCGAACACCGCGCGGAGCTGGGGGATCGTCGTGTCCATCGTCACCACGCCCTGCAGCGGGGCGATCAACGCGTCGATGGCGTCGACCATCTTGTAGCTGCCCGCGATGAGCCCGTTGAGCAGGTCGTACTCGTGGATCATGCCGATCGCCGAACCATCGGCCGCGAGCACTGGCATCTGCGAGATGCCGTGCTTCTTCATCACCTCGATGACCTCGCCGATCTTCTCGCCCTTCTTGCCGCTGATGATCGTCTGGGTCCTGCCCTTCAAGACGTCGCGCACCGCGCCCGGCCCCGCGACCTCGAGGTAGCCGAGGTCCTTCATCCACTCGTCTGAGTAGAACTTCGAGACGTACGCGTTGCCCGAGTCCGTCAGCAGCACGACGATGACCTTGCCCTTGCCCACTTCCTTCGCGAGCTCGAGCGCCACGTGCACCGCCGCGCCCGACGAGCCGCCCGCGAAGATGCCTTCTTCGCGCGCCAGCCGCCGCGCCATCAGGAAGCTCTGGCGATCGTCGACCTGCCGCACCTGGTCGACCACCTTGAAGTCCATCGCGCCGCACACCATGTCTTCGCCGATGCCCTCGACCTTGTAGGTGTGCGCCTCGCCGATCTTCCCGGTCTTGAAGTAGCCCGCGTAAATCGAGCCGATCGGGTCGACTCCCACGTTCTGCACCTTCGGGTTCTTCTCTTTGAAGTACTTCCCGGCGCCGCTCATCGTGCCGCCCGTGCCGAGGCCGGCGACGAAGTAATCGAACTTCCCGTCCATCTGGTTCCACACCTCCGGGCCGGTCGAGAGGTAGTGCGCCTCGATGTTGTCAGGCGTGTGGTACTGGTTTGGATAGAAAGAGCCCGGCGTTTCCTTCACGAGGCGCTTGGCCGTCTCGTAGTAGCTGCGCGGGTCATCGGCCGCCACGTTGGTCGGCGTCACCACCACCTGCGAGCCCATGCCCTTGAGGCGGTTCACTTTCTCCGACGACATCTTGTCGGGCATCGTGAAGATCGTCTTGTAGCCGCGCACCGCCGCGATCATCGCGAGCCCGAAGCCCGTGTTGCCCGAGGTGTTCTCGATGATCGTGCCGCCGGGCTGCAGCCGACCGTCTTTCTCGGCCTTGTTCACGATGTGGAGCGCCATGCGATCTTTGATCGCGCCGCCCGGGTTCATGAACTCGAGCTTCACGTACACCGTCGCGTCGTCAGGTCCCGTCAGCTTGTTCAGCCGAACGATGGGCGTGTTGCCGATGGCTTCGAGGACCGAGTTGTGAACGTTCGTGGTGGGCATGCGCTGCGTGTACCAAAGCCCAACCCGCAGATCACTGGACCTTGCGGACCTTGTGGCCCTTCATCAGCGACTCGATGCGCTCGAGCACTTCGGCCTTGTACACGCGCGAACCGCAGTTGGGGCAGGCGCCCTGCGGAACGTCGGTGAGCACCACGACTTTGCCGTTCACGGTGAGCCGCACCTCGACGAACCGGTTGTCGTAGGTGCCGCTGCAGGGGCAGCGCCCGTAGTCGCGTCTGGCGTAGTCGGCCATGGGAGGGCGCAGACCTTACTGGCATAGTGCCTCCGTGACCACGCGCCTTCCCCCGTCGAAGAACCCGGCGACGAGCCAGGCCTCTCAACAACAGCGCGCGCGTCGCAGCATTCGCCCCCAGGCCCCCGAGAAGCCCAAGCCCATCAAAGCGGGCGGGGCGCAGGAAGGCGGCGAGACCCTCAACAGCCCCGAGGCGCAGCTCTGGGCCGGCCAGGACATGGATCGGTCGCTCGAGATCCGCGCCTCCGACGTCGAGAACCGCATGGCCGAGCTCGCCACCGCCGAGCAGCTCGACCAGGAAGAGGGCGCCGAGCACGCCGGCGAGCTGCACGAGGCCGCAAGCAAGGACGACAAGAACAAGAACGGCCTGCTCAAGATGTTCAGCTGGAAGGGCAACGCAAAGCCCGGCCAGCAGGCTCCGCCGAACCCCCTGCTCGCGAAGCAGCAACAGCAACAGCAGGGTACGAACAAGCTCCCCGCCTTCAAGGTGCCGCAGGGCACCACCACCGGCGCCAACCCCGCGCTCAAACCCACCAGCACCTCGCAGCCCAACCTCACCGGCGTGAGCTCGTCGCGTCTGCAGGCCGTGCAAAGCGTTCAGAAGGCACAGCTCTCAGGGGCCAGCGCGACCAACGAGCGGCCGCCTGACGCCTTCGCGCTGCTGAGGGAAGCCCGCGACAAGGGCATCCTCTTCGTCGAAGACGCGCTTGCCGAGGGCCACAGCGAAGATCAGGAAGATCCCGAGCTGCGCATCGCCGTCGAAGAGTGCATTCGGCTCTGCTTCGGGTTGCGGGGCATTCTGCGCATCGGCCCGGGTCACAACGAGAAGAACGAAGCGATCATCGTGGTCGCGACGACGCATGGCTTCACCGACGCTTCTCTGGCGCAGGTGCCCGAGAAGGTGCATCGTTTCGCGACGCTGATCGCCATTCCGTTCGACCTGCTCCCGCTCAAGCGCGAGCGCTGAAAACCGAAAGTGCCTGACATGGACTCCCAACTTCGCGCGCAAGTGGAACGCGTCACGCGGACCTCGCTGGGTTCCGCTCCGGTGGTGAAGCTCGCTGGCCAGGCCTCGAGCCGCATGTACTTCCGCGTCGGCACTCCTCCTGAGTCGTGGGTGGTGATGGTGATGCCCGTCGACGCCGCGAAGAAGAGCGACGAGGCGAGCAAGGGCCCGGCGCCCACCGAGCTGCCCTTCGTCAACGTGCACCGCTACCTCGATGGCCTCGGCGTGCGGGTGCCGAAGATCCACCACTACGACGAGCCCGCCGGAATGATGGTCATCGAAGATCTCACCGATGAGACCTTCGAGATGGCGCTCGCGAAGACCGATCGCGCGAAGCTCTACACGCAGGCGGTGCAGTTGCTCGCCAGGCTTCGCGCGCAGGCCGAGAAGAAGCCCGACCCGTCGTGCCTCGCCTTCACCCGCGCGTTCGACGAAGAGCTCTACGATTGGGAACTGCACCACTTCCGCGAGTGGGGCATGGAAGCGTGGAGCGGCAAGAAGGCCGAGGGCGCCGAACGCGCTGAGCTCGATGGGTACTTCAAGGACATCGCGAAGGAACTCGCCGCCGCGCCGCGCAACTTCACCCATCGCGACTACCAGTCGCGCAACATCATGGTGAAGAACGGGGAGCTGGTCGTCATCGACTTCCAGGACGCGCTGCAGGGGCCGCGGCAGTACGACCTCGTGGCGTTGCTGCGTGACAGCTACGTCGAGCTGCCCCGCGAGTTCGTCGACGCCATGCTCGATGAGTACATCGTGGCCTTCGAGAAGGAGAGCGGCGAGCGCATCGACCCGAAGCCCTTCAAGGCGTTCTTCGATTTGCTCACCGTGCAGCGAAAGATGAAGGACGCGGGGCGCTTCGAGTTCATCAACCGCGTGAAGGGCAATTCGGGCTTCCTCGTCTCGATCCCCGCGTCGCTGCGGTACGTGAAGACGGCGCTCGACGCGCAGTCGCGGCTGGCCCCGATGCGGAAGATCGTCGCGAAGTACGTGCCCGAGCTCGCATGAGCTGGCGATTGCGCACTCCTTTTCTCCCTCTCCCCCCGCAGGGGAGAGGGTCGGGGAGAGGGGTGACGGCCTTTCAAGGCGCCGTGCAGCGGGCTTCCTCCTCTCCCCAACCCTCTCCTCCGCCGGAGGAGAGGGAGACAGGTGCTGCATGAAGGCGATGGTTCTCTGCGCTGGCCTGGGCACGCGGTTGCGCCCCCTGACGAATACCTGGCCCAAGCCGGCGATGCCGCTGCTCGCAGGGCCCTTGCTCCGCTACGCGCTGGCGACCCTGCGCAACGCTGGTCTGACCGGGGTGGGCATCAACACCCACCACCTCCCCGAGGTGATGGCGGCCACTGCGCGCGCTGAATTGCCCTCCGTACACGTCGTGCACGAAGCGGGAGAGATTCAAGGCACCGGTGGCGGCATTCGCGGCTTGAAGGACTTCCTGCGCGACGACGACTTCGTGGTGCTCAACGGCGACGTGCTCTTCTCCGTCGACTTGAAGCCCATCATCGCCGCGCACCGCGCGAGCAAGGCGGCCGCGACGATGGTGCTGCTGCCCATGCCCGAGGGCGAGAAGTACAACGCCGTCGAGCTCGATGACGCGCGCCTCGTTCGCCGAATCGCAGGGCTCGGCACCTCAGGCCTCAAGCTCAGCGCCTGGCACTTCACCGGCGTGCACGTGTGCTCCCCCCGCGTGTTCGACTTCATGTCGCCTGCCGGCCCCGAAGACATCAACCGCGACGTCTACGTGAAGATGATCGCGCAAGGCCTCGAGGTGCGCGGACACGTGCTGCGCGCCGAAGACGTCTACTGGTCTGACCTCGGTACGCCGCAGCGCTACGCCGCTACGCACCAGCA
This sequence comes from Archangium sp., assembly GCA_044371205.1. Taxonomy (GTDB): domain Bacteria; phylum Myxococcota; class Myxococcia; order Myxococcales; family Myxococcaceae; genus Archangium_A. Next base: position 128,556 of record JBILUC010000017.1, read on the forward strand.
CCTCCTCTTTGGCCAGGTGCCAGTCGCCTCGTTCGGAGCTCACGGCCCGTTCTCAGGCCACACCCGCCTCGAAGGCGAGATCGCGAGCTGGAAGCACCCGACCGCGCAGCTCGACCCCGACGTGAAGTTCGCCGGGCCCTGCTTCTTCGGTGCGGCCTGCGTCGTCGAAGCGGGCGTGCGGCTCGGCGCGGGCGTGTCGATCGGTGCCAACGCGCGCGTGGGCCAGGGCGCTCGCTTGAACCGGGTCGCGGTGCTCGAAGGTGGGGTCGTCGCGCCCGGCGCTCAGCTGGTCGACGTCATCGTCGGGGCTGATTCGATCGTGCCGACCGCCTGAGGCTGCTCAGCCCCTGGTGAACTGGGCGAGCACGCAGGTGACGTTGTCGTTGCCGCCGTTGGCGTTCGCCGCGTCGATGAGCTGGGCGCACGCCTTGTCGAGATCCTTCTGCGCCTGGAGGATCTGCTCGATCTGCTTGTCAGGCACCATGCCGGAGAGCCCGTCCGAGCACAGCAGGTAGATGTCGCCGTCTTTCGGCTCGACGCGGTTGATGTCGACCACCACGGTGTCCTTCATGCCCAGCGCGCGCACGATGACGTTCTTGTGCGGGAAGGCCTCGATCTCCTCGGGCGTGAGCTTCTTGGCCTTGAGGTAGTCGTTGAGCAGCGAGTGGTCTTCGGTGATCTGCTTGAGCGTGTTCTCGCGGAAGAAGTACACGCGGCTGTCGCCCACGTGAGCGACGACGACCTCGTTTTCCTTGGCGAAGAAGATGGTCACGATCGTCGTGCCCATGCCCTTGTACTTGTTGTCGGTCGACGCCTTCTCGAAGATCCGCATGTTCGCCAGCTTCACGCCGGTGGCGAGGCGGTTCTCGTCGTAGGTCTTCTGCTTATCCATCTTGTACGGCCAGGTGATCTCCATGTCCTGGCTCGTCATGCGGAAGAACTCGGCCACCTCTTCGACGGCGATCTTCGAGGCGATCTCACCCGACGAGTGACCGCCCATGCCGTCGGCAACGACGAACAGACGCTCCTCGGGCAACAAGAGGAGGTTGTCCTCGTTGTGGTTCCGCTTCATTCCGACGTGGGTCTGGCCGGAGACCGCAATCTTCATGGGAAGGGCAAGGCTCAAGAAGGGTGAACTGAAGCAAACGCGGAGTAGCACGTAAAGCGACTTCAAGCGCCAACAGCTTCAAAAGACAGACGATCCCCGGCCTCCGTTTTACTGGCAGCGGCGGTCCCGGCGGGCAGTTCGAGCACCGATTTGGCGCTGAAATACACCTTGCTCGTCTTCCATGCGGGCATCGCGTGGCAGATGGCGACCACCTGGAGCTCCCGGTCGAGGAAGACCGCGTCGATGGGAATCTTCATGAAGAAGGTGTGAATGCTGTTGCACGGCTCGATGTGGAGGCTCTGCCCGACGGGGAAATGGGTCACGCCCATCAGCCCCTTGAACCGGCGCATGAAGGAATCGGCGCGCCGCCCTTGATCCGCCAGCAACGTGTTGCGCGTCAGGTTCATCACGCGGTAGCGCATCGGCCGTGCAGCCTAGTCTCCTCGCGCCGATCGATCCGCCTTTCACGCTGGTGCTCGTCTCCCCGCAGATTCCGCCGAACACCGGCAACGTGGCACGCCTCTGCGCGGTGACCGGGTGCAAGCTGGTGTTGATCGAGCCGCTGGGCTTCTCCATTGGCGACAAGGAACTCAAGCGCGCCGGCCTCGACTACTGGGACAAGGTCTTCCTGAAGCTCTACCCCAGCTGGAACGCGTACGTGGAAGCGACTGGCTCGGTGCGCCGCTTCCTCTTCACTGCGCGCGCCGGCTCCGGGATGTGGGACGTGGCCTTTGCGCCCGGCGACCACCTCGTCTTTGGCGCCGAGCCGACGGGCCTGCCCCCGGAAGTGTTGAACTCGGGCGCTGGCGAGACCTGCACCATCCCCATGCTCGAAGAACGGCGCTCGCTCAACTTGTCGACCGCGGTAGGAATCGCCGCTTACGAGGCGTTGCGGCAGGTTCGGGGTAGGCTTGCGCCCTGAATGGGCAACCCGCAGGTGGTGGAAGCGTTGTACCGCGCATGGCTCGATCGCGCGACCGGTTGGCTGACGTGCACCGCGCAGGGGCGCGTGACGCGTATCCCCCTGCGTGAAGGCAGCGTCGTCGGCTCAGCCCTCGGGCTCGGCTTCGCCTGGCAGGGCACCGCCGGTGGGCTGGTGCAGGCCGGCAATTTGTCGCTCTCGCAGCTCGACGCCCTCTGGGCGCGCGGCGAGGCGTCCGCGGCGGATCCCGAGACCCTCGACGAGCTGGGTGTCGCGCCGGCCGATGCCGAGTTGGCCCGCGTCCTGGCCAGCATTCGCGAGACGGTGCGGCTGTCGGAATCGGCGCACTTCGAGCCGGGCGATGTGCAGGCCGGGTCGATCATCAGCGGCGCGCGCGTCGTGCGTGAAGCGATGACCGTTATTCCGAGAAAGATCGACGAACCCGATTTCTTCGTCGTCAAGGATCTCGACGCAGCCACCTCGTGGGAACTCGATTCGGCCGAGCAGGAATGGTTGCTCGGCTTCGCCTCGTGGGCGCAGCCGTCGGCGCCTTCTTTGGGGCAGTTGGCGCTGCTCGAGGTGTTGACGCGCAGCGGAGTGCTTGACTCGATACCCGCCGCTGAGATGCGGCGACGTGAAGAATCCGAGCGCGCGCGCCAGGCAGAGGAAGAGCGCATCGCGCGGGAAGAGCTCGAGCGCCAGCGCGCCGAAGAAGAGCGCCAGCGCCGCGAAGCCGAGGAACGTGCGCGGCTCGAGGAAGAAGCCCGCCAGCGCGCGGAGGCCGAGCGCGCTCGCATCGTTGAAGAGGCACGGCAGCGCGCTGAGGCGGAGCGTCTGCGGCTCGAGGAAGAAGCCCGGCAGCGCGCGGAAGCAGAGCGTTTGCGGCTCGAAGAAGAGGCTCGGCAGCGCGCGGAAGCAGAGCGTCTGCGCCTCGAAGAAGAGGCTCGGCTCCGTGCCGAGGAAGAAGCGCGGCAGCGCGCCGAAGCAGAGCGTCTGCGCCTCGAAGAAGAGGCTCGCGTCCGTGCCGAGGAAGAAGCGCGGCAGCTCGCCGAAGCAGAGCGTCTGCGCCTCGAAGAAGAGGCTCGCGTCCGTGCCGAGGAAGAAGCCCGGCAGCGCGCGGAAGCAGAGCGTCTGCGCCTCGAAGAAGAGGCTCGGCTCCGAGCCGAGGAAGAAGCGCGGCAGCTCGCCGAAGCAGAGCGTCTGCGCCTCGAAGAAGAGGCTCGGCTCCGCGCCGAGGAAGAAGCGCGGCAGCTCGCCGAAGCAGAGCGTCTGCGCCTTGAGGAAGAGGCCCGTGTTCTGGCTGAGGAAGAAGCCCGGCAGCGCGCCGAAGCAGAGCGTCTGCGCCTTGAGGAAGAGGCCCGTGTTCTGGCTGAGGAAGAAGCCCGGCAGCTCGCTGAAGCAGAGCGTCTGCGCCTTGAAGAAGAGGCTCGGCTCCGCGCAGAGGAAGAAGCCCGGCAGTTCGCCGAAGCAGAGCGTCTGCGCCTTGAAGAAGAGGCTC
>JBILUC010000064.1:0-36729 GCA_044371205.1 Archangium sp.
GCCCCGACGCGGGTGTGGATGCTGGCACGACGGTCGACGCGGGCACGACGGTGGACGCGGGCATTCGCCCCGATGCGGGTGTGGATGCTGGCACGACGGTCGACGCGGGCACGACGGTGGACGCGGGCACGACGGCAGACGCGGGCGTTCGCCCTGATGCGGGCGTGGATGCTGGTACGACGGTCGACGCGGGCACGATGGTGGACGCGGGCACGACGGTGGACGCGGGCATTCGCCCTGACGCGGGCACGACGGGAGACGCGGGCACGACGGGAGACGCGGGCGTTCGCCCTGATGCGGGCGTGGATGCTGGTACGACGGTCGACGCGGGCCCGACGGTGGATGCGGGCACGACGGTGGATGCCGGCACGACGGTTGATGCCGGTGTCGCGCACCTGGTCGTGAACGGCTCAGTCGCGCTGGGCGAGCTGAAGGTCTACTCGTTGCCCGTCGTGGCCGGCCGCGCGATCGTGGTGCGCACGGTCGCCGGCGCTGACGTCGACGTGTACGTGAAGATGAACGTCGCTCCGACCACGAGCTCGTACGACGCGCGGGGCTACACCTCGAGCGGCAACGAGACGGTTCGCTTCGTTCCGTCATCGACGGGCACGCTCTTCATCGGAGTGCACGGCTACGTCGCGTCGAGCTTCAGCCTCACGACTGCTGATCAGTGAGGGCTCCAGGCCGCAGCGAGTTGGCGAAGTCAGACCTGTCGCACGAGATCTTCCGCGGCGCCCAGCGGCTCTCGTCTTCGTGATGGAAGGTCAGCTTCAGATCGAGGTCGCGCTGCGTCAGCTGAATGAGACACTGGCGGCACGGCGTCATCGCGTTGCGCAGCTCGTCGAGGAAGGTCGCGGTTCTCAGGTGTCGAGAATTGCCTCGCACGAGTTGACCCTGCACACCGATCTTCGCGACTCTCCCGCGCCTCGATGCAGCCCATCACCTCCGAGACGACCCTCCCAGCCGACGCCCTCAAAGACGGCGTCTTCACCCGTGCGCGGAAGGAACTCTGGGCCCATCTCCCTGCGTGGATGTTCCTCATCTACGCGCAGCTGCTGCTGAACACCGAGCTCACCAACTTCTCGCCGCCGCGCTTCGATCTCGCGCACACCGTCGTGTACCCGATGGCGGTCTTCATGCTGTACCAGGCCGTGCGCTTCACCTCCGCGCCCCCGGTCTCGCGCACGCTGCTCTTCGTCTCGCTCGCGCTCAGCTTCGGGCTGCCGACGGTGACGTACTTCGTGCACACGCCGTCTCCGCTCGAGACGCCGACCGTGTTGAAGCTCTACGAGTGGTCGAACTTCGCGTGGGCCGCGCTGCTCATCGCCCACCTCTGGTCGCACGGGCGTTCGCACGTCGCGCTCTTCTTCGGCGTCGGCCTGCTCTACGGCGCCGCCCTCGAGAACGGCGGCATCGTGCTCGGCTTCTTCCACGAGACGAACCTCACCGACACGATGGTGAAGCCCTTCGTCGCCCCGGTCGCCACGATGATCGGCTGGTCGGTCGTCCTCTCGATGGCCGTGTTCGTCACCTGGGGGTTGCGCAAACGCCTCGCGTGGCTCCAGAAGTCAGCGCTGCTCTCGGCGCTCTTCGTCGGCACGCTCGCCACCTTCCTCGATCTGCAGATTGACCCCATCGCCACTGCCGTCGGCTGCTGGGTGTGGCACGAGAGCCTGCCCGCGTGGTTCCACGGTGTGCCGCTCGTGAACTTCCTCGCGTGGATGTGTGCCCTCGTCCCGTTCGGCTACGTCCTCTTCCGCGTGCAGGAGCGCCGCCGCATCGCCGACGGGGCTGCATGGGCGCACGCCGACCTGCTCCGACTGCTGGCGTGGTCGCCGTACGCACTCCTGCTCGCGACGCTCTCGTTCATCGGGTTCACGCTGCTGCTCGAAGGGCGCGGCGGGCCGAGCTGGGAATTGCTGAACGGCTTCAGCAGTCGCGTGCTCACGCTCGTGTGGTGACTCGCTGGTGTCGTTGCAGGTGCGACAGGTGAACTGGCCAGCGGCGTCGAAGCGCGGCAACCTGCAGCCCGTGCGCGGAACGAGCCTCGTGTCGTTGGTCCTGCTGGTGAGCTGTGGAATGCCGTCGAAGCAGGACATGGGGTGCACGCCCGCAGACTGTGACGACCAGAATGTGTGCACCACCGACACCTGCAGCGCTGGCGTCTGCGCGAATACGGCGGTGCCGATTCCCCTCTCGCCGCAGGGCGTGTGCGTCGTCCAGAGCTGCGACCCGGTGCTCGGTGTGCAGGAAACGCCGATTGCCGTCGACGACGCCGACGCGTGCACGGTCGACCTCTGCGACAGCGCCGCCGGCGTCTCTCACGCGCCCGCGATGGTCGACGATGCCAACGCGTGCACCATCGATTCATGTGACCCCGTCGGTGGCCCCGCGCACACGCCGGTCGTGGTCGACGACGGCGACCTGTGCACGGCCGACGCGTGTGACCCGGTGACGGGCCCGGCCAACACGCCCGTGTCGTTCGATGACGGCAACGCGTGCACCACCGATGCGTGTGACCCGCTTCTCGGCGTCTCGCACACCCCGGTGCCGGTCGACGACGGCAACCCGCTCACCGTCGACGCGTGTGACCCGCTCACGGGCACCATCACCCACCGCTGCTCTGATCAGGTGCTGATGTTGCTGCCGGGCAACCCCGGGGCTGACGCTGGTTCGTACCCCGCCGCAGGGTGGTGGACGAACGACACCCGCGCGAACGGCACCGTGACCGTCGACGGCTCGCTGGGGGCGCCGGTGGGCTTCGGCTGCACCTCGGCCAGACTGGTGACAGGCGCGAGCACCAGCCCCGGGCCGTCAGCCGACAAGGCGCAGCTGTTCAGCTACGCGCTCGCAGGCACCCCGCTGGCCGACATCAGCACCGTCGGCTACTGGGCCTTCCGTTCTTCTGCATCGACCGGCAACGCCCTCATCCACCTTTCCCTCAACGTCACGGTGACGGGCTCATCCGTCCCCACCGGTTTCGCCACGCTCGTGTACGAGCCCTACCAACAGGTCGGCGGAGCGGCCGCGATCCAGAACGACGTGTGGCAACGCTGGGACGCCACGTCTTCCGTCGCAGGGCAGGGGTTGTGGTGGACCAGTCGCCTGAGCAATGGAACCCCGGGAAGCCAGGCCAACCCCCAGCCGTGGGCGGCGTTCCAGACCCAGTTCTCAGACGCGAGGGTGCTCGGTTACGGCTTCAACGTCGGCTCGGCCAACCCCAACATGGTCGTCGGTGGAGACGGCCTGGTATTCGGCGCCGCCACCACCGACTTCTGAACCACCCTCGCGATCAGGAGTTCGCGTTGACGAGGCACGGCTTGAGGCCGGTGACGAAGGGGCCGCCACCGCGATGGTCGAGGTGAGCACCAGGTCGACCCCGGCGGCCAACCAGCGCTGGCGGCTGCGGTGTTTCTGGAGCGCGGCGACCTGGTCCTGGAGGCGGGTCAGTTCGCGGTGGAGGCTGTCGAGCTCGGGTGAAGGGGTCATGCGCGCCCGAAAGAAACGGTCTGGAATGCAGCACTGGTTCGTGTGGCGGCTCGCCGCGAACGCGGTACCCCTCGAAGTTTCGACCCCACGAGGAGTCGTGTCTTTCCATCACAGCCGGTGGCGGTGCATGACGTCGCGATACAATCGCAGCTCGCCCTGGCGCACGTCTTGGGCGCGCTTGGCCAGACGACGAACGCCCAGCCAGCGCTCGAGGGTGCTGTAGACCTCTTCGCGGCGTGGCTCCTCGAGGTCTTCGATGCTGACGCCATGCGAGGCGCCCGGCACCAGCACCTTCGTCGTCTCGCGCTGACCGCTGACCTCGACCTGCGCCGCGGTCCACGGGTCGAACCCGCCGTAGACGAAGAGAAAGCGCTCGCCGTGCTCGTTGAGCCAGCGCTGCACGTCAGGCATCGCGCGCGCCTCGAAGTACGGCAGCGCCAGGTCCTGAAACAGCAGCGCCGAGTCATCCGGCAACGTGGGGATGGGCCCGTACTCTTCCAGGTGCGCCCGGTTTCCTCCGGGGGAGCCCAGCTCGCGTTGGGTCTGGTACGAGTACGGGTCGAGCGTGCCCTGCTCGAGCACCTCGTCGGCGTAGTACTCCGCGTAGCCCGCGTACTGCTCGACATAGCTGGGGAAGTCGGGGGCTCCCGCCAACGCTTCCCACGCCGGGCAGCCCTCGCGCGCGTCATCCTGGCGGCCCGCTTGAAAGGCGCTCCACAACGCCGAACCCGACATGGCTGCCCACAGCGCCCGCTCCGCTGAGCCGATGCGGGAATAGGTGCCGCGCAGGCCCGGGGCGAACGACGCGCGACCGGCGATGACGCCGCGCTCGAGCTCGTTCAAGGTCTGACGGCACACCGCGTACTGCGCGCCCCCGAGCTGCGCGAGCCAGGGGCCAAAGCGCGCGTCCTGCTTGCCGTACGACAGCGGCGTCACGAAAGGCGCGCTGGCCACCACGTCGCAGGGGAAGAAGCGCCGGTGGTAGAGCGCCGTCATGCCGCCCTTGCTGTGGCCGGTGCTCAACCACGGGCCGGTGAACAGCGGGCTGAGCAGCTCGACGATGCGGTGCGAGTCGTAGGCCGACTGCATGATGGTCAGCTCGTCGTAGTCGACCGGCGTCGGCGTGGACTCTTCGTAGAAGCGGTGCTCGACCTCGAGCTCGTTGGTCGGGAAGTGCGCCGCGATGTCCGACGTGTACTCGAAGAGCTCGTACCCCGTGGTGTGCAAGACCACCGGCGCCCGCTCGTCGCGCAGCGTGAGCAATACGCGCTGTGAGAACGTGCGCCCGTCGGGCTGGAAGTGGTCTGCGGGCTGGGTGATGCGCAGCAGGTACTGCGTCGTGCCCGCCGGCTGCCGCGGCGACGCGTAGGGCGTGGCGCTGACCCCCGGGATGCAGTTGAGCCGGCCGAGGGTGTCGGTGGCGCCGCAGCTCGCCACGGGAGGGCGCGCCTGGCATGGCCCCACGTCATCGGTGCGCGAGCCCACCACCGCCACCACCGTCATCCGCACGTCGACGCGCGCCGAGGGTCGCACGCACAGCGTGTCGAGCGCGTCGAGCAACACCACGGCGCCCGAGCGCACCCGCTCGCTCTGCACGTTCGCGCCGCACGGCCCCACCTCGAGGCTCGCACCGGCCTCGCTGAGCGTGACTGCCACCAGCCGCTGCGTGACGCGCGCGGGTTGTCCCAGACCCGAGAGCGAGACCTCGAGGGTCTGCTGCGCCGCAGGCCGCCCCGACCACCCGCCGATGCCCTCCGCTGTGTCGAGCACCACCGTCGGTCGCACCGCCCGGAGCGCCGAGGTGGCGAAGCGCCGGACACGACCCTGCACCGAGAGCGTCGCGCGGGCGTCGTTGAGGCTGTTGAGGCACACCGCGCCCGGCGGCAACCAGGCCGAGGTCTCGAGGGTCTCACCGGCACGCACTTCCAGCAGCGCCTCGACGTTCACGGGCTCGCTGCTGCCGGGCGCGCACCGCCCCACCTGAAGCGTGGTGCCGCTCGTGCTGCTCACCTCGACGTGCACCAGCTTTGCCAGCGTGTCTTCCTGCCCCGCCAGCTCGTCGAGCCGCGCGCTCTGGCCTGTCGCGACCTCGACCTGCCGTGGGGCTTCCCGCGTCACCTCGAAGCCGCCACCCACCGAGTCGACCGCGCCGAGCGGCCGCACCTTCACCACGCCCGCAGTCGCGCTGGTGAAGCGCACCTCGCGCGCCGAGACCGGGAAGTGCACGAGGGTGTCGACCCCCACGTCGAGGTTCGCGCCGTCAATCGTGAGGCGACCCGCAGGCGCCATCGTCACGGCGGCCCACATCCCCTGCGTCGAGAAGGGCAGCGCTGGCACGGGAATGACGTGCTGCTGCCCGGCGCTGCCTGACACCTCGAGCGCGCTGCGCAACCGAAGGGGCGCCACGGCTTCACGCGAGGTCGCCACCTCGAGCGTCGCGCGAACGCCGCTTCCGACGGGGCGCGCGCCGGCGAAGTTGACCGCCTTCGCGTTGTCTTCAAAGGCACGAACGGGGGGCTGACAACCCAGTCCGGCCACCGCGAGAACGACCCAGGACGCACGCATGGTCGAGCGGCGACAGCAAAGCCTGCGCCACCTGCTCCGCGTTTCGAATTTCGGGGGCTTGGCTGAGGCCAGCTCCGAGCCCCTGCGCAAACGGCGTCGCGTGATGCGTTCTTTCTGTCACTCCGCGTCGCGTGAGAGCCGGGCGAGGCCTTCTGGGAAGGACACTTCCGGCTGGTACCCGAGCGTCGAGGCGGTCGGAGCGGGGAGGTGCTTCAGCGGGCGCGGGCGCGGCTGGGTTGCTGAGTCACTGACAGCCGATGCGCGCGCCACGCAGTCGCCGGGCCCCTTCCCCGAACACGAGTGGCAGAAAAAGTGTCTGCTTCTCTGCCTCGCCCTCCAGAATGTGGCCCAATGCGCGGGGTGAACGCCGACGAAGCGGGACTGCTGGCCTCGATCTACGCCTCGCCCACCGACGACCGGCCTCGGCTCGTCTACGCAGACTGGCTGCTCGAGCGCGACAAGCCACTGGGCAAGTTCATTCAAGCGCAGCTTCAAGGCGACGCCACCGCAGAGCTCCACCTCACCGCAGCCGTGGCCGCTTCGGGCTTGCCGGTGCGCACCGCGCCGCTCGCCGCGTTCACGCGAGGCTTTCTCACCACGTGGACGTCGTCAGGCGCCGAAGCGCTCCCTCTGTCGAATCACGGCGCGTGGTCGCTCATCGAGCGCCTGCACCTCACCGAGCCCCGCGCGGCCGACTTCATCGCGACCGTTGGCCCACGCCTCGCCTCGCTCCACACCGTGCACGCGCAGAACGGTTCGTGGCTCGCGGCGCTCACGCGCTTTCGCCCGAAGGCCCTGCGCTCGCTCACCATCGACGAGCTGCCCGACTGGTTCGACTTCACCTCGCTCTTCGACGCGAGCACCCACCTCGAGTTTCAGCTCTCGGGTGTCTTGAACGTGCGGCGCGAAGGGGAGGTGGTGCAGCTGTCGGCGCCCCGACGGCTCGCCCCGGCAGGTCCCGTCGAGCGGGTGCTGCGCGAAGTCGTGCGCCCCACCGACGAGGTCATCTTCACCTTTCCCATGGGCCGCCGCGCGATGGTGGAGCGCGTGGTGAAGGCGCTCCAGACCATTCCCCATCGCCGCTTCACCGAGCGGGAACTCCTCGTCATCGGGTGATGCACAGGCTGTGCAACGGGGTGCACACCCCCGGCTCGCCCCGAGCGCGAAACCCGTGCGAGCATGGGCACTTACCGCTGTGCCTCAGGCTTGCAGTCTGGAGGTCACATGTTCACCAACCGCAAAGACGCAACCCTCGTTGAGAACCTCTCGGCCACCCGCGCCATCATGCCGCTGCTCATGCAGACGAAGACCGAGGCCCAGGTCTTCTTCAAGCAGGAGATCGACGTGACCCAGACCATGCGCTTCGTCGACGCCTGGAACGAGGCGAACCCGGGCCAGCGCATCACGCTCTTCCACGTCTACATGTGGGCTCTGGGCGCCGCGTTTCACGAGCGTCCCCGCATGAACCGCTTCATCTCGGGCGGCCGCATCTACCAGCGCAAGGGCGTGTTCCTCTCGTTCGCGGCGAAGAAGAAGAAGCTCGACGACGAGGCGGCGCTGGTCACCATCAAGCGCGAGCTGCCGCAGGGCGCGTCGCTCTCGCAGGTGGCTGAGCTGCTCAACGCCGACATCAAGAGCGGCCGCAGCGACGCGGTGCGCCCCGAAGACCGCGAGCTCGCGCTCACGCAGCGCCTCCCGCAGTTCATGGTGCGCCTGGGCTTGTGGGCGATGCGCCTGGCCGACCGCTTCAACCTGCTGCCCCAGTCGGTCATCGCGCACGACCCGTGCTGGTCGAGCATGTTCGTCGCGAACCTCGGCTCGCTGGGGATGGAAGCGGCGTACCACCACCTCTACGAGTGGGGGAATTGCCCCTTCTTCGCCACGCTCGGCGTCACCAAAGAGGTGCACACGCCCCACGGCATCCGCCTCGTGGCGACCGTGAAGTACACCTTCGACGAGCGCATCGACGACGGCCTCTCGTGCGCCCGCGCCCTCGACGTGCTCAAGCAGCGCGTGGAAGCGCCCGCGAAGTACGAGGCGATTCCGCAGGCCGCGAAGGCGGCGTGATCGGCGAGAGAACTCTCTGAGCGCCGCGCTCGAATGCCCCTTCGTCGTCGAGAACGCCGCCGCGAGTGCCAGAGCACCAGCCACAGCAGCTTGGCAGGAGGAGGTTGAGCCACCTGAGCTGCAGCAGTTCTTTGCGCGTTCAGCGCGGCCCGAGTGGGGATGACGCGCGGATGAAGAGCAGCACCAGAAACGTCGGCAGCCAGTGCACGAGGTTGACCGTGGGCCTCGTCGTCTCGAGTAGACTGGCCGCATGTCGATGCTCAAGTTCTCGGGGCAGATCACCCGCGCCATCGTCGGTGGGCTCACACACCGCGACTCCTCGTTCGGTCGCAAGATGGAGATCCTCGGCGGCTTCACCGCGTCGGGCATCCGCCTCGCGCAAGGCATGGTCGCGTACCGCAACGTCGGACCGCGGCCCGAGAAGCTCCTGCGCCTGTGGGATTTCGAGCGGTGCCCTGATTCCCGCGTGGTGCGTGAGGTGCTCAGCGAGCTCGATCTCGACGTCGAGGTGCGGCCCTGCCCGAAGCAGGGCACGCGCTTTCGGCCCCAGCTCGAAGGCGGCCAGGGCGTGCCGCAGCTCGAAGACCCCAACACCGGCCAGAAGCTCGTCGGCTCGATGAACATCGTGCGGCACCTGTACGCGACGTACGGAGGGCAGGCGCCGCGCCGCACGGTGCTCAGCGTCGCTCCGCTGCGCGCTGCGACGGGCCTCGTGATGCGGGTGCTCACGGGCGGGCGCGGCGCGAAGGTGCGCCCGGCGAGGGTGCCGGAGCAGCCGCTCGAGTTGTTCTCGTTTGAGGCGTCACCGTACTGCCGCTTCGTGCGCTTCACGTTGTGCGAGCTGGAGCTGCCCTACACGCTGCGCAACCTCGGCAAGGGCAGCCCCAGGCGGAAGGACTTCATCGCCCGCTTCGGCAAGGCGCAGTTCCCGTACCTCATCGACCCGAACACGGGCTGGCAGGGCTTCGAGAGTCAGGAGATCGAGCGCTACCTCGAGCGCACGTACGGAGCTTGAGCCATATCGGTGGAGTTGAGCATCACGCCACGGTGCTCAAGTCGGCCCATATCGAACCTCGTTGAAGGCTCAGCCGCGACGGCGGCGCAGCGCCAACACCACGAGGCCCAGGAGCGGGAACATCGCCGGGTCGACCGCACCACACTGGCACCCCATCGCCGAAGCGCCGATGCGACCCGAGCCGCGCGGCTCTTCCACCACGCCCGAGGTGCCGGAGCCGCCACCCGACGCCGAGCCGCCGCCCGTGGAGCCACCACCACCCCCCGCGCCCGAGCCGCCCCCACCACCGACGCCACCGTCCATGTCGGTCGGGAAGCAGAAGCGCCCTTCGGTGACGCCCGTACAAATCTGGCCCGCGGGGCACATCTCGAACTCGTCGGGCGAGCACAGGTCGTGGCACTTGCCCGACACGCACTGCTGGTTCGAGCCGCACACCGTGTCGTCGCGCCACACGAAGCAGCCCGACGGCCCGCGCTCACACACCTGCGGGCGACCGTTGCTGCACTGGCCCGCGCCCTCGGTGCACGCGTCACGGCACTGCGGAATGCACACGCCCATGTCGCAGCGCTCACCCGCGCCGACGTCGCACTGGCCCGCCGGCACCCACCCGGTGCACCCCATGGTGTTGAGCTGGCACACCTCGGTCGCGCCGTTCGCACCGCAACGCTTGCTGCCCTGCGTGCAGGTGGTGCCGCACTCGGTGCAGCTGCCTCCCTGGCAGAAGTTGTTCGGCGCGCACTGCTGCACGGGGCCCCACGCGGGGCAGTTGTTCTGGTCGACGATGCAGGTCTCGACGCCCGCGCCCTGACACCGCGTCGCGCCCGCCGTGCAGCTGGTGCCGCAGGTGCCACACGCGCCGCCGCTGCAGAAGGTGGTGCAGGTCTGGCCGCGCTGCCACGCCGTGCAGCCGCTCGCGTTGGCGACGCAGGTCTCGACCGAGTTCCCCGCGCAGCGCTGCGCCCCCGCAGTGCAGGTGCTGTTGCAGCTCGCGCAGCTGCCGTTCTGGCAGGTGCTCCCGCTCGCGCAGGTGCCGGCGCGCCACTGCGTGCAGCCGCTGATGACGTTCCACTCGCAGGTCTCGACGCCGCCAGCGGTGCAGCGCGACGCACCGATGGAGCAGCCCTGGCACGAGTTGCACGAGCCGCCCTGACAGACTTCACCGTACGCGCACGTCTCGGCGACCTGCCACGAGGTGCAGCCCTGCGCGTTGGCGACGCACTGCTCGGCGTTGCCGTTGGCGCAGCGCACGGCCCCGGCAGTGCAGGAAGTGGTGCAGGTCTGGCACGAGCCGTTGCTGCAGGTGCTGCCCGCTGCGCACTGCTGCGTCACCCACGTGGTGCAGCCGATGGCCTGGTCGAGCTGGCAGACCTGCCGCGCGCCCGAGCCGCTGCACATCGCCGCGCCCGCGGTGCAGACGTCGCGGCAGCAGGTCGCGGTGTTGCCGGCGATGGTGTTCAGCGTGCTCGTGAGCTGGCTCTGGCTCGAGGCGACAGAGGCGCTGCCGGTGCCACCCGCGTTGGCGATGGCGTCGAGCACCGCCTTGTTGTTGCCCGCCGTCAGCGTCGAGTCGAAGCCGACCACGAAGACCTTCACGCCCGCCGCAAAGAGCTGCTGCGCCGCGGTGACGGTGGCCTGCGAGTCGAGACAGTCTTTCGCGCCGAGGCCGCACGTCGACGCCGCCGGAGTCGGACCGCAGCCCGGCGTGGTCGGCGAACACGAGTTCGCGTCGAGCGCGGTGTTGCAGTTGGGCAGACCGTCGGTGATGAGCAGCACGTACGCCGGCGTGCTGAGCGCCTGGCCTTGCAGGTACGTGCGCACCGCGCCGAGCGAGGCGGCCGTCGGGGTGCCGCCTCCGGGGATGGCGTTCGTGTACGCGGTGTCGATGCCGGTGGTGGTGTTGGCGATGGGCGTGACGACGGTGCCGGTGGAGCAGTTGAAGGTGGTCGTGTCGCGCGGGTACATCGCCGCGCCAAAGCGGAAGCGGTTGCTGAAGGTGCTGGCGAGGTTGGGCACCACCGTCTGTGCGATGCTCCACTTCGAGGGGTTGCCGGTGGTGGCCGTCGACCCATCGGGTGCCTTGGCCATCGAGCCCGACTTGTCCTGCACGATGAAGAGGACAGGCAGCTCGGTGCAGGGCGCCGCGAGGGTGGCGCTGGAAGCGAGGGCGATCAGACTGGCGAGCAGGGTCCGCATGCCCTGTTATCCCTCGTAGACAGGCAGATGTTTCGTAACCCCACGTTTTTTGGCTAATTTTATCGGCGCGTGAGAATTGTCCCCGTATTTTGAGGTGCACCGATGTCTCAGTCGAAAGCGCTGTTACACGGTCCGGAGCTGTTGACGGCGCTGACCGAGACCGCGGTCGAGGTGCAGCGGTGCCAAAACCTCGAAGAGGCGCTCGTGGTCGCGGCGCGGGGGTTCGAGGCGTTCGGGGCCGGGGTGGCGGTGGTCTCGAGGGGACGGGTCGCACGGCTGCGGTACCTGACTGCGCGGAGCGACCTCGAGCAGTTGAAGACCCTGGCGCTCGATGGGCAGGACGAGCTGCGGGCGATGCCGGAGTTCAACGCCGAGTCGACCGAGCCGCAGATGGTCGATGGCCTGCGGGCGCTCATCACGCAGTTTCTGACGGCGGCGGGGGCGGCGGGGCTCGTCGACGTGGCGTCGGTGCCTGACCGCTGCATCGTGTCGTCGTTGCGAACGCACTCGGGGCCGTGGGGCGGGCTGATCGTGATGCACGACGGGCTGCGCGACGAAGACGCCGGCGCCTTTCGGCTCTTCGCGTTGCAGCTCGGGTCGGCCATCGAGATTTGCGAGGGGCTCGAGCGGCTCGAGCGGCGCATCGAAGAGCTGAACCTGGTGCACGAGCTGGCGGTCGCCGGGCCGCGCACCGACTCGCGTGAGCTGTGTCGTCGCGCCCTCGAGATGGTGTGCATGACGTCGGAGAGCGAGGTCGGCGGGCTGCACCGCTACGACGACGAGAGCGGCGAGTACGTGCTGGTCGGTGACGTGCACGGGCACGTGGGGCCGCTGGTCGAGATGTACAAGCGCTTCAAGATTCCGCCGAGCAACCCCATCGATCGAAGGCCCATGGCGCTCTCCTCGGCGCAGCTTCCCGCGGACAGCAAAGAGGTGCTCGCGGAAGGGCTGCTGCACTTCGCCATCGTGCCGCTGCAGATCGAAGGCAAGGCGATTGGCCTGCTGTCGCTGGCGCGGCGGCGCGACGTGCCCTACGCGCGCGCGGCGTTGCGCTCGGCTGAGATTCTCGGCGTGCAGATGGCCTCGCTGCTCGAGCGAGCGCGGCTCTACGACGAGTCGAGCCGGCTCTACGGCGACCTGAAGACGTCGTACGACCAGCTCGAGCGCGCGCAGCAGGAACTGGTGCGGCACGAGCGGTTGGCGGCGCTGGGTGAGCTGGCGGCGGTGATGGCGCACGAGGTGCGAAACCCGCTGGGCGTCATCTTCAACTCGCTCACCACGTTGAAGCGGCTGTTGCGGCCGACGGGCGACGCCGAGATGTTGCTCAACATGGTCGGTGAAGAGGCCGACCGGCTCAACCGCATCGTGGGCGACCTGCTCGACTTCGTGCGGCCGTACGAGCTGGTGAAGAAGCAGATCGCCGTCGAGCCGGTCATCAGCGGGGCGGTCGACTCGGCGACGCAGTCTTCGCTGCAGAGCAACGTGCGGGTGGTGACCGAGTTCCCGCGCGAGCTGCCCCCGTTTCCGCTCGACGCGCACCTGCTCAAGCAGGCGCTGGTGAACCTCATCGTCAACGCGGCGCAGGCGATGCCGAAGGGCGGCACGGTGACGGTGCGGGCGCAGGTCGAGGTCGAGCCGGGCGGGCCGTGGCTGGTGATTCGCGTGCGCGACGAGGGCGTGGGGTTGAGCGAGCGGGCGAGCGCGAAGATGTTTCAGCCCTTCTTCACCACCAAGGCGACGGGCACCGGCCTCGGGCTCGCGGTGGTCAAGCGCATCGTCGACGGGCACCTCGGTGAGGTGACCGCGCGCTCGAACGACGACGGCAAGGGGACGACCTTCGTGGTGCGCTTCCCCCCGACGACCGAGACGCGCAGCGGGGCGCTGACGCCGCCGCGTCCGTCGCCCTCGGTCACCCGCTCCCCCAGCCGGGGAGAGCGGTCACGCACGCGACGCTGACGGCCGGAGAGAAGGGTGACGCATGCTGACGCTCGTGATGTTGCTGGTCGTCTCGCAAGACCTCGAGGGCTGCGCGAAAGACAGTGACTGTCTCATCAGCACCACGCAGTGCTGCGCTGGCTGCTGCGGCTCCGGGCCCTACGCGACGACGAAGAAGGCCGAAGTGCAGAAGCAGCAACGGTGCGCCGTGATGGAGTGCGCGCAGCCAGAGCCGTGCACCATCGTCTGCGAGCCGCCCGCGAGCCCCGATGGCTTCGTCGCGAAGTGCGTGAAGAAGGCCTGCGTCATGGAGCAGAAGAAATGAGCGCGCTTCCGGTCAGCCCTCGTCGGGCTCGCGTGGCTCGGGCTCGCCGTTGAGCTCGGCGACCTTCCGGTACAGGGTGCGGCGATCGAGGCCCAGAATCTGCGCCGCGCGCGCCTTGTGCCCCCCGGTGCGCTCCAGCACGCGCTGAATGTAGAGCCGCTCCAGTTCCTTGAGAGACAGCTCGCGACCGGCGGCCTCTTCCAACAGGCCCGGCGCTGAGGCGGGCTGCCACCCCAGAAAGTCTTCAGGCGTCAGCACCTCGTGCTCGGTCATGGTGCTCGCGCGCTCGATGGCGTTGACCAGCTCGCGCACGTTGCCGGGCCACGGCTGGGCGCGCAGCCACGCCAGCGCTCCAGGTGAAACGGCTCGCGCGCGGCACCCCCGGCGCGCGCTGTGCGCCAGCGTCTGGTCGACGATGGCCTCGATGTCTTCCCGTCGTTCTCTGAGCGGTGGCACCTCGAGCCGCACCACGTTCAGCCGGTGGTAGAGGTCAGGTCGAAATCTCCGTTCGCGGAGAGCCTCTTCCAACGGCCGGTTGGTGGCAGCGACCACGCGCACATCGACGCGCAGCGACTCAACCGCACCGACCGGTCGCACGTCACCCGACTCGAGGGCGTGCAGCAGCTTGGGTTGCAGCTCGAGCGGCAGTTCCCCCAGTTCGTCGAGGAACAACGTGCCGCCGTGGGCCTGCTCGAACACGCCGGCGCGGCTCTCTTTGGCGTCGGTGAAGGCGCCTCGCCGTACGCCGAACAGCTCGGCTTCCGCCAGACCGCTGGGGAGCGCCGCGCAGTTGAGCTGCACGAACTTGCCTTCCCGTCGGTCGCTCACCTCGTGGAGCACGCGCGCGAGCGCGCCCTTGCCGACGCCACTTTCACCGGTGATGAGCACCGGCAGCCGGCTGGGCCCGGCGCGCCGCACCAGCTCGACGGCCCGCAGCATCGCCGGGCTCTTCGCGGCGATGCCCAGGGGCTGCTCGCCGGCCACCTCTTCACGCAGCCGCACCACCTCGCGCTTCAAGCTCGTCTCGCGCAGCGCCCGTTGAATCGCCAGCACCAGCACCTCGAGCTTGAAGGGCTTGGCGAGGAAGTCGACGGCCCCGCTGCGCACCGCCTGCACCGCGAGGTCGATGGACCCGAAGGCCGTCATCAGCAGCACCATCTGGTCGGGCCGCGTCTTTCGCACTTCCCGCAGCAGGTCGATGCCGCGCAGCCCCGACATTTCGACGTCACAGACCACGAGGTCGAAGGGCGCGGAGGACAGCAACTCGAGCGCCCGGGGCGCGCTGCTCTCGCCGCGAACCGCGAAGCCTTCGTCGGGCAGCGCCTCGGCCAGCCACGAGACGATGCCCGGGTCGTCATCGACGACGAGGAGGGACGGGCGCCGGTTCACGTGGCACCCCCTTCGAGGTTCCGCGGGAGGGTGACCGAGAACGCGCACCCCCGAGGCACCTCGAGCAGCTTCACCTCGCCCTGGTGTTCGCGCACCAGCGAGCGCACCACCGACAGCCCCAGCCCGCTCCCGTCGGGCTTGGTGGTGAAGAAGGGCTCGAAGAGCTGCGCGCGCGCCTCGCCAGGCACGCCCGGGCCTTCATCGGCGACGGTGAGCGTGAGGTGTTCGGCGTCACCGGCCAGGGTCACCGTCACCTTCGTGCCGCGGGTCGACGCCTCGAGCGCGTTGCGCACCAGGTTGAGTACGACTTGCTGCAACTGGTCGGCGTCTGCCCGCACGGTGCCCGCGCCCGCCGCTTCGAGCGTGAGGCGCACGCCGCGCCGCTCGGCTTCGAGTTCGAGCAGCGAGAGCACGCGCGTCACCACGGCCTGCGCGTCGAGCGGTGTCCGCACCGGCGCACGGCGGCGGGTGATGGACAACATCTGGCCCACGATGCGCGTGATGCGCTCGGTTTGCTCGACCAGCATGTCAGCGATGCGGCGGGTGGCGTCGGGGTCGGAGGCGTTCTTGCGCAGCGAGCGCGCGCGGCCCTCGAGGATCTGCAGCGGCGAGCCGATCTCATGCGCCATCACCGCCGAGAGTTGGCCCAGCGTGATGAGCTTGTCGGCCCGCTCGAGGCCCCGCTCGAGGGCACGGCGGGCCTCGATTTCCTCGGCGGTGCGGCGGCGCGCGGCGTCGAGCGCGACCACCAGGCGATCGAACTGCGCCCGCGTCTCACCCACCTCGTCGAGCCCCGACGAGGGCACGGAGGGGGCTTCGCCCGAGAGCGTGTGCATGTCACCCACCAGCGCCTCGAGCGGTCGGCCGACGTAGCGTTGCGTGAGCAGCCAGGTGAGCCCCGCGACCGCCAGCACGAACAACACGGTGGTCATCACGATGTGGCGCCTCGTCTCGGCCAGGTCGCGCTGCAGCTCGTCGAGGGGCCGATCGAGCACGATGGCCGAGTTGCGCCCTTCGACCTCTTCCCGCAGCCGCATCGCCAGTCGCAGCCGCGTCGGTGAGTCGCTTGGCGCAAACTCGACGATGGGGGTGAGGCTGCTGCGGGCCCGTTCCGCCAACCCGTCGCTCTCGGCCCCGGGGTGCGCGCCTTCCCCCATCGCCACGACCTTCCCTTCCTCGTCGTAGACGAAGATGGCGACCGCCGGCTCGACCAGCGAGAGGGCCTGCAGCGTCTCGGCGACGTCTTCAATCTGGCGATCGCGCAGCGCGTTCTCGAACGCCGTCTGGAGGCTGCGCCCCAACAACACGGTCTCGCGCGCAGCCACCGACTGCAGGTCGACCCGCTCCTGCTGGAGGTCGAGCCACCCCTCACCCCCGAAGAGCACCACCGCGCTCGCCCCCACTGCGATGGTCATCCGAACGGCGAGTCGCAAGATGTCACCTCCAGGTCGCAAAATACGACTTTGCGGGTTTCGGTTCGAGTCGAAGTCCCTGAAATGCGTGCAATCCCGCGGTGGGATCGCAGCTTGCTGACGCACAGCAGCATGAAGCGAGCCGTGTGGGTGCTGTGGCTGGGGTGGGTGGGGTGCCAGAGCCCTGAGACCCGGGAAGCAGCGTTGACGTTTCCGGTGGCGCACCCCCAGGTGACGTCGACCTTCGTCGAGCGCGAGTACGTGGGGAAGGTGGAGGCGGTGCGGCACGTCGAGTTCCGCTCGCGGCTGCGCGGCTTCATCGAGGCGGTGGGGGTCGACGAGGGGCAGCCGGTGAAGCAGGGCCAGCTGCTCTTTTCCATCAGCGCCCGGGAGCTCGCGCAGGAAGTGAAGAAGGCGAAGGCGGCCATCGACAGCGCGCAGGCCGAGCTGGCTTCGGCGCAGGTCGAGCAGGCGAACACCCGAACGCTGGTCGAGCGGAAGATCGTCTCGCAGGCCGAGCTCGACCTCGCGAACGCGAAGGTCGCGTCGCTGGCCGCCAAGCTCGAAGAGGCGCGGGCCCACGAGGGCCAGGCGAGCATCAACTTGAGCTACGGCCAGGTGCGCGCGCCGTTCGACGGCGTGGTGAACCGCATCCCCCGCAAGGTGGGCAGCCTGATCGCCGAGGAGGAAGTGCTCACCACCCTCACCGACACCAGCGAGGTCTTCGTCTACTTCCGCGTCTCGGAAGAGGAGTACCTCGACACGCTCGCGAACCGCGGCCACCCGCCGAAGCAGGTGACGCTCACCCTGGCCAACGGCGCGAAGTACGAGCACCCGGGCGTCATCGACGCCGTCGAGACCGAGTTCGACTCGGCGACGGGCAACCTCGCCTTCCGCGCGCGCTTCCCCAACCCGCAGGCGGTGCTCAAGCACGGCGCGACGGGCAAGGTGTCGGTGCGCAGCGAACTGACCGACGCGGTGGTGGTGCCGCAGCGGTCGACCTTCGAGATTCAAGAGAACGTCTACGTCTTCACGCTCGACGCCGAAGACCGCGCGCGCGCCACCCGCATCGTGCCGCGGCTGCGCTTGAAGGACGGCTTCGTCGTCGAGTCAGGCGTCACCGCGAGCGACCGCATCGTGCTCGAGGGTGTGCAGAAGGTGAAAGACGGCGACCGGCTCACCGTGCGCGCCGCGGTTCCCTCGAGCCCTTCCCTGTGAGCGCGCCATGCTGAAGACCTTCACCCGCCGCCCGGTGCTGTCCCTGGTGTTGGCCATCGTCGTCACGCTGCTGGGCGCGCTGTCGCTCCGCGCGATGCCGATGACGCTCTTCCCGAGCGTGGCGCCGCCCGAGGTGAACGTCACCGTCGAGTACACCGGCGCCAACGCCGAGACGGTGACCAAGGCGGCCATCGTGCCGCTCGAGCGCGCCATCAATGGCGTGCCGCAGATGAAGTACATGAGCAGCGACACCGGCAACGACGGTGTGGGGGTGGTGCAGATCCTCTTCGAGACGGGCACCGACCCCGACGTCGCCGCCATCAACGTGCAGAACCGGGTCAACGCGGTGATGGGCGAGCTGCCCGCCGAGGTGATCCGCAACGGCGTGAAGATCGCCAAAGAAGAGAACGCGATGCTGATGTACCTGAGCATCTTCAGCACCGACGACTCGCTCGACGAGAAGTTCCTCTACAACTTCGTCGACATCAACGTGCTCGCCGAGCTCAAGCGCATCACGGGCGTGGGGTACGCCGACATCCTCGGGGCGAAGGAATACGCCATGCGCGTCTGGCTCAAGCCCGACAAGATGGTCGCCTACGGCATCGCGCCCGACGAGGTCATCGCGGCGCTGCAGCAGAACAACGTCGAGGCTGCCCCGGGGAAGATCGGCGAGAACAGCGACAAGGGCCGCTCGGTGCTCGAGTACGCGGTCAAGTACACCGGCAAGTTCAACACCGTCGAGGCGTACGAGCGCATTCCCCTGCGGGCGACCGCCGATGGCGAGGTGCTGCGCCTGCGCGACGTGGCCGACGTCGAGTTCGGCACCACGTTCTTCGACGTCGAGGCGAAGTTCAACGGGCGGCCCGCGGCATCGATGATGCTCAAACAATTGCCCGGCTCGAACGCGAGCGCGGTCATCGCGCAGGTCAAGGCGCGGCTCGAGCAGATGAAGCGCGAGACGTTCTTGCCGGGCATGGACTACCAGCTGAGCTTCGACGTCAGCCGCTTCCTCGACGCGTCGGTGCACGAGGTGGTGAAGACCTTCCTCGAGGCGTTCGTGCTGGTGGCGCTGGTGGTCTTCCTCTTCCTGCAGGACTGGAGGTCCACCCTCATCCCCATTCTCGCGGTGCCGGTCTCGCTGGTCGGCACCTTCGCCTTCATTCTGCCGATGGGGTTCTCGCTCAACCTCATCACGCTCTTCGCGCTCGTGCTCGCCATCGGCATCGTGGTCGACAACGCCATCGTGGTGGTCGAGGCGGTGCACGCGAAGCTCGAGCATTCACCGGGCCTGAGCGTGCGCGACGCCACCGAGGCCGCGATGGGTGAGATTGGCGGCGCCATCATCGCCATCACCCTCGTGATGTCGGCGGTGTTCGTGCCGGTCGCCTTCATCAGCGGGCCGGCCGGCATCTTCTACCGGCAGTTCTCGCTGACCATGGCGGTGGCCATCGTGCTCTCGGGGGTCGTCGCGCTCACGCTCACCCCTGCGCTGTGCGCGCTGCTCCTGCGCCCTCACGTCAAGGCGACGCGGGGCCCCCTGGCATGGTTCGACGCACGCTACGCCCGGGTCGAGAAGGGCACCGTCGGCCTCATCACCCGCGTCGCCGCACGGCGGGCGCTCACCGCGGTGGTGCTGGTGGGCTTCACCGTCGGCACCGGGCTCGTGGGGCGCCTGGTCGCGACTGGCTTCATCCCCAGCGAAGACCAGGGCGTCTTCTATGCCGCCGTCACCACGCCGCCGGGCGCCACGCTGGAGCGCACCAAGGCCGTCATCGACGCCATCGCTGAGCTGGGCAAAGACGAAGAGGGCGTCGAGAGCATCGCCACCCTCGCGGGCACCAACATCCTCACCGACGGCACGGGCGCGACGTACGGCACGGCGCTGGTGAACTTGAAGCCGTGGGATCAGCGCACCGTCTCGGTCGAGCAGGTCATCGCCCGCTTCAAGGCGCGCACCCAGGCGCTCGCCGATGCCGACATCGAGTACTTCGCCCCCCCGCCGGTGCCCGGCTACGGCAACGCGGGCGGCTTCGAGCTGCGCATCCTCGACAAGACGGGCCGCGGCGACTTCACCGAGATGGAGCGCGTGGTGAACCAGTTCCTCGAAGACCTGCGCGCGCGGCCTGAGATCGCCACCGCCTTCACCGTCTTCAACGCGAGCTACCCGCAGTACCTGCTCGAGCTCGACCTCGACAAGGCGGCGCAGAAGGGCGTCACCATCGACGGCTCGCTGGGGGCCCTGCAGACCCTGCTGGGCAGCGAGTACGCGACCAACTTCATTCGCTTCGGCCAGATGTACAAGGTCATGGTGCAGGCGGCGCCGGAGTACCGCGCGAAGCCCGAAGACGTGCTGCGCCTGCAGGTGAAGAACGAGCGCGGCGAGCTGGTGCCGCTGTCGAGCTTCGTCACCCTCACCAAGACGCACGGCGTCGACAAGACCACCCGCTACAACATGTACCCCTCGGCCGAGCTCAACGGTGACGGCCGGCCGGGCATGAGCAGCGGGCTGGTGCTCGCGGCCGTGCAGGAGACCGCCCAACAGAAGCTGCCGCGCGGCTTCACCATCGACTGGGCCGGCATCTCGCGCGACCAGGTCAACGCGGGCAACGAGGGCCTGTGGGTGTTCCTCATCTGCCTCGTTTTCGTCTACCTCGTGCTCTCGGCGCAGTACGAGAGCTTCACCCTGCCGCTGGTGGTGGTGCTCTCGTTGCCCCCCGGCGTCTTCGGCGCCTTCGCGCTGCTGAAGCTGAGCGGGCTCGAGAACAACGTCTACACGCACATCGCGCTCATCATGCTCATCGGGTTGTTGGGGAAGAACGCCATCCTCATCGTGGAATACGCCGAGCTGCGGCGCGCCGAAGGGCTCAGCGCCACCGCCGCCGCCATCGAGTCCACCCGGCAGCGGCTGCGGCCGATTCTCATGACGTCGCTCGCCTTCGTGGCGGGCCTGTTGCCGCTCGCGCTCGCGACGGGCGCGGGGGCCGTCGGCAACCGCACCATCGGCACCGCCGCGGTGGGCGGCATGGTGCTGGGCACGGTGTTCGGCGTGCTCCTCGTGCCCGGGCTCTACGTGCTGGTGCGCGGGCGCCGGGCCGGGCCTGCTGCGGCCCACGTCGAGCCCGCGGAGCCGCCTGCCCCGGAGGTCGAACATGCGGGCTGAGCGGTGGTGGGTGGTGAGCTGCGCGCTCCTGTCGGGGTGCACCCTCTTCGACGCGGTGACGATTCGCGACCAGCCCGCCTTGCCTGACGTCTACGCGGGCCTCGACTCGGCCGCCGACGGGGGCGCTCCGCAGCTCGACTGGCGCGAGTACTTCGATGACCCCGCCTTGAGCCCGCTGGTGGGGGAAGCGCTCGAGAAGAACCAGGAGCTCGCCATGGCCGTCGAGCGCATCGAGCTCGCGCGCGCGGGCGTGACCCGCACCACGGGCGCGCTGCTGCCGAAGCTCGAGCTGGGCGTCGGCACCGGCCTGCGCAAGTACGGCCTCTTCACGATGGATGGCGCCGGCAACGCCACCACCGAGATTACGCCCGGCCGGCTCGTGCCCGTGCACCTCGGCGACTTCGCGATGAGCCTCCAGGCGTCGTGGGAAGCCGACGTGTGGGGCAAGTTGCGCAACGAGAAGAACGCCTCGGCGGCCCAGCTGGCGGCGAGCGTCGAGAGCGCCCACGCCGTGGCGACCGGCCTCGTCGCCGAGGTGGCCACCACGTGGTTCGAGCTGCTCGCGCTCGACCGCGTGCGGGAAGTGCTCGCGCGCACCGAGGCCCACCAGCAGCAGGCGCTCGAGGTGGTGCAGGTGCAACGCAGCGTCGGCCGCGCGACCGAGCTCTCGGTGAAGCAGTTCGAGATGCAGGTGCTCGAGACCCGCGCCCTGGCCTTCGAAGCGGCGCAGCAGACGCTGGAGGCCGAGAACCGCCTCAACCTCTTGTTGGGGCGGTTGCCGCAGCCCATCACGCGTCCCAAGCTCGAGGGGCTCACCCCGGCGGGCCGGGTGCGTGCCGGCCTGCCTGCCGACCTGCTGCGCAACCGCCCCGACGTGCGCGAACTCGAACGACGGATGGCGGCGACGCAGTTCGACGTCAAGTCTGCGCAGGCGGCGTTCTTCCCCCACATCAACCTCTCGGCCGGGCTGGGGCTGCAGGCGTTCGACCCCGCGTACCTCTTCCGGCTCCCCGAATCGCTCATCTATTCGTTGCTCGGCGGGCTGGTGGCGCCGCTGCTCAACCACAGCGCGCTCGAGGCCCAGCTCGAGGGGGCGAGGGCCCAACAGCGCGAGGCGATGTACGCGTACCACCGCGTGGTGTTGGGCGCGTACGTCGAGGTCGTCAACGGGCTGGCGAGCCAGGAGAGCACGGCGCGGCTCCTCGCGCTCAAGCAGGAACAACAGCAGGCCGTGGCGCAGATGGTCGAGACTGCAGACGCGCTCTACCAGGCCGGCAAGGCGAGCTCGCTCGAGGTGCTGCTCGCGCAACAGAACGCCCTGCGCGCCGAGCTCGAGCTCGTCGAGAGCTGGCGTCGTCAGCGCGTCGCGTCGGTCACGCTCTACAAGGCACTCGGGGGCGGCTGGCAGCGCGAGTGAGGGGCTCAGCTCGCCGGGGTGACCGGCTGCTCGGGCGTCTCCGGCTTCGGCGCCTCGGGCTTCGGCTCGTCTGGCTTCTTTTCGTCATCCTTCTTCTCGTCGAGCACGAAGGGGTTCTCGACCGACAGGTAGAAGAAGAGGTTCCAGCTGCCGGCGCTGGGGCCCACGCCAATGGGCACCGCGACGCCCGGCACCACCTGAATGCCGAAGGGCAGGTCGATGGAGAAGCGAACGCCAGGGCTGATGAAGAGGTCGGGCGCGACGGTGCCGCCATCACCCTGGGGCGTCACCGGGTGCACGTAGATGGCCTCGACCAGCGCGTTGAAGTGGTTGTGCGCCTTCCACACCACGCTCTGCCCGAAGGTGAAGCTGCCCCCGGCGGCGGGTGCCGCATCGAACGGGAAGGACATCGCGAGGTTCGTGTTGAACTGCAACCACTTGAGCGGGAGCACGCTCACCGCCGCGGCCGTCTGCACACCGAACGACCCCGCACCGAGCCCTCGCGCCGCGTTGCCCGTCGGCAGCACCAGCGTCGCGCGCGCGGAAAGGATGAAGACGTCGTCGTCCCAATGCAGGAGGTTGTGTCGGTAGGTGATTTGAATGTCACCGACCCCGCCTTCGCCGTTCGCGCGCCCCGCAGGCACCGTGTACGAGAGCTGGTGCTTGCGTTCCCACGCCGGCCATTCTTGCGAGAACGAGTAGTCCCACGCGTCGATCCCGGGCTGGAACGAGAAGGTCTGGACGCTCTGCACCATCCCCGGGTCCTGGTTGTAACCCTCCTCCAGCAGGAAGCTGTTGTCGCAGATGCCTTCACAGGCGAGCGCGGCTGGAGCCGCCAATGCTGCAGTGAGGAGGAGGATTCGCAGAGACGGGCGCATGAAACCCCGAGAGTAGCCCTGCCGCCGCTCAGGTCGAGTCTTCACTTCTCGGCGAGCCGCACGAAGCGATCGCCCTGCGCGATGGACGTGAGGCGAAGCCGATAGCCGGTCTCGCGTGAGGTGCCCGCCGAGAGCTCGACCGCGCGCTCGAGCTGCACCCGCGCGTTCTGAAAGTCCCCCGTCTCGGTGCACTCGGCTGCGAGCCGCGACGCGTCGAGCTCTTCGCGAAACGAGGGCGTCCACACCATGTCGCGCTGCTCGCCGTGCACGTCGAAGCATTCCAGCGGGACCACCGCACCTTTGGGCGCATAGCGACCGAGCGGTCGCAGCACGAAGCCGTCCTTCGCGAGTCGCTGCGCCACCTTGCTGCTGATGAGTACGCTCGCCCCGAGCGGCCTGGTCATGCCTTCCATGCGCGAGGCCATGTTCACCGTGCCGCCGAGCGCGGTGTAGCTGCGGTGCTGCGCGCTGCCGATGAGCCCGAGCACGGCGGGGCCGAAGTGCACGCCCACGCCCATCTGCAGCGGCCCGAGTTTTCCGGAGTGGCGGTTGAGTCGTTCCAGCTCGGCCTGCATCAACAACGCCGCGCGCACCGCGTCGGTCGCCGCCTTCTCGGCCGATTGTTCATCGGCGCCGAACAAGGCCATCACCGCGTCGCCGACGAACTTGTCGACCAGCCCGCCCGTCGCTTCGACGCACGCGGCCATGCGCGAGAGGATCTGGTTCAACGCATCGACGAGGTCGACTGGCGTGAGCCCCTCGGCGGCCGAGGTGAAGCCGCGCAGGTCGGCGAACAACACCGCGAGCTCTTCTCGCTGCCCGCGAAAGCCCGCCTGACCCGCCTCCCGCATCGCGAGCTCGACCGCGCTGCGCCCGAGGAAGCGACTGACCACGTGCAACGTCCACGCGTCGTTGCTCGCGCGGCGCAGCTCGTTCTCGACCTCGGCGCGCAGCACCGTGGCCTGCGTGCCGTCGAGCAACCGCAGCGCGCGCTGGAGGTATTCCACGTTGCGCCCTCCATCGAAGCTCTCGGTCTGAAAGCGCGCCGCGGCGCGGGCGATGAGCGCGTGGTGAATCGGGCTGACCTGCGAGGAGCGTTCCACCGTGTCGAGCGCCCTGGCGAAGGCGGCCTCGGCGTCGAGCGCGCGCTTCTCCATCACGGCGTGCTCGGCGCGCGCGACCTCGAGCAGGGCCGAGAGGGTGATGCGCTGCGAGGGCGTGACGCGCTCGAGCTCCGCCTCCGCCGTGGTCAACGTCGCGCCGACCGCGCCAGGCCGCAGGTGCACCAGCTCGCGCGCCTGCTCGACCGTGGCCACCGCGTGCCCAAACGCGTCTTGCGCCTGCAGCGCCGTCTGCCTGGCGCGTTCGAAGTACGAGAGCGCGCCCTTGTGGTTGCCGAGGCCGCGCTCGCACTCCCCGAGGTGCGTGAGCAACTGGGCGCGCAGGCGAAACTCGCCAGGGCTCTTTCGCAGCACGATGTCGTGGTCGCGCACGAAGGCTTCGCGCGCGGCGAGCCAGTTGCCGTTCTCGAGCTCGAGGCGCGCGAGGTTGCCCCAGGTGAGGGCGGCGCCTTCTTCGTCTCCGTCAGCCTCGCGCGTGGTGAGCGCGGTGCGGTACTCGATGCGCGCTTCTTCGACGAGGCCCTGGCTCTGGAGCAGGCGACCGAACGAGTCGTGCACCCGCGGGCGGTACTTCGGCGCGACCAGCACCAGCGCGCGGTTCATCGCCACCGTCCCGCGGAGGAGGTCTCCTTCACGACCGGCGATGACTCCGCGCAGGTGCCACACGCGCCCCTGGTCGGCCTCGGGAAGCGAGGGCATGCGGCTCGCGAGCCAGCTCAGGGTGGAGGTGAGCACCTCGGCCATCGAGGGCGTGCCTGCAGCGAGCGTGGCGAGAGCGAGCACCCGATGGGGCTCGTCGGCTTCCAGCTCGGCCGGGTCGATGAGCGCGCGAGGGGGCGACGACAACAGTGCCTCGACCTGGGCCTGCAGCGCATGAGGAACGAGCGGAGCGAGCTCAGCGAGTCGGGGGAAATCGGCCATTCACTTCGGAGCGTACAACTCGCCGTTCGACAGCGCGGAGGAAGGTTCGAGCGTCCAGTGCGGCTTCGGGAGCAGGTAGAGCAGGCGCGTGCCCTCGGGGCTGACGGGCGCGCCGAGGAGCAGGTACTCGGTCTTCTTTCCTTCGTCGGACGTCACCGTCAGCACGTCGTGCGTGACGTTCCATTCGCCTTCCGCCGCATCGCCCTGAAAGCGCAGTGAACCGACGGTGCCTGACGCCCCGCTGAACTTGTACGTGTAGCGGTGGTCGGCGGTGAACGCGTAGGCGATGGAATAGCTCACGACATCCATCCCCGTGCGGCCGGAGAAGGTGTTCACCCACTGCAGCTGCGAGCCGGTGCCGTAGCTCCACGCGCCGAGGATTTCGTCGTCCGAGACGAGCGGCTCTCCGATGGGGCTGCCCTTGATGTGTTGAATCGCTTCTTCGGCCAGCGCCCACGAGGTGACCCACGTGTAGCGGGCGAACATGTCCTGTGTGACGGCGAGGTGGTCGGGGTCGTGGCTGGTCTGAATGAAGACGAGCGGGGTGAGGGCGTCGTCGTTGTCGACGAGGAAGAGGGTGACGCGCGCGACGCTGTCGTCTTTGGCGCGCAGCTCGGCGCCGCTGAAGACCGCGCGGGCGCCGTTGGAGACGAAGCGCCGCATCACGACGGGGTTCGGTTGGCCCTTGTCCCAGTCGCGGAGAATCTGGTCGTTCCACAGCTGCTGCAGCTTGCGCTCGGCGTCGTCGCGCCCACTCACGTCGGCGAGGCGAATGATCTCGAGGGTGTTCGTCGTGGTGCCCTCGACCTGACGGGCCTTGAAGCGACCCTGGCCGGCGGGGGTGAAGGAGGGGGGCGGCGTGAACTCGAAGCCGCCGCTCGAGACGGTCGCGGTCGCGATGCCGCTGCTGTCACCCGCGCTGAGGAACGCGCCGAAACCGAGAAAGACGAACGAGAGCAGACAACACATCGCCACGAGCCCAGCGCCAATGGCCAGCACCCAGAACAAAGCGCCCTTCTTCATGAAACATCCTGTCTCCCTCTCCCCTCGCGGGGGAGAGGGTCGGGGAGAGGGGAGATCGCGCCCGAGCTGGGCATCACGGCTCCACGCACACGCTGCCGGTGCAGCTCAGCGGAGCGGGGCACCCACCATCGGCCTCGCACGCGGGCCGGCGACACGTCGAGCCGCCGCAGACGTAGGGAGTCGGGCAGGGCGACGTCGAGCCGCACGTGCGAATTGCGCACGTCGACTGCGTCGTGCATCGCAACGCGCCACCGCAGTCGGAGTCACTCGTGCAATCACGAACGCAGGCGCCGACGTTTCCGCACGACGTGGTTCCGGGACAGTCGTTGTCGGTGCCGCATGCGACACACACTCCTCCGGGCGCCGTGGTGTTGCATGTCGACTGAGTGCCGGGGCAGTCGGCGTCATTGCGGCACTGGACGCGCGAGACGCCGCCATCACCGAGCGCTGAACCACCGCCGGTTGTTGAACCGCCACCCATCGCTGAACCACCGCCCATCGTTGAACCACCACCGGTCGCTGAACCACCGCCGGTCGCTGAACCACCGCCGGTCGCTGGTCCGCCACCACCAGTCGCCGAGCCACCACCAGTCGCTGACCCGCCGCCTGTCGCTGACCCGCCGCCTGTCGCTGAGCCGCCACCAGTTGCTGAACCGCCGCCACCGCCAGTCGCTGTGCCGCCGCCGGTGCCTGCGTCTTGTTCTGCGATCGTTCCGCAGGCAGCGATCAGCAGCGCGAGAGCCATCAGTCGGAGTCTCATGTCGCAAACCGTAGCGCGTGGCGCTCGCTCAGCCGATGACGCCGTACGGGTACCGGTCGTCCGTCGTTCTTCCCGTCGACGGGCAGAACGCGTGAGGCCCGGACACCTCGACATAGGGGTGCTCGACCAACCGCACTCGCCTGGAGCACTGCCTGCATCGGCGCGACTGCGGATCTTCTTCAGCGTCGATGGGGAGCCGCTCCCAGGCGCCTTCGCATCGACCACACGCTTCGATCCTCGCGCGCGTGAAGAGCGCCCTGAGCCGCGCAGGCACAGGCTCCGCGACGGCACGCAACGTCATGGCGTCGGCGTTGGACTCCACCGCGCGGATCCACGCGGCGAAGTCGACCTCTCCGCGCGCCTCCGCTTCGTCGGCGAACACGAGGCGGGCCTCCGAGTGCGTGCGCGCATGCTCCGCCTGCTCCAGCACTTCGCGCGTCAACTCCGTGCGCGGCAGCAGCTCGACCGTGAAGTCGCGCCAGCGCAGCCGCTGGCCCTGCCGCAGCGTTCCCTGCTCCGAGCGCACAGGCTCGCCGTCGACGAAGAGGTCGACGCGCTTGCTGAAGAAGGCGGTGCGGTCAGGTTGCGAGAACCAGCTCACGTGATCGACGGCGTGCCGCCACATGAACGCCAGCCTCGCGTCGTGTCTCCCCCGGCCTGGCCCTGCGACGCGCTCCACCCGATCGTCGCTCAACCCGACCGAGCCGCCGCCCGCCTCGAGTTCGAGGCGTACCGTGCGTCGGCGCGGGTGGGTGATCTCGATGAGGAGCGGCATCTCTGTTCGTTATCGGCAGTAGCCCGACGTGTTGCACGCGCCACTCGAGCACGCGACCTGCTGGCACCGCGGCACGCACACGCCCTGGCTGCCCGCGCCGTTCGAGTACTCACACACGTACCCCGTGCGGCACGACGACTGCCCCTGCCCGGGGTTCGCGCAATCTTCCAGGCATGAGCCCTGCGGCGTGCACCACCCCGTCGACAACCCGAGGAACCCGCCGCACACCTGCTCGGTGAGCAAGCACACGCCGGAGCAGTACCCGCCCGGCCACGACGTGATGCACTCCGCGCTGCCGAGGATGGGCTGGTAGCACTGCGTGCTCGCCGTGCAGGGTGAGCCCGTCGGCAAGTCCGTCGCGCTGCACGCCTGGCTCGCGTTGCACTGCGCCGGTGACGAACAGGTCGTGCATGCCGCCCCGCCCGAGCCGCATGCCGAGTTCGCCGTACCCCTCACGCACTGACCCGCCGAGCAGCAGCCGTTCGGACACGTCGTCGCCCCGCACCCCAGCAGCGCGCCCTCGGTGCCCACCACCGTCACCGACCCCGCAGGGCTCGTCGGCGCATCGACGATGACGAACACCGTTACCGATGCGCCCGTCGTGTTGTTCCACGCAAGGGTCTCGCCCGCGCCGGTGCCGCCCGTGTTCGTCCCAGCCACACAGGTGCGCGAGCCGCACGCGGCGGTGCTGGTTGCGAAGTTTACCGACACGTCGAGCCCGCTCACCGGAGTCGCCGTCACCGTGAGGCTCCGGTTGTTCGGCACCACGTACGACACCACGAAGTCAGGCCCCGTCGACGGCGTGAAGCACCCGGTGCCCGCGCCCTCGTAGTCGTTCAAGAACGTCGAGGGGTTGCGCGTCACGCTCACGCCACTGGTCGCGGGAATCGGAGACGCGCACGAGTCGCCCATCGCGGGCGGCGCCGTCGTCACGTCGAGCCGATACGCACCATTCATACCCGTCGCGGTGTAGTCGTCGATGATCAGGAACCCGCTCACCGCGCTCTGCGACGTGTTGGTCCAGCTCAAGGTCTCGACGTCGCCCGCGTTGCCCACGTCGATCGACGCTGCGCACGTGGCGCCCGAGCCCACACACGCCGTCGCCGAACCGAGCACGAAGCTCACCGCCGGGTCGAACGAAGTGCCTGGCGTCACCGTCACCGTCATCCGCTGCCCCGCGGGGATGCTCACCCGGTACATGCGGTCGAGCCCCTGCGTGCCACGACAGCCGTTCGCCGTGCCCGAGGTGAAGTCGTTCGCGTACCCCGTGAGCGAGTGGTTCACGCTCGCCGGCAACGTGAGCAGCGGCGCCGTCGCGCACGTGTCTCCCGTCAGCCCGCTGCCTCCCGTGCAGTTGCCCGAGGAGCACGTCTGGTTGTTCGAGCACGTGGTGCACGCTGCGCCGCTCACGCCACACGCGGAGGTCGACGTGCCGCCCAGGCACACGTCACCCGAGCAGCACCCGCTGGGGCAGGTCGTCGCGTTGCAGGTCGCCACGCACTGCGTGCCGTTGCACACCTGCGCGCTCGAGCACGAGCCGCACGTCGCGCCCCCGCTGCCGCACGCCGCACCGGTGGTGCCCGACAAGCACACTCCGTTCTGACAACACCCGTTGGGGCACGTCGACGCGTTGCAGGCGAACGCGCACTGCTGCGCGCTGCACGTCTGGTTGCTCGAGCAGCTCGAGCACGTCGCGCCGCCCGTGCCGCACGCGCTCGTTGAAGTGCCCGCCTGGCACACGTTGCCCACGCAGCAGCCCGAGGGGCAGGTCGTCGAGTCGCACGTCGGAGGCGTCACGCAGCTCTGCGCCGTGCATGTCTGGTTGCTCGAGCAGCTCGAGCAGGTCGCGCCACCCGTGCCACACGCGCTCGTCGAGGTGCCCGCCTGGCACACGTTGCCCACGCAGCAGCCCGAAGGGCAGGTGGTCGAGTTGCACGTCGAGCTCCCGACGCACGAGCCCGCCGAGCACGTCTGGCCAGCCGCGCAGCTCGCACACGCCGCACCACCGACCCCACACGCGCCCGTCGAGCTCCCCGACAGACACACGCCGTCCTGGCAACACCCCGAGGGACACGTGGTCGCGTTGCACGTCGACGATGCGCCCGTGCACTGCCGCGTCTCACTCGAACACGTTTGTCCCGAGCCGCACGCGGAACAGCGCCCACCGCCCGTACCGCAGAACGAAGTCGTGGTGCCGGTGCGGCACACCGAGTCGTCGCAACAACCGTCGGGACACGTGGTCGCGTTGCAGGTGCTCGAGCTCGGGATGCACTGGCGCGACTCACTGCCGCAGATTTGGTTCGAGCCGCACGTCGCGCACGCCTCGCCACCGACCCCGCACGCCGAAGTCGCGGTGCCGCCACGACACACGTTGCCCTCGCAGCAGCCTGCGCAGGTGTCGGGCGTGCACGTTCCACTCGCGCCGCCGCCCGTCGCGCTGCCACCACCTGCAGTCGAGCCGCCTCCCGTGCTGCCGCCGCCACCGCCCGTCGAGCCACCACCACCCGCGTTCGAGCCGCGCGGAACACAGAAGCCCAGGTTGCAGAAGGTGTCGGGGCCACACAAAGAGCAGGTCAACGCGCTCGAGCCGCACGCTTCGTTGGTCGTGCCCTGCTGGCAGACCCCGCTCGCGTCACAACAGCCCGTGCAGGTCGACGGACCACACCGCACCGTCGTCGGAGGCGAGCACGCCGGGAGCACCGAGAGAAACGCGACAAGAGAAAGGGAGGGGATCACGCGCATGGCGTGCGGCCGACCCTGCGGGAAGTCCGTGTGTGCAAAGAGAAACCAACCCGAGTCAAAACGTGACCGATCGGACACAACCCTCTTGAGTTGTTGTGACCGTTCGGTCATCATGCGTTCACCTTCAACAGGGAGCACGCACATGCTGGGCATTCCCCTCGGTCTCGCAGCGTCCAACGCCGGTGAGTGGGTCATTCACAAGTACTGGCTGCACAGGCTCGGTCGAAACAAGAAGAGCTTCTGGGCCTTCCACTGGCACGAGCACCACCGCGAGGCGTTCAAGAATGACATGTACGATTCGCAGTACGTGCGCAGCCTCTTCACCTGGTCTCCGCAGGGGAAAGAGGCGCTGGCGCTCGCCGCCGGGGCCGTCGCGCTGACCCCGCTGCTGCCGGTCGCGCCGTTCTTCACCGGCACCGTCTGGTACCGCATGTACCGCTACTACCAGGAGCACAAGAAGAGCCACCTCGACCGCGACTGGGCGCGAGAGCACCTCCCGTGGCACGTCGACCACCACCTCGGCCGCGACCAGAACGCCAACTGGTGCGTCACCCACCCGTGGTTCGACTACGTGATGCAGACCCGCAAGCCATACTCCGAAGACCCGAGCGGCGAGCTCCCCGAAGGCGCGAAGGGCGGGCTGCTCTCCCGCATGTGGGCGGGCCTCCAGGAGGGCAGCAAAGTGAAGCAGGCCGCGCAGAAAAAGAAACAGGCCACCGAGCCGAAGCTCCGCGTGGCCTGAATCACCACCTCAACTGGGAACGACTCAGAACGCCGCTTCGACGCCCACCGTGAGCGCGATGTCGGTTTCCCTGCGCTTGAGGCCACCCGCAGCTTCCGGCGGCATCGAGTCGAAGTTGAGCAGGAAGCTCGTCGAGAGCGACAGCGACTCGGTGAGGCGCGCGTTCAGCTTGGTGATGTTGTTGATGAGGAGACGACCGGCCGCGGGAGCGAGCACGAAGGGGATGAACTCGATCTCTTCCGAGATCCGCACATCCTTCGAGAAGGCCCAGCGGAACTGCGCGGCGATGCGCGGCGCCAGAATGATGAGGCCGTACGGCGAGACCGACGAGGGCGTGGGGAAGTACTGGAAGCGGGTTTCGTAGCCACCGCGCGCCGCGAGATCCAGGCGCAGAAAGAGCTTCTCGAGGTCGCCTTCCTTCTTGTTGAGGAACGTCAGGCCTGCACCCACTTCGCCCATGCTGCGCGACTCGATGTTCTTCATGTGGTCGAACTCGCTGCCTGCGAGCACGAAGATGGCCGCGAAGCTCTCGCCGAACTGGCGGTCGCCGCGAATCGTGCCCGCACCGCGGCGTGCGGTCGTCGACGCCGTCGAGCCCACCGTGTTGTCGGGGTTCGCGAGGCCGTAGGCGCCGTTGAGGCGAATGCCCAGCGACCACGCGTCCCACTTCCGGTCGGCCGCGGCATTCCCCGTCAGCGTCAGGGTCTGGCTGTTACCCGTGATGAACGTGAGCCCGAGGCCGACGGAGCCCTTCCACTTCTCTTCCGCTGGCGCCGCGGGACCTGCGGCTGCAGCACCCGCGGGCCTCGGGGCGACGACGTCCGCGATGCGCTGCGCGGCTTCGGCAGCCATCTGCGCGGCTTCAGCCGCCTTCTGCGCGGCGTTCGCGGCCTTCTCAGCGGCACTTTGATCGGCAGGAACAGACGTGGCGGCGGGCGCGTCAGCTTGCGCGAGCACGGTTGAGAGGGCGAGAGCGAGCAGCATGTGGCATTCTCCAAAAGGGTGAAAACGGCGGGCGCTCCGTAGACACGAAACACACGCACCGCCAGAGATTTCCGGAGACCGAAGATGGCCGCAGTGAAATGGATTTTCGTGGCGCTTTTCTCGCTTGGCGCGCTTGGCGCGTTGGGCATGGGCTTCACCTCTTCCGTGGCTCGCGAGCCTGTGCTCGCGACGCCGCCAGCCATCGCACTTCGCCCGTTTCCCCGGGGCGCCGTGGCTGGCGCTGCGCCCGCGGGAACTCCAGCTGCGCCGGTTGCCGCGAAGACGCCAGAACCCGTCGCTGCCAGGCCACCCGAGCCGGTCGCCGCCAAGGCACCTGAGCCGGTCGCCGCCAAGGCACCTGAGCCGGTCGCCGCGAAAGCACCTGAGCCGGTCGCCGCGAAGCCGCCTGCGCCAGCGCCTGCCAGGCCGCCTGAGCCCGTTGCGGCGAAGCAGCCTGAAGCCGAGACGACGCCCGAGCCCGTGGCTGCGAAGCCTCCGGCGCCCGCCCCCGCCCCCGCCCCCGCCCCCGCGCCCGTCGCCGCCAAGCCGCCACCGCCCGCAGTCGCTGACGGCATGCTCAACCTCCGCGCTTCAGACACGGCTGACGTCTACCTCGACGGTCGCAAGCTCGGCGGCACACCCCTGTTGGGCGTGAAGGCGAAGGTCGGCAACCACAAGCTGCGCTTCGATTGTTACGACGCCGCCGGCAACACCGTCGCGGGCCCGGCGCAGACCGTGGCCGTCAAGGCTGAGGCCGAGGTCGACGTCGAGTTCACCTGCCCGACGGAGTGACGCTTCACCGCTCTCGCGTCAATCCGCGTTGGCGAATGATCAGCGGCAGTCACACTGAAACCGCGTGGCGCTGATCGCTGATCAGCGAGTCGAAAACTTGCGGGCTGTCGCAGCAAGTACAGACTTGTAGCACTCGAACGCAACACCACGAGGGCTCCCCATGCACCACGTCTCTCCGATCGAAACGCTCCCCGGCCGTTCCACCCGCGCGCCCTTCAAGTACCCGGTGCGCTGCACCATCGCCGGCGAGCGCACCGTGCGCGTGCTCTCGGGAGACCTCTCCTCCAGCGGCATGTTTCTCCTGATGTCCGACCCGCCGCCGACGGGCACCGTGGTGCAGCTCGCCTTCGAAGCAGGCGGTCGCGTGCTGCAGTTCGCCGAAGGCGAAGTGGCGTGGAGCCGCACCACGGGTGATCGCGGTGGCTTCGGCGTGCGCTTCACCCGCTTCGTGCACCCGCGCGCTGGCGCGCTCATCGACTACCTCTGCGACAACGTGCAGGCCGGCACCGCGCTCAAGCCGCGCCAGACCCCGCCGATGTGGCGCCGTCGCTGGTCGGGCGTCGCGGCGCTCGCTGCCGTGCTCGCGCTGCTCATCGCGGTTCGCGCCGAGTCGCCTGCGCCGGGCCCGGTGGCCATCGACCCTTCGCTCGTCTGCCGCTTCGACCCGACCTCGATGGTGCCCAGCTGCCCGGAGCCCGCGCCCGCACCGCCACCCGTCGTGGTCGCCCCCGCGCCTCTGAAGAAGCCTGCGTTGGCCCGTCTCGCCGAAGCGCCGCGCCCCGCCGTCACCGTCACCCGCACTGTCTTCACCGCGGCGAAGCCTGCGTCGCTCAGCAGCACCGCCATCCCCTCCGGGGCAGCGCGCCTCGTCACCGTGACCCGCGTCAGCGGCTCGGTCCGCGTCGCCGTCGACGCCGTCGCAGGGGGCCAGGTCACCTCGGTGCGCGCGCTGCAGAACCCGCCCCGCCTCGTGCTCGACGTCACCGGAATTCCCCCCGTCAGCGACCACGTCATCAAGCTCGATGATCCCGAGCTGCTCGACGTGAAGGTCTCGAAGCAGGGCAAGGCCACCCGCCTCACCATCGACCTCGTGCGCCACCCCTCGCGCGTCGTGCAGCAGGGCGACTCGGCGCTGATCAGCTACTGATTCCCGTCGTTCCCCCGCAGCGCCCCTCGGAATTCTGAAAGGGCGCCGACGAGCAGCTGTGTAACCCCCCGGCCTGACGGGGCGAGGAGGGTTGGCCCGCTCGATGCTCTGCGCGCCCTCCATGCACAAGCTCTCCTGGGTCGTCGTCGTCGCCGTCTTCGCCGCGTGCGGTCCTGCGGTGCCTCTCCCCTGCGCTCAGCTCGATCGCGCCGCCTGCGGCACGCGCTCCGACTGCACGATGTCCCTCTTCGGCCAGGCCGAGACGGCCTTCGTCGACTGCCAGCCGCTCCCGCTGCCGGCCTGTGAGGGGTTGAGCGATGCGCAGTGCTCCACTCGCAGCGACTGTCGTGTCGAGCAGCTCGCCTGCCTCGCCATCTGTATCGACGACGGCCGCGGAGGCTGTCTGCCCTGTCCCCAGCAGACCCGCTGCGTGACCGTGCCGCCCACCCAGCCGCCCGCCTGCAGCACGCTCGACATCGCCACCTGCCGCACCCGCACCGACTGCGCGGTCGAGGGTGGCTCAGACGAGACCGGCTTCGGTGACCCGTGCTTCTGCGACCCCTCGCAGGGCGAGTGCAACTGCCAGCGCCCGTCGCCCGAGCGCTGCGTCGCCTTGCCGCCGCCCGCGTGCGAGACGCTCGACCTCACCACCTGCACCGCGCGCCCTGACTGCCACGTCGCGAGCACGCCCGTTTGTGACTGCATCAATTGCGGCTGCGACGTCGCCACCTCGTTCTGCGCGACCGGCCCCAGGCCGTGCGGCGAGCTCGACGTGAACACCTGCTCGACCCGCCGCGACTGCCGCATCGAGTACGGCACCGGCACGCCCCCGCACGACGAAGA
Source organism: Archangium sp. (assembly GCA_044371205.1). Taxonomy (GTDB): domain Bacteria; phylum Myxococcota; class Myxococcia; order Myxococcales; family Myxococcaceae; genus Archangium_A. The sequence goes on from JBILUC010000064.1 coordinate 34,914, forward strand.
CTGCCCCGTCATCGGTGGCTGCCAGCGCCCGGCGCCCATCGGCGTCTGCGTCGACGCCGGCCCCATCGCCTGCTGGCAGCTCGACGCGATGAGCTGCAGCGGCCGCGGTGACTGTGAGCTCCACGAAGTCACTGCATGCCCCGCCTGCCTGCCCGGTGAAGCCTGCCCGCCGTGCACCACCACGCTGGTCTGCGATGACCGCCGCATCGGTGACTCGTGCACCGGCCTCGACCTCGTCGCCTGCAGCGCCCGCACCGACTGCCTCGTCGAAGAGGTCACCGCGTGCCCTTCGTGCCTGCCCGGTGGCCCGTGCCCGCCGTGTGAGTCGCAGTTCCTCTGCGTCGAGCGCCCCGTCGTCGATGCGTGCACCGGCCTCGGCGTCGCGGCCTGCAACGTTCGCCCTGACTGCGTGCTCGAAGAGGTCGGCGTGTGCTCTGCGTGCCTGCCCGGCGCGATGTGCCCGCCGTGCACCACCACCCAGGTCTGCGTGAGCCGCCCCGTCGTCGACACCTGCAGTGCGCTCGACGTCGTGGAGTGCAGCCAGCGCAGCGAGTGCCGCATCGACGAGGTCACGGTGTGCCCCGCCTGCGCGCCCGGCTCGAGCTGCCCCCCGTGCACCACCACCTCCATCTGCTCGCCCATCGGCCAGCCGACGACCTGCTACGGCCTCGACCCCATCGCCTGCTCGTCGAACCCGTCGTGCGTGCTCGACGCGTGGGCCTGCACCGCCGATTGCCGCGACGACGGTGACGGTGGCTGCCTGCCCTGCGAAGTGCCGCCGCCCTCGTGCCGGCCGGCCGGTGACGGCGTGCCCCCGCCCGTGGTGATGGACGGCGGGATCCGCGGGCCCTGAGGCCACCATCGATGCCATGCTGCGCGGCCCATGCCCAACCGCGCTGCCATTCTCCGCGAGCTGAATGAAGGGCGTCGTTCCCTCGACTCTGCCGCTCAAGCTCTCCCCGTCTCTCCCGAAGAAGCCCGCTCGCTCGTCACGCTCTAGGAGGTGATGAGCGAGTCGGTGCGTGAGGAGGTGCTCGTGCACCAGCAGGCGCAGGGTCGCTCGCTGCGCCGCACCCTCGTCGCAGCGGCCCTGGTCGCCGTGGCCGTACTCCTTCCTCTGCGCAGCTCGCCGGCGTTTGCTCAGGCCTGCGCGCAGACGCTCCCCTCACCGATGGTGACGTTCTGCCCTGACGCTCCGGCCCTCGCGTCGCAGGTCAACGCGAACCTGCAGGCGCTCGTCACCTTCCTGCAGCAGAAGGTCGGCACCGTCGGGAACGCCAACATCACCACCGCCGGTACGCTCAGCTCGGGGCAGGCCACGGTGGCCGGGCTCACCACTGCCGGCAGCGTCACCTTCGGCGCCACCACCCGGCAGATGGTCAACCTCTACAACTCTGAGTACGGCCTCGGCGTGCAAGCGGCGACCGGCTACTTCCGCACCGGGGGCGGGTTTGCCTGGTTTCGTGGTGGTTTCCACAACGACGCCACCAACAACAGCGGCGGCGGCGTCACCCAGGCGACGCTCAACGACAACGGCTTCACGGTTCGCAGCCGCCGAATCCCCAGTGAGATCGTCACTGCGAGCTGCGGAGCCGCGACATGCGGGGCCTCCTGCCCGAGCGGCACCGTCATCAAGCAGGCCTTCGGCATTCACGGCGCCGGGCCCACCGCCGCCAACACCGGTGACTTGAACTGCGGCGGCGCCTTCTCGTGGATGGGCACCTGCGTCAACGGCACGAGCTGCACCGTGATCACCGGCTGTGGCAACTCGGGCATGTACCTCGAGTGTTGGTGATTCAACCCAACTGCAAGAAAC
>JBILUC010000181.1:0-3047 GCA_044371205.1 Archangium sp.
TGCTGACAAGAAGACTCAAACAGGAAGAGGGCGACGGGGCGAGAGCGCGGTCAAGGGTCGCCGCGCCGATGGCTTGGTAAAGCCCCTGAAGTTCAGGCGTTTATGGATCTGACGCAACTGTGTGCGGGCACAGGCGACATGTGCATGCTCATCTCCACTGCGATTTCGAACTGCCGCACTGCCATCGCGAAGGCCGACGCCAACGGCAACGGAACGGTGACCACCGTCGAGATCAGCCGCGCCAGGAAGGCGGGCCTGGTGACGGCGGCCGAAGCCAAGCTGCTGCAGCGGGTGGCTTCCGACATTCGCCAGGGGCAGACGCTGCCCAACTACCTCTCCCAGCTCGACCTCTACGCAGCGTCGGCGACGGCGGCTGACTCGAACCGCGACGGCGTGCTCTCGAAGAAAGAAGCGGCGACGGCGGCCGACACCTTCGTCGGCCCTGCCCGCACCGTGTGGAGCAACCGCGCGATGCTCAAGAAGCTCGCCGCGTTCTGATTTCTGCAGACCTTGTGTGTCAGGTGCCGGCGGTCGCGGTACCCCTGCCCGATGCGGTCGAGCACCAGAAACCGGCCGACCGCCGCGCCCCGACGCAACCCCTCGTCTTCGACGTTGCCGTCACGGCGCCCATCCTCACGTCCCGGAGGCGCGCTGGTAGATTGGGACCCCTCATGGGGACCTTGAGGCTCGAGAACCCAGGCGCGTTGATGACGCTTGACCGGGCCACGGGCTCGCTGCGGTCGCGCGTCTACCACCTCAGCGTGCTCTCGGGCCGCGACGAAGGCCGAGCCGTGACGCTCGAGGGGCCGACGGTGGTGGGCACCGCGCTCGGGTCGACGCTGCTGCTGACCGACGAAGCGGTCTCGGGGACGCACCTCGAGCTGACGCCGCTCGCGGAAGGCGTGCGCGTTCGCGACCTCGGCTCGACGAATGGCACCTTCATCGGCGGTGCGCGCATCACCGACGCGCTCCTCGGCAAGGAAGCCACCGTCAGCGTCGGTCGCACCGTGCTTCGGCTGTTCATTTTCGACGAGCAGGTCGCCGTGCCCGAGCTGGGTGCTGAGCTCGAGGGGGTCATCGGGAAGAGCGCAGCGATGCGGCGCCTCCTGGCGATGCTGCGCAAGGTCGCGACGAGCACCTCACCCGTCGTGCTGCTGGGTGAAACGGGCACTGGCAAAGAAGTGCTCGCGCGTGCCACCCATCGACTCTCGGCGCGGAGCGACAAGCCGTTCGTGGTGTTCGATTGCGCGGCCGTCTCGGCGAACCTCATCGAGAGTGAGCTCTTTGGTCACGTGAAGGGCGCCTTCACCGGGGCGAGCGAGGACCGGCGAGGCGCGTTCCTTGAAGCGCAGCACGGCACGCTCTTCCTCGATGAGTTGGGTGAGCTGCCGCTCGAGCTGCAGCCGAAGCTGCTCCGCGTGCTCGAGGACAGCACGGTGAAGCCGGTTGGCAGTGAGCGCACGCAGAAGGTCGACGTGCGCATCGTGGCGGCCACCCACCGCGACCTCGAGGCAGAGGTGGCTGCGGGGCGTTTTCGCGCCGACCTCTTCTTTCGGCTCTACGTCGTGCCGCTCACGGTGCCGCCACTCAGAGACCGGCCCGAAGACGTGCCGGCGCTCGCCAGACACTTCGTCGCGCAGCTCGGCGCGAGTGACGTCGAGCTGCCTGCGCCCCTGGTGCAGAAGCTGTGCGCGTATGGCTGGCCCGGCAACGTGCGTGAGCTTCGGAACGTGGTCGCGCGGGCGCTCGTCGACGAAGACCTGGCGCTGATGGGCGGCCAGCCGAAGGCTCCCGCAGCGGCGAGCGTCACGCCTGACGTCGAGCTCCCGTTCAAGGAAGCGAAGGAGCGGCTGATTGATGCCTTCACCCGCGACTACCTCGAGGCGACGCTGGCGCGGCACCACGGCAACATCACCCACGCGGCCAAAGCGGCGGGCATCGCGCGCGCCCATCTGCACAAGCTGGTCGAGCGGTATGGACTGAAGGCGACGCCGTGAGGTGAGGCAGCGCGGCTCCGCTGTCATCTCCGTGCGACGGTTGCGGGCGCTACCATCGTCAGCAATATCGAGTCCTTGGGTTTGTCTCGCGGCTGGCGTGCGCCTTGCGAAGAGGCCCTGCATGAACCTCAAACTCTGGCTGGCCTCTTTGCTGTTGGTAACGGGTTGCGCACTTCCCTCGACGCCGGGAGATGCCCGCAGCATCACCGGGCAACTCTCGAGCGAGCTGATGGCCGGGCTCGACAACCCCGGTGTGGTGTTGCGGACGAGTGACGGTCTGCAACGCGTGGTGCACGTGTCTCGCACCGGCGAGTTCACGCTCGTCGCGCCGGTGGGTGTGAGCACGCGCCTGGCGGTGGTGACGACGACGGCGACGGGTGCGCTTCGTGAAGAGACGACCATTCGGTGGCCGCACGTGTGGACGAAGCTGGCTCCCGGTGGCGCCATCGAGCTCGGCGTGGTGCGCCGGCGCGGTGGTTCTCGCACCGCGGTCTCGCGCGAGGATGACGGAGTGGCCGTGGCGCGTGACGGCGGTCACCCCGACGACGACGGTGACGATGACGAGGCGGGTGAAGACGAAGGCGACGACGACGAGGACTGTCACGTGCGCGGCACGACGGGCGAGGCGCGCCTGCCGTACGCCGCGAAGATTCCGCTGGGTGCGAGCTATCGGCTGACGGATTCGTTCCGTGAAAAGGGCCCGGTGCCTGCGTCCATCGTCTCGGTGACGATGGAGGGCGGCAGCTGGCGTCTGGCTGAGCTGCGCGCCGACGCGACGTTCACGGTCACCCAGGCCGATTGTGACCACGCGGGCAACCGCAGCACGGGGCGCGACCGGGTCTTCGTCAGCTGGCGCAACGCCGATGGCTCGACGAGGACCGAACACCTCGATCTCCGGTACTGCGAGGGTGACTCCGCGCCCGCGGCGCTCGCGGTTCCGGCGAGCAGCCCGGGTTCGACCAGCACCCAGTCGTGCGACGAGGTCGAGGTCTGTGAGGACGACGAGGCCAATGACGACAGCGAGTGCGACGTCGACGACGAAGACGCCGG
>JBILUC010000112.1:0-11173 GCA_044371205.1 Archangium sp.
CTGGCGATGGCGGCGTGCCCGCCCCTCCGCCCGAGTGGGTCAGCCCAGCCGACGTCGAGACCGCTGACCGCCTCTTCGAGACGACGCTCGCCGAGGTGAACCGCGTGTTGGGCTGCCAGGGGCGAACATCGCTGCAGACGGCCCTGGCCGACTGGTGGGCCCCGTGGGTGGTGTCGGGCGTGCGCACCGAGGGCCGGGCCGTGTGGCGCTTCACCCCGCAAGCCGCGGGCACCGTGCTCGCCGCCGTCGGGGAGAACCTCGAGGCCTCGGCCGGCGGGCGGACGCTCGTCTTCCCGCGAGCCTGGTTGGTGCCGTCGGGCGTCGGCTTCGGCCGCGGGCAGTGGGTGGTGCAGCCCGGCGACGCGCCGCCGCCCTTCGAAAAGCCGTGAGCCCGGCCGTGGCGCTGCCGGAGCTCCAGTGGGTGACCTCGAGCCGGGCGCGGGCATCGGCCCCGCGTTTCCTGAAGATCGTTTCCAGTTCGCCGCGGGAGTGGAAGGGGGAGATTGGCGAGCAGTAAAGTGGAGCGCGATGCCGAACGGTGGGCTTTCTGAGTCGCGGCCTCCCACCCCCTCCCTCGTCCCATGGAGTCCCACCCGATGACGCTGTCGACTGCCGTGCTGCGTGTCTTCCTCCTTCCCCTCGCCCTCGTCGCCTTGGGCTGCGCGGCCAGCCAGGCGGTCGTCGCCGCGAAGACGGAGGACCTCTCACCGGTGCGGGAGGAGGCGATGAAGCGCCTCGACGGCGACGACTGCACCGGCGCCGCGGCGCTGGTGAACGCGGTGAAGGGCGAGGTGCTGGAGCCCGGGAAGGATGGGCGGCGCACGGAGTTGGGCGCCCTCGTGGCCCGCGTGCACGCGCGCTGCGTGAACAACGCCCTCGACGCCACTGGCTACGGCCAGAGCGTCCGGTGGCGCGACCTCCACACCGCGGAGCAGCGCTTCGCACAGGTGCAGGCGCTTGACCTGCGCGGGCTGACCTTCACGGACCAGCAGCGCGGCATCTCGTGGTCGGAGGTGTCCGCCGGGAAGCGCGACGCGCTCCGCCAGAAGAACCGGGAGGAGCTGGCGCAGGCCGAGGCGCAACCTTCCCACCGGGAGTGGCTGGCGCAGAAGGCCAACGCGGACCAGGTGCTGGCGAAAGCCGAGGCCCTGGCGCCGTCGCAGCCGGGCGCGGCGTTGCTGCTCCTCGCGTCGCTGCCGGGCATGCCCGACTTCAAGACGTGGGATCGCGCCGACGCGCTGTCCAGGTCGCTCCGCGCAGCGCTGCTGAAGCGGTCGCCGCTACGGCTGGCCGTCGCCTACGAGAGCGGGATCAATGAGAAGTACCGCAAGGAGATCTCGGCCGCGGTGAAGGCGAGCGCGGGGCAGGCCACGCTGGTCGAGGCGGGGCAGGGCGCGCCGTTGGTGACGGTGTCGGTGGCCGAGAAGATCACCCAGTCGGCGAAGGAGGAGCAGGTACCCTCGAGCTGCAACGTGCGCGGCGAGAACGGGCCCCTGAGCGACTCGACCAAGTTCTACAGCGTCGTGCACCGCATCGTCAGCGTGAACCTTCCCAGCCGGTACACGGTCACCGACGCCACGGGCAAGGTGCTGGGCACGCGGGAGTATGTGCTGACCACGAGGTGGAAGGGCGAGGACTGGCCGCACGTGCCCGCCTGCGGAATCAAGCAGATCGACGGGGGCAAGCCGCCTGAGTACGCGACCCTCTCCCGGCGCCTGCTCGCGGACGCCCCCGCGGTGATGGCGCAGCAGATCATCCTCGCCGCGGCCCTGACCGACCCGGCGCGGGAAGCGGAGCTCGCGGCGGCGACGACGCACGAGGCGAAGGCCGAGCTGGCGATGCGCGACGTGCTGCGCTTCAACGGCACCACGGAGCGCATCGCGCGGGGCCGGGAGGTGCTCACGGGGTGGCTCGGCGAGGGCTTCGCGCCGGACACCTACCTCGAACGGCGGCTCGCGCGCTTCGCGGCTGGCAAGGGCATCTTCGACTGGATGCTCACCAGCCAGTCGCCCTTCAGAGACCAGACGCGCCCGGGGAGCTGAGGCGTGCCGCGCCCGGCATCATCTCGAACTCAGTTCATGCGGCGAGAGCGGCGAAAGCGGCATCGAATGCGTTCATACCGAGGGGGCCTACCTGCTGTTGCCAGCCGCTGCTTCGCTTCCGGCGAGCGCCAGCAGACGCGCCCTGCCATCCCATGAGCTGGCGGCCAGCCACCGGCCGTTCGGGTCGAACACCAGCTCCCCCACGCGCTGGGTGAAGGGGGCCACCGCCAGCACCGGCTCGGCATCCCCCACCGCGTAGACCTCCACCCGGCCGTCGCGGTACCCCACCGCGAGGCGCTGGGCTCCCGGCCCCAGAGCGAGGGCGACGGCCCGCTCGCGCAGCGGCAGGCGCCACCCCTCCCCCACCTCATCAACCCCCCGCACCACGACCTCCCGCTCGCGCAGCAGCGCGATGGTCCCGCCCTCTGGAGACAGCGCGAAGTCCCGGGCGCCCGACGCCTCGCGCCCCTCAGACCGTCCCGTGAGCTCGTACAGCCGCTCGTGCTCGGTGAGCAGCCATGTGCGGCCCCCGGCGCGCGCGGCGCGCACCCCGGCGCCGTCGTCCCCCTCGAGGGTGAAGACCTCCCGCTGCTCGAGCGAGCAGGGCCAGCGGAAGTGGACCCCGGACCAGACGAAGGTCAGGAGCTCGTCGTCCGCGAGGAAGGCCACCCCCCGGCTCGACTGAGCCACCGTCCGCGCGGGCGCCAGCGTCGGCACCGGCAACAGCGCGAGCCCGAGGGGCCCCGAACTCGCCACCGCGAGCTGGCGCCCATCGGGGGAGAAGGCCAACCCCTTGACGACCTGCGTGGTGGCCGCGCCGTGGAGCGTCAACGCCCCGGTGCGCACCGAGGCCAGCCGGACGACGCCCTCGCCCGACCCCAGCGCGAGCCACTCGCCGTCCGGGCTCACCGCCAGCGCGCTCACCCCCTCACTCCAGGCGAGCGCGGCCAGTGGCGCAGACTGGGGGAGCGTCCACCGCGTCCGCTCCCGCTCTCCCCAGAGCAGCACCCGCCCGTCGGCGACCCCGGCGTTGAAGGGCGCGGGGCGGTGCTCGACGTGCAGCCAGGCGCTGAGCGCCGTCTGCCAGAGGCCGACCCCCTTTTCGCCCACCACCAGCACCGTCGCCTCGTCGAGCGCCCGCAAGCGGCGCACGGCGCCCAGCCCCCCCTCGAGGGTGAGCCCCACGGCCCCGGTGTGCAGCGAGAGCAGCCCGAGGCGGCCGTGCGCGGTGCCGACCAGCACCTGGCCCGCCCCCACGTGCACCGCCGCCGTCGGTCCCCGGAGCGTCGCCGGCACCGGCACCTCCCGCTCCCCGAAGACCTCCCTCAACCGCTGGCCCTGACAGACGACCCAGGGCGCGCCGCGGCCGTCGTGGCCGGGCGCCGTCACCGCGCCGTGCAGCGGGACGGGGCCGCAGGGCCGACGCCGTGCCCGCTCCTGGCCCCCCGCGTCGTAGAGCACGAGGTCATCCGCCAGGCCCGCCAGCGCCCCGCCCTCGAAAGGGGTCCAGCTCACGCGCCCGCCATTGGGTGGCTGCGCGGCGCCGAGCCGCTCTCCAGAGGGGCCAAAGAAGAGCAGTTCGAAGGCGTGCTGCGCGCCCTCCCGGCCCACCAGCACCCCGCCCCCGGGGAGCACCTCGGCGACGAGCTCTCGCTCTCCCACCTCGGCGAGCCGCACCCGAGCAGCCCCTGGGCGCTCGAGCCACAGGACCCCGTCCCCGACACAGGCGCGCACGGCCCCGGCGCCGACGGCGGCCGTCGCGCAGCCCTCGTCCCCCACGATCTCCGCGCTCACCCCGGCGCGGCGCCCGAGCGCCGCCAGCAGGCCGCGAGTGCGGGCCGAGGGGCGCAGGGCCTGGGCCTCCTGCGCGGCTGCCAGGGCCTCGGGCTCGAGGCCGCGGCGCAGGGCTTCCTCCCCTCGCTCCTCGAGGTGGCTGGCCATCTGCTCGACGAGCTGGGCGCGGGAGCGCGACGTCACCGCCGCCGCGCCGGCCACCACGAGCGAGAGCGCGAGGGAGGCCAACACCGCGGCCGCCACGGTGCGGGGGTGGCGCCGCGCCAGCCTCCCGAGGCGCTCGACCGTGTCCTCGGGCCGCACAGACACGGGCTGGCCGTCGAGCGCCCGGCGCAGGTCGTCGGCGAAGTGCCCCGCATCGGCGTAGCGCGCAGCGGGCGCCTCGGCGCGCGCGTGCTGCGCCACCGCCCGGAGCGCCGCCGGCACCCACCGCGGGAGCGGCGCCTGGGGAGCCGAGGACGGGCCGACGAGCGCCTCATGGAGGATAGCCCCCAGGCTCCACACGTCGCTCCGCGGGCTGGCCTCGCCCTCGACCTCGAGCTCGGGGGCGCGGAAGCCCGGGGTGCCAGAGCCGACGGCGCGCGGGGCGGGAAGCTCGACGGCCAGCCCCCAGTCGAGCACCAGCACCTCGCCGCGACGGCTCACGCGCACGTTCCGCGGTGAGAGATCGCGGTGGACGATGCCCTGGTCGTGGGCGTGGGCCACCCCCTGCGCAGCGGCCAGCACGACGCGCGCGAGCTCGAGCCGCTCCGGCCCGGGCGGCGAGCGGGCGATGAGGCGGCGCAGGTCCTCCCCGCGGACGACGCGCATCGCGTAGAAGCGCCGGCCGTCCGGGAGGGCGCCCGCGTCGTAGATGGGCACCACGGCGGGGTGGTCGAGGCGCGCGGTGAGACGCGCCTCCTCGAGGAGCAGGGCCGCGTGCCGGTCATCGACGGGCACCTTGAGCGCCACCTCGCGGCACAGCACGGTGTCCCAGGCCAGCTGCACCTCGCCCATGCCGCCGCGGCCGAGGACGCCGCCCTGCACGAAGCGGGGCTGCGCGACCGGGAACCGCTCGCCCGCGGGCGCGGCGGGCACGGAGGCAGCGCCCGACCAGGACACCGGCATCGCCGCGGCGGGCTCCTGGTCGTCCTCGCCGGCGCTCACGCCTGCTCGTCCACCCGGTCTCCCGGATACAGCAGCAGCTCGACCTGGCCGTTGCGGTGCGCGAAGAGGAGGTCGCGGCGTACGCCCGCCAGCTCCAGGTCCCGGCGCAGCTTCGAGATCAGCGTGTCGAGCCGGTGACGCAGCACCGCGACGTCCTCCTCCCCCCGCCAGAGCTGCGCGGCCACCACCTCCCACCGCGCGGGCCCGCCCAGCGCCAGGAGCTCCCCCAGGAGCCGCGCCTTGAGACCCTTGAGCACCAGCGGCGCCCCCCCGTCGTGCCACACCTGAGCGCTCTCGTAGCGGGAGGTGAGGTTCAGCCGGGGCCCATGCACCGAGCGGGAGCGCGTCTCCGCGAAGCCGAGGGACTCGTTCGGCGCGTCGAGGGCCTCCAGCGCCACCCCGCCGAGGTCCACCACGTCACCCCCGCGCAGACCGCGCAGCGGAAGCCCCGGGCGCTGGAGGCGCCACTGCACCCCGTCGCTCCAGAGCAGCGCGCTGGCCCCGGGGTGGTAGCCGCTCTCGAGCATCGGGCGCGGCGCGACGTGCACCGAGGTGACACCCGCCAGGACCTGCACCGACCCGCCCGCCAGCCGCACCGCCATCACCGTCTCGGGGACCGAGAGTTCCGCGACCGAGAGGCTGAGGCCGGGAGCCAGCTCGACGCGCTGCCCCTCGCGCAGCACCACGCGCGGGACGTCAACCCCGTCGACCCGGAGCCGGCCCCGGAGCGGCAGCAGCAGCAACTGCCCCGCCCTCCAGCTCACCATGGCGTGCGCCTCAGAGACGCGGCCGTCGTCAATGCGCACGTCGGCCGTCCAGGCGCGCCCGATGATGGAGCCGGACCCCGCAGAGGCGACCGGGCCATGGGGCAGCTGGAACTGAGCACGGGGCAACACGCCCCTCTATGGTCGCACGAGGTGGAGCGAAGGCCTACTTGCCCTTGAGCTCGAGCTTGCCGATGGCCTCCTGGCAGGAGTCGCGCACCCAGTAGACGGGGGTGTTGCCCTTCATCTTGAAGGTGGCGTCCTTCTCCGCGACGATCTTCATCTTGGCGATGTGCTTCTTGGTGCCGATGTCCGCGAGCACCCAGCAGGCGTGCTCCCGGTTGCGCGGCTGGCTCAAGTCGCAAAGTGCTCCCGCGCGTTCTCGCTTCGCTGCTTCACCAGACCCCGCTGGTGCAACACGACCGACATCGCCAACTCCGAGGCCGCGTGGTTCGCGAACGTCGTGGCGAGGCTACGGCGTGCCCGCCCGCAGCGGCGTCAGCCGTGTCGCGCTCACGTCGGTCAGAAACCGCGACTGCACCGTGCCGGCCGACATGCAGGAGCCGCTCACCAGGGAGTACACGGTGCGGTTGGTGCCGCCCGTCGTGTTGGTGGACCACGCGCTCGAGACGATGTACGGCAGACCCCACGCGTCACACGAGGCCGAGTCGCCCGGGCGGACGAGGAAGAGCGTGTTCGCCGGCGTGGACGCCTCTGTCACCGGCTGCGTGCAAAGGTTGTTGCCGTAGAGTTGGACCGGCTGAGCGTCAGGGGGCGCATCGACGAAGGTGTTGTTGTAGATCGCCAGCGCCGTCTCGCGCCCGTCGAGGAGCACGGGCAGCCGTGGGTAGAGCAGCGCGCCGCTCGGCGAGAGCACGTGCACGAGGCGCTGTCCCGGCCGTCTGTCCGTCACCACGTTGACCGTGGGGAAGGTCGTGACCGGCGTCGTTGTCGTGCCGGTCACGTACATCACCTGGCCCGGCCCCGTGTTCTCGAGCTGTGTCTGCCCCTGGCCGCAGAAGGTCGTCTGCGTGCCGCTGATGGCGCGGTAGCTCGTCGTTGCCGGCTGGCCGTTCGGGGGACGGGTGATGACCTCGATGTACGCGGGCCGCGGCGTCACGTCCTCGCCGATGAAGCCCTCCGTACCGCCGCCGCCGCAGGCCGTGAACACCCTGCTCATCGTCGACACGGTCTGGACCATCGGGACGACGTACTGAACGCCGCTGACGTTGCGGAGCTCGGCGCGCTGGTTGGCGGTGACGTGCCACGGGCCGACGTGCCCCGCGCTCCCGTCGGCGCCTTGCAGCACCTGCACGCGCACTGCGGGGTCCGTGCCCACGCTGACACGGGTGAAGGCGACGAAGCTCGCCGGCGGCTCGACGGTAGCGCGCACCAGGGCCGTGCCCGCGGGGGCGCTCGCCGCGACGCAGACGGGGTTGTTTCTGCTGTCGAGCTGGCTCAGGTACACTGTCGTCGGCACCGGGGTGGTGCTCTTCTTGTAGACGATGTTGCCGATGGTCTGCGGCAACACGAACCAGCCCGAGGACGCGCAGGTGGTCGGCACGCTCAGGAGTTCCTGCGTGCACGCCGAGTCGGCGTAGTAGCCGCCCGTGCCGCCGCCGAGCAGGGCGGCGTTCGGCTCGGACCCCACCGGCAGGCACCGGAGCTGCCCGTCGGCCGCCTTCTGCACCGTGCAGCGCACACCCAGCATGGTGTCGGTGAAGTACATGACGACGCTGTTGTCGAGTTCGTCGCGCACCGCCTGAGCCGTCAGTCGCGTGCCCGAGGCGTTGTAGGTCGTGTACTTGCTCGCGGGGATGCCCGCATCCATTGACGCGCCCGCGTCGCTTGCGTCGCCGCCACCCCCACCCGTCGCCGAGCCCCCGCCCGTCGCCGAGCCCCCGCCCGTCGCCGAGCCACCGCCCGTCGCCGAGCCACCGCCCGTCGCCGAGCCCCCACCCGTCGCCGAGCCCCCACCCGTCGCCGAGCCCCCACCCGTCGCCGAGCCACCGCCCGTCGCCGAGCCCCCACCCGTCGCCGAGCCACCGCCCGTCGCCGAGCCACCGCCCGTCGCGCCACCACCCGTCGCCCCGCCGCCAGTGCCGCCTCCTGTGCCAGCGTCGTTACCGCCGACAGGTGACCCACAAGCCAGAGAAGAACGCGCCAGCGCGGCGGCGACGAGCCGCAGTCGATTCGAGAGCAGGGAGAAGCGAATCAATGACCGCATGAGACCTCGCAAGAATATGAGCAGGCGGTAGCACCACGACCCTGAGTCGGAACCTCACCCCAACCTCACCGCAGCGACACTCCCTGTCACTGCAACTGACCGGCGCGCTGACGACGCGCCTGAAAGCTTCGACGAGCGCCTCGAGGTGGTGCAGGCGTGGCGTTCGGCGTGGAGACCGAACGAGAACCCGCAACTCGAGGTCATCGCTTCTTCACTGCTCGACGCGCTGACCAGCGGTCAGACGGTGGAGTTGATCCCGGACTGGAGCAGCACCCCTGAAGAGTCGTATGCTCTGGCTCGACCGGGCAGCTCGCAGCTCGACTTCGTGACTGTCGTTGACAGGCTTCCGCTTGCCGGTGTGACCTTGTGCGCATTCAGGAAACTACATGCCCCAACCTGCCGCCGTGGCCTCCGTACCCGCACCCGTGTTCGCCCTTTATCGAGCCCAGAACGTCATCCACCATTCGTTTCTCATTCTGGCGCTCTTCGCCTCGTTCCCGGAGTCGGCCGCCAGGGCGGAGGACCTCGGCTCCGTGGTGCGGGTCGGCGGTCGCGAGTGGATGCCCGAGAACCTCGCGGTCACCCGCTTCCGGAACGGTGACCCGATCCCCTTCGCCAAGGATGCACGCGAGTGGGAGGCGCTGGCTTCCAGGGGAGAACCCGCCTGGTGTTATCCCGACTTCAAGGAAGGGAACGGCGCGCTTTTCGGGAAACTCTACAACCATCGCGCGGTCTCCGACCCTCGAGGGGTCGCCCCCGAGGGGTGGGAAGTCGCCAGCGTCGACGACTGGAGACGCCTGGTCCGGAAGCTCGACGCCACGGCGCGGGTCGACTGCTACGACTGCGTCATGAGCGAGAGCGCGGGCAAGGCGCTCAAGTCGAATCGGCCCGGAGATTGGGCGACCGTCACGGCACGCGTCGACGCGGCGTCAGGGCTGAACGTTCGCGCCGCCGGCTTCGTGGGGACGAGGGGTGACGCGCTCGGCCAGACCGAAATGGCGTACCTGTGGACCTCGACCGTGGAAGGCACCGAGGTCGGCTCCGCGGTGATGTTCCTGAACGATCGCGTGAAGGTCGTGCTGGCGGACAAGAAGCGCGGCTACAGCGTGCGCTGCATCAAACCCTCCGACACGAAGGAGACGGCGCCTCTTCCTGCCGTCGCGGTGACCCTCGGCGCCAATCACGGCGCCGTCGACGCGGATGTCTTGCTCTTCGACGCGGCCTGGGACGAGAAGACGAAGCGATACGTTCTCGCGGGGTTGCAGTTTGCGAAACAAGGGGAGTTCGCGTGGCAAACTCACGTGGCGAGCCCCTTTGGCGCCTTCATGAACGACCAGCTCAAGGTCGTCGACTCGTTCTCGTTGCCGCTGGTGAAGCGGGACGAGCGGAGGCTTTTCAAGCGGGTGGCGGTGCTCGACAAAGGCATCGTCGGGTACGGTGACGATGTCTTCTATTCGTTCGATCGAAGCGGGAAAAAACGCTGGCTTCTGGACGGAAGCGCGAAGGAAAACAAGTTTCTTCAGGTCGTCTCGAATGGTGATGTCGAGGTCGTCCTTTTCACAGCCAAAGACGGTAAAATACGCTTCGACAAGCGGGATCTCTTCGCCCCCGAGAACAAGAGTCTGGGGAATTTCTGTACGCAAGATGATGAAGGGTACAGCCCGGTGCTTTCAACGCCCGACAAGAATGGAACGATGAGCCTGCTGTGGCGCCGCGGTTATGAAGTCGACAGCGAGGCGGAGTGGGTGATTCACGACATCCGTTTCGCCGAGAAGGTGACCATCGAGAAGAAGCACTCCGTGCCTGCCATAGAGCAGGTCGAAGGCACCGAGCTCGGCGTTCCGGACGATGTCGTCCTGACGAGGAATGCCAGGGGACAGTACGTCCTCCTCGGTGTGAGCGAGGTAGTCGGCTCGTCTCATAAAGAGAATGAGCGTCTCTTCAAGGTCTGGCGACACGTCGTGGACGGCACCGCGACCGGGAAGACAACCATCGTGGCCGGCGGGAACAAAATGCTCTCCGACAGCCGCGTGCAGATCAAGCCCATGGCGGACAATAAGTTCCTGATCGCCGAGGCCTGGCATTCCCTCCCCGACGACGAACTGCGAAGGAACCCGAATGCCTCGTACTTCGTGGTCGACGCCGAAGGAGCCGTTCGCGTGAAGGGTGAATTGAACCTGTTGAGCGTGACCCATGCCGAGAGAGACCGATTCCAGATACTGAACTTCCGCACGCTCACCTGGCTGGTCAAGCCGGGGAACAAGGTCGAAGCGCTCGTGGGATTCCGGGGGTACAGCGAGGACCGCGATCCGAAGACGGGCCGCTCCAAGATCGCCACGGACGGGACGTCGCCGACCTCGACCTTCTACGGTCGATTCCTGATCACCCGAGTCCCGGTGAATTAGCGGGAAACGCGAGGAGCGAAAAAGAGGCGGGGCCGCTCAAAAATGAAGGAAGAACAACCGCGGCGCAGCCGTGCGTTGGGCGCGAAGACGCCGTGGAAGCAGGTCAGGTGCAGGCCGCGCGGAGGCACGAGGGCGACCTGGCGCTTCAGCCCTCAGCGTCAACGCGGGCCTTCGCTTCGGTTGCCACCGGGAGAGCCACGACGGCAGTTGGGTCAGCCGCTCCTCGGACACCGGCCCGCGCGCGCCGTCACCGCACAGGCGCTGCAGTCCCACCCTGTCGAAGGCGTGCACCGCCGTGTCGGCGGGCAGCGAGAAGCCGCAGGCCATCGCCAGCCTCGACGCCTTCTTCTTCGGCGGCGCCTCTCCTTCGAGCTCGAGGCGATGCTGGGCGCCCTCGGCCCACACCAACTCCTCGTCGTCGTCAGGCCACAGCGGCTCGAGCTCGGCGAAGGTGGCGCGCAGCCGCGTGCACGCGCCGCGGGAGTGTCACCTCGCGCGCGAGCTCCGGCCACCTGGTACGACAGATCAGAAGTTCGTTCGCTCTCGCTGGGAATGCGGGGATCCGGCGCGTGTTGGCGGCGCATGACCTTTCTGGCGATGGAGCGAGACGAGCGGCTGAGACTGCGGCGGTTGTCGCGCAGTACCCGGGCGCCTCATGCGGTGGTTCAGCGCGCGCGAGCGATGTGCGCACTGCGTGCGGGTGCGACGCCTACCGAGGTTGCGAGGCTCCTCGGGGCAAGCGACCGCTGGGTGCACAAGTGGCGGACGAGATGGATGGCGTGTCCGAGCGTGGAG
>JBILUC010000095.1:0-16918 GCA_044371205.1 Archangium sp.
GTCGGCGATGAGGTCGTCTGGCCGGCCCGGGTACACCACGTTGAAGTCTTTGCGGTTGATCGCGAACTCGGCAGCGACGGTGACCTCGTCACCCGCGATGGTGATCTTCGCGGGGAAGGTGATGCCTTTGGTCACGCCGTGCAGGGAGAGATCGCCGGTGACGTCGAAGCCGCCGCCCTTGGTGGCCTGGAGGGCGGTCGAGGTGAAGCGCGCCTGCGGGAACTGGGCGACCGCGAAGAAGTCGTCACCCTTCAAGTGCGCCACGAGCTTCTCGGGCTCGGTGGTGAGCGAGGCCATCTCGATCTCGACACGCACGCGGCTCTTCGTGGGGTCGCCGTCGACCACCTCGACGATGCCGCCGAACTGACCAAAGCTGCCGTCGTGCTTGCCGGTCACCTTCGCGCCCGTCCATGAGAGCTTCGAGTCGGCCTGGGTGAAGGGGTACGCGACCGCATTGGCGAGCGGCGCAGGCGCCTCGACCTTCTTCTCAGCGGGAGCCGGAGTGGGCGCCGGAGTGGGCGCCGGAGTGGGCGCCGGCGTGGTGACGACCGCCTTCGGCTTGTCTTTGGCGGGGTCGGGGCAGGCGGTGAGGGCGACGACGAGGGAGGTCAGGAGGAGCTTTCGCATGCCCCCTCCATGCCGCAGCACCGCACGAGTTTCACCCCAATTTGCGGCGCGCGACCGGCTCGTTCGACGTGGGACTCCACGAATCGCCGAGCGCCTCGAGCATCGCAGCCAGGGCGCGCAGCACCACCGGAGGACGATCGGCGGGCTCGACGCGATGACGAGCGCGCGCGCGCCACGGCGAGGTGCCCGGGCCTCAAGCTCGCGAGGTGGCGCCTTCCCGCCGTCGTCAGCGTGATGATCGACGCACGACCATCATCGGGGTGCGCCTCCCGGTTGACGAAGCCGTCGTCTTCCAGGGCGGCGCTCGCCGCCGGGGTCGACGCCTCAGGGGTGCGGGGCGAGCTGTTCGGCGGCGACGACGACGTCTGAGCTCACAGCCCGTACAGGGGCGTGTACTTGCTCTTCAGGTACCCGACGAAGTCTTCATCGGTGAGGCCGCGCCCGGTGATCTTCGTGACCAGCGACTCCGCGTCGGTGCGAAAGCCCTCCCGGTGCACCTGCTCGTTGAGCCAGCGCTTGAGCGGCGCGAGCTCGCCCTCGGAGATCGACTTCTCGAGGCCGGGGTTGGCTCGCGTCGCCGCGTTCCACAACGAGGCCGAGTACAGGTTGCCCAGCGAATACGTCGGGAAGTAGCCGAACTCGCCGTAGGCCCAGTGAATGTCCTGCAAGACACCCTGCCCCAGCGACTTCACCTCGAGACCAAGCAGCGCCTTCGTCTTCTCGTTCCATGCGTGCTCGAGCTCGGCAGCCTGCAGGTTGCCGCGGATCAGCTCGAGCTCGAGCTCGTACCGCAGCACGATGTGCAGGTTGTAGGTGACCTCGTCGGCCTCGACGCGAATGAAGCTCCGCTCGACGCGGTTCACCTCGCGCAAGAACTCGTCGAGCGACACGTCTTTCAACTGCGCGGGGAACAGCGCCGCGTACTTGGGAAAGAAGTGTGACCAGAAGCCACGGCTGCGACCGACCACGTTCTCCCAGAGCCGCGACTGCGACTCGTGCAGCCCCATCGACGGGGCCTGCGCCACCGAGGTGCGCACGTGCGCCGGGTCGAAGCCCTGCTCGTAGAGGCCGTGCCCGCCTTCGTGAATGGTCGAGAAGATCGACGAGAGCGGCAGCTCGGGGAACAGGCGTGTGGTGAGGCGAACGTCGAAGAGCCCGGTGCCTCCCGTGAAGGGGTGGGTGCTGCGATCCTGCCGGCCCGCCTCGAGGTCGAAACCCATCGCCTCGAGCAGCGTCATCGTGAACCGCCACTGGGTGTCGGGGTCGAAGGTCTTGCCCTCGAAGATGCGCCTGGGCGCCGGCTTGCCGTCGATGGCCTGCACCAGAGGCACCAGCTTCGTGCGCAGCCCGATGAGCACCGGTGACAGTCGCTTCACCCGCATGCCCGGCTCGTAGTTCTCGAGCAGCGCGTCGTAGCGCTCGCCGTCGTGGCCCCACGCGTCGGCCTGCTGGCGGCGCAGCTCGAGCAGCTTCTGCACGTGCGGTTGAAAGACGGTGAAGTCCTTCTTCTCGCGCGCCTCTCTCCACGCCGACAACGCGAGCGACTGCACCTCGGCGAGCGCCTTCACCAGCGCCGCGGGGATCTTCACCGCGCGGTCTCGTTCCTTGAGCAGCACGCGCACCATCGCCGCCTCGTCGGCGTTCGCCGGCTTCGCATCGCCCAGCCAGTCGCCCAGCTGCGGGTCGACGAGGCGCTCGTGGTACAGCCCCTGGAGCGTCGAGAGCTGAGCGGCGCGCCCACGCTCGGCCTTGCGCGGCAGGTACGTCTCCTGATCCCACGACGCGAGGCCGATGACGCCCGAGAGGTCGCGGAGTTCCTGCATGCGCGTGAAGAGGTTTGGGTTCATTGCGCGCACACTTAACCGCAGCCGTCAGCCGAGGTCCTGCGCGATTGGGTCGCACCCGGCGATCTGACGAGCTAGAGGCGGGCGCATGGCAACCCAGTTGATGCTGTTCATGGAACGGGAAGACGAGCTGGCCTTCGTGCGCTTTCTCGAGCGCTACACCTTTGAGGTGTACCCGCGCCGCGTGCCGCCCGACTGGGAGACCTTCCCCGCACGCGAAGAGCACTTTGACCGCCTCCCCGAAGAAGACGTGTACCTGGTGGCCAGCGACATCGGCCCCGCACTCGTCGACAAGTTGAAGCGCGGAAAGGACAAGGGCAGCTACCGCGTCGACGAGGTGCGCTCACCGGTCGTGTTCTGGGAACGGAGCCGCCTCAACGAAGACGGCGAGCTGCTCAGCGGCCAGCTCTGGGCCGAGACCGACGTGACCCAGCAGACAGGCCGCAAAGACGCGGCGCCCGAGAAGTTCCGCCTGCGCGTGCTCGAGCTCGACATGTGGATCAAGAAGAACTTCCGCAAGACGCACCCCAAAGGCTTCTGGGTCGGCCCGCACACCACGCGCACCATCAAGCAGAAGCAGCTCAAGCTGCGCGAGAACAAGCACTTCGGCCGCCCCGTCGAAGTGCACGGTGCGTAACGTTCTTCGCACCTGTCGATAACCGGCCGAAATCAAGGCCCCGACGCGAAGTGAGGGAACGCGGGACGGGGGCGTGGGGTTAACGTCTGCATCATGTCCTGGCTCGATACCCTCGATGACATCCGCAAGAAGGACTTCAGCAAAGTGCCCATGGCGAAGCGCGATGAGTCTGCGCGCGACGTGGTGAACATGGCCAGCTACGCCTGCGCGGTGGTGGCGGTGTCACCGATTCCCTTCTCCGACGCGGTGCTCATGCTGCCGGTGCAGTCGGCGATGGTGGTGACGGTCGGCCACATCTACGGCCGCAAGGTGACCGAGGCCGACGCCAAGAGCCTCATCGTCGAGCTCGCCACGACCGCGGGCCTCGGCATGCTCGCGCGGCAGGGCATCAAGGCGATCCTCCCCATCTTCGGTGCGCTGCTCACCGTGCCCGCCGCGTTCGCGATGAACTGGGGCATCGGGCGTGTGGCGATGGAGTACTTCCGCAACCCCGGCATGCCGAAAGATCAGCTCAAGAAGATCTACGAGGCCGCCAAAGACGAAGGCGCGTCGCTCTTCTCGAAAGAACGCTTCGACATGTTCCGCAAGTCGTCGGCGGCGGCTCCGGTGACCGAAGACGAAGAGGCGCCCGCGCCGAAGAAGAAGAAGCCGGCAGCGAAGAAGAAGGCGCTCAGCCCGCTCGAGAAGCTCATCGAGGGTGACTTCACGAAGAAGCTCGCGAAGCACAAAGACGTGCGCGACGCGTTCGACGGCATCATCCACCTCGACATCACCGGCACCGGCGGCGGCAAGTGGACGGCGGATCTGACGCTCCCCGAGGAATGGATCAGCAAGGGCCACGAGGGTGAGCCGAGGCTGACGATTCGTGCGGGCGCGAAAGACTTCATCGCCCTGGTGAAGGGCGAGAAGAACGCGCAGATGGCGGTGATGGCGGGCGACCTCGAGCTCGAGCCGATGAACCTCGACCTCGCGATGAAGCTCGGGCCGCTCTTCAGCGCGTCGTGAAGCGGTTCACCCTCTCGAGAGCCGTCAGCCTCGCGGGACCGACGAGGATCACCACGAAGATCTCGGCTGCAGCATCCTCGGTCCTCCGTCACGCCGGGTGCGCCGCGGCTTCGCGTGGCTCCGGCAGCAGCTACAGACGCTCGGCGCCGAAGCCTCACGCACGCGCGCCCCCGAGTTGATCCGCGCCCTCGAAGACACGCCCGCGTGGAACGCGCTGTGTGAGGGACGCACGAAGCGGCTCGGCCGACGGGTGCTGCGCGAAGAGGTCGAGCTCAAGACGAAGTGAAGCTCACGCGGCGTCGTCAATGTCGAGGAGAATGGCGCCGTGCTCGTCGCGACGCACGTCGCTGATGCCCGGGTGAGCCAGCTCGAGCAACTCGGCGGCGGTCTGCTTCGTGAGGGGTTGCTCCGACTCGCGTGCGAGGCGGGCCTGGCGTTCAGCCAACAGCTTCTCGAGCAGATCCCCAAGCTCATTGGCGTCGATGGGCTTGGACAAGAAGCGTTCGACCCGCGCCTCGTTGATCGCCCGCATGGCAGCTTCCACCGACGCCTGCCCCGTCAACATCACGCGAACCGTCTGAGGCGAGAGCTGAGCCACGCGCGCGAGAAACTCAGAGCCGCTCATGTCGGGCATCCGCTCGTCCGACACGACTGCCTCCACGGGGCCGATCGCGAGCCGCTCGAGGGCGGCGAGGGGGCCCGTGGCGATGTCGACGTTGAAGGGTCTGCCGCGAAGACGAAGCCGCAGCCCCTTCACGAGCGAGGGTTCATCATCAACCAGCAAGACGGTGGGCTTCGACATCGGATGCTCCTGACGATACGGACGACGGGGGACGGGAAGGCCATTCGGCCGTGAAGCGCGTGCCGTGGCCTGCACGGGTCACGAAGCTCAGCTGGCCTCCCGCGCGCGCGAGCAGCTTGAGCGACAACGGAAGCCCCTGACCGGTGCCTCGACCTGCAGGCTTGGTGGTGAAGAACGGCTCGTAGATGCGACCCTGCACCTCGGGAGGGATGCCGCCACCATCGTCTTCGACGCTCAAGGCGACGCCACCGTTGGTCATCGAGGTGCGCAGCACGAGCGAGCCACCGCGCCCCTGCCACCGCGACTCAATGGCGTCGGCTGCGTTGACGACCAGGTTGAGCACCACCTGGTGCACTTCGCTCTCGATGCACAGCACGGGCGGCAAGTCGGCGCCGATGAACTCCACCTTCGCGACCCGCCGGGTTTCGCCGCGCGCCACCTCGAGGGCAGTACGCACCGCCGAGTTGAAGTCGACGGGGATGGCGACCTGCCCCGGGTGGCTCAAACGCTTGAAGGCCTGCACGTAGGCGCGCATCCGCTCCACGCCCTGGGTCGCCTCGGCGAGGCACTCCGGCAGCGCTTCAGCCAGAAAATCGGCCTCTGCGAGCAGACCCTCGACGTCGCGGTTCGCCAACTGCCGCGCGAGCTTCTGAATCTCTTCGTGCGCGAAGGTGAGGTGGTCACCGACGAACTGCAGCGGGGTGTTGAGCTCGTGAGCCATGCCTGCGCTCAATTGCCCCAGGACTTCCAGCTTCTGGGCCTGCACCAGCTCTTGCTCGAGGCGCTTGCGCTCACGCAGATCGACGCCGACCCCCACGAAGCCTCCTCGAAACCGGGACAACGAGATCAGCATCGGCAGCTCGAGCGATTCGACGCCCCACTTCGTCTCGGCCTGAACGGCAGCCGCCTCCGCCAGGCAGCGAGCGATGACCGCCTGCCCTTCAGGCCAGAACGAGCCGACCGCGCAGTTGAGCCGTTCGCCCCCTGCCAGCTGCGCGAAGGCGAGGTTGCTGCGCCGCACCACCCCCTCGGCGTCGAGCACGAAGGCCGGGGAAGGGATCGACTCGAAGAGCGCGGCCAGCTCTTCCGACCGCGACCGCAGCGTCTCGTTGGCCAGATAGAGCTCGCGGCTCCGCTCCTCGATGAGCGTCTCCAGCGCAAGGAGCCGCGCCTCAGCCCGGGCGAGCTTACGCTCGAGGGTCGCCTGCCCGGTCGCGCTCATGCCGCCTGCTGTCTCGCCGAGAAGGACACCAGGTACTCGCACCTCGCTGCTCCGTCGTGCTGACAAGCCGACTTCTCGAGCGTCACGTTCACGCCGTAGTGGTCGCCCATGCCCTCGAGCAGCCCCTCCATCAGCGCGCAGAGGCCTCGGCGCGATTCGTACGAGACCGCGAGGCGCCCGTCCGGCCGGCGCTCCGCGAGGATGCGAGGTGTCACCGCCTCCGGCATCAACTTGCGCACCTCGACGTGAATGACGCTCTCGATGCCCTCGAGCATCGACACCGGGTCTGCGAAGCGCGCGACGATGTCAGGGTGTCGCCGCCCCAGGCCCCCGAAGGAGAACTTTCCAAACGCGCGCACGGCGGTCTTCAGCGGCAGGCCCGCGTGCTGGGCCGCGACCCCGGCCACCGCCATCAAGTGCTCATCGGGATAGGTGCCGGGCCCGACCCACACACTGCCTGCGTGGCCTGACTTCTCGAGCACGGCTTCCCATGCCTCATCGCCGAAGGTTTGCACCACGAATGCTTCGAGGAGATTGAAGACGACACCTTTCATGCGGAAAGCGGTTTGCAGCGCCTGTGCCGCGTGCAGATGTCGTGGATCACGAGAGCCGCCGTGGGTGTGCACCGCCAGACGGGTCGTCGATTACCTCAGGGCGGCCTCACCCCTTGCGCGGGTTCGGGTGCGGCGGCTGGTGCGTGGGTCGTGAGGGGCGCTGGCTCTGCGGCGGGCCGTCAACGCTCGTCGGGGCCTTCTTGAAAACGACCTCTGGCCCTCGCCGCTGCGACTGCTGCTGACGCGCCGGAGCGCCGCCCTGCCCCTCTCGAGGCCTGCCATCGCGTCGGTTCTGCCCATCACGGGGAAGCTGTGCCCGGCCCCTGTCTCCCGCGCCCCCCGCAGGGGACAGGGGTGACTGAGCGTCACGCGGTTGCTGCACGTCGTGTGGCTGCTGCCGACCGTTACGACCTGGCCGTGCGTCGCGACCGTCACGTGGTTGCTGCGTGTCGCGTGGGTGCTGACCGACCCGCGGTTGCTGTGCCTCGCCTGGCTGCTGACGCTCGCGAGGAAGCTGTCCGTCGCGTGGCGGCTGACCGTCCCGCGGTTGCTGCGTGTGACGATCCTGCTGCGCATCGCGTGGGTTCTGTCCGCCACGTGGAGGCTGCGGAGCGCGCTGCCGATCGTCTCGTGGAGCACCACCGCGCGGTGGCTGCCCGAGCTGTTGTTCAGGGCGACCACCACCGCGGGGCTGTTCCCCACGCGCATCGCGCGGAGGACCGCCTCGTGGTGCGCTGCCGGGCCCGCGAAAGGTGCGATCATCGCGCCGGCCCTGCGGCCCACCCGATCGCGGAGCGCGGGGCTCGAACTCGGCGTGCAAGTTCCTCCGTACGTACGCGCGCCAGATCTCATCGGCGTCGTGCGAGTGCTTCTGCGTGATCGACGGATCGATCGCCGAGAAGAACCGCGTCAGATTCCCCAGGTCGCGTCGAAAGAACTGCTCGCTGCGCGAGTTCTTCGCGGCGGTGATCACCTGCGGGAAGTCGATGATCACCGGGCCGTTCACGCCCATCAGAATGTTGAACTCACTCAGGTCGCCGTGAATCCAGTCGGCGGAGAGCATCTTGATGACCTCGCCGCGCAGCTGCCGGTACATCGGCTCAGCCTGATCCTTCTCGATGACGCACTCGACGAGCCGCGGGGCGACCCGACCTTCGGCGTCACCGATGACCTCCATCAGCAGCGTGCCCTCGTAGAAGAGCACCGGCTTCGGCACCCGCACGCCCGCCGCGTGCAGCGCGAACATCGCGTCGACCTCGGCCGACTTCCACGCCTCTTCCGATTGCTCGCGCCCGAACTTCGAGCCCTTGTCCATCGCGCGCTGAGTGCGCGTGTTTCGGACGGTGCGCCCCTCACGGTACGCCGCGTCGTTCTTGAAGCTGCGGAACTCGCGTTCCTTGTACAGCTTCGCAGCGACGGGCTCACCGTGGTGGCTCACCAGCCACACCTCGGCTTCCTTCCCCGTCTTCAGCTGGTTGTAGATGGCGTCGAGGACACCCTCGTCGACCAACGCCTGCAGTCTCTCCAACGACACTCAGGTACCTCCTGCCTCGTCACTGCGGCCCGATGATCACCGAGCTCGCCTTGAGCTGCGGAGCGTGCGCCTGGAACGCCAGTTCCGGGTGCTTTTCGAGCGCATGGTGCATCGCCCACTCATCGCGGAACAACACGAGCGGCAACCCGTCGCGGTCTTGCACGGTCTGCCGGTTGCCTTCCCAATCGAAGGCGCGCGGGTCGAACTTCTGCGCCACGACCCAGCGTGCGTGGCTGAAGGGCAGCTTGTCGACGATGATGTTCGCGCCGTACTCGGCTTCCATCCGGTACTGCAGCACTTCGAACTGGAGCTGACCGACCACGCCCACGATGGGGTCCTTCATGCCCATCTGCAGCTGCTGGAAGATCTGAATGGTGCCCTCTTCGCTCAGCTGCTCGAGACCCTTCTCCATCTGCTTGCGCTTCATCGGGTCCTTCGAGCGCACGACGGCGAAGAACTCAGGCGAGAAGCGCGGCACGCACTCGAAGTCGAACGGCTTGTTGGCGACGCCCTCGATGAGCGTGTCCCCGATGCGGAAGATGCCGGGGTCGAACAGACCGATGACGTCACCGGGCCAGGCTTCTTCGATCGCCGTGCGCTCGCTCGCCATGAACTGCGTCGGCTTGGCGAGGCGAATGTCTTTCTCGAGGCGCACGTGGTGCACCGACATGCCCTTCACGTACTTGCCGCTCACCACGCGCAGGAAGGCGATGCGGTCGCGGTGCGACGGGTCCATGTTCGCCTGAATCTTGAACACGAAGCCGGTGAACTTCTCGCGCATGGGCTCGACGAAGCCCGAACTGCCCGGCCGCCCCGACGGCGGGGGGGCCATCTCGAGGAACGCATCGAGGAACGGCCGCACGCCGAAGTTGGTCATCGCCGAGCCGAAGAACATCGGCGAGAGCTGGCCATCGAGCACCTTCTGAATGCTGAACTCGTCGCCGCCGATGTCGAGCAGCTCGATGTCTTCGTTGAGCTTCTCGAGCTCGCTCTCGGTGAGGATGCTCTTGATCTCCTCGCTCGCCAGCGGGACGATCTTCTCTTCGACCTCGGCCTCGCCGTGACGACCCTGCGCGGCGAAGACGTGCACGTTCTTCGTGCGCCGGTCGTACACGCCGCGGAACTCGGGGCCGCTGCCGATGGGCCAGTTCATCGGGAAGGCGCGCATGCCGAGCACCTTCTCGAGCTCGTCCATCAGCTCGAGCGGGCTGCGGCCGTAGCGGTCGAGCTTGTTGGCGAACGTGAAGATGGGGATGCCGCGCAGCTTGCAGACCTTGAAGAGCTTGATGGTCTGCGGCTCGACGCCCTTGGCCGCGTCGATGAGCATCACCGCCGAGTCGGCCGCCGAGAGCGTGCGGTAGGTGTCTTCGGAGAAGTCCTGGTGGCCCGGCGTGTCGAGCAGGTTGACCGCGTGGTCGCGGTAGTTGAACTGCAGCACCGAGGACGTGACCGAGATGCCACGTTCCTTCTCGATCGCCATCCAGTCAGACGTCGCGTACCGCTTGGCGCGGCGGGCCTTCACGCTGCCGGCGAGGTGAATCGCGCCGCCGTAGAGCAGCAGCTTTTCCGTCAGCGTGGTCTTGCCGGCGTCGGGGTGCGAAATGATCGCGAAGGTGCGCCGCCGGGCAATCTCTCGTTCCAACTCCGAAGACATGCCGGTCGCTTACCAGATTCGAGCGCAAAAACGCCCCGCAGCGTCAGCCGCGGGTCACGGCCACTCGCACACCGTCGGGTCGGCCGCCACGCACCCGTTCTGGAGGCGCGGCCCGTTCACGCACGAGCAGCCGCTCGGACACGTGTTCAGGCGGCACTCCTCGACGCAGGTGCCCTCGCACTCCGAGTTGTCGCACTCCTGGTCAAACTGGCACTGGTAGCCCTCGGGGCACAGGTTTCGGGCGAAAACCGAGTCGCCTTCCGACTTTCCAACGGCCCGCATTCCTCGGGAACGGGGAACGGTTTCGGGAGGGTAAGGTGCGCGGATGCTCCTTGGCCTGACGCTCGTGACCGCCCTCGCCGCGACCGACGCCGGAATCCCCGAAGAGCCGCCCACCTTCCCGATGCTGCCGAAGATGGCGAAGGCGATGGAACCGCAGGTCAACGCGCCATGGGTGAAGAGCTGGCTGCGCGAGGTGAAGTCGCTCCCGTCCGTGAAGCCGACGACGTGGTTCTGCACGAAAGACCAACAGCGCTGCGAGCCCACCCGCCCCGACGGCGGCGCTGACTGGCTCGAGCGCGCCGTCGACGATGAATACGTGTACGCGCGCATCACCGACCCCATCGCGTACGCGCGGCCCTTCGAGATCCTCGCGAAGAACGGCTTCAACCCGACCGGCAAGAAGGTGCTCGACTTCGGCTACGGCAACCTCGGCCAGCTCGTGATGCTCGCGCGCCTCGGAGTCGACGTGCACGGCATCGAGATCGACGCGCTGCTGCCCCTCGCGACGAAGGCTGTCACCGGCAAGCAAGGAAAAGGCAACGTCACCCTGCACCACGGTTTCTTCGCGTCAGACCAGAAGCTCGTGAGCGAGGTCGGCGGTGGCTACGCGCTGTGGATGTCGAAGAACACGCTCAAGCGCGGCTACGTGCACCCCGCCGAGCCCAAAGACGCGAAGGCGCAGCTCGATCTCGGGCTCGACGATGCAGCGCTCTTGAAGCTCATCCACTCGCAGCTCGCGCCGGGTGGATACTTCTTCATCTACAACATCGCTCCCGCCCAGGCCGAGCCGTACAAGCCGATGGCCGACGGTCGCTGCCCGTTCACGAAAGAAGCGCTCACGGCTGCGGGCTTCGAGGTCATCGCGTTCGACGTCGACGACTCGAAGGCCGTGCGTGACATGGCGCGCGCACTCGAGTGGGCCGCTCCGGGCGAAGACCTCGAGAAGACCCTCTTCGCGACCTTCACGCTCGCGCGGCGCGCAGCGAAGTAGTCACCTCCAGTCGACGGTGATCGTCGCGCTGCCGTCGGCGTTCTTCTTCACGCTCGCCTGGGGTGGCTCTCCGTTTCAGAACTTGGCGCGAGGGGCAAACTCGTCGGTCATGTGACGCAGCCGCTCGGCCAGCGCGGCGATCAGCTTCTGCGACATCTGCATGCTCGACTTGAGCGCCGTGCGGAAGTCGTAGCCCTCGAGCACCAGCAGGGTCGACGGCTCGGTCGAGCGGACGGTCGCCGTGCGCGGAGCGGGATCGAGGATCGACAGCTCACCGAAGAAGTCGCCCGGGGTCAGCTCGCGAATGCGGTTGTTGTTGCGGCTGACCTCGCACTTGCCGCTGATGATCAAGAACACCGACGAGCCGCTGGTGCCTTCCTTGATGATTTCGGACCCCGCGCCGTGTCGCGCTTCGGCCACCTTCTTCGACAGGCTCTCGACGTCGGAATGCGGCAACCCGGCCAGCAACGGAATCGTCTTCAGCGCGTTCACGCGTTCCATCAAGGGGTCGGACATGCGCGGAAGCGTACTCGCGGCTGCTGAGCCACACACGTCCCGAAATGCCCTGATCCCGGCCACTTCGGGGCTGGCACGCCGCTCGCTTTACGTGTCCTCGGGACGCGCTCCCAGAAAGGTCCATACGGATTCCATGTCGTCGCCGAAGAAGATCATTGTCGCTGCTCTCGCTGCCCTGTCCCTCAACGCTTGCACGGAGGCGCCTCCGCCTCCAAAGGTCGTCGCTGCAGTCATCCCCTCGAGGGTGATCACGGCACCCGAGGCGAAGCTCGAGCTCCGCGACGCCGGCGCACCTCTCTCGGTGATGCCCCCGAAAGAGGAGACGCCTGTTGATCCGCTCATCGTCGCGCACGACTCGAAGAACGTCGACCACGTCGCGCGCGCGAAGTCGCTCTCGTCGGAAGGTGACGTCAAGGGCGCACTGCTCGAGGCCCGTCGCGCGCTGTTCACCACGCCGTCTGACGTCGAGACGCTCGAGCTCGTCGCGAAGCTCTCACGCCGCGCCGGTCAACCGCAGCTCGCCGCTGAAGCGTGGGGCCGCGTCGCCACCCTCACCCCCGATGACGCCACGCCGCTCATCCAGCAGGCCCGCGCGCTGATGCAGGTGAAAGACTTCTCGGGCGCAGCGATGGCCGGTCGTGAAGCCGTCGAGCGAGACAGCGGCAACGCCGAGGCGTTTCAGGTCGTCGGCATCGCGCAGCTCTCGATGAACGAGCTCGCCGGGGCCATCGCCAGCTTCGAGAAGGCCACCGAGCTCGAGCCCAACCACGGCTGGGCGCTCAACAACCTCGGCTTTGCGGCGCTGCGCGCCAACCAGAACGACAAGGCGGTGAAGGCCCTCGAGCGCGCCGCCGAGCTGCTCCCCCACGTCGCGTACGTGCACAACAACCTCGGCGTCGCGCTCGAGCGCGTCGGTCGCAAGGAAGAGGCGAAGACCGCCTACCAGGACGCGATGGATCTCTCGCCGAAGTACGTGAAGGCGCGCATCAACGCTGCGCGCGTCGCGCAAGTCAAAGAGACCGAGGCCGAGCAGCAGGTCGAAGACGTGATGAGCGACGTGCCGCACCCGATGCCCGAACAGTGAGGGAACGGCGCTTGCTCTACGAGGGGGAATGCCAGCGCTTCCGTGGTCGTTGAACCGCAACACGAGTCACCCTCGCCGCGCCCCGGAGATCTCCACCCCAGACTCCGGGGCGCAGGGCTACAGTCCCCCTCCGCCGATGCGCGCTCGCCTCTGGAAGTGGATCAAGCGCCTGCTGATGCTCGGAGTGGTGGGCACGCTCCTGGTCACCCTCATCGGCGTCGGGGCGTACTTCTACTACTCACGTGATTTGCCCAGCGTCGAAGAGCTGCGCACGTGGAGACCGCCGCAGGTCACCAAGGTGCAATGCAAAGACGGCAGCGTGTGCGCCGAGTTCTATCTGCAGCGCCGCACCTGGGTGGACATCACGACGTTGCCGAAGCACGTGCGCGACAGCTTCCTCGCTGCCGAAGACGCCGACTTCTATTCGCACCAGGGCCTCGACTACCTCGGCATCCTTCGCAGCGCGGTGAAGAACCTCCGGCCCGGCGGCATGAAGTCGGGCGCGTCGACCATCTCGCAGCAGACCTGCCGCGCTTTGCTGCTCTCGCAAGAGCGCACGCTCGCCCGAAAGGTGCGCGAGTGGATCCTCACCCCGCGCATGGAAGAGGCGCTCACCAAAGACGAGATCCTCAACCTCTACGTCAACACCATCTACTTTGGGCACAACCGCTACGGCGTCGAGGAAGCGGCGCTCTTCTACTTCGGCAAGCACGCGAAGGATCTCTCGCTCGGCGAGGCCGCCGTCGTCGCCGGTACCGTGCAGCTCCCGCATCGCATCAACCCGGTGACCAACGTGGTGAAGGCGAAGAAGCGCCAGCGCTACGTGCTCAAACAACTCGGCTCGCATGGCTTCATCACCGCCGACAAGATGGAAGCCGAGCTCGAGAAGCCCATCGTCCTCGGGCCGCGGCCGCCTCCGCAGGTCGGAGCCTCGTACGCCGAAGAGGTGCGCAAGGAACTCGTCGCCCGCTACGGCGAGAAGGCCGTGCAGGAAGGCGGGCTGCGCGTGCAGATCGCGATGGTGCCCGCCCTGCAGACCGCCGCCGAAGCGTCGGTGCGTGCAGGCCTCGAGGCCGTCGACAAACGACAGGGCTACCGCGGCCCCATCGGCCACGTGGAACCGGCCCGCTTCGAGACGCTTCGCGCGCTGCTCGAGAACCGCCTGTCCGAAGCCGGCAAGCGTCGCCCCGATGAACGCTTCGTCGCCGACCTCACCGTGCTGAAGGATCTGAAGCCGCCCGAGCATGAAGAAGGTATCGACCCGCTCGCCGACCCCGAGGAGCAGCTCGAGCCCGACGAGCCCGTCGCCACCAATGACGAGAAGCTCGCGCGCGCGATCGGCGTGAAGTCACTCACCGATGGTGTCGAGACGGTCGGCTGGATCGCGTCGCTCGATGACAGCAAGGGCACCGGGCTCGTCGAGCTCATCGGCGCCCGCGCGCAGCTCGAGTTCACCGCGCACAAGTGGGCCCGTCGCCGCGAGGGAGCGAAGGTCGGCACGCCCCCCACGAAGATCTCCGAGGTCGTGGCCGTGGGCGATCTCGTGCGCGTTCGCGTCGGGGCTGCGCTGCCCGCCTCACAGGTCTTCTCGGCCGCGCTCGCGCAGATCCCCATCGTGCAGGGCGCACTCACCGCCATCGACCCGAAGGATCGCACCGTCGCTGCACTCGTCGGCGGGTACGACTTCAACCTCTCGGCGTTCAACCGCGCGACCCAGGCGCACCGGCAGCCGGGCTCGAGCTTCAAGCCCTTCCTCTACGCCACCGCGCTCGAGTCGACGAAGTTCTCGCCCGTGTCGGTGGTGAACGACGCACCCGAGGCGATCCGCGATCCGTACACCGGCAAATTGTGGAAGCCGCAGAACTACGAGAAGGGCGGCTTCGAAGGGCCCATCACGATTCGCACGGCGCTCACCAAGTCGAAGAACACCGTGTCGGTGCGCCTCATCGAAGCGGTCGGGCCCGACGCCGTCATCGCGTTCGCCCAGAAAGCCGGCATCAAGAGCCCGCTGCCGCAGAACCTCACGCTCGCGCTCGGTACGGGCGAAGTGACGCAGCTCGAGATCGCCAACGCGTACGCAACGCTGCAGAGCAACGGGCTGCTCGCCGAGCCGGTGATGATCATCAAGGTGGCTGATCAGAAGGGCAAAGTGCTCGAGGAACGCCACGCCGCCCCGGAGCAGGTGCTCAACCCCGCGGTCGCCTTCCTCACCACTTCGCTCATGCGCAGCGTCGTCGAAGAAGGCACTGCGGTCGCCGTGCTCGAACTGAACCGCCCCGCTGCGGGCAAGACCGGCACCGCCCAGGAATTCCGCGACGCCTGGTTCAGCGGCTACACCGCCGACTGGGTCGCCAGCGCGTGGGTGGGCTTCGATGATCACGACCCCATCGGCTCGGGAGAGACCGGTGGCAAGGCCGCACTCCCCATCTGGCTCGGCTTCATGCGCGTCGCGCATCAGGGCCTGCCTCCGCGCGAGTTCCCCGTGCCCGAGGGCGTGAAACAGGTTCGCATCGACCCCCGCACCGGCAAGCTCGCCGGCAGCTCCGTGCCTGGCCGCAACGAGTGGTTCCTCACTGGCACGGAGCCGACTGAAGAGACGAGGGCGGTAGACCCGAACGATTTTTTGCTTCTTGATCAGGGCAAGGGTCGACCTTGATTCTTCTCGTCGCGCTGCTGCTCGCCGCTGCTCCTGCTCCACCCCCGAGCACCGTGACGTCGTCGTCTCTCGAGCGCCTCACCCGCGACGTCGTGCGCCCCGTGGAAGCCGCCGGCTTCGAAGGCCCCATCGGGGTCTACGTCGAGGGCACCCCGGCGCCACCCTCTCGCGCCATCGGCTCGCTGGTGATGGGGGGGCTGGCAGCGCTCAAGCTGGCCCCCGTGCCCATCGTCGCCAAAGACGCCACCGAGGCCGAACGCCTCGCGCGAGAACAGGGCCTCAAGGCGCTGGTGAGACTGACCGTCTCGTTCGAGTCGCCCAGGCTCGTGGTGCGCGGCGATGCGCTCTCCACGTGGGTGAACTTCTGGTCTGGTGAAACGGCAACGCGCTCGGGGCCGGCAGCCGCCATCGTCGCGAGCGTCGACGCTGATCTCGAAGCACTCACTCTCGTGGGTGCCGGGGCGCCCATCGTCTCGACCCGCTCGCTCGAGCTCAACCTCGGCGTCATCACCCGCACTCAGGGCTGGCCCGCGGCGCTCACGCTCGGTGATGTCGACGGGGACAAGAAGGCCGAAGTGCTCGCGCTCATCGACGACGTGGTGGTGACCTGGTCCGCCGACGGAAAGCTGCGTCATCGGGTCGAGCTGCAGTCGACGCTCTCGACGCGCCCGACCCGCGAACCGTTTGGGGCACTCTTCGTCACCGCCAGCAAGGTGAGCGCGTGGTCGTCTCGTCGGGAGAAGACCGAGACCTTCACGTGGGAACGCGGTGGCCTGCGCTCGACAGGGTTCGCCGATTCAGTCGCACCTGGGCCCTTCGTCGTCACGCCGCGTGCCGGGTTCGTCAACTTCGCGAAGGACTTCACCTGGTCGGGGAAATCGGTGACCTGGCCCGAGCCGGTGCAGTCCCTGGCGCCCTTCGCCACGATGGTGCTTGGCGTGGGTGCAGGCGGCAACGCGGCCATCGCGCGGGGCAATGCGCCGACCTCCGTCGTCAGCGGCGTGGGCGCGGGCAGCACGCTCGCCGACTTCGATGGCGACGGCACCCCGGAGGTCATCGTCACCAACGCGCGCTCGCTGGGTGATGGTGACGAGGTGCGAGTGCTGTCGTTGGGCGCGTTCGAGTCCGTGCAGTCGCGCGGAGGGAACATCGCCGAGGCGAGCGCTCTCTGGTCGCGCAAGCTCGAGGGCCGCGTGGTGCTCGCTGCGCCCGGAGATCTCGATGGAGATGGCGTCGACGAAGTCGTGCTCGGCTCGTGGCTCACCGACGGCTCGTGCGAGTTCGTCGTGATTCGGAGGTCGCCATGACCACCACGTTCACCCTCTCCCTGCGACATCGGGGAGAGGGCTGGGGTGAGGGGCCCTCACCCCGACCCTGTTCTGAAAGTCCCTCGCCCTGCGAAGCGGGGAGAGGGTGGCGCGAAGCGCCAGGTGAGGGGCTGTCGGCGCTGCGGTCGGGGGCCTCCACCCCCACCCCCACCCCCCGCCCCCCCGGGGGGGGGGGATGCGAT
>JBILUC010000024.1:0-106049 GCA_044371205.1 Archangium sp.
CCCCGCTTCCGCAGGGAGAGGGAGAGAGCCTTCGCGCTGGTGCTCGCGCTGCTGGCGACCACTGCGTTCGCCGGAAACCGCGTCCGGCAGGGAGGCACACTCCACATCGCGCTCGTGTCCCCCGCCGCTGCGGTCGAGCCGCTCACCGCCGACGCGCCCGTCGACACGCTGCGCCTGTTGCTGACACACCAACTCCTCTGCCGCGTCGTCGAGCTCTCGCGCCCCTCGAGCACCCAGCTCCGCATCACCACCCCGCCCTCGCTCGACCCGAAGCTCGTCACCGACGCGCTCAACCGGGTGCAGAACGCCGCCGGCCCCGCACGCGCCCTCCTGAGCGGGGTCACGGGCTGGACGATCACTGGCCGCACCGTCGACCTGCAGCTCAAGCAGGGCGCACCCGATCTCGAGCGCATCCTCTGCCACCCCTCCTTCGCGATCCCCTTCGGCGCCTTCCGCGCGAAGGGCAGCCAACTCGAGGCCTTCGACGAGCAACCGCTCGGGCGCCCGCACCTCGACGCCCTCGTCCTCAAGGCGTCCGACGCGCGCACCGTCGAGCGCTGGTTCGCCGCCAAGTCGGTGCAGGTCATCGCCGGCGCCGCCACCACCGAAGACGTGCCCCAGCTGTTCGTCACCGCGCTCGCGCTGGGGCCCGGGCTCTCCGGGGTGCGCACTGCCATCGAGGCCACCGTCGATCGCGGCGACCTCGCGCGCTTCTTCGTCTCCGCGCCGTCGGCCGGCCTCACCTCTCTGCTCCCGCCTGCCCTCGCCACCTCGGCGACCCTGACCACGCCCCCCAAACCCGCCCCCATCGCGCCGCCCCGCGAGCTCACGCTGCGCTTCGACGACGCCGCGCCCCACGAGAAGGCCATCGCCCAGCGCCTCCAGGTCAAGCTCGAGCCCTTCGGCTACCGCGTCGCCCTCAAACCGCTCGCGCGCCCCGAGCTGCCCGGTCACCCCGCCCAGGACAACGAGCTCGTGCTTCACAGCTTCGCCCTGCCCCCCAGCCCCACGGGTGCCCTGCTCATGTGGCTCGAGCTGGGTGGTCAGCGCGCCCGTATCCCCTCGGTGCTGCAGCAGCTCGCCACGGCGACCGACGCCGATGCGAAGGCGCGGGAACTCGCCATGCAGCTCGGCGCTGAGCTTCCCCTGGTGCCACTCGTCACCCGAGGGCTCGGCGTCACCACCGCGCGCCAGGTGCAGCACCTCACGCGCGATGTGCTCGGCCTCCCCCGCTTCGACGACGTCTTCCTGGTGGAGTGACCGATGCGTCTGCGCTGGACCCTCGCGCTCGCCTTCGCCGCGCTCTCAGTGGTGCAGATCGCCGTCGTCGTGCCGCTCGCGCTGCGCAACCTGAATGCGCTCCTCTCGGGGCAGCAGGAAGCGCGCGTCGACCAGCTCATGGTCACGGTCGAGGCCGAAGCGCAACGCGTGCAAGACGACGTGCGCCGCGCGATGGATGAGCTGGCCACCAGCCAGGCCCTCGAAGACGTGGCGCGCGACGCCGCGAAGATGCCGCCGCCCGCTCACGTGACCACCGCCGCCACTTCGTTGATGACCCCGCGCGGCCTCGACGTGCTCGCCCTGGTCGACGACACCGGCCGCACCCTCTCGTCAGGCCATCTCCCCGCGCGGCTCGGAGAGCCCGACGACCCCTTGTTCGCCGTCACCAGGAAGCCCAGCGCGGTCACCGCCACGCGCGTGCAACTCTCGACGGCCCAGGGCCTCGCCAACGCGCCCGCCATCGTCACCGCGCGAGCCATCGACTACGGCGAGCGCCGCGTCTGGGCCATCGGCGGCGTGCTGCTCACCGAGACCCGCGCGAAAGATCTCGCCCGCCTCACCGGCGCGCAGGTCGAGATCCTCTCCGACGGCGCCACCCTCGCCTCGGCAGGCAGCGCCCCACGCCCCGTGCTCAGCCGCTCGCTGGCGATCGGCGACGTGGCCTCGCTCAAGCTCAGCTTCTCGCAGGCCGATCTGGTGGCCACCCGTTCTGAAGTGCTGCGCGCCTTCCTCGGCTTTGCAGGGGTGGGGCTGCTCCTCTCGCTCGTCATCGGCTTCGTCATCGCGCGGCGCATCACCCGCCCCGTCGAGGCGCTGACCGACGCGGCGCAGAAGATCGCCGGCGGCACACCCGGCGTGAAGGTCGACGAGCGCGCCGGCAGCGGTGAGCTCAAGAGCCTCATCGACACCTTCAACCGCATGACCGACGACCTGAAGAACGCGACCGACCAGCTCGTGGCCAGCGAGCGCATCGCCGCATGGCAGGAAGTCGCGCGCCGCCTGGCGCATGAGATCAAGAACCCGCTCACGCCGATCCGCATGTCGCTCGAGACGCTGCTCGCCGCCAGCCAGCGAGGCCAGCTCGACGATCGCTTCAAGAACCTCTTCACCGAGAGCGCCCGCGCCGTGCTCGAGGAGGTCGATCGCTTGAAGCGCATCGTCGACGAGTTCAGCCAGTTCGCGAGGCTGCCGCGACCCGAGCTGAAGCTGCACGATCTCGCCGAGGTGGTGCAGCCGGTGATGAACCTCTACGCCGCTCATGACGGCGTCGCCTTCGACGTGCACCTCGAGCGCGGCGGTCAGGTGAACGTCGATCGCGACCAACTCACTCAGGTGCTCGTGAATCTCGTGAAGAACGCCGAAGAAGCGATGGTCGGCCGCACGGGCACCATTCACGTGCGCGTCAGGGTGACCAACGACGTCACTCTGGAGGTCGAAGACGAAGGCCCCGGCATTCCTGGCGAGCTGAAGGCCCGCCTCTTCGAGCCTTATGTCACGACCAAGCCACAGGGCACCGGGCTCGGCCTCGCCATCGCGCAGCGCATCGTGCAGGAACACGGCGGCCGGCTCGACATCGCGGATGGGAGCACCGGAGGGGCGCTCTTCCGTCTCGTCCTGCCTCGGGTGTCAGGCCGTTAGTCGCCTCACGACCGTCACTTCACCGACGCGGGCCGGGCACCAGTGGCTCCGTGAAGCCAGGGGGCGGCGGCGTGCCCATCGGCTTGCCTTCGAATACCGGAATCGGGTCCTGCGGGAGCGCCACGGCGCCCGGGTCGCGAATGGGAGAAGGCGTCGTCGTGACGGGCGTTTGAGGGACGTTGGGCACGGCAGCCGGCTCGGCGCCGACCGTCGGTGTCGTCTCTTCCTGCTGGAGCGCCGAGCTGCTCGAGCTCACCAGCGTGACCCCGTCATACGTCTCATCGACCCCCACTCCACAGGCGGAGGCGGTCACCACTGCCAGCATCGTCACAGCCCACAGCTTCATGTTCTTGATCATCTGCAACCCTGATGCCGAACGACAGTTCTTCGAAGAGGAAGAAGAGGACACAGCCATCGATTCACTCGTCACCATGGGCCACCTCCTTCAGCTCAACCTCTCCGTTGACGATCTGTGACAACCGGGACCGCTTCATCTTCAGCAACCGCGCGGCTTCACTGATGTTGCCGTTCGCGTCTTCCAGCGCGCGCTTGATGCACTGCATCTCGACCTCGTGACGCAGGTCCTTCAGCGAGATGTCGCGCTTGCGGGCCAGCGAGTAGTAGTCGAGCGGCCCGCTCTCCATGGGCGCCGCGGTGGCGACCGGCGCAGCGACCGCCACGGCCATCGCCACAGGCACGACCACCTGGGCGACCTCGACTGAAGCGCCCTCGTTGGAGTCGATGAGCGCGCGGAGCTCAGCGACGTGACCGAAAGCCTCGAGCTCGATCTCCGGGCCCTCGGCGAAGATCGACGCCGATGAGATGACGTTCTCGAGCTCACGAATGTTGCCGGGCCAGCGGTGGCGCTGGAGCAACGCGTGTGCTCCCGGGGTCAGGCGACGCACGGGCTCGTTGCGCTCCTTCGACACGCGGTCGAGGAAGTGCTGCGTGAGCGAAGGCAGATCTTCGAGACGCTCGCGCAGCGCAGGCAGCTCGAGCATCACGCCCTTGAGTCGGTAGTAGAGGTCTGCACGGAAGCGGCCCTGCGAGATGAGCACCTCGAGGTCGCGGTTCGTCGCGCAGATGATGCGCACGTCGACCTTGATGGTCTTCGAGCCACCCACGCGCTCGAACTCGCGCTCCTGCAGCACCCGCAGCAGCGCGACCTGCGCCTTCGGGCTGATGTCACCGATCTCATCGAGGAAGATGGTGCCGCCATCGGCGAGCTCGAAGCGCCCCTTGCGCTCACGAATCGCGCCAGTGAACGCGCCCTTCTCGTGGCCAAACAACTCCGAGAGCAACAGCTCCTCGACCATCGCCGCGCAGTTCACCTTCACCAGCGGCATGTGCCGGCGCGGCGACAACGCGTGCAGCGCGTCAGCCAGCAGTTCCTTTCCGGTGCCGCTCTCACCGCGAATCAACACGGTCGCGTTGCTGCGGCCCACAGGCTCGAGCTGCTTCGTGATGCGCTGCAGCGCGGGCGAGCGACCGACGAGGCCGTTGAAGCTCTCGACCGACGGGCGCGCGGCGAGCGACGCCATCGCGCGCGGCAAGCGCAGCTCGGGCTCGACCGCAGCGACCACCTCGGCGCGACGCGGCAACGAGAGGAACGCCGTGCGGTGCACCGGCGGCACGCGGGCGATCAACTCGTCGAGCAGCCGACCGGCGCGCGAGAACTCGGCCTGAGCCCCCCCCGAGTCGTTCGCGGCGAGCCGCAGCTTGCCCATGAGGAAGTAGGTGCGAATCGGGCCCTCGAGATCCGGCCGGTCCAACAACGCTTCCCGGGCGCGAGAGGCAGCCCGACCCGCGCCGAGGAGATCTCCGTTCGCCAGGCACAGCTCACCGCGCGTCAGCTCGACCTCGAGCGAGGCCGCCTGCAGCGCGCTGCAGCCACGCTCCACCGACTTGCGGGCCAGCTCCTGCTCGGCCTGCGCGCGCTCGCCTGCGACGAGGTGCGCCCGCGACTTCCACGCAGCGGCCAGCGCCGCCCACGCGTCGTTCCCCAACGCCTCGAACCCGCTGCGCGAGGCTTCCAACTGACGCTTCGCCAGACCCAGGTCGCGGGCGTCGACGGCCAGAGCGCCGAGGTTCAACTGCGCCGAGGCCATGAGGTACCCATCGCCCAGCCGCGTGGCGAGGCGCAGCGCGTGCTCCGAGAGCTCGTTCGCGCGCTCGACGTCACCGAGGAGGTGATGCAGGCGCGAGAGGTTGCTCGAGGCCATCGTCACCTCACGCAGCGAGCCGAAGCGCGAGAAGGCACTCAGCGCGCGGGTGAGGTGGCCCAGCGCGAGTTCGAAGTCACCCGAGTCGGCGTAGAGCGAGCCGAGGTTGGCTTCCGCGTGCGCGTGGAGCGGGCGGCTCTCGGGCGGGGTCGCTTCCCAACACGCGATGGCGCGATCGCGCTCGCCGCGCTTGTAGGCCGCGACGCCCTCGTTGAGCCGCGCCAGCGCGACGCCCTTCACGTCACCCTGCGCGTGCGCTCGATCGGCGTTCTCTGCGAACAACTTCTGCGCCTCGGCCACCTGACCGCCGATGAGGAGCGCCTTGCCCAGCGACTGCGTCAGCGACACCGTCAGCTCGGGGCTCACGCCCTTCGAGAGCTGCGCCCGCGCCAACTCCGTGGCCTGCGTCGAGCGACCAGTCGCGACGAGGAGTTCGACCCGGCAAGCCTCGGCCGCGGCTGCAGTGCCCGCGTTTTCACTGGCCGCGTCGAGCAGCGCGCGGGTCGACCGCGAACGGCCGGCCTTGATGAGGTGGCGGGCCGCCTCGAGCGCCAGCACCGCGCGAGAAGCCGGCGTGTGTCGAGCGGCCGCAAGCAACCGACGCACCGCACCGCGGTAGTCGCCCAGCAGCGCGAGCACCCGGCCCCACGACGCCAGCACTGCGCCCCGTTCAGTCGAAGGGATCAGCGGCACGGCCCTCGCGTACAAGGTCTCGGCGTCCTCCAACGCGCCGCGGTTGACGAGCTCATCTGCCGCGCGCACCGACAGCGCCGCGCCTTCCGACGGCTCGACGGCGAAGAGCAACTCTGACGCGGCGAGCAACTGACCATGCGCCGCCATCACGCGCCCGAGCGCCAGGGTGGTGACGCGGTGTTGCTCGCTGGGGATCAGGGCGGCGAACGCCTGCTTTTCCGATTCGCGAGTGAAGCGCCACGAGGGGCGCCCTTCGACCACCTTCACGGTCACGAGGCGCTCGCACAGGAGCGTATCGAGCGTCTCGGCACAGCGCGGGCCCTCGGCGCCCATCGCGGCCGCGAGCCACTCGACCGGCAGCGCCTCGTGCGCCAGCGCCAGCACCGTCAACGTCGCGCGTTGCGCTTCGCTCAGCCGTTCCACGCGGCGC
Source organism: Archangium sp. (assembly GCA_044371205.1). GTDB lineage: Bacteria > Myxococcota > Myxococcia > Myxococcales > Myxococcaceae > Archangium_A. The sequence goes on from JBILUC010000024.1 coordinate 6,265, forward strand.
ACGAAGAAATCCACCGCAGCCACCGGGCGCTCGAGCAATTCGCCCAGAGCTTCGGGGTTGCCGCCCGTTGCCTCGAGCAGCCGCTGCGCGATGTCTCCGCGCGAGAGGAAGCTGCGAATGCCCTCGAGATCGAGGCCCGACAGGGAGAGCGAGCGACCCGAGACGTGGGTGACGATCTCCGAGAGCGCTGAGGGCAGGCCCTCGTCTTCGCGGAAGGTGAGCACGAACAGCCCGCCGACCTTCGACTGCGGCGTCGACGCCATCGCGGCGAGGTAGCGGATGAGCTCGAGTGACGCGCGATCGGCCACGTCGAGATCGGGCCACACCACCAGGGGCGCTGAACGCCCGGCGAGCGAGAAGAGCTCGCCCGCGCCGTCGTAGAGCGCAAGCCGACGATCTTCCGCCGCGACCGACTGGCCCACGGCGCGCACCGGCTCGAGCGCACGGGCCAGCCGCGCCACCGTCGTCTCAGGCACACCCGAGCGCTTCACGAGCGTCAGCAGCTCGCCCACCATCGGCGAGAACACGCCCCACGTCTGCCGCACCTCACGCGCGCTGCCACCTTCGAACACCGGCGCGCCCTGCGACGACAGCGCCTGCGCCACCTGCGAGACGAGGTGCGACTTGCCAACGCCCCGGGGGCCGCGAATGAAGACGAACCGGGCCGAGCCCGACGTTTTCGCTTCGTGGTGTTCCCGCAGCAGCATCGCCAGTTCCGCTTCGCGGCCGGTGGACGTGTCGCTGCTGACGGGACGGAGGTACCTCAGTGCATCGGTGCTCATGCCGGCTCCTTGAGACCTGAAAAGCGGAGCTTGCCACAGCAACCGACATGCCATGTCGACCCACCCTGCCGAGCGGTCCAACACCTTTTGATCATTGCACTTTTGAGGGTCTCAGGCCCTGAGAGGAAAGATCGACGACACCCCCGCCGTGAAACACAAAAGGGGTGACCGAAACCAGGTCACCCCCGTCAGGACAGTCATGGGGGGTGTGACACCAGAGCCTGACAACCGGGGCCAGCCGTCAGTCTTTGACGGGTGTGGCCTTGAGGGCGGCCTTGCCGTCCTTCACGTAGACTTGGAAGCGCACGGTGCGGCACTGGTACTTCGCCACGAGCTGTTCCTTGTTCTTGAGCAGCTTGGTCTTGAACTTTTCGAGGGTCAGACCATCGGCCGGCTCGCGGCACTTTTCGCGAGTCGCAACGAAGTCGCGGAACACTTCCTGGAAGTGGCGCTCCTCGTCGTTGCCACCGGCGACGGGCAAGGCGGCCACCTTTGGCATCGAGGCACCGGCGGGCTTCATCGCCGGGCGTTCAGACGTCGCGCCACTGCCCGCGCGGGCTGCCTTGATCAACTCGGCCGGCACTGCCGCGACGCGCGTCGCATCGACGTTGTCATCAAAGCCAGCAGCGGGCGGCTCTTCCTGTGCTGCGGCCAGCGCAAAGGGGTCGGCTGCTCCCGGCGCCATGCCAGGAAGGCCCTTGAACGCGGGATACGCGACGGTGCGCTGACCCTCGTCCTCATCCATCAAGCCACCGGGCTGGAACGCAGCCACCTCGGAGGTGGCGATGGGCGGCGGCGGCACAGGGCGAGCCGGGGGAGGAGGGGGAGGCGCGGCTTGCGCGAAAGGATCGGACGTGGGCTCCTGGAACTGATGGGCAGGAGCCGGCGGAGGCGGGGCGAAGTTCTGCTGCGCCGGGAACGCATTTTGACCGGTGGAGCCAGCGGGCGGGAAATCGAAGTCGTCGGGGCTCGCCTCGGCGGGCGACTGTTCCTGCGGGGGCGCTGGAGCCTCGTCTTGAGGGGTGAAGTTGGGCTTGAGACCCGCGTCCTCTCGCTTGGGAGGAACCGGCATCTGTGGTGGCATCACCATTCCCGGGCCAGCCTCTTCGCCGCCGCCGATGATGATGGTGAAGACGAGCGAGAGCAGCAGCAGGCCGACGAGCCCCCCCAGCGCGAAGACCTGGTAGGCCGCCAGAGCATCGAGGGCGGCGCGGCTCGAGGCGGTGGCAGTCACTTCGAAGGTGGTGCCGGCGATGGCCTGACGCGTTCCCACCTGCTGGGGCGTCGATGGAATCAAGATGGGGAGTTCAATCGGCCCGAGCTCTCGCACGGGGCCCTGGCTGAGGCTCCCGGTCGCGCCCGGCTTGAGCGCCCCGAATGCCGCGGTCGCGGAATCATCGCCCGCCTTGAGCACGGCCTTGCCATCGGCGAACAGCGCGATCGACTGCAGGTTGAGACTCCTGCGGGTGCTTTCCAGCACGGCTGCGTCGGGAAGCAACGGCAGCGCGACGATCAAACTGCCTGCCTGCTTCACCTCGTTCTTGTCACTGATCGCGATGGGCGCCGCGAAGCCGAGGTAGCCAACCCCGTCGAGGGTCAACGTCGCCCCCTGAGAACCGCTCTGGGCCATCGCAACCAGGTCGACGCCCTCGGGCGAGGAGGACGCCGGCTCTCCGGTTCCCTTGACGGACAACGAGCCCACCTCGTTGATGACCGCGACGAAGAGCAGTTCCTTGAGCTCGGGCGGCAGCGCCTCGTGCGCCGCCGAACGAACGCTGGCGAAGCGGTCGACGGTGGGCGCCTCTGGCTTCGCGCCGGCCTTGGGCCCCGCGTTCCACGCGGCAGTGGCGGTGGTTGCGACCTTCAAGGCGATCGCCTGCGTGAGCGACCGACGCGACTCGAGGGCGAGCGCCACGGGAGCGGTCGCACCCGAGACCGAGGCGTTCGCCTGTTCGATCGCACCGACCACCGCGAGTGGACTGACCTGAGCGAGGTGGTAGCCCCACAAGCCAAGGGCAATCACCGCGAAGACGAGAAACTTGAGGCGTGCCATCGGCCTCACGGCTTAGCACGCACCTTCACTACCAGCCTCAATTTCTCGGCTAGGTTTCCCTCATGACCCCACGCACCTTCGCCGTCGCGATCACCGTCGAAGATCCGCTCACTGCTGAACGGCTGGTTGACGTTCTGCAAGAGGCGCAGATCGACGCCTTCAGTCGAGCCGGCGGCGCTGCGGCGTCGGGCCCGTTCTCGGCCGCTGCACAAGCCTTCTGGGATCTCTTCGTGCCGACCGACGTCCTTTCGCGCGCTGAGCCGCTCATCAGAGCCGAGTTGGAAGCCATCGAGAAAGACGGCGAAGCGAACGCACGGGCTGCGGAAGAAGAGGCGCTCTCGGGTGAGAACCCAGTCGGCTAGTTCGCGGCCAGCCTGGGCTCGAACAACGCCAGCCCCTCGATGGTCCACTGACCGAAATCGAGGTTCCTCGAGAGGTAGCGGTCGAGCGGCTCGTCGACGACCTTCTTGAAGCTGCGAGACGCGTGTCGCAGCAGCGGCCCTCTCGGCGACTGCAGGAGCACACCAATGTGGGTCACCCTCGTCACCGAGTTCGGTCGATCGGCGCGCACCACCACCACCAACAGTCCCTCGGGGGCGCTCTTGAGCGCCGCGACGGCCTCGGCCGAGGGCAACAGATCGAATTCCCACGTCCCGATGGTCTGCTTCTCAGCGGGCAACTCGAGCGCCGCACCGACCTTCTGCTTCCACGTCCCGGCGGTGATGGTTTTCTTGACCTTCCGCGTCGCTCGGCCACCGTACTTCACGGTGACGTCTTCGATGAGCCCGCGCCGAACGTTCACCGGGAGCCACTGGCTTTCCATCACATGGAGCCGGTTTTCCCAGCTTGGCGCGCCGTCGTAGCGGAGCGAGGTCAGCGTCTCGACGAGCGTCCCGGGTTCAGAGGTCGACAGGGCGATGGCCTGTTCGACCATCGTGACGCAGTCAACCGCGTCCCACCGGACGAGCGGGTCGGCGTCGCGCCCTTTCCCTTCGCCCAGCGGAGAGAGCACGTAAGGCGTGCCCACGAAGCGGCTGGTGGCCGCCGCGACGCGCTCACGCAAGGTCGGGAGCTGCTTGAGGGCAGCCATCTCGTCAGCACGAGCCTCTTCGCTCAGGGTCGACCAGGGGCTGGCGGAGAGCAGTGCGAGCACGACGAAGGTCACTGCAGACCTGCCTTCTTCAGAATCGACTGCCGCTGTTCATCGGTGACTCGGAGCTTCTCGAGCTCGTCTTCATAGAACAGGCGTTGCTCGCCCTGCGCCCTGGCGCTCTCGATGACCAGCCAGTCCAACCGGGCGGCCTCGCCCCCCTGAACCAGAATGCGCGCCGCACGTGCCCGCACCTTCGGGTCGGGGTCGGCCAGAACGCGCGTGAGCACCGGCGCGGACACCTTCGCGGTCGTGCCCTCGAAGAGCATCACCGCCGCGAAGCGCTCGTTCTTGTCGGTCGACGCCAGCAGCTGGTTCGCGAACTGCGCACACTTCGGCACGCCCAGCGCGCAGAGGCCCTGGGCCGCAGCCATGCGCGTGGCTTCCGAGGTGTCCTTGAGCAGCACCTCGAGCGACGGAGCCTGCTTCTTGTCTCCGGCGCGGCCTGCGTTGGCGATCATCAACACCTTCACGTCGAGATCGGCCTCGACCTTCGCGGCGGCGATCAGCGGCGCGCTGGCGGCGGGCTTGCCGATCTGCCCGAGCGCCTTCGCGGTCTCACGACGAACGCCCACCATGGGGTGGTCGAGCTGCTGAATCAGCGGCTTCACCGCACTGGCTGACTTGAGCTTCCCGAGCCCCTTCGCGCCCGCCATCAGCTCACCCACCTGGTCGCTCTGCAACGCGCCAAGAAAGGCGCGCTCGAGCTCGGGCTCTCGCACGTTCAGCTGAGAGAGAAAGTCGAAGAGCATCTCGCGCCGCCGCGCGTCGCTCGTGCGCCGCAGCGCGAGGAGCACCTCCGAGGCGGCGTACCGCTCTTCCCCCAGGTACTGGAGACGGTTGAGCGCCTGGTTGACGCCGACGGTTCCGGCGAAGAACCCCTCCATCACCTTGACGGCCTCGGCCTGGTTGCCCGGTTTGGCGATGGCGACGAGGGAAAACAGGCTGATGAAGAGGAGCGCGTTCCGCATGAGATGAAGCGTACCGCTGCTGAGCAGCGCGAACGAGTTCGGCATAGGCTCGCGAGGTGCGTTGGGCCGCGCTCTTCATCATGCTGTCAGCGACGGTGTTCGCCCAGCAGGCCCGGGTGTCGCGGTGCTGGGAAGCGTGCGAACGCAACCTCGACGATCCCCGGGTCCGTGCGTCGGCTTGCACCGCCTGCCTCACCCACCCGGAAGATCCCGCTGCCTGGCTGGTGCGCGCTCCGACGCCCAGAGAGAGGCTCCTCGCCGATGCCGACTGGCAGGTGCGCTGGGCCGGCGTCGAGCAGGAAGCCGTCTCGAGCCACAAAGAGCTCTCGAAGGTGCTAGCCGGCTGGCTCGCGAGCCTGCGTGACGCGGAGCTGGTGCGCGGGTGCGTGACCGCCGTGCTGGGTGCCGGGAAGACGAAGCAGACCTTCGCCGGCCTGCTCGGGTCCCAGGCGGGGCTCTGCCAGAAGGTGAGGGGGGAGGTGGCTCAGGCGCTCGACACCCAGCTCTATGACGAACGCGCCGGCGTTCGCCTCGAGACCTTGCGGTACCGCGCGAAGGCCCTCGGCCTGCCACCGGCGCGGGTGGTGCTCGACGCAGTCCCGGGTCACCCGCCGTCGTTCGATGGGCTGCTGCTCGACACCCTCTCGGAGTTCGCCAGCGAAGAACCCACCACCGCCCCCGCGCAGCTCCTCGCTGCGGCGAAAGAAGCCGACGTGTTGGTGATGAATCGGCTGCTCGCGGTGTTCAGTGCCCGCGCGGATGCGGCCCGGCTCTCGATGGAGAAGGCCACCGATCCACTCGATCGAAAGGACGCGATGCTGCGTCTCGTCGGGCTCGCGCCGTTGAGCGAAGCCGATCTGCTCTCGGGCATCGTCGACGGCGACGCCAACGTGCGGCGCGTGGCCGTGCGTGGACTGGCGCGTGGCGGCGGGGGCTCGATCGTCGCCGCGACGCGCGCCTTCCTCACCAACCAGAAGCCCGCGACCCTCGCTCAGAAGCGCGCGCTTCTGCTCTTCATGGGCGACGCCAGCGAGGAAGGCTGCGCCACCACGGCCCTCGAGCTGTGGCGCACGTCGACCCTCGAGGCCGAGTTGCACGCGCTGGCCCTGCCCGTCTCAGCGTCCTGCGAGTGGAGCGTTGCGCAGCCAGAGGTCGAGCGGATCTTTCGAGAGCACGCGAACCCCACCGACGTGGCGGCCGCGGTGGCCTGCCTGGGGTACGCCCCACTCGTGCCCCAAACGATGGAACGGCTCGAGTTTGCGCTCGGCCACGTCGAGCCCGAGGTTCGCGCGCGGGCCTGCGATGCGGTGGCGCGGCACCGATGGCGAAAGGCCATTCCACGCGTCGCTGCCCTCGCGCGAGATGCCGACGCTCGGGTGCGCGCGTCGGGCCTCGTCTCGCTGGCCGCGCTCGACGCTCCCTCCCTCGATCAACTGCTCAGCCACGCCCTCGATGCTGACGGCGACGTCTCGGTGCGCGCCACGGCGGCACGGCTGCTGGGGGAATTCAGCGGCCCGCGGTCGCTTTCCGCTCTGACGCGTGCGGCCAGAAACGACGCCGACCCGAACGTGAAGCTCGTCGCCGCCGAGTCCTTGCGTAAACTGAGGGCGGGACCTCCACCATGACCATCAAGCTGGCCGCCGTCATCGAGCCGAACGATTCCCGCTACAAAGCCATCGCCGCCGGGCTGAAGAAGGCCGGGCTCAAGGTGTCTGCCGCGCGGGAACCCGCGGACCTCGGCAAGGAACAGCTGGTGGTGCTGGGGGCGTCGGTGAAGAGCCCCACCAGACTGGCGCGCGAGGTGCGTCGCCAGGCCCCTCAGGCCTTGCTGTTCGCAGGGCAATCGAAGGGGTTCAGGGCCGCCTGGGCCGACGGGGTATTGCCCCTGCCGGTGTCGCCAAACGACTTGAAGGTGCGCCTGACCGAGCGCAACACGACCACCTCGATTCCGACCGAGCTCGCCCCGAGAGCTGGAGAAGGCATCCTCGACCCGACGACCAACTTCTACACCTTCGCGCACTTCAAAGAGGTGCTCTTCGTCGAGGTGAAGCGGGCCCGCCGCTACGGCTTTCCCCTCGCGCTGGCCATCGTCGCGTTCGACCCCATCGAGGGTGGAGTGACGCCCGAGCTGCAGGGCCAGTTGATGAGCGGGCTGTCGTTCAGCATTCGCCGGTCGCTGCGCGACACCGACTACCCGGTGCAGCACGCCGCCGATCGAGTGCTGCTGCTGATGCCGCACACCGACCTTGCCGGCTCACTCATCGTGGCGCGCCGCATCTGCGAGCGCGTGGCGCGCGCCACGTTGCAGGCTGGCGAGCGCGTCGTGCACCCCACCATCTCGGTTGGCGTGGCGGCAGGCGAACCGGGCCGGGAGTACGGCTTTTCCGACCTCGTTCGACAGGCGCAAGACGGGCTCACGGCAGCGCTGGCCCGCGGGGGCAACCGCGTCGAGTACGTGAGCGCGACCGCGGAGTTGTCTGAGCTGCCGACCGCCGAGATCCCCATCATTCCCCCGCTCCCGCCCCGGGCGTGAGGCCCCGTCACCTGTCCTTCCTCGCGTTGCTGCTGGCGGGTTGCGCCGCGACGCCGCTGATCCTGCCCCGCACGCCCTCGCAGCTCGACGCCACGTCGGTGCTCGGCACGTGGCATGTCGGGGCGTCGACCTTCCCGATGTGGCTCGACGGCACACGCACTTCGCCGACCTTCACGTATTCTGAGCTCGTACGACGCGACGGTCGGGTGACGATGCGCGATGTCGTCAGCTACCAACGCCACGGCCAGCTCGAGACCCTCGAAGGCCTCGACGTGCAGCACGCGCGCACGCCCAGCCACTTCAGCTGGTCGGGGCGCGGGTTTCTGGCGGCGTTCACCAGCGAGTGGGACGTGGTCTTCCTCGACGCGCAGCGCGGGCTGGCGATCATCACCTTCTCTCGCACGCTCGCCACACCTGCTGGGCTCGACGTGATCTGGCGCGAACCGCTGAGCGACGAGGCCTGGAACGAAGCGTTGGCGGAGATCGACCACACGCCCGAGTTGAAGGCGATGGCGGCCGGCTTGACCCGACTGCCGTGATCAGGGACCGCTGATCTCCATCGCCTCGACACGGTTTCGGCCGCCTTTCTTGGCGCGGTAGAGGTACTTGTCGGCGGCGGAGATGAGGTCTTCGGGCTGGGCGAAATCGCTGTCGAGCACGGTGGCGACGCCGAGGCTGATCGACACACGAATCGGGGTGCCGTTGAAGACGAACTCAGACCCGTCGACCGCGCGGCGGCAGCGCTCAGCACAGCGGATGGACTTGTCGGCGGCCGACTCGCGCAACATGAGCGCGAACTCTTCACCGCCATAGCGCGCGAAGAGATCTTCCTGGCGCACCGTCTCGGCGACCTTGGCGGCGACCTTCTGCAGCACGTAGTCGCCCGCAGGGTGACCGTAGGTGTCGTTGATCTTCTTGAAGTGATCGATGTCGAACATCACCAACGACAACGCGACGCGGTGGCGCAGGCAGTAGGCGAACTCTTTGCGCAGCGTGTCGAGGAAGTACTTCTTGTTGAAGATGCGCGTCAGGCCGTCTCGCGTGGCGCTCTCGTAGATCGAGCGCTGGTACTGCTCTTCGAGTTGATCCTGAATGGAGAACTTCACCACCGTGTTGGCGCCGATCTGAATCTTGTCGCCGTCTTGCAACGTGGCGACGTTCACCTTGATGCCGTTCAAGAAGGTGCCGTTCGTCGAGCCGAGATCGACGAGCTGGAAGTGACCGTTGGGCGCCGTGGAGATCTTGCAGTGCTTGCGGCTGATGCCGTCGTCTTCGACCTGCAGTTGCGTATCGGGCGCGCGGCCCATCACGAACTCGCCCTTCTCGAGCTTGAGCATCTTGCCGATGGTCGCAGCGGTCTTCGCGCTGATGATGATCAGGTACGCGTTGTTGACGCGTTTGGCCTCGCCGAGGAGGTCGCTGATCTTGTGTACCGCCGTCTTGTCTTCAGCCATCGATTCGCCCGTCGGGAAGCGCGAGGCTTTACGCTAGCACTCAGGTTCGCTCCCCCGCCACAGATCGCTCAAGGTACTTGCGCAGCGCGTCGCCCCGGTAGTTCCCCAGCCCGTGCATGAGCTTCACCACCGCCGCCGAAACGGTGAGGTCGCCCCCGCTGATGGCGCCATACGAGCGCGCCTGATGGCCCGATTCATAGAGTGAGAGATCCACCCCGTTGCGCGGCGCCTGACTCACCACCACCACGGGCAGGCCCAGCGTCCGAGCTCGCTCGAAGACTGGCGTCAGCGAGCGATGAAGCGACGGGTCTGAGGGGAAATTTCCAGCGCCGTAGGCCTCGACCACGAGCCCCTTCACGTTGGGGAGTATGGCCATCGGGATGCGGGGGTCGAGCCCGGGAAAGATGCGCAGCAGGAAGATGCGCGGGTCAAGCTTCGCCTTCAGCTTGACGGGGCCGCGGCGCTGGAGCCCCGGTTGAAACTTCGCGTCGACGCCCAGCACCCCCAACACGGGATGATTGGGGCTGTCGAAGGCGTCGTACTCGGCGATCGACACCTTGCGCACCCGGTTGCCGCGGTAGAGGTGGGAATCGAAGCACACCGTCACTTCACGCGGGCCGTGCAGCGCCGAAGTGACCGCGTCGATGAGGTTGAGGCGCGCATCGGTGCGCGTCTCGCCCAGGGGCCGCTGCGCACCGGTGAGCACCACTGGCTTGTGCAACCCGGTGAGCATGAAGCTGAGCGCGCAGGCGGTGTCGGCGAGCGTGTCGGTGCCATGTGTGATGACGACCCCGTCGAAGCGGGGCAACCGGTCGGCGACGGTGGTGGCCAGCCGCGTCCAGAGCTCGGGCTGCATCTCGCAGGAATCGAGGTTGCTGAAGACCTCGAATTCGAGCCGGGCCAGCTTCGTCAACTCAGGCACGCGCTCGCGAACGGTCCTGAAAAACGAGCCCGGCTTGAGCGCATCGGGTCGTCGACCACTCATGCCCAACGTGCCGCCGGTGTGCAGCAGAAGGAGCTTCTTCATGCCCATTTCCCCTCGACGCCGAACGGGTCACCGTTCCTTTACAAGCCAGGACGCGGTGGCTACAACGCATTGCATCGTGACGCACCTCCTCGCGACAGATTTCTCGTGGCGGGGCTCCGTTCGCAGCCTCGTTCTCGCGCTCGTCATGGGCTCGACGATGGCGTTTGCGCAGACCGACCCCGCGCGCGTGCTCAGTGACATTCCGGGCTTCGACTTCTCGCGGCTCCCGGCCCCGGCCAAGAAGGAACTCGCTTCGGTCCTCACCGACGAGTTCGACTACTGCGGCCGGCCTCTGACGCTGCTCGCATCGTTGAAGAAAGACGCCTGCAAACACACGCGTCGGCTCGTCGGCTACGGCGCGTCGATGGCGGCCGAGGGCGTCTCCGCGTCCGAGATCATCGTCTCGCTCAGCAAGTACAATCAGGGCTTCAACAAGGGCCGTGTGGCCTTCAAGCCCGACGAGCGCCAGTGCATGGGGTCGAAAGACGCGAAGGTCACCATCGTCGAGTTCAGCGACTTCGAGTGCCCGTTCTGCGCCGCCGCTCGCCCGATCCTCGAAGACTACGTGAAAGGGAAGCCCAACGTGCGACTGTGCTGGCTCCCCTACCCGCTGCCGCAGCACCCCAACGCCACGATCGCGGGGCAGGCGGCGCTCTTCGCCCGCGACGCGGGCAAGTTCTGGCAGGTGCACGACGCGCTGTTCGACAACCAGCTCTCGCTCTCGGAAGACTTCATCAAGCAGCTGCTCGCGAAGCAGGGGCTCGACGTGAAGGCCTTCGAGAAGGCCGTCGCCGCGAAGAAGTACGTCGATGAGCTCGATGCCTCGAAAGAGATCGGCAAGAAGGCCGGCGTCGACTCGACCCCGTCCATCTACTTCAACGGCCGGAAGTACACGTTTGGCCTCAACCCCGAATCGCTCTCGGTCGCGGTCGAAGATGAGCTCGACTGGCAGACCGGCAACAACGCCTGGCCCTCGAACTGAAGGGCACCGAAAGCCACCGACCTTTGGACTCGCGATTTCTCGTCGATGCCCGTGGAGCGCTGGCTCCCACCGAAGGTCAGGCCTCACCGCTCGCCGGGAGGAGCGGTTACTTTCGTCTTCAGCCGACCTCGCCCGACTGGATCCTCATGTTGCGGAGCCCCGCGCAGGGTGGCCTGCAGGAGGTTCGCCCGCGCGTGGTGCTCGCGGGCGACTGCGGCGCGTTTCATCTCGCTGACCTGATTGCCTTCCTCGGGCAATCGCGCTGGTCGGGCGTGCTGCGGGTGACGGCCCCGACGGGCGAGCGCAGCCTGCTGCTCAAGGACGGTGACGTGCGCTCGGCGGCGAGTGATTCTTCGACCGATCGCATCGGCGAGGTGATGGTGCGCATGGGCTACGTGGCGCGCGCGGCCCTCGAGAAGGTGCTCGCCGAGGCGCCGCCTTCCCGCATCGGCAAGGCGCTGGTCGAGCGTGGCCTCATCAAGGCGCACGACCTCTACAAGTGCCTCAACGAGCAGATCTCCGAAATCTTCCACGGCATCATGTTGTCGAAGGAAGGTGCGTTCGCGCTCATCGATCAGGAAATCGACGAGAAGGCACTGACCCACAACCTCTCGATGTCGATGAACGGCTTGCTGATGGACAGCATCCGCAAGATCGACGAGCTCGCGCAGTTCCGAAAGCGCATCCCGCATGGGCGCATGTACGTGCTCCCGCGCAAGCCGGCCGAAGAGAAGCTCGAGCCAGAAGAAGAAGCAGTGCTCGCGCACGTCGATGGCCAGCGCACGGTGATCGAGGTGGGTCAGCTCGCGCGCTTCTCGGAGTTCGACGCCACGCGCATCGTGCACCACCTGATGGGAATGGGCCTCGTGCGCGTGGGCGAAACCCCGAACGCGCCCAGCGCTCCGATCGCCTCGAGTTCGTCGGTCGTCGCCATGCCGGCCCCACGCAAGACCGCGCCGCCGCCTCCGCCTCCGAAGCCGGTCGTCATCACGCCCGAGCAGATCATTCAGGTGTTCAACACCATCTTCCATGAGGTGCGCGACGAGGTCGCGCGCCGCGAGGCGCTCGAACCCTTCCTCATCTCGGCGAACCTCGCGCTGCGGGGCAATGGTGTGTCGACGTCACCCGTGCTGACCGGCCTCAGCTTTTCCGACGATGGCCAGCTGCCCGCCGGCGAGCTCGCGGCCCGCTTCCAGCGCCTCTCGACCGCGGGCCTGCTGGGGGCCGAGCCGCTGGCCTCGCTGCGACAGGCGCTCTCTGACGTGATGTTCTTCCTGCTGTTTCAGGCTGGTGAGCTGCTCGAGTCGGCCGCCGACGAAGAGCTCGCGCGCCGCGTGAAAGAACACCTGGCGACCATCGAGCCGAAGTGAGCACGCTGCCCTACCTCACCGCCGAGCTGCCTCCCGCAGGGGGGCAGTTCAAGGCGAGCCCCGAAGACTTCATGGTCGAGGAGCTGCCGGCCTACGAGCCGAACGGCGAAGCGCAGGCCGAGCATCTTTTCGTGTGGATCGAGAAGCGCGGGCACTCGACCCAGGACGTGGCGAAGGCGCTCGCGCGGCACTGTGGGGTGCAGGAGCGCGACCTCTCGTGGGCAGGTCTCAAAGATCGCAACGCGGTCACGCGCCAATACCTGTGCGGGCCCGCCCGCTTCCTCGAGCCGAAGCTCGGCACCTTCGCGATGGAAGGCGTCACCGTGCTGAAGAGCGCGCGGCACCGCAACAAGCTCAAGGGGGGCCACCTTGCGGGCAACCGCTTCCGCATCGTGGTGCGAGGCGTCGAGCGGCCTGAGGTGATGCGTGAGGGCCTGGGGCGGTTGCAGAAAGAGGGGCTGCCCAACTTCTTCGGCGAGCAGCGCTTTGGCCTCGGCGGCATGAACGCGGCGCGGGGCCGGAAGATCCTCGAGGCGGGCGGGCGACACCGGGATCGCTTCGAGCGCAAGCTGCTCTTGAGCGCGTTTCAGTCAGACCTCTTCAACCGCGTGTTGGCCGCCCGGCTGACGGCGCGAGAGTTCACGAAGGTGCTGCGCGGCGACGTGCTCAAGAAGCACGAGACGGGTGGCGAGTTCGTCAGCGAGGACCCGACGGTCGACCAGCCGCGGCTCGACGCGTTCGAGGTGAGCCCCACCGGGCCACTGTTCGGCCCCGAGATGCGCAAGCCCGGGCACGACGCCGCCGAGCGCGAAGGCGCGGTGCTTGCCGAGCAGAAGGTGGAGCTGACGCTCTTCGAGGCGGGCGGCGACGAGACGCGCGGTACCCGACGGCTGCTGCGCATCCCCTTTGCGCTGGAAGGCGTCACGGGGGACCGCGACGTCGAGCTGACCTTCACCCTGCCCGCAGGCAGCTACGCGACGGTGGTGTTGCGCGAGCTGCTCAAGGGCGAGTGACGGTCATTCCATCAACTTCTGGTTCAGGTACAGCGCGGCCTGGTGCGCGAGGTACGCCAGCACGCCGACCTCGTGCTCGAGGAAGTGCGGGCCCCCCTTGCGGTTGATGACCTGCACACAGCCGAACGAGTGGCCGTGGGTCATCATCGGCGCGCAGAGCAGCGAGCGGGTCTCGAAGCCGATGCGCTCGCCCACCTCGGCGTAGAAACGGGGGTCCTTCTCGACGTCGTTGACCGCCAATGACACGCCTTCGGCCGAGCAGAAGCCCGCGATGCCGGTGCCCGCGGGCACGACGATGTTGGACTTGAGGATGTCTTTCGCCTTGGGCCCGCGCGCGGAGAGGAAGGTGAGATCGCCCGTGGCGATGTCGGCCCGCATGACCGAGCCGGCCTCGCAGGGCACCTTCTCGAGCACGAGGTCGAGGATGAAGTCCATCGCCTCTTCGACCGTCTTCTTGCCGCCGATGTCGACCACGCGAAGGAAGATGTCGCTGAGGATCTCTTCCGTTTCCTGGCGCTGCGACTTGATGACGTCGGGGCTCGACCTGGCGCGGCCGATGGTCCCCGTGGGCGCCTTGAGCGGCTGCACCAGCTCTTCGACGTCTTTGAGCTCGATGCGCGCGCTCGACTTCGCGGCCCGACGCGTCTGAGACGGCGGAGCGGGCGCGGGCTTCTGCAACAGCGGCACGTTCTCGAGCTTCGGCCCATCGGTGATCGTCTTGTTCAGGTCGTCCGACAAGGGCCGAGGGACGGGAACGGTCTTCTCTTCGGGCTTCGGGAGGGGCTGCGTCTTCGCTTCGACCTTCGGCAGGCCCGGCTCGGTCTTCACCTCGGTGCGCTGCACGGGGGGGCGAATCTGCGAAGGGCGCTTCACCCTGGCGCTCGCCGCCTCGGCGTCACTCATCTCGCGAATGCGAAAGACGCGACCCGACGCCGGCTCGGTGATGTGGATCGAGTTGTCTTCTTGAATGTCGACCATCACGTTCTGGCTGACGGCCCCCTGCTCGCCGAGCTTCTGCATCCCGGCCTTGAGGGCGCTCATCCAGTTGTCGGCGCCGACCTTCAACGTGACGTTGAAGCCATTGGGGTCGCTCGCGGGGATGTGGACCTCGAACTTGGGCATGGCAAAACCTTTCCATACTCTCAGGGCCACTTGAACTGATCTCCGCGGCTGGTGATTTCGGGTGATGCGGGGGGCGGTCTGCTAGGAAGCGGCGTATGCCCGAAGAAAAAGGACTGGGGTCGAAGCTGCTCGGTCTCTTCGTCGAGGTGAAAGGCGAAACCCCTGCCGAAGGGACCGCCGCCGTCGAGGGGAACGAAGAGGGTGGCGAGAAGAGCGCCGCCGACATCGTGGCCGAGCTGGCAGGGGCCACCGCGCCGAAGAAGGCCGCTCCGGCAGCAGGTGTGGTCGCTGCGCCCGTCGCAGCGCGCCCGGCGATGCCCGTGTCGATGCCGCCCGCCGGGAGCGTGCCCGCGGCGCAGGTCGACTTCGACGCGGTGTTCAAGGGCGCCGGCATGGACGGGGCCGAGCTCGACCGCGTGCGCAAGGCCGAGGAGCTGCTCAAGAGCCTGCCCGAAGCCACCCCGCTCGAGATCAAGCGGCAGATCGTCGAGGCGTCGCTCAAGGCGTTCGGCTTCGACATCGCGAAGATCATCGGCGCAGCCAACATGCAATTGAAGGCGCTCGACACGTACGTGAAGGTGAATGAGACGCAGACGGCCAAGGCCATCACCGACGCGCAGACGCAGATCGCGCAGCTCGAAGACAAGGTCATCTCGTTGCGCGCCGACATCACCAAACGCACCGAGACGCTCGCGGGGGTCAGCACGGCCGCCGAGGCCCGCAAGGGCCAGGTGCATCAGGTGCTGGCGTTCTTTCAGGCGCCCGCCGCTGCGCCGAAGCCCTGACTTCGCTCCACCCGCTTCTTCATCGACTCATCAGAGGGCCGTTCACACATGAAACTCACTCCGTTCGGAAAGTTGTTCATCGCGCTGGTGGCGCTGGCCGTCATCGGCTTCGTCGTGTTCAAGAAGTACGGCGACCAGTTGCGCGAGTGGTCGGGCGCCGGCAAGGTCGACTCGAAGAAGCCCGATGGCACTGGCGGCGGCAATGACGTCACGAAGGACGACTTCGCCAACCTGAACAACGGCATCACCGACGCGCCCCGCAACGGCGGCGTGCCCGTCAACGGCGGCGCGAACGTCGGCAGCCAGACCTTGAGCCGCCCGCTGAAGGTCGGCATCAACACCTGGGCAGGCCACGCGCCGGGCATCGTCGCCAACGGCGGCATGAAGCCGGGCGGTGCCAGCTCGCTCTACAAGAAGAAGTACAACCTCGACGTCGAGTTCGTGCTGCTCGAAGACCCGAGCGCCAAGCTGGCCGCCTTCATCAAGGGCGACATCGACATCATGTGGGACACGGTCGACTCGTTTGCCCGGGAGGCGAGTGAGCTGAAGGAAAAGGGCCTCAAGGCGCGCTCCATCATTCAGGAAGACTGGAGCCGCGGCGGCGACGGCATCGTGTCGCTCAAGACCATCAAGTCGGTCGAGGACCTCAAGGGCAAGCGGGTCGCGAGCACCAAGTACACGCCATCACACTGGCTGCTGCTCTTCCTGCTCTCGCAGTCGGGCCTCTCTCCGCAGGATCGCGCTGACATCGAGAAGAACATCGTCTTCACTGCCGAAGCGCCGCAGGCCGCCGCGATGTTCAAGGCCGGCAAGGTCGACGCCGCGGTGACGTGGGAACCCGACCTCTCGGGAGCGGTCAGCGCGCGTGAAGGCGAAGCCCACGTCCTGGTCAGCACCACCGCCGCGACCAACGTCATCGCCGACACGCTCGTGGCGCGACAGCAGCTGCTCGACGAGGCCCCGGGCACCGTGCAGGCCTTCGTGGCCGGATGGTTCGACGCCATCAGCGTGATGAAGGAAGACCCGCAGAGCACCAACCAGCTCATCGCCGACGCGCTCAAGCTCACGCCTGATGACGTGTCGGGCATGCTCTCGGGCCTCAAGCTCACCAGCTATGCCGACAACGCGCTCTTCTTCGGGCTCTCGGGCCCGAAGTCGTACTTCGACTCGTTGTTCAACGGCGCGTTCGTCATCTGGCGCAAGAAGGGCGTGGTCAACACCGTGGTCGACGCGCCCGACTTCAAAGACCCGCGCTTCGTCGCGGCGCTCGCGAAGGACTACGCGACCCAGAAGGTCGAAGAGTCGTTTGCGTTCAAGGACAAGCCCAAGGTCAGCGACCGCGCGATCGTCAACAAGAGCCTCTCGATTCACTTCACGACGGGCTCCGACGAGATCATGCCCGGCAGCTACTTCACGCTCGATTCGCTGGGCGAGACGATGCTCGCGTTCGGCAACACCTACCTGCAGGTCGAGGGCAACACCGACAGCCGCGGCGCCGAAGCGGCGAACAAGACGCTGTCGGCCAAGCGCGCGCAGTCGGTGAAGGCGTACCTGGTGAAGAACTTCAACCTCGAAGAGAAGCGCTTCGTCACCGTGGGTCAGGGCAGCGCCAAACCAGTGGCACCGAACGAGACTGAAGACGGGCGCGCGCTCAACCGCCGCACGGACATCAAGGTCGTTCTCAATGCCCAGTGAGGTGAAGGCCCCTGCGCCTGTGCCTCCGCGCGCACGTCGCGCTCCCCCGTTGTGGGGCGTGAGAGCGCCGATCTCTGCGACGGCCGGGCGCGTGGCGTCGGTCGTCAGCGTCTCGGTGTTGCTGCTGGCGTGGTGCGCGCTCAGCTACATTCAGGTCGAGCGGAAAGGGGAAATGGAGCCGCTGGTACCCCACTTCTTCCTCCCTGCGCCTGATCAGGTGATCAAGAGCCTCTTCTATCTGATCTTCGAGAAGGAGCTGTTGCAGGCCGTCGGCATCAGCGCGATCCGCATCGTGAAGGCGTTCGGGTTGTCGCTCGCCGTCGCCCTGCCTCTCGGCATCGCGATGGGCAGCTTCGAGCTCATCAACCGCATCTTCGACCCCATCATCGCGCCGATGCGGTACCTGCCGATCACCGCGTTCATCCCGCTGCTCATTTTGTGGTTCGGCATCGACGAATCGCAGAAGGTGGCCTTCCTCTTCCTCGGGACGGTGGTGTTCCTCCTGCCGGCGGTGGTCGACGCCATTCGCGCCGTGCCCGAAGAGATGATCCAGACCGCGTTCACGCTCGGCGCCTCGAAGGCGCAGGTGATTCGCACGGTGCTGATCCCCGCTGCGTTGCCGCAGATCTTCGACGGCTTCCGCGTGATGAACGCCATCGCGTGGACGTACATCATCCTCGCGGAGATCGTGAACGCGCAGACGGGCATCGGCTACATCCTCGATCTCGCGCAGAAGCACCTGAAGCCCGAATGGAGCTTCGCTGGCATTCTGGTGGTGGGCGTGATCGGCATTCTCACCGACGTGCTGATTCGCACCATCAACCGCCTGCTGTTCTCGTGGAGGGAAGCCGATGTCTGAGACGCCTGCCGCGCCTCCCGCGCCCGCACCTGCTCCCGCGCAGGCGCAGCTCGCCGCGTCAAACGTGCCCAAGCTCGAGTTGAAGGACGTGTACATGTCGTACACCGACCGCAAGGGCCGCACGGTGCAGGCCGTCGAAGACGTGAGCCTGACCATCGCGAACAAGCCCGGGATCGGCGAGCTTGCGGTGTTCCTGGGGCCCTCGGGCTGCGGCAAGAGCACCATCTTGAAGGCCGTGTGCGGCCTGCTCGCGCCCGACTCGGGGCAGATTCTCATCG
Organism: Archangium sp.; assembly: GCA_044371205.1. Taxonomy (GTDB): domain Bacteria; phylum Myxococcota; class Myxococcia; order Myxococcales; family Myxococcaceae; genus Archangium_A. The sequence goes on from JBILUC010000024.1 coordinate 24,339, forward strand.
ACGGCCAGCCGGTCAAGGGCACCGGTCGCGATCGCGGCATGGTGTTTCAGAGCTACACGAGCTTCGCGTGGCGCACGGTGCGCAAGAACGTCGAGTACGGCCTCGAGCTGCAGGGGGTGCCGGCCGACGAGCGCAAGAAGCAGTCGCTGGCCATCATTGAGCAGGTCGGGCTCAAAGACTTCGCCGATTCATTGCCCAAGCAGTTGTCGGGCGGCATGAAGCAGCGCGTGGCCATCGCGCGCACGCTGGTGAACAAGCCCAAACTCATCTTGATGGACGAGCCCTTCGGCGCGCTCGACCCGCAGACGCGGTGGGGCATGCAGTCGTTGATCCTCGACGTGCTGCGCACCCAGGACAACACGGTGCTCTTCGTGACCCACGACGTGGCGGAGGCCGTCTACCTCGCCGACGTGATCTTCGTGCTCTCGCAGCGCCCGGCGCGCGTGCTGCACCGCATCGAGGTGCCTTTCTTCTCGTCACGTGAGATCAGCGTGAAGCAGAGCTCCGAGTTCAAGAGGGTGGAGAACCACGTGCTCGATCTGCTCCATGAGTCGAATGTGCACGGCAACATCCGCGTGGGGTTGTGACGCATGGCTGGTGAAGGTGGCGGCTCGCCCAACTACCTGAAGGCCGCGTTCTTGAACGTCTACAACCTGTCCCTGCTCGGGGGGGCGGCGACGGCCTCTGCCGTCACCGGAGACTGGATGATTGCGCTCGGCGCGCTGGGGCTCGAGGCGCTGTGGCTGGTGCTGGGGCCCGACTTGAAGCCCTTTCAGCGCGCGGTGCGCGAGAGCGCGCGCAACGAGCGCGAGAAGGCCGACCGCGAGCGCGTCGAGAAGCTGATGGCCGAGCTGCCCGAGCGCGAATGGCAACGCGCCAAGGCGCTCGATGAGCTGCGTCGCGAGATCGAGCGCGACATGGCGAACAACCCGTCGTTTCAGGCGATCTTGCTGCAGACCGAGCTCGAGAAGCTGGCACAGCTGCACCAGAGCTTCGTGCGGCTGGCCTCGGCGTGTCGGCGCGCCGAGACGTACCTGCAGGCCGTCGACGTGCGCGACCTCGAGCGGCAGATCAAAGCGCAGGAAGGCCTGCGCGAGCGCATGACCGACGAGTCGGTGCGCGATCTCGCCGCGAAGAACGCGGCCGTGCTGGCGAAGCGGCTCGAGACCATCAAGGAAATCGAGACCTTCCTCGCGCGCGCGCGCGGCCAGATGAACCTCATCGAGAACTCGGTGCGGTTGTTGCGAGATCAGGCGCTGACCATGACCAGCCCCGATCAGCTCACCGAGCAGCTCGACGATCTGCTCACCGGCGTCGACGCCGTGCAGCAGAGCGTCAAGGACGCTGAAGCCCTCATCGGCAACCGCATGGAGCCCATCGCGCCCATCTCGTCAGGTAGCGAGTCTGCGCCGGCAGTCGAAGGCCGGTTCAAGAGCCTCGAATGAGGCGGGGGACGCTGCTGGCCGGGCTGGGGCTGGTGAGCTGCGACGGGTCCACCGAGCTCGTGCAGCGCTGCACCCGCGAAGCGATGTCGACCCGGAAGGTGCAGGTCGTGGGCACCTTCACTGTGAAGGAAGGCCTGGTCGACGTGGTGCTCTTCGGCTGTGAGCGCGGGGGGCGCGTGCACGTCAGCTCGGGAGAGCCCGGTCGCATCGACTGCGAGGTCGAGCTCGATCGAGCCTCGTTCAGCTTCACCGTCGACACCTTCGCGATGAAGACGCCGGTGCGTGGGTTTGCTGGCGAGTTCGACGCGCGCTGACTTCGGCGAAGCTCGAGGTGCTGCCCGTTCACCTCGAGGTCGAACACGGCGTATTCCCACAGCCCTTCGACCTGATAGCCGACCACGTCGAGCGTTCCCGCGCCGCGCGGCCCACGACGGGGAAGCGGGCGTCGACCTTGGCGCGCGAGCCGACGCTCCAGGTAGAGCCGCGTGCACCCTCGCTGGCCGTGATGGGCCCGCCAAGCGCCTCGAGCGCGCGGGAATCGCCGTTGAGCTTCGCGAGCGCTGCTTCGCGCTGCGGACCGTCGAGGGTGGAGTGCGAGAGGGCGCAGGCGGACGATGCCTCCGAAGAGGGCGAACACGCCCGCGAAGCTGCCCAGCACCAGGAAGAGCAGCTTCTTCACTGCTCGACGATGTTGAACTCGGTGCGGCGGTTCTCGGCTTTGCCGGCCGCGGTCGAGTTCGACGCGATCGGCTTGGTCTCGCCGAAGCCCACTGCTTCCATGCGAGTCGGGTCGACCCCGCGCTTGATGAGCGCCGACATCACCGAGTTCGCGCGGTTCTGCGAGAGCGTCAGGTTCTTCGCGTCGTCACCCACGGAGTCGGTGTGGCCTTCGATGCGCACCTTCTTGATCTGCAGGTTGTCCTTCAGGGCGAGCGCGACCTCATCGAGGATCTTCTCGCTTTCCGGGCCGACGATCTTCGCGCTGCCCGTGGCGAACTTGATCTGCTTCTTGATCTCGATGCGATCCTTCGTGACTGCGACCAGCGAGTACTTGCGCGGGCACCCCTTGTTGTCAGCCGGGCCCGGGTCGTTCTTGCAGTCGTCGCGATCGTCGGGGACACCGTCGGCGTCGTTGTCGAGGTCAGGGCAGCCGTCTTCGTCCTGGAACTGGTCCTTGTCTTCGGGCTCATTCGGACACTTGTCGACGTTGTCGTTCAGCCCGTCGCCGTCCTTGTCGAGGATGGGGCAGCCCAGGTTCTGCATCGGGCCGGCCTCGTTCGGGCACTTGTCGGCGGTGTCGAGAATGCCGTCGTTGTCGTTGTCGGGCTCGGGGCAGCCGTCTTCGTCCTGGAAGGTGTCGATGTCTTCCGGCACGTCGATGCACTTGTCAGCTGGGTCGAGAATGCCGTCGTTGTCGCGATCTTTCGGCGCTTCGACGGGGCAGCCCTTGTTCTCGACGGGGCCAGGCAGCGAGGGACACTGGTCGTCCTTGTCGAGCACCGTGTCGCCGTCTTTGTCGGTCTCTTCGATCTTCACCACGACCGGGGGCGGCTGTTCCTTCACCACCACCTGGCGGGGGGCGCAGTCACGCGAGAGGGCGACGGCCTTCTTCGCCATCATCTCGGCTTCCACGATGTGCTCGTACGCGCGCTGGCTGTTGCCCTCGTCGAGCTCGCCCATCGCGAAGTCGAGGTTGGCCTCGGCTGCGGCGAGTTCGCGGGGGGCGCAGCGCATGGCGTTACTGCGGCGCGCGCGCTCGATGTCGGTCTTGATGATGTCGCCCGAGGCGCGAATCTGGGGGCCGCTGTGGCACGACGCGGCCAGCACGCCAGCGAGCCAGAGAACGACCAGCCGAATGGGCTTCATGGAGTCGGCACCACCGGCGGATCCGTCGGTGTGGGCTCACGATTGCGGCGACCCACCTTGAGCGCCACGTCACGAGCCTTCGTGGCGAAGGAAACGGCCTTCTTTCCGTAGTCGACGGCCTGCTCAAAATCCGAGTAACCGACCTCTTCTTTGGACTTGGCGAGGTAGAGGTTCGCCGCCGTCCACTCGTAGGGGGCGAGCTTGTCGGCCTGGGCCGTGCGCGCCGCCTCGAGCATCGTCTCGGTGTCGATGAGGTACGAGGTCGACTGCACCGGGCCGCACCCGACCAGCAGAGCGGTCAGGCTCGCCACCACCCATCGGAGCGCAGAAGGTCGCGACATCGCTTGGGAAGCTCCCATGCTCGCACCATGGGGTCAATCTTTTGGGGGACTTGAGCGCGCGGAGGGAATTGCCGAAAGGGCAGGATCCTCCTTACATTGGGCCCATGGCTGGCAAACTTCCTTCAGGCTCGTCTTCTTCATTGCCCGGCTCGCGCCCGCGGGCCCAGGTCTCGTACGAAGGTGAAGACGAGTTCAGCACCATGTCGCTCGACCCGGAGCGCAAGGCGCAGCTCAAGACCAAGCAGCAGTTGGCGCCCGCAGCCCCTGGCGAACGCGAGCAGGTCAAGGTTGACGAGCTCAAACCGATGAACGATCAAGGCATCGTCGGTTTGTTCCGGAAAATCTTCGCCAAATGACCACCAAGACCATCACCACCTTCGAAGCGTTCTGGCCATTCTACCTCGGTGAGCACTCGCTCCCGGTCACGCGCTGGTTCCACTTCGTGGGCACGACATTGGCGCTGCTGAACCTCGTCTCGGCGGTGGTCTTTCTCTCGCCCATCTACGGGGTGAGCGCCCTGCTCAGCGGCTACGCGTTCGCGTGGGTCAGCCATTTCTTCATCGAGAAGAACCGCCCGGCGACCTTCACGTACCCGCTCTGGTCGTTCATCGCCGACTGGAAGATGTGGGCCTTCATGGCCACGGGTCGGCTGAACGCAGAGCTGTCGAAGTTCGACATCGTTCCGAAGACGCAGGCGCCCAGCGCCGCTCCGACGAACTGAGCCGTCAGAACGAGCCGCGAACGAAGAGGGAGCCTGCACCGGGCGCTGCGCTCGCGCTCACCTTCACCGGCGCTGCGGGGAACAACACCAGCCCCAGAATGCCCGCCGCGGCGCCCCCAACGCCTGCACCGATGAGGAGCCAGGTCGCGGTGGCGTTGCCATCGAGCTGCGCGGCGAGGTCGAGCGCGTCCTGGCGGGCAGAGGTGTTGGGCGACGGCAAGATGCCCATCTGGGTGATGCCCAGGTAGCGCGTGCGCTCGGCGCTGAGGCTGGTGAAGGTGGCGATGCCTGCAGCGAACGAAACCGCGCCGGCGGCGATGAGCGTGATCGACACCACGCGCGCGCCCAGGCCCGAGCTCACAGGCTCGACCACGGAGGGTTCGATCGACTTCGGCGCCAGCACGACCGGTTCGGGTTGCTTCGTGTCGACAGGCTTCGCGACCTCGCCGGGCTTCACGTCCTCGGGTTTCGTCTCGGTGGGCTTCACCTCGGCAGGCTTCGTCGACTCGGGAGCGCCCACCTTCTTCACGCCCGTCATCTCGCGGCCAGTGACGAGAAAGGTGGCGAGGTTGGTGAGCAGCTCGGGTTGTACGGCGCCTTCGCGTTCCTTCCGCCCGGTCGAGAGATCGAACACTGCGCCCGAGAAGAAGGGCGGCTCGCCCCGTCGGCCGGTGTTGCGCACCACGACGACGCGTTCGGCAGCGACGAGCTGGGCGAGCTTCACGGCCGAGCCCTCGGAGTTGCCCGAGATGCACAGCGGAGGCTGAGCGCTGACGCTGCCCTCGAAGGCGAGATCGACGTTCACCTTCGAATCGCGCGGCGCCTCGAGCCGATGCGGGAAGGACACCGCGGAGCCCTGCACCAACGCCACGCGGTACGAGCCCTGAATGAGCTCGACCTTGAGCGGGGACGTTCCCATGGGGCGGCCATCGATGAAGATGGTGGCTTCACCGCTCTCGGCGCGCAGGAGCACCATCGTCTTCCGGGCGCGCGCCAGTTCCTTCTTGGTGGCTTCGAATGCGCTCACCACGCTCGGCGGGTACGCGTCGGGGTCGAGCTTGAAGGCCGGGTCGATGCGGGCGATCTGCTTGAAGGCCTCGTTGGCCTCTTTGGGCTTCTCGGCCCCGCGCGCGATGAGCGCCTTGAGCACCAGCGCGTTGGCAGTGCTCGCCCAGGGCCTGGTCTCGGGTGAGGCGCGCTCGAGCTCTTCGAGGGCACGGTCGACGAGCTCCAACGCGCGATCGCCCTGACCGCCGTAGAAGAGGGTGCGGGCCGAGTCGAGCTGGCGATCGATCTCCGCGAGGCTGCGCGTGGGGCGGGGCCGTACGATGTCGAGCACCACCTCGCCCTCGACCAGCTGGGGCCCCAGGAGTCGGGCCGCGGCGTCTCGGAGATCTCGCGTCGCGGTAATCAAGGTGGGGTCGGTGCAGTCACCTGCCGACACGAGCACCGTCTTCTTCTCAGCCAGAGCCGTGGCGGCGGTCAGCAGCGTCAACGCCAGCGCCAGCCTGCCGCGTTGCTGGACACCTCGATTCTGGCCAGTCACACTCTGCGCTCCTAGCAGGGAGACGGTGGGGAGGAAATGCTCGCAGCCGGGACCTCGGTCGGTCGCTACGTCATTCAGCGGAAGCTCGCCGAGGGCGGCATGGCGGAGATCTTTCTGGCCAGCGCCGTTGGCCCCGAGGGCTTCGCGAAGGACGTGGTCATCAAGAAGGTGCGCAGCTTCCTCGCGAGCGACTCGCAGTTCGTGCAGATGTTCATCGCCGAAGCGCGGCTGGCCTCGCGGCTGAACCACGCGAACGTGGTGCAGATCTTCGACTTCGGGAAGCACGACGATTCCTATTACCTGGCGATGGAATACGTGCGCGGCGCCTCGCTGTGGGATCTGCGCAAGCGCTGTCGCGAGCTGCAGGTGCCCTTCCCGCCCACCCTGGCGGCGGAGATCTGTGCCCAGGTCGCGCGCGGGCTGCAGTACGCGCACGCGCTCACCGACAACGGCGAGAAGATTGGTGTGGTGCACCGCGACGTGACGCCGCACAACGTGCTGCTCTCATTCGACGGTGCCGTGAAGCTCACCGACTTCGGCATCGCCAAGGCGCAGAGCTCGCACACCGCGCCGGGCATGTTGAAGGGCAAGTTCGCCTACATGTCGCCCGAGCAGGCGCGCGGCGAGAAGGTCGACGCACGCACCGACATCTTCGCCCTGGGCATCGTGCTGTGGGAGCTGCTGACCGGTGGCCGGCTCTTCGAGGGCGAGTCGGATCTCGCCGTGCTGCGGGCGGTGACGGAGTCGCTCATCGCGCCCCCTGCCCGCCTCAACCCCGACGTGCCCGCTGAGCTGTCGGACATCGTGATGAAGGCGCTCGCGCGACCGGTCGGCGAACGCTTCCAGACGGCGTTCGACTTCGATCGCGCACTGGCGAACTACGCGCTTCGCAACGCGAAGTCGGTCGAAGACACCTCGGTCTCGAACTTCCTCGCGTTGATGTTCAAGGAAGAGCTCTCGCCTGTGAAGTCGTCGTCGCGAGAGCTGGCGACGCCCGCCGAGACGTTGCCGCCCGATGACGACTTCGGGCTGGGCAACACGTACGCGAAGGCGCCGGGGCAGACCCTCACCGCAACGCCGACGCCGATGGGCCCCATTCCCGGGGCTCCCGGCCCGCTGCGCCCGAGCAAGACCGAGCCGGCGGTGGCCGCGGCCAACCCGGCCCGACCAAAGACCGAGCAAATGCCAGCGCTGGCGAAGCGGCCGAGCTCGAGGCGGTTCGACCCCATTCAGGTCGAAGACTCGTCGTCGGTCACCCTGCGCCCCTCTCTTCGACTGGAGGCGCTCAAGACGATGCCCGCAAGCGCCGCCTCGGCGCCGACCGATCTCGCGCTCAACGAGCCTCCTGCGGCGAGTGACGCCGCGACCCGGGACTTCGAGCGCCTCGCCCCCGCGAGCGCGCCGCGCTCGAACACGCCGCTCTTCGTCGTGCTGGGCATGCTGGTGCTCGGGTTGGTGTTGGGTGTGGGCTACATGCTCACCGCGGGTCCGCGCGTCGAGCCGACCCCCTCCGAGCCGGTCGAGCCGCCCGCGGTGGCGAAGGTCGAGCCGCCTGCGCCGAGTGAGCCTGAGAAGACGGTGGCCCCCGAGCCTGCGCCCGTCGCCGTGGTGGAGCCGCCCGAGGTGGATGCGGGGCCTGCCGTGGCGATGGCCGACCCGAAGCCGACCACCGAGCCCGTGAAGGACGCGCCCGCGAAGCCGGTGGTCGCAGCCCCCAGGAAGGTGGGCACGCTCGCCATCAAGGCGGTGCCGTTCGCCACCGTCACCGTGATGGGAAAAACGTACGAGGTGACCGGTGTCAAGAACCTCACCGTCACCGCTGGCACCTTCGACGTGCTCTTGAAGCACCCGCGCAAGCAGTCGAAGGAACGCGTGACGGTGACGCCCAACGGGGTGACGAATCTCAGCTTCTCAGCTGAGTGACGCTCCGAAGAAGAAGCGGTTGACCCGTTCGCCGAGCCACGCGCGGAAGGTGTCGGTCGTGGGTGGTGAGTGCTTCACGCCAACCAGCAGTTCCGTCTCGAGCTGTTGCGGCTTGTCGAAGAGCTGCCTGGCCCGCTCGATCACGGCGTGGCCGGGGAAGCTGACGTCGTGCTCGGCCCCAATGACCAGCACGGGCACCGACAGCTTCGCGAACTCTTCCGTCTTCGAGAGGCGCGGCACCGACATCTTGCGCAGGTCGTATGACTGAAACGCATCGCCGATGAAGGGCAACCAGTCGTCGTCGAGCGTCGTGAGGAGGTTGGTCGCGAACTTCTGCAGGCGTCGGGGCGTCGGCGACATGAGGAACATCGTCATCGGCAAGCCCATCTTCACGAGGCCTTTCCACGTCGAGCCGGTGACCATGCCTGCGGGCACGAGCAGCGCGAGCTTCTCGACGCGCTCGGGGGCGACGGCGGCGAAGCGCTGCGCGACGAAGCCACCCCACGACACGCCGAGCACGCGCGCCCTGGTGAGGCCGAGGCCATCGAGCACTTCCGACAACCAGAGCCCATAGTCGTCGTTCTTCACCGAGAGGCGCGTGTCGGCGCTCATCACCGACTGGCCGATGACGTCGATGCCGTACACACGGTGCTTCTCGATGAGCGGGCCCAGCTCGCCGAGCAGATGTGCCGAGCTGGCGAGCGCGCCGTGCAACGCGATGAGCGGCGGCGCGTTCTCGGGGCCGGCGACGAGCACGTGGGTCTTGCCGAAGCGCGTCTCGACTTCCCGGCTCACGGGCTGGCCCACGACGCGGGCGCGGAACTTGTCGTGCCACTCGCGCACCTTCGCTCGGGCAGGCTCGCTCTTGAACAGCTCGGTCATGACGTGCTCCTTCGGGGAAGCCGCGCGGCGAGGTGCTGCGCAGTGAGTGCATCGACGAGGGCGACCGGGTCTTTCACCGCGCCCTGCGCCCACGAGATGAGCGCAAAATAGAAGAACGAGAGCCAGGCCACGGCAGCGAGCAGATCGTCTCCGGGGCTCAGTTCGTTGCGCTCGACGGCCTGCCCGTGGAGCCGGGTGACGGCGACCTGCACCCCGGTGGCCTGTGCGACGAAGCGGCGGCTCCACGGTGGCTCGGCGAAGAGCGATTCCTTCAACAACGCGCGGGAGAGTCGGGGGCGCGCGGTGTAGCTGCCGAAGACCGAGCGCGCGAGGCGGCGGAGCTGGGCCTGCAACGGCCCCTTGCCTGGCTTCGCGAGGGCAGCCTGGAGCGTGCGGTCGAGTTCGTCGAACAGCGCAGCGTGGAGGAGCTGCAGCTTGTCGCCGTGGTGGTGCAGCACCGTACCCGCCGAGACGCCCGCCGCCTTCGCGATGGCGCGAAGGTTGGCCTTCTCGAAGCCGACGCGCTCGAACTCGTCACGCGCAGCCTCGAGGACCGCGGCGGCCGTGCGTTCCTTCTGCTCTTCGCGGAGCTTCTTTTCGCTGAACACGTTCAATGAACGTGTTTAACGAACCATATACCCGGACGCAAGGGGCGGGCGAGGGTCAGAGCTTCTGCCAGCGCGGCTGGAAGGGGACGTTCTGCGCCGTCGGGTCGTCGATGGCGATGATGTACTCGGCGCGGCGGTTCTTCGGCTCTTCCTGCTCGTCTTTCGTGGCGACCGCGAGCGCCTCTTCACCGAAGCCCTCGTAGAGCACGGGCACGCGCACACCGCGCTTGCGGAAGTACTGGCCGATGCTGCGGGCGCGGTTGAGCGAGAGCGTGCGGTTGCTGGCGTTGTTGCCCACGGTGTCGGTGTGGCCGGCCACGTAGAGCTTGATCTCGGCCATGCTGGAGAACTTCGAGACCGCTTGCTGCACGAGCTTCACGCTGGCCTCGAGCTTCTTCGCTTCGTCGTCGGGGATGTCCCACTTGCCTGACGCGAAGTTGATCTCCTCGTGGGGAATGTCGATGCGCCAGGGCGTCAGCTCGATGCCGTTGTAGACGCCCGACTGCCCATAGACGCGCAGGTTGATGCGGAAGACCTTGCCGCTGCTCTCGGGCCAGCTCACCTCGAGCTTCGTGCCGGCAGGCTCGTTGTTGAACGAGATGTCGTCGTCGACGATCGACGCGCCGCTGTCGACGGTGACGAGGAGGTGCACTTTGGCGACGGGCTGGTTGGCGCTGAAGCGCAGCTTCCGGCCAGACAGGTCGACGTCTTTCTCCTTGTCGACGGTGAGGCTCAGCGGCGCAACGAGCTCGGCCTCGAACTCGAGCGGCATGGTGCCGGTGGTGCCGTTGGGGAAGTTGATGACCAGCTCCCCGCCCCACTTCGAGATGCCGTCGGGCTGGGTCAGCTCGATGGTGCGCTTGACGCCGGGCTTGCCGCCCCCCTTCCATTCCTGCGGTTTGGTGCCGTCGCGGCTGAGCGAGAGCCGGAAGCCGGCGATGGGCTCGAGGATCTCGATGTGCACCGCGGGGGTGCCCTTGCCCTTCATTGCCTTGTTGGTGACCGAGACCGCCACCGCGTCGGCGAGGGCCAGGCCGGGGAGCAGCGAGAGCAACAGGAGCGCGGGCTTCATCATGGTGATTCCTGAGCGGGAGTCAGAAGGCAGAGCGGAGGCTCTGCGGCAGGACGATGCGGGTCAATCGCCGATTCACCTTGTTGGCGAACGGGAGCTCGGCCTTCGCGAGCAGGTCTCCCTCGTTGGCCCAGACCAGCTCGGCGGTGAAGGGATCGTAGAGCTGCCACGCGCGGTTCTTGCCGCTGGTGTTGAGCTGCAGCAGCACCACGAAGCGGCGGTGATCCCCGGGGTGGGGGCCGATGGCGCACGGCACGGGGATGCCGCGCAACAACGCTCCCGCTGCGGAGGCGAGCGCGTCGGGCAGCGTGATCCCGCCGGCGACGTCGACGTCCTGCTCCCTCCACGCGATGTGGAGCGCGCGCGTCGACTCGGCGAGCAGGTTCTCGAGCAGGCGCTGACCACCAGCCGTGGTGGGCCCTTCTTTCCTGGGCGGTGGCGGCTTGGCGTTGGGCAGCTCATTCCAGTCGAGCGAGCGGGGCTTCACCGCGGCGCCGGGCGACTCGGCCGAGAATGAGTCGCTCGACTTCTTGCCCGAGAGCGCCTTCGCCAATGGGTCGAGTCGCGGCACGTCGTCGAAGTCGCGCGCCTCGGCCTGCTGTTGCTTCTTCTTCGCGAGCGCGGGGGGGAGGCCGACTTCGGCGGTTCCTCCGTGCAAATCTTCGTTGGGCTCGATGGTGCCGCCCTTGAGCTCGAACGCGAAGAGCGGGTCGGCCTCGGCGCGCAGCAGCTGCGCGACGGTGTAGTCCTCGGGGGCGTCTTCGTGGAGCGTGCAGGCCTCATAGGCCTCTTCGTCGCTCAGGCCCCGCAGCTGATCGGCGAAGGCGTGCACTTCGGCGGGCGAGTGCGCCGAGGCGACCGCGCGCTGCAGGAACTCGCGTTGAAGATCGCTGCCCGCGTCTTCCAGCAGCTCGTCAAAGAGCAGGCGGGTGCGCGCCGTCCACTGCTGGAGCTGTTCGGCGGCCTCGTCAGAGAACGTGTGCGCCATCAGCGGTGGCCCTTGAGCGACTCGGAGGCGCGGCGAACCCCGCTGACGATGGCGGAGGTGACGGCGAGCCGCTCGAAGTGCGCGATGAGCAGGGGTACGTCGGCCTCGGCCTTGAGCTTCGCGGCCCAGCGCACGAGCAGCGAGGAGAGTGCGGGCGCGCCGGTGAAGCGGTTGGCGGCGAGCTGGCGCAGGCGCTGGGCCGCTTCGGAGACGCGCACGCCCTCGAGATCGCGCAAGCCGACGACGAGATCGTTGAGGAGCTTCTGTTGCACCTGCGCGTTGCGGAGATCGCTGAGCTCTTCGAGCAACACCTCGCCGTTCAGCTCGCGGCTGGCGAAGGGCGTCGAGGGCTGCGACTTCGCCGTGGCCATGGGCACATTGTGCCCCAAGTCTCCGCCCCCACGATCGTGAACCCTCCGGGCGCGTGGTACACGGAGGTGCGCGATGCGCTGGTCCGCCCTCGTCCTCGTCTGCGTTTGCTGCGCGTGCCTGCCGCAGGTGGGGCCCCCCGTGTCGATGGACGGCGGCGGACCCGAAGCCGATGGTGGCACCGAGGTCGATGCGGGGCTCGGTGACGCCGGGGTGGCCGATTGCACCGACGGGCTGCGGAACGGTCGCGAGAGCGACGTCGACTGTGGCGGTGACTGCCCCCGGTGCGGCCTCAACGCACAGTGCGCCGGGCCCGCTGACTGCCTGACGGGGCGCTGCTCGAACGCCACCTGCCGCGCGCCTGCGAGCACCTGCCCGGGCGCGTTCTCGGGCTGTACGACCTTCGTCGACTTGCGCAGCGACCCGAACCCCACGATTCGCTTCCCGGTGGGTGGAGATCGCTACGCGCCAGACTGCGTGCGCGTTCGTGTGGGCCAGAGCGTGACCTTCCTCGGTGAGTTCGGCCCGCACGAGCTTGCGCAGAGCTGCGGCCCGGTGCCGAACCTGGTGTCGGCGGCCAGCGGTCAGCAGCTCACGGTGGCCTTCACCGAAGGGGTCGGGGTCTACGGCTTCTATTGCACCCAACACGGCGGGCAGTTGGGGTCGGGCATGGCCGGGGCGATCGAGGTGGTGCCCTGAACGCGAGCGTGAGCATCGACGCGTGTCCGGTCTGCGCGGTCCCCGTGGTGCCGAACGCGGTGGTGTGCGTGGGCTGTGGGGCGCTCCTCGTCGAGGCCGCGAACGACCCGCTCATCGGGCAGCACGTGGGGTCCTATCGGGTGGTTCGCCGTCTGGGCGTGGGGGGCATGGGCGCGGTCTACGAGGGGCTCGAGACGAACATCGAGCGCAAGGCGGCGTTGAAGATCGTGCACCCGCACCTCGCGCGTGATCCCCGCCTGCCCTCGCTGCTGTCCGAAGCCCATACTGGAGCATGTCGCCCATCGCGTACGGCAGCGGCTTCGAGGGCGTCGAGAAGTTCGCGGGGTCGTGGCGCATCGAGAACTCCCCGAAGGCGACGTTGAGGCGGCCGGCGCGCACGTTGAAGAAGGGCTTGAGCCGCAGCTCACCGTAGCCCTGGTCGATCTCGATGCCGTGACAGCCGCCACAGGCCTTGATCGAGAAGCTCACGCCGTGGCCGACCTCCGCGACGATCTTCTGCGCGACCTCGAAGGTGAGCCCGTTGATGCCCAGCGGTGAGGGGTTCTGCAGCGCGGTGTTGCCGCTCACCAGCCGATAGTCGACGGCCGCAGAGCCCGAGAAGATCGCGTCGAAGGCCGCAGCGGGCGCGGCGACCACCGAGAGCACCGCGACGAGCTTCGGGACGTGAAGCCGCATGGAGCGCCGAGTGTGCCCCATGTCCGCTCAGCCACCGCCGAGGATCTTCCCGAGCGCCCCTCGTTCCCAGAGGCTGGAGGCGCCGAGCCAGAGCGCAAAGAGGCTCTCACCCGCGAGGAGGCCGCCACCCACGAGACTGGTGGCGCTCATGTCTTCGGGCAGCTCTTCAGGGGCGTCGGTCTTCGCCTCTGGCTTTGGCACGGTCGCGGCCGGCACGGGCACCGGCCTCGGCTTTCGCAACGCGAGGAGCGACGAGAGCATGCCGCCCAGGCCCCACCACACCGAGCTCTCGAACTCGACGAAGCCGCCGAAGCTCGAGGCGTACGGCGACGCGAGGATGAGGGCGTCGAGGGTGAAGTCGATGGCGCGGTTGGTGTCGCTCTTCTCTTTCCACGCGAGGTACGCCTTGTTCTTGAAGAGCAGCTTGCGCGCCGCCTCGATGACGAGGCCGATGATGACGCCCAGGCCCATCACCTTGAGCGTCTTGCTCTGGTCTTGCGACAGCGTGTTGAGCACGCCGACGAACTTGTACGTCATGGCGCTGCCCCAGCCCTTCGCTTCGGTGAAGCGCAGCTCGGGGTTGGCGAAGAGGTTCTTGTTGAGGACGGGGAAGCCCTCGAGGAACAGCCGCGTCATGATCACCGCGACGAAGGCCCCGCTGACGATGCCGAGCATCTGGTAGCGGAACTGGATGGTGCGATCGCTGCCGAGGCGCCAACCGGTCGAGCGGTCTTGCTGCATGTCGACGCCGACCGTGCACGACACGAGCAGGATCGAGCCACCGAGCAGGCCGATGAGCGGGTCGCGCAGGCCGAGCAGGCCCATCAACAGCACCGTCACCACGAACGCCGAGCTGATGGGGTTCTGGTCGGTGATGCCCTGCGAGATGCCGTTGATCATCTGGAAGACGAAGGCGAGCGCGATGGCCAGGAGCACCCAGCCGATGGGCACGTTGAGCATCTGCGTCGCGACGAGGGCGAGCGCCGCGCCCCAGAACACCACCCACGCGATGAGGCGGCCGATCTTCGCTTTCGGCTCGGTGGACACGACGGTCGGGGCGTTGCGCGCGGCGGTGATCTTCTTGAACGCGTCGAAGGCGAGCAGCGAGAGGTCGATGATGGCCGCGCCGAGGATGGTGCCGAGCGCGAAGATGAAGCCGATCTTCCGGAAGGGATCATTCGCGCCCAGGTAGCCGTTGGCGACGAGCCACGGCGTCATCAGCAGGCCGATGCCCCCGACGAGGATGGCGGAGATCGAGACGCGCGCGCCGACGATCATCCCTCCGCCGAACGTGGCGGCGCTGAACGTCGAGGCCCAGGTGAGCGCTGCGCCGGGCTCCTTCATCTTCTCGAGCCAGCCGCCGAGCCGGTGCACCGCAACCGAGAGCACCACGCCGCCGCCGATGCCACCGGTGAGGGTGCCCACGCTGCGCTTGAGCAGCTTCACGTCGGTCAACGCGCGCAAGATGTTCGCGACGGCGAGCCCCGAGGGGTAGGTGAGCTGCAGCTTGTCGACGAGGATCGGCGTGTAGAGCATGCCCACACCGACGCCGAACATGCCGATGCACAAGAAGTAGGTGATGAGGATGCCGGTCGACGGCAGGGGCATGCCGAGCCACACCATGGCCTGAATGAGCACGCCCATCGCCGCCATCGAGGCGACCGAGGCGGCCATGGTCTGCATGTAGTTGGCCCCGTGTTTGCCCTCGGGCCCGTAGAAGTACGTCACCGACGAGCCGAGGATGCCCGCGAGCACCTGGCCGCCGACGAAGAAGCCGAGCGCGAAGTTCATGTACGCGGCGGTGATGCCGCCGAGTGGCCCGAGGATCACCACCGCGATGACCGCGAGGAACGCGTAGTAGCCCGGCGAGCCCATCGGCAGCGTGCGCTGCAGCCAGTTCTTCTTCTCGGTCACTGCGGTCACGAAGACTCCTTCAACGAGCGACGACCGAGAGCCCGAGGCGCTCGGCGTCGAGGAACAACAACTGCGTATCGAGCAACACCGACTTGCCCGCTTCAACCGCGAGCACGCGCGCGCCGGCCTCGCGCATCACTTCCAACGTCACCGGGCCCGCTGCGGGCAGATCGAAGCGAAGGTCCTGACTGGGCTTGCAGCGCTTGACGACGACGGCGCCCGGACCGCCCAAGCGCCCTGCCCTGCGAATGCACTCGTCGGTGCCCTCGATGGCCTCGACGGCGAGCACCACGCCTTCTTTCACCACCACGGTCTGCCCCACGTCGGCGCGACCGAGCGCCAGCGCGACCTCGACGCCGAGCTCGACGTCACGCGCTTCACGCTGCGAGAGGGGCACCCCGGCGAGGTGACCGGGCTGCGCGAGCACCGACTTCGCGAGCTCGGTGGGCGCGACGATCTCGATGCCGTGGCCTTCGAAGAACCGTGCGATGGCGCGCAGCAGCTCGTCGTCGCGCAAGCTGCGCAGGCTCGCCGCGACGCGCAGCAGGCCGAGGTCGGGTCGCACCTGCGCGAGAGAACGAATGCGCCGCACACCGCCGGCCATCACCGCGCGCGTCACGCCCTTGCTGCGGAACTGCTTCACCGCGGCGTTGAGCTGCCCGACCTTCACCCACGAGAGCGACGTGGCGAGCGACGCCAACGAGGGGTCGGCCTCGCCTTCCATCGCGACGACGTGCACCGCGAGGCCCTGCGCCCGCGCCGCTTCGACGAACAACTTCGGGAGCTGGCCGTTGCCGGCGATGAGCCCGATGGAGTTCAACGCGTGATGCCACGCTTGCTGTTGGTGATGAACTCGAGGAGCAGCGCGATTTCAGCGTGCTGCCCCATCTCGGCCTGCAGCTGCGAGATGGCTTCGTTGAGGCCCATCTTCGAGCGGAACAGCAGGCGGTACGCGTCTTTGATGCGCGTCTGCTGCTCGTCGGTGTAGCCGTGGCGCTTCAAGCCCACCGAGTTGGGGCCCGCGAGCTCGGCGCGGTCGCCCTGCGCGATGCAATACGGGGGCACATCCATCACGGCCATCGTGCCGCCGGCCAACATGGCGTGCTTGCCGATGCGCGTGAACTGGTGGACGGCCGAGAGACCGCCCAACGTGCAGTGGTCGCCCACTTCGACGTGACCGGCGAGCGTGGCGGCGTTGGCGAGTACGCACCCGTTGCCGACGGTGCAGTCGTGCGCGACGTGTGCGTACGCCATGAAGAGGTTCTTGTTGCCGATGCGCGTGACGCCGCCGCCGCCATCGGTGCCGATGTGCAGCGTGGTGAACTCGCGGATCTGGTTGTCGTCGCCGATGAGGAGTTTGGTGTTCTCGCCCGCGTACTTGAGGTCTTGCGGCTGGGCGCCGATCGACGCGAGGTGGAAGATCTTGTTGCGCGCGCCGATGGTGGTGTCGCCGTCGATGACGGTGTGCGCGCCGACTTTGGTACCGGGGCCGATCTTCACCTGCGCGCCGATGATGGCGTAGGGGCCGATCTCGACCGTGGGGTCGAGCTGCGCGCCCGAAGCGACGATGGCCGTGGGGTGAACACTCACGGTTTCACCTCGGGGGCCGGGGTCTTGACCTCGTTCTTCTTCACCGCCGTCGCCAGGAAGTCGGCCTCACACACCACAGCGCCGTCGACCGTCGCCACGCCGCGCTGCTTCCAGATGGGGCCCTTCACCTTCACCACTTCAGCGGTGAGCGTGAGGCGATCACCCGGCGTCACCGGCTTGCGGAACTTCGCGTTGTCGATGGCCATGAGGAAGATGAGCAGATCGTCGGGGTTGAGCCCCGAGCTCTTGTACGCGAGCAGCGCGCAGGCCTGCGCGAGCGCCTCGAGCTGCAGCACGCCGGGCATCACGGGGTGACCGGGGAAGTGACCGTTGAAGAATTCCTCGTTCACGGTGACGTTCTTGTAGGCGACGAGCTTCTTGCCGACCTCGATCTCGGTCACGCGATCGACGAGCAGGAACGGGTATCGGTGGGCGAGCAGCTTCTGAATTTCACGAATGTCCATCATGGTGTCTTCCCCTTCTCGAGGGCTTCGAGGCGGCGCTTCACGTCGCGCAGCTCTCTGATCAAATCTGGCAGGCGGCCGAAGCCAGCGACCGAGCGCATGTAGTCGCGGCTGGGCATCGAGGGCGAGCCGAGGTGCGTCTGGTTGTCTTCGATGTCGGCCATCACCCCGCCCTGAGCGCCGACTTTCGCGAGGTCACCAATGCGCAAGTGACCTGCGACGCCGACCTGCCCTGCGAGCACCACGCCCATGCCGAGCTCGGTGGTGCCCGAGAGCCCGACCTGCGCGCAGAGAATCGAGAGCGGCCCGACGGTGCTGTTGTGACCAACCTGCACGAGGTTGTCGAGCTTGCTGCCGCGGCCGATGACGGTCTGGCCGGTGGTGGCGCGATCGACACACGTACACGCGCCGATCTCGACATCGTCTTCGACGCGCACGATGCCCGCCTGCGGAATCTTCACGTGCTCGGGCACGGCCATGTCGAGCGCGAAGCCGAAGCCGTCTGCACCGATGACGGCGGAGGGATGCACGAGGCAGCGCGCGCCGATGCTGCAGCGATCCATCAGCGCGACGTTGGCGGACAGCACCGTGTCGGCCCCCACTGTCGAGGACTCACCGATGAAGACGCCGGGATAGAGCACCGCGCGCGCGCCGACGACCGCGTTCGCGCCGATGCTCACGAAATCCATCACCGTCGCCGAGGGGTCGACCTGCGCTGTGGCGTGAATCGACGCCTTCCCGCTGCGACCGGGCGCGTGCTGCTTCACCGGGTGAAACGCGCGGGCCACGCGGGCGAACGCGAGGTGCGGGTTGGGCACGTGAATGAAGGTGCGCGCGCCGCGGGGCGGCGCATCGTCGGGCACGAGCACCACGCCGGCCTTCGTGTCGGCGAGCTGCTGTTTGTATTTCTGGTTGCCGAAGAACGAGAGGTGCTCGGCGGTGGCCTGTTCGAGGCCGCTCACACCGCTGACGCGCGCGTGGGCATCACCGTCGAGACGGCCTCCGACCAGCGTGGCGAGCTCAGCCGCCGTCTTCACTTCGTCGGCGCGTCCTTGGGCGCGGCAGGCGTCTCAGGCAGGGCCGGCTTCTCGGGCTTCTGTGCAGGCACGGCGGGCTTCACGCCGCCCTTCACGGGGTACTTCTCGTTGTACGTGCGCACGAGCTCGTTGGTGAGATCCATGCTCTTGGGCGCGTAGACGAGGCCGGAGTCGGTCTTCTCGAACACCATCGCCAGCCCTTCGCGTTCGGCGATGCCGGCGACGATGGGGTCCATGCGGTCGAAGATCTTCTTGAGCTCGATGCGTTCCTTCTCGACGAACTCGACCTGCAGCTTCTGGCCTTTGTCGGAGATCTGCATGAGGCGGCCCTGCAGTTCCTTCATCTTCTCGACGCGCACCTCTTCGCTCATCGCGGAGGCCTGCCGGTCGAGCACCATGCCGTCTTCGCGCAGCTTGCGCTGTTCCTTCTCGAACTCGCTCTTCCTGGCGTCGATCTCAGCCTTCAGCTTCGCCTTCGCCTGCTGGCCTTCGCCCACTTCACCGAGCGCGCGCTGCAGGTCGACGTAGCCCAGCTTGACGTCCGCCAGGGCGGGAGCGGCGACGAGGCTGATCAAAAGGGCGAGGACACGCATGGAAGACCTCTTGTAAAAACGGGCGCACCCTCCTATCAGCAGCGGCGTGGAAAAGCGCCGAATCCTCCTCATCGATGACAGCGAGATCACGCTGCAGATGGAGAAAGCCGTGCTCGAACAGCGCGGGTACGACGTTCGCGGCGCAGCGACGCTGATGGAGTTCGAGCGGTTGCTCGCCGAGTTCCACCCGCACCTCATCCTCACCGACATTCACATGCCCGAAGCCACGGGCGCCGACATCTGCCGAACGCTCAAGAACGAATACAACACGCAAGACATCCCCATCGTGCTCTTCAGCTCGCTGAACGACGACGAGCTCGAGAAGCTGGCAGGCCAGGTCGGCGCCGACGGGTTCCTCTCGAAGTCGCACGGTCTCGAAGCGCTGGGTGAGAAGGTCGATGAGCTCGTCGAGAGCATCATCTGGTGAGCGGGCGCTGATCAGCGCGCTCGCGTTGATCACCCTCGCCGCCTGCACCACGCGTGGCACGAAGGCTTCGACGCCCACCGAAGTGACGGTGTTCTTCAGCGCCGAGGTGCGCGGCTACCTTGGCCCCTGCGGGTGCAGCGAGAACATGCGCGGCAGCATCTCGCGCGCTGCGTTTCAGGTCGCGCAGGCGCGGGCGAGTGGGCGGGCGGTGCACCTCGTCGACTGCGGTGACGGGTTGTTCGGTGAGGCGAACATTCCCGAGCCCGCAGTGCCGCAGCAGGAGCGCAAGGCGAAGGCGCTGAGCGAGTCGTGGAAGGCGATGGGGCTCGACGCGCGCGTGCCCGGGCCGCTCGACGACGCGCGCGGTGCCGACTTCCACGCGTCGCTGCAGTTGCCCGAGCTCTCGAAGGGCAGCGTGAAGGTGCTCGACGGCGTGGCGGTGCTGCACGCAAGCTCGGTGAAGGAAGCGCTGACGCTGGTGCCACGCGCGAAGGAGCTTGGTGGTCGCTTCGTGGTGGCGGTGATTCCACTGCCGTTTGGCGAGCTGCTCCGCGAGGCGCTCGACGCGAAGGGCATTCACCTGTTGCTCTCGAGCCGCTCGAAGGACGCGTTCGCGGCGGAAGAGAGTCGACTGGTCGGTGGCGCGACGCGCGTCGCGCAGATTCAGAGCAAGGGGCGGTCGCTGCTGAAGGTCGACGTCTCGTTTCACGGCGATGGCGAGGTCGAATGGATGGCCGGAGACGCCGAGCGCGATCGCGAGCTGGCGACGCTGGATCAGCGCATCGAGCTGCTGCGCGCGCAGGTGAACGAGCCGATGTTGGGCGACGACCTGAAGGCGCTGCGCAAGGCGAAGCTCGAGGAGATCATCTCGCGGCGTGAGGCGCTGGCGGCGGCTCCGGTGACGACGCCCACGGATCGCAGCGTGGCGACGGCGCGCCTGGTACCGCTCGAGTCGACCTTCCCGAAAGACGAGAAGGTGCAGGCGATCGAGAAGGCCTACGACGTCGACGTGGGGCTCCTGAACCTGGCCTACGCGAAGGAAAAGGGCGTCTCGTGTGTCGCGGCGACGCAAGAGAAACCGGGCATCGTGGGGTCGAAGGTGTGCGTGTCGTGTCATGCCGAGGCCGAGCGCGTGTGGCTCACGACGAAGCACCCGCTCGCGTACAAGGCCCTCGAGGCGCAGGGAAAGCAGCTGCACCTCGACTGTGTCGGGTGTCACGTCACGGGGTGGCAGCAGCCCGATGGCGTGTGCCGCATCGATCAACTCGAGGGGCGCACCGAGGTGGGCTGCGAGTCGTGCCACGGGCCGGGCAGCAACCACGCGAAGGCGCCGGCGAAGACGAACATCGCGCGCGGGGTCGACCCGAAGACCTGCGTGGGCTGCCACGATCGCGAGAACTCTCCGCAGTTCGATTACGACACGTACGTCGAGAAGGTGCTCGGCCCCGGCCACGACCGCTAAAGCGCTCGCGGCGGCGATGTGCACGCGCGAGGCGCAGACTGCCCGCATGATGGACCCTCGGACCCGGGTCGAGAGGCAGCACGCTTCTCACGCCCGCGAAGACGAGAAGGAAGCACGCCGACTGGCGGCGCTTTCGCCCGTGCTTTGAGCGTGCTGAAGGCCTTGCCTCCCGAAGAGCAACGACGAGCGTGCTTTGGCACGACCCGCTCCCCGCCCAGTCGCTGGCCTCCCTGGCTCGCTTGCGTGAGGCCTGTGGCCGGGGCGAGGTGGACGCTGCCCTTGCACGCGCTGCAAGCCGCGTTGGACAGGCACTGGCACACACGGGCATCGCGCGTGGGTGCGGGAGATGATCGCGTCGATGATGGGCGCTGACGATCCCCGCGTCGCGGCCCGGGACCGCATTTCCAGCTGAGGATCAGCGCTGCTTGCGCTCGGCCTTCGACGGCGGCGGCGGCAGCGCGGCCTTCTTCGTCTGCGCCTGCAGCCGTCGGTAGAGATCGTAGTTGCCCTCGTGGCGAACGATCTTCCCCTCGCCTTCGAACACGAGCAGCGCGGTCGCCACCTTGTCGAGGAAGTAGCGGTCGTGCGTCACGAGGATCACCGCGCCCGTGAACTGCATCAACAACCGCTCGAGCACGTTGAGCGTCACGAGGTCGAGATCGTTCGTCGGCTCATCGAGCACCAGCACGTTCGCGCCCTCGAGGAACAAGCGCGCCAGCAGCAGCCGGTTGCGCTCACCACCTGACAGGCCCTTCACCTTCATGCGCTGCATCGGCACCGGGAAGAGCAGGTCGTCGAGGTATTCGGCGAGGCGCATCTTCTTCTCGCCCAGCGTGATCCAGTCGTCATCCCACGCGGCCTCGTAGACGGTCTTGTCGTCGTCGAGCGCCGTGCGGAGCTGGTCGTAGTGCACCACCCGCGTCTTCGGCCCGAGGCGTACCGTGCCCGCATCGGGCTTCAGCTCACCGAGCAGCGTGCGAATCAGCGTCGTCTTACCCGCCCCGTTCTTCCCCACGAGGCCGATGCGCTCACCGGGCTGGAGGATCACGTTCACGTCATCGAGCACCTTCAGATCGCCGAACGACTTGCTGACGTGCGTGGCCTCGATGACCGTCTGCGACAGACGCGGCGCTGCGGCGAGCTGCAGGTCAGGCACCTTCGGCCGCTGAAACCCGCGCTCGCTGAGCAACTTGCGCGCGCGCTCGATGCGCGCCTTCGACTTCGTGGCCCGCGCCTTGGGTCCCTTGCGCAGCCACGCCACTTCCTGCGCGATCCACATCTGGCGTTTGTGTTCGCCGGTCTGCTGGTCCTGCAGCTTGACGAACTTCTGCTCGAGGTAGGCCTCGTAGTTGCCGTGGTAGCTGACGAGGCCGCCGGGCTGTTGCTCCGAGACGTGGGGCTCGACCTCGATGATTCGATCGACGAGCCCATCGAGGAAGTAGCGATCGTGCGTGACCAGCAGCAACGCCGAGTCGCGTGAGTCGAGCTCGTCTTGCAGCCATTCCACCGTCTCGGCGTCGAGGTGGTTGGTCGGCTCGTCGAACATCAGCAGGTCGGCGTGGGTGAGCAGCGCGCGGGCGATGGCGACGCGCTTCTTCTGACCGCCCGAGAGCTGCTCGATGGGCTGATCCCACGTGGCGGGATCGACGCCGAGGCGGTCGAGCAGCTTGCGCGACTCGAACGCGGTGTCCCACCCGCCGAGGTGATCGATCTTCTCGACCAGCACCGAGAGCCGCTCGAGCACCTTCTCGTCGTAGGTGTGCTCCAGCGAGGCCGAGAGGCGCGCGTGTTCTTCGAGCGCATCGCGGAGCGGCTGCTGCGCGACGCTCAGTTCACTCGAAGGCGTGGCCCCGACGGGGAAGACCGGTTCCTGCGCGAGGTGGCTGGTGCGCATGCCGCGCTGCACCTGAATGGTCGACGTGTCGGCCTTCACCTCGCCGGTGAGCACCTTCATCAGCGTCGACTTGCCGCAGCCGTTGACCCCGACGAGCCCGACGCGCTCGCCTTCTTCGATCACCAGCTCGAGGTTGGAGAAGAGGGTTCGGCTACCGAACGACAGGGTCAGGTCAAACGCACGAAGCAACGTCACCCGCGAGCCTGTATCCGCTCACCGGGGTGCTGTCTCCAAGTCGCTCACGCGAAGCGTCTCCACCACTGCGTCGATGCCCTCGACGACCTTCTGCCAGGTGGTGAAGTTGCGACCCCAGGTGACGCCCGCATCGGTCGGGCCCGGCGGCGCGACGACGGGCAGGGGGCGGAGCTCGTGGCCACCCACTCGGTGTCGCTCGAGGCTGAGCGCCTGCACGTAGCTCTGCGGGCTCGCGGCGACGAAGCCCATCAGCGCGAAGAGAACCATGTTGAGTCGATCGGGGGAGCCGGCTTGTCGGGGCCCGTCGATGAGCGCCTCGATCCACGGGCCGAGGAGCGCCTCGCGCTCAGGGTGCCGCTCGAGCCCTGCCCACACCACGACGAAGCCCTGCACCACCTGCACGCGCGCCTGCTCTTCCTGCGTGGCCCACATCTTCGAGCGCATCGCGGCGTGCTCGTCGGCGTCGCCCGCGAACGGGCTGCCGTGCGTCTTCCAGTGCTCGAAGGTCTTCTCGAACGACCAGGCGGCGGTGCGCGCGCTCAGCACCACGTGGGTGAAGTGCATCGCCACGGCCTCGAGTTCTTCGGGGCTGCCCCACATCTTCGCGGTCTTCTTGAGACCGGTGACGCGCTGAAGAATCGCGCTCTCGAGTTCGACGCTGCATTTCACAGGTCGACGATTCCATCATGCGGTTGGCCTTCGAGGCACGCGCGAACCAGCGTGGCGACCGAGCCGCGGCCCTGCCCCGCCACGAGCAGCGTCACCACGTCGAGCACCAGGCACGCGCGCGTGCCGTCTGCCGACACGATGGCCGGGTTGAGCGAGCCGTCGTCGCTCACGCTCATCCACTTCCAGCTGCCGAGCTGAACGATCTGCTCGCCCACGATGAAGGCGAGCGAGGTGACCTGACGCGCCTGCTTCGCCGCGCCGCCGTTCTGCTTCAGGAAGAGGAGCACCCGTTCCATCGACGCGAGGATCTGCTGCGGGGCGAACACGTCTTTCGCCCACTGCTGCAGCGCCCGCTCGGTGGCGAGGTGCAGCTCACCGAGGTGCTTGTCGGAGAGGGGTTCGACCTTCATTCACTTCTTCCCGGCGACCACCTTCACGACGCTCGTGGCGCCCGCGATCTTGCCTTCTTTCGGCAATGGCTCGACGCGCCCGCCAAGGCACGAGCCGAGGAACGCTTCGGCGCGCGCCTGGAAGTCGATGCGGTTCTCGGGCCGCGCGAAGCCGTGCCCCTCGTCGGGGTAGAGGACGTAGGTCACCGGGAGGCCGTTCTTTTCCATCGCGGCGACGATCTGCTCGGCCTCGGCGGTCTTCACGCGCGGGTCGTTCGCGCCCTGCCCGATGAGCAGCGGCGCCTTGATCTTGTTCGCCGAGAACAGCGGCGAGGCCTTCGTCAGCAGTTCCTGGTCGGCCGGATCATCGGGATTGCCGACGCGCGCGGTGAAGAGGCCCCGCAGCGCGGCCCAGTAAGGAGGAATCGTCGCCAGCAGCGTGAAGAGGTTCGAGGGGCCCACGATGTCGACGCCGCACGCGAAGGTGTCAGGCGTGAACGCGAGACCGGCGAGCGTCGAGTAGCCGCCGTAGCTGCCACCGACGATGGCGACCTTCTTCGGGTCGGCGACGCCTTCCTTCACCGCCCAGTTCACCGAGTCGATGAGGTCGTCGTGCATCGCGAGGCCCCACTGCCGGTTGCCCGCGTTGAGGAACTTCTTCCCAAAGCCCGTCGAGCCGCGAAAGTTCACCTGCAGCACCGCATAGCCGCGGTTGGCGTACTGCTGCACCGTCGAGTTCTGGCCCCACATGTCGCGCGCCCACGGCCCCCCGTGCACGAGCAGCACCATCGGCAACGCCTTCGGCGCCTTGCCCACCGGCAGCGTGAGGTAGCCCGGCAGCTTGAGCCCATCGCGCACGGGAATGGTCACCGGCGTCATGGCCGCGAGCGGCAACCCTTCGAGCTTCGGCTGCGCGGTGAAGATCAGCTCGGCCTTCTTCGCCTTGCGATCCCACATCGAGAAGCGCACCGGGCCGAGATCGCGCGTCTCGGCGATGACCCAGCGCGAGTCGGCGTCGTCCATGCTGATGACCTGGAAGTCACCTTCGAACGCCGCGTCGAGCGCCTCGAGCTCGGCCTTCATCGACGGCTCGGTGGGCAGCCACGACGCGCGACCGCTGACGTCGACCATCGCGGCGCGCACGCCGTGACGAACCGGGTAGCCAATCGCCCCGGTCACGTCACTGGTGTCACTGCCCGCGAGCGGCCGCTCGGCGCCCGACTTGAGGTTCTTCTCGACCAGCCGCGCCGTGTCGGAGTTGACGCTCGAGGTGAGGATGAGCCCCTTGCCGTCTTCGGTGAACTCGTAGACGTCGATGGTTTCCTGCGGGCCAACGGTGAGGAAGGTCTTCCACGGCGCCTTCACGGTCTCGCGCACGCGAACCTCGGTGCCGCCTTCCTTCGTGGTGATGCTCGCGCCGCGGATCTGCAGCTGCGCGTCGGCGTGCCAGTCGGCGATGTCCCCCGGGTTCTCGGTGTCGAGCGTCGCCGCGCCGGTCTCGAGCGAGACGCGCCACACGTCCATCAGCTTGCGGTCGCGCACGTTCATCATCACCAGCACTTCCTTCGTCTTTTGGCCTCGACTGGTGGCGAGCAGGTTCGCGCGTGCGCCCTGGAACGGCGTCAGGTCGCGCGTGTTCTTCGTCGCCACCTCGGTGAGGAAGAGGTGCGAGTTCTCGTCGCCGTCCGAGTCCTGCATGTAGAGCACCGACTTCGAGTCGGGCGCCCACCAGTAGCTGCGAATGCCGCGCTTCTTGTCGGCGGTGATCACCGCGCCGTCTTTCGCGCTGAGCGCACGCGTCCACACCTGGAGCACGTTCTTCTCGTCGGGCGCGAGCCACGCCAGCTGTGTGCCATCGGGCGAGAGCTGCGGCCTCGTGCGCTCCGGGTTGCCGAACAACAGCTCGCGGGGGATCAGCGGCACTCCGGCGTCTTGAGCCACGGCAGGCAGCGCGCACAGGGTCGACAGCACGAGCAAACGGGGGGTCATGGTGCGGCTTCGTACTACGGTGCCGCACGTGTCGCGGCTCTGTTTGCTCGGGGTGATGGGGTGGTTCTGCGCGTGTCCTCCTGCGATTCGGAGGCCTGAGTCGACGCAGGTGTCGATCTCGGGAACGCTGGTCGCCGGTGGCTGGTCTCGTCGCGGCGAGCCGCTGTCGAACGCGAGGGTCACCGTGCGACGCGCCGATACCGGCGAAGCGCTGGGCGACAACACCGCCTCGAATGCGGGTGGCTTCCGGCTCGCGACCACGGTGAGCCCCGGAACGCGGGTGGTGGTCATCGCCGAGGCGCCCGGCTTTGCGCCCGTCGCGCGCGCCTTCACGGTCGGGCCCTTCACCGAGCTGACGTTCGGCGCTGCGTTGAGCCCGCTCGAGACCTTCGAGTGCACCGACGCGTCGTGCAGCGCACCGCTGGTCGATCTCGAGTGGCAGGGGCCTCCGTCGGGCGCGACCGGGAGCGCGACGAGCTTCGACGGCGAGAGCCCGCTGAGCGTCGACGTCGACGACACTCGACCTGCCCTGCTCGCGCTGGGCTTCGCGACGGTGACGGGCGGCGGCACTGGCACGCTCGGGCTGCGCGTCCCGCTCACGCAGTGGGCGGCGCTCACCGACCTGACCCCGGGCAACGGCGTGCTCGAAGTGTCTGCGGCCACCTTCAACCCTGCGAACGCGAAGTGGACTCGCCTCGCCCCGGTGCCGCTCGTGACCGAAGCCGGAATCCCGATTCCCGAGAGCGCTCTGGCCTCGCTGCAGCGGCTCGAGTTCTCGGGTGGCGCGACGGCGCAGTTCCCGGTGACGGGCGACGTCTTCCTCGCGGTGCTGGGCCCGCCGACCACGAGTGGCTGTGTCACGGGCGCGCTGCGGGCCGAGGGGCAGGCCGCGGTCGGCGTGACGCTGGGGTTCAAGGGCTTCGAGCCGGTGAGCTCGCTGGAGTCCGGTCGGTTCTGCATGAAGGCGCCCGTGTCGAGCGAGAAGGCGGCGGTCAGCGCGCAGTACGCCGGGCTGCCGTACTCGCTCGGTTCGCTCCCGCGCGCTGCGATGGAAGGCACCTGCAGTGCTGGCTCGTGCACCGACGTGGGCAGCGTGGAGGTGCTCGCGAGCGCGTTGCAGACTTCCTCGCTGTGCAAGTTCACCGGCAAGGTCATCGACTCGCTCGGTGAGCCCGTCGCGAACGCCGAGGTCGTCGCGCTCGATCAATCGCTGACCGGCGCCACGGTGGACGCGTTTTGTGGTGCGTCGGGCGCGCGCTGTCGTCGCACGTCGCCCTCCGCGGCCGACGGCACCTTCTCGCTGAGCGCCCCGCTGCAGGGCGTGATGTTCGTCGGTGCGCGAGCCATCACCACCACCACCGGCGCGGAGTCGGAGCGCTTCACCACGCAGCGCTTCGAGACCTGCCCCAACGAGCCGCTCATGCTCAAGTTCAACCGCGGCGCGTCGCGGCTCGAGGTGACCGCGAGCTTCAGCGGCGCTGAGGTGAGCTGGTCGCCTCCGCGTGCGGCCTCGCGCGTGGTGATCACCGACTCGGCCGGGTTGCCGAAGTGGGAGCTCGTCTCGGCGGCAGGGCTCACGCCTCCGCTCACCTTCGGCACCGTGCCTGCGGGAGCGACCGTGGTGACCGCAGCGACGGGGAGCGCGACGAGCGGCGACGGCGTCATCGTCGAGCTCTCAGGCGTCGGCCGTGACGGCATCACCTACGTGGGCGTGGGCACCGCGACACGACCGTGAGTCTTCAGCTCGCGCGGCGGCGGTGCTGCGCGACGAACATCGCGCGCGCCGGGCCGAGGCTGAGGGAGCCCGGGATGGGCGTCTCACCTGTGACCGCGGTCGCCTTGAGCGTCATCACGAACTCGGCGCCGCAGGGCTCGACGTTGTGCACCTGCAGGGTGCCGCCGAACGTGGTCACGTACTCGCGCGACAGAGCGAGCCCGAGGCCCGTGCCTTTACCCGGCGCCTTGGTGGTGAAGAACGGCTCGAACATGCGCGCCAGCAGCGTCGCCGGAATGCCCGGCCCGTTGTCGGTGATGGTGATCCGTACCGCGTCACCCTCCACCACGGCCTTGATGCGCACCTGGGGGTTGGGCGTGCGGTTTTCCTCGAGTGCTTCGCCTGAGTTCACCAGCAGGTTGAGCATCACCTGCGAGAGCTTGCGCTGGTTGGCGCGAACGAACGGCATCGCGGCGGGCAGCTCGAGGTGCACCTTCATGTCACGCGGCATGCGCACGGCCGCCAGGCGGGCGGCCCCCTGCACGGTCTCGCGGAGGTCGACCGGCTCGAGCACACCCGAGTCTTCGCGGGCGAAGGTCTTCAGGTCGGCGACGATCTGACAGATGCGGTCGATGCCACTCGAGGTGTCGTTGAGCACCTCGCGCAGCTCGTCCTCTTCGACCTCTTCTTCACCGGTGAAGGCGCGCCGGAGCACGCCAACGTTGGCCTTCACGAAGGCCAGCGGGTTGTTGATCTCGTGCGCGACGCCTGAGGCAAGCCGCCCCACGATGGCCAGGCGCTCGGCCTGCGCGCGCCGTGTCTCGGACGTGCGCAGCGCCTTGCCCTGATCGGCTTCGATCTCGCGATCGACCGCGCGCAGCCGACGGCCGTGAAGGGCGGCCGCGATGACGTTCGATGCCAACGACGCGAAGACCAGTGACACGATCGCCACCTCGGTGGACGACCATTCCGAGCGCGTCGAGAGGAACAGCGTGTTGCTCACCCAGCCGCTCACCATCGCCCCCACCACCACTTCGAAGCGATCGAAGAAGAGGACCGCCAGCGAGACCGGGACCATCATCATCAGCGACAGTTCCGCGACGCCGTTGACCACCGTGGCGAGCGCGAAGGGCGCGGAGACGATGCTCACGCAGATGGGGATGAGCGTCTTCCACGTGGCCTGGGCCTGAATGTGCGCCAGCCACCCGATGAGCAGGGCGACGAGCGCCATCCACGCCGACAGCACCAGGTTGCGGCTCAGCAGGCCGTAGACCGCGGTGACCACCAGCCCCTTCACGGACACCGCCATCAACATGCGGCGACGTGCCGAGTTCAGGTCTTCGGGGGCTGACATGCAGGCGGGTGTTGCAAGACTCCCTCCCGGTCTTGATAAGCGAGATCAGGCGTCAGGCCCCGAGTCATCCCCCGTCGAGAGGTCTCACGTGACCCGTGGGGTTTCATTGAGTTGCGCGCCCCGATGCTCTAGTGGCTGAGCCGCCATGTCCGACACGAAGGCAGCCCCGAACGCCCCGAAGAAGCCGAACGACAACCTCCGCCTGCCGACGCGGGCTGAGAATTTCAGCGAGTGGTACATCGAGCTGGTCAAGCGGGCGAAGCTCGCTGACAACTCCGACGTGCGTGGCTCGATGGTGATCCGCCCCAACGGCTACGCCATCTGGGAAAACATGCAGAAGGTGCTCGACGGCATGTTCAAGGACACCGGGCACCAGAACGCGTACTTCCCGGTGCTCATCCCCGAGTCGTACCTGGCGAAAGAGAAAAAGCACGTCGCCGACTTTGCGCCGCAGGTGGCGGTGGTGACGCACGCCGGTGGCAAGGCGTTGCCCGAAGGCGAGCGCTACGTGATTCGCCCCACGTCGGAGACCATCATCAACCGCAGCTTCACCAACTGGGTGCAGAGCTACCGGGACCTGCCGATTCTGATCAACCAGTGGGCGAACGTGATGCGGTGGGAAATGCGGCCGCGCCTCTTCCTGCGCACCACCGAGTTCCTCTGGCAGGAAGGCCACACATGCCACGCCACCGAGGCCGAGGCGACCGAAGAGACGCTGCGCATGCTCGACGTCTACGAGCGCTTCGCCGAGGACTACATGGCCATGCCGGTGCTCAAGGGCCAGAAGACCGAGAGCGAGAAGTTCCCCGGCGCGGTGAACACGTATTCCATCGAAGCGATGATGCAGGACAAGAAGGCCCTGCAGGCCGGCACGTCGCACATGCTCGGGCAGAACTTCGCGAAGATGTTCGACACGATGTACCAGTCGAAGGAAGGCCAGAAGGAATACGTCTGGCAGACCTCGTGGGGCGTCTCGACGCGGTTGATCGGCGCGTTGATCATGACGCACTCCGATGATCAGGGCCTCGTGGTGCCGCCGAAGCTCGCGCCGACGCACCTGGTGATCATCATCATCGGCAAGACGCCCGAAGAGCGCGGGCTGGTGCGCGCCAAGGCCCACGCCCTGGCCGACGAGGCGAAGAAGGCAGGCATCCGCGTGCTGGTCGACGACGACGAGAGCAAGGGGCCCGGCTTCAAGTACGCCGAGTACGAATTGCGCGGTGTGTGCGTGCGCGCCGAGATGGGCCCGAAAGATCTCGAGAAGGGCCAGGTGGTGCTCGCGCGCCGTGACGCGAAGGCGGCGCACCCGGGCGAGAAGCCGCCCAAGGAGTTCGTCAACCTCGACGCGGCGGTGAAGCGCGTGAGCGAGATCCTCGACGAGCAGCAGAAGAACCTCTTCGAGAAGGCGAAGGCCTTCCGCGCGGCGAACACCCACGAGGTGAACACGCTCGAAGAGCTGAAGGCGAAGGCCGACGAGGGCTTCCTGCTCGCGCACTGGGACGGCACGCCCGAGACCGAGAAGCGCTTCAAAGACGAGTTCGGGCTCACCACGCGCAACCGCCCGTTCGAGCTCAAGCAGGAGCCGGGCAAGTGCGTGCTCACCGGCAACCCGTCGAGCGGCCGCATCGTGTTCGCCAGGGCGTACTGAGCGATGGGCGGCGTGCTCTACATCGAGCCGGTCGGCGGTCTCGCGGGCGACATGTTCCTCGCAGCGGCGATCGATCTCGGGGTGGAGCTCGCGGCCATCGAAGCCCCCCTGCGCACGCTCGACGTCGCAGGGTGGAAGTTCGCCGTCTCGCGCGCCGAGCGCCACGCCATCGTCGGCACGCACGTCGACGTGGTGGTGACCGAGCCCGAAGGCGGTCACGTGCACCGCGCGTGGAAAGACATCGACGCGCTCATCTCGCGCTCGCAGCTGTCGGTGAAGGCGAAGGCGCGCGCGCTCGACGTGTTCCGCCGCATCGGCGAGGTCGAGGCGCACATTCACGGCACCACGCTCGACCAGATTCACTTTCACGAGGTGGGCGCTGTCGATTCCATCGTCGACATCTGCGGCGCAGCGGTGGTGCTCGATCTGCTGGGCGACCCGCAGGTCTTCTCGGCGCCTCCCCCGCTGGGGAGCGGCACCATTCGCATCGCCCACGGCGTGGTGCCGGTGCCGGTGCCCGCCACGCTCGCGTTGCTCAAAGACGTGCCCGTGCGGTTCGAAGGCGTCGGAGAGCTCACCACGCCGACCGGCGCGGCCCTGATCAAGGCGTTCGCTACCGTGGCGCCTCCTCCGCAGCTGGTGGTCGAGAAGATCGGCTACGGCGTCGGCACGAAGGACTTCAAAGATCGCGCGAACGTGGTGCGCTTTACGCTCGGGCGCGCGGTCGACGAGGCCGAGCCCACCGACACGCTCACCGTCATCGAGTGCAACCTCGACGACTGCTCGCCGCAGTTGCTCGGCGCGGTCATCGAGTCGCTCATGCGCGATGGCGCCCTCGACGCCTGGGTGGCGCCGGTGGTGATGAAGAAGGGCCGACCGGGTCACCTGCTGGGCGTGCTCACCGACGCGTCACACCGCGCGGTGCTGATCGACACGCTCTTGCGCGAGACCACGACGCTCGGCGTGCGTGAGCACACCGTAAGCCGCACCATTCTTCAGCGCCGCCACGAGACGGTCACCACGCCCTGGGGGCCGGTGCGGATGAAGCTCGGGCTCCGCGGGGACACGGTGCTCAACGCGATGCCCGAGTTCGAAGACTGCCGCGCGCTCGCTGAAGCGGCCCACGTCGCCATCAAAAACGTGCAGGCCGCCGCGCTCGCTGCGTTCAAGAAGTGACTACTGCGCCACCGGCGCGGCCTGCATGCCCGCCACGTTGCCGACGAGCCGGCCGTTCACGTACAGGTACGAGACGGTCTTGCCGCAGCCGGCCATGCCGAACGTCGCGTTGCCGAGGTAGGTGCGCTTGAGCTGTTCCTGTGGGCACTGGAGATCGAACGCCGCGCGCTTCTCGGGTGTCTCCGTCCACGAGCAGGTGCCCATCAGGCAGAAGAGAATCGAGTCGTACGTCTTGCTGCAGCCCGTCACGCGGTAGATGTGCGCGTTGCCTTCGATCGACTCGACGAACGATGTCACGAGCTGATCATTCGGGCATGCCAGTTCCCTCGAGGCGGCCTCGCGGAGGTTCCCTTCCCGCCTGGGGTTCATGCCGGGGCCCAGCGCCTTCACGCTGGAATGCGCATGACAGCCAGAGAGGACCACGCCGACGACGAGAGAGAGGGCGAGAGCGATTCGCATGACCGCGCCTCTACTACTTCGGCGGTTGCGGCGAGAGCAGGAACACCACCGTGGCCGCGCCCACCAGCGCCGCGCCGAGGCCGCCCCACACGAAGGGGCTGGTGTACCAGGGCTTCTGGTCGACGATGGCCAACTGCAGCGGCGCGTCGGGGCTGGCGATTCTGGCCTGCGTGAGCTGCGTGTCATCGAGCGCTTCGACGAAGTACCAGGCGGTGAAGCTCGACACGTCTTTCGGCGGGGGAATGGCGCCGGTGCAGACCTCTTCTTCACAGGTCATCTCTGTCGCGTAGAACGGACCCGTCGCGGTGAGCGCATGGCGCAGCAACAACCTCGACACCTTGTTCTCGGGGTCGCGCTTCTTCACCTTCACGATCCACGGTTGCTCAGCCTCGCCGCTCTCGAGCTCGAGCTTGGGCCGCGCGAGGAAGGCCTTTCGCATCTTGCTCACGAAGTCGACCTGCTTGGCCGGCGCATTCGACGGCAACGCGATCTTCGGAGACAGCTCCAGCGCTTCGAGGGCGCGGCTCTCGGCGTTCTGCTGGTCGCCCAGCACGAGGTAGGTGAAGCCCAGCTCGAGCAGCGCCTGCGCACGCTCAGCGGTGGGGCGATCGGGCGTGGCGAGGTAGCGCTGGTACTCGACGACGGCTTCCTCGTAGCGGAGCTGCTCGCCCATCTTCCGCGCGTCAACGAGGCTCGAAGGCGTACCGGTCGTGGCGGCGAAGACGACCTCGCGCGCGCCGCTCTCGGGCAACAACACGATGCTCCGGGGGGCGTCAGGGGGAGCGAAGGCGAGGACGAGCGCGAGCCACATCGAGGGCGGGCTTGTACCACCCTTCCCTGCTCATGGGACGACGACCCTCCGGAGGTGAGGCCCGAGGCGGGTCATCGTCTCGTAGTGAATGGTCTGCGCCCAGCCGCTCAACGTCTCGGCGCTGATGCTCTCGTCGCCGTCTCGGCCCAGCAGCGTCGCGGTGACCGGGGCTTCCGTGCTCACCGCGTGCGTCACGTCGACGATGAGGTGGTTCATCATCACGCGGCCGAGCACCGCGCAGCGACGGCCATTCACCAGCACGTGCGCCTTGCCCGAGGCGAGGCGCGGGTACCCGTCCCAATAACCGACGGGGAGAATGGCGACGCGCGTGTCGGCCGCGCACTTCCACGTGCAGCCGTAGCCGACGTAGCTCCCCGCGGGCAGCCACTTCACGGCCTGGCTCGGCACCTTCCACGTGAGCACTGGCTCCAGGGCCGGAAGGGCGCCGAGCACCACCCGCGCCGACAAGCGCGTCTCTGCCGAGGGCCACAGGCCGTACATCGCGATGCCGATGCGCACCACGTCGAGTCGTGACGGAGGGAGCACCAGCGCGGCCGCGCTCGCCGCAAAGTGCCGCTGTACGTCCGCGTCCACTCCCGCGCGCGCCTGCAGCACCTGCACGCCCGCGTCGAAGTTCGACAACTGGGTGCGCGCGTATTCCTGCTCGGTCACGTCTTCGGTGTTCGCGAAGTGGCTGAGCACGCCCTTCACGAGGAGCACGTCGCGGGCCTGCGCGAAGAAGTCGGCCTCCCCGCGCTCCAGCCCTGCGCGCGTGAAGCCCTCGCGCCCCAGGCCCGTGTCGAGGTGCACGTGCACGTCGAGCGTGAGGCCTGCGGCCCGCAGCGCACGCACCGCGTCTTCAAAGCCACGATCGGCCGCGACCACGCTCACGCGAGCGCGGGCCAGCGCCACCACGTCGTCGGAGTCGACGGCGCCGATGACCAGCACCTCGGTGGCGGGCTTGCCGTGCGCGCTTTCCCACTCGCGAATGGCGAGCCCCTCGGCAGGCGTGATGACGTACAGCACGTCGACCTTGCCGTGCGCGAGACAGAGCGTCTCGTGGAGCCCGTGGCCGTAGGCGTTGCCCTTCAGCACCGCCCCGACGCGCGCCTGGCCCACCACCGCGCGAAACTCGGTGACGTTGGCGGCGTACGCGCGCTCGGACAGTTCGAGCCAGGAGGCAACGGGCATGAGTGGGGCACTACCACTTTTCGTGCCATCGTCTCTGCGCACTCGATGCGGCTCACGGCACTCCAGCTCCCTGCGCGGCACGACGCGTTCGACGAACAGGTGCGCACCGCGGAGCTGCTCCTCGAGCAGGGGCCCGCCACCGACGTGGTGTTGTTCAATGAGGCCGCGTTCACCGGGTACGTGTCGAGCAAGAGTGACTTCGACCTCACGCGCTTCGCAGAGCCGTTCGACGGGCGCGCGATGTCGACGCTGATTCACTTTGCGCGGCGCTACGACTGCCTCGTGGTCGGGCCCCTCATCGAGCGCGACGGCGAGCAGTGCTTCAATTCGCTGCTGGGCGTCGTGCCCTCCGGCGACGTGATGATCCACTACCGCAAGCACCACCCGTGGTTCCCCGAGACCTGGGCCACGCCGGGTCCGAAGCCCGACACGACGCTCCTGTGGAGAGGCGTCACGCTCACCACCGCCATCTGCTTCGACGTGCACTTCCTCGCGGCCGAAGCACAGGAGTCGCTCACCAACGCCGAGGTGCTGCTCTTCTCGAGCGCGTGGGTCGACGAGGGACCCGGGCTCGACGCGCGACCCGGGCACTTGTCGACGCTCGCGACGACGTTCGATCTCGCTGTCCTCAACGCGAACTGGGGCGAGGGGCGCCCGCGGCTCTTCGGGCAGGGAGGATCGCTGGCGATGGGCCCCTCGGGAAAGATCGGGCCCAGGCTCGGTCGCGGCGCCGGTCGGCTCGACGTGACGCTCGACTCACTGCGCCGGTGAAGGCCACGGCGGGCACGGGTGCACCTCGCGCGGGGTGCGCTCGCGCAGCACCGACTCCGCCGCCTGCACTTCGGGCGGGTACAGGGTCTCGAGGTTGGGTTGACGCTGCCGAGCCACCTGCAGTGCGAACGCGGCTTCGTCGTGGCGGCCCAGCGCGGTGAGCTCTGCGACCAGCGTGAGGAGATCGAGCGCGCGCGGGTTCTCGCAGCCGCCCAGCAGCTCGACGGCCGCAGCATGATCTCCGCGCAACAGCGCACGGCCGGCGGTGGCGCGACGGGCGTCGTCATCGGGGAAGTCGTTCACGGCTTCATTGGCAGCGAGCGCGCGCAGCACGGCGGCAGTGGCCCCGAGCCCATCGCGTGACACCGGGTCGAGGCGCTCGAGCTCCAGCCGAACGGCGGGCCAGTCGACATCGCGAGGACATTCCGGGGTGAGCAGCACGCGGCTCAAGGCGGGGTACCGCGCGCCACCGCGTCTCAAGAAGAAGAAATGCGGGGAGAGGGTGTCGAGCTCGAACGCACGCGAGCGCGAAACGGTGGCGGCCTCGCGCTCCTCTCGCGAAACGACGGCGGCGTCGATGTTCCATTCCTTCACTTCTTCGGCGAACGCCTCGTCGATGCGCAGCGCGTCGAGGTACCGCCGGCCGAGGGAGGGCGGGTAGAGAATGTTCGTGCGCCCGTCGATGTAGACCTGCACGCGGGGCGCGAGGTGGAAGAGCAGGTACCCGCCGATCGCGTATTCGTTGAACACCCGCGCCTCGAGCCCGCGCGCCTTCATGTCGGCGACGATCTCCACCGGGTAGCGGAGGTTGCTCTCTCGGAAGAGAGGCCACACCGGTCGGGTGCCCCGCACGAGCTCCATGGTGAAGACCCCCGCGGTGAGCGCCACCGCCAGAACGGCGAGCCGACGCGTTCGTTCGCTCATGGAGCGAAGCCCCTCGGCCTGCACGCACATCAGGACCGCGTGCATGGCGACGAAGCCGGCCGGCAGGAGCATTCGTTGGGCGCGGAAGACCGAGAGCGTGAAGACGGCCGTCGTGGCGAACCACCCGAACTCCCGCCGATGCAGCGCAAGCGCCATGGCGAAGGCCAGCCCCACGAGCGTCAGCGAGACTGCGGGGCTGCCCAGACGGTCGAGCACGGGTCGGAACTCACCAATGGTCTGGGTCCAGAAAGGGTCCATGCCCACGACACCGACGAGCTCGTGCGCGCCCCAGGGGTTGAGGAAGCCGGTGGCCAACGAGAGCACACCCACGATGCAGATCTCGACCAGCAGTCGCGGCGTGCGGCGCGCTGCGATGAGCCAGTTCAGGTACAGGCCGCCCACCACGAAGTAGCCCAGCGTCACCGAGTGCACGTTGGCCCACGCGGTGAGCAGCACCGCGAGACCGAGGGCCACGCGCCGGTCGTAGGCCGCGCGAAAGCGAATGACGATGTGCAGCGCCACCACTACGAGGCTGAGCGAGAGCAGTTCCGGGCGTAGACCTATTCGAATGCTGAACAGCGCCCCGAGCCAGCATACGAGCAGCAGCGTCAGGGCGAGCGGGCTGCGCTCGCGCCGCGCGAGCCACAGCACCGAGGCCAACAGCACGCCAAAGAACACGAGGCGCGCCACGAAGAAGCCGAGCGGCTGCCCGAAGACCGAGAGGAAGAGCGCGAGCACCACCGCGAACGGCGCTGCGGCGCCCGAGGGTTGTCCGGCCATGGTGTAGCTGTAGCGATCGACCCAGGGCGAGACCCCCTGCAAGAGGTCTTGACCTTGTCGCGCGTGCCAGAACACGTCGTAGTCGAGGAATGGGTCGAGCCCCGCGAAGAGCACCACCAGCAGACCGATCACGAGCGAGAACAGGAATTCGCGGCGGCCTGACACGCGGCGATGGTGTCAGACAGACCATTCCCCCGGAAGCAAAAGGCTGTGGTTAGAGGCCCGCACGATGTCGACCGAGCTCTCCGCCCGCTTCTCTGTTGCCCTCGCGCACCGGCTCCCGCGATTGACGGCGCCGCACGTCACCGCGCTGCGGCTCTTCAACGGCTACACCGAAGGCTTCCCCGGCGTGGCGGTCGATCTCTATGGCACCACGCTGGTGCTCCACGACGCGACGGGGCCCACGGGTGACCGCGCGCTGATGCAGTCGGTGATCGAGCTGTGCACCAACGCGATGCCGTTCGTGAGCACCGCGCTGTGGAAGCGTCGCGAGTCGAAGAGCCAGGACGAGCGCAACGGCACCATGCTGCTCGGCGCTGAAGACGCGCTGACGCGCAAGGTGCAGGAAGACGGTGTCTGGTACACGACGCGGCTCACGCTCAACCGCGACGCGAGCCTGTACCTCGACACCGCGCCGCTGCGGTCGTGGGCGAAGCGCACCTTGAAGGGCAAGCGCGTGCTCAACGCCTTCGCGTACACCGGCAGCCTCGGTGTCGCGGCGCTGGCGGGTGGCGCCGAGTACGTGGCCCACACCGACTTGAACAACGCGTTCCTCACCGTCGCCAAAGACAGCTACGCGCTCAACCGCTTCCCCGTCTTGAAGCGCGACTTCATGGCGGGTGACTTCTTCGACGTCATCGGGCGGCTCAAGCGCGAGGCGCCGCTGTTCGACTGCGTGTTCGTCGACCCGCCGTTCTTCTCGGTGACCGAGAAGGGCCGCGTCGATCTCGTGCAGGACATGGCGCGCCTGCTCAATAAGGTGCGCCCCCTCATCGCGCACGGCGGCGTTCTGGTGGCCATCAACAACGGCGTGTTCGTGTCCGGGGCGCAGTTCGAGAGCACGCTCGCCGAGGTGTGCAGCGATGGCTTCGTGGCGACCTCCTCGCGCGTCGAGGTGCCCGAAGACTTCACCGGCTACGCCGACACGAAGCAGCCGGCGCTGGCCATCGACCCGACGCCGTACGTGCACTCGACGAAGATCGCGTTGTTGTCGGTGAGGCGCAAAGACGGCCGCACGCGGTGATCAGAACAGCTTCGCCCACTCGTCTTCTTTGAAGCCGACGAGCACGCGGTCGCCGTGCACCAGCACCGGGCGCTTCACGAGTTTGCCGTCAGCGGCGAGCAGCTTCTGGAGCTGGGGGTCGCTCGAGGCGTCGATCTTCTCCTTGCCGAGCGCGCGGTAGCTCAGCCCGGAGGTGTTGAGCCACTTCTTCACGTCTTTGCCGCTGAGCGGAATCCACTCCTCGAGTTCGGCGAGGGTCGGCGGTGCGTCGACGATGGCGCGCAGCTCGAGATCGACCTTGCGCTCGGCGAGCCACTTGAGCGCTTTCTTGCAGGTGGAACAGCCCGAATACGACAACACCAGCGGCTTTGACCTGGCCATGAACGCTTGATGCGACAACGAGGGCCCGGGCTCAAGGGGTTTGCCATCAACGCGCCCTGCTCCGCCCCCCATGGAGCCGCACGCAGGGCAGACCATCAACCGCTCGACGCCACCACGACCTGGGGAGATTGTTGACGGCAGCCATGGTCTCGATGCGCTACGACGCGCGGCCATGCTCAAGAGAGTTCTGGCGGTCGTCGTCGTGGTGGTGCTGGGCCTCGTCGGGTTTGTCGCCAGCCGCCCCTCGACGTTCGAGATCAAGCGCTTGGTGCTGATCAATGCACCACCTGATGTCGTGTACGCGCAGGTCGCCAGCTTCAAGTCGTGGAACGCGTGGAGCCCGTGGGACGCGATGGACCCCGCGATGAAACGTTCGTACACGGGCGCCGAAGCCGGCGTCGGCGCTCAGTACGCCTGGGAAGGCAACGACCAGGTCGGCACGGGCGAGATGAAGATTACGGACGCGAAGCCGGGCGAACACCTCGGCCTCGACCTGCACTTCATCACCCCCTTCGAGGCGACCAACCGCACCGACTTCGACTTCGTGAAGACGGCGGAAGGCACCTCGGTGACCTGGCTGATGAGCGGCAAGAACAACTTCGGCGCCAAGGCGGCCACCCTGTTCATGGACATGGACAAGATGGTCGGAGGCGACTTCGAGAAGGGGCTCGCGGGGTTGAAGATCGCCTCCGAGAAGGCCGCCACCGAAGCCGCCGCGGCCAGGAAGGCGGCCGATGAAGCCGCAGCCGCACCGCCCGCCGACGACGCGCTCGGAGACGCAGGCACGCCGTGACTGCTCCGCTTGCCTTCGACGAGTCGTACTACCGCCGGTTCTACGTCGACCCGTCGACGCGGGTGTACGACCAGAAGCGCCACGCGAAGCTCATCGCGGGCGTGGTGCACCTCGCCGAGTGGTTCGGCGTCGAGCTGCGCAACGTGCTCGATGTGGGTGCGGGCCTCGGCTGGTGGGGCCAGTGGCTCCGCGTGCACCGCAAACAGACCGCCGTTCTGTCGACCGAGCTCGAGCCCGCCATCTGCAAGCGCTACGGCCACCAGCAGGCCGACCTGACGACCTTTCGTCTCGAGCGCACGTTCGATCTCGTCATCTGCCAGGGCGTGTTGCCCTACCTCGACGAGCCCGGCGCAGCCGCCGCCATCGAGAACCTCGCCGCGATGAGCGACGGGCTTCTGTACCTCGAGGCAATTACCCGCGACGACATGAAGGACGCCATCGACCCGCAGCGCACCGACCTTCGCGTCAACCTGCGCCCCGCGAAGTGGTACCGCGATCAGCTCGCGCCGCACTTCCGCGAGGTCGGCGGTGGGCTCTACGCCGCGCGACGCGCCCAGCTGCCGTTCTTCGCGCTCGAAGCACCACCCGACAAGAGAGGCCGCCGATGATCGTGCTCGTTTTGAAGTGGGTGCTCGGGCTCGCGATGATGGCGGTCGGCGTGTTGCATTTCGTCTCGCCGAAAGGCTTCGAGAGCATCGTGCCGAAGTCGCTGCCGGCGCCGCGACTGCTCGTCTTCATCTCAGGCGCTGCGGAGATCGCTGGCGGCCTCGGTCTGCTGATTCCCCTGACGCAGGTGTGGGCCGCGTGGGGGCTCATCGCGCTGTTCCTGGCGGTGTTCCCGGCGAACATCAACATGGCGGTGAACGAGCTGCCCCTGGGCCGTCAGAAGCTGCCGAAGTGGGCGCTGTGGGCCCGGTTGCCAGTGCAATTCGTCCTCATCGCGTGGGCCTGGCTGTACACCTGAACCGGTCGTGACCTCGCCGCTCGCGCTCACGCTGCAGATCGCGCTCCTCGCCACCGTGGTGGCAGGGGCGCTCGTGTTGGCGCTGGTGATTGCGACGCACGGCCGAAGCTGGGCCGTCGCGCTCGACGCGGTCCTCACGGCGCCGCTCGTGCTGCCGCCGACCGTGCTCGGGTACTACCTGCTGGTTGCCTTCGGCGCGCACGGCATGCTCGGTGAGTGGTGGCGGACGATGACCGGGGGTCCGCTGGTGTTCACCCGCACCGCCGCCGTGCTCGCCGCGACCGTGACCAGCCTCCCACTCATCTTGCAGGGCACCCGCGCTGCGATGGACGCCGTGAACCCCACGCTGCTCGAGGCCGCGAGGACGCTGGGCGCGTCGCGGTGGCAGGCGGCGTGGCGCGTCGCCGTGCCGCTGGCGTCGCGGGGCATCGCGGCAGGTCTGCTGCTGGGCTTCGCGCGGGCGTGTGGTGACTTCGGCGTCACGTTGATGCTGGCCGGCAACATTCCGGGCGAGACGCGCACTGCGTCGCTCGCGCTCTACGATGCGGTGTTGGCCGGTCGCGATGACGACGCGCAGATGCTCGCGTTGAGCCTCACGGCGGTCGCGGTCGTGGCGATCGGGCTCGTCCAGTGGCTCGGGCGTCGCGCGCATCGAGCGAGCTGAGCGCTGCCTGACCTGCATTCGTGCGAGTCGCTCGCGCGCGAGGCCTGCCCCGGCGGGAACCGACCCGCACGGCGAGCAGGCACGTCATTCACTGCGAGTCACGTGGCGCGACTCATCGATTCGCCTCAGTCATCAACGCAATCACTGATCGCGGGCGCCCGCGTGTGAGAAACCCTGCACATGGCGCTCGACGCTCACCTCCAGCTCACGACCGGGTCGCTCGCCCTCGACGTGCGGCTGCAGCTGGGCGACGGCATCACCGTGCTGCGCGGTCCGACCGGCAGCGGCAAGTCGACGACGCTGCGCGCGCTCGCGGGCCTCGTGCCCTCGCAGGGCTTCGTGAAGCTCGACGGCGTCGACCTGAGCCCGCTCCCATCTGAGGCCCGGCGGGTCGGCATGGTGTTTCAATCGTCGGCCCTCTTTCCTCACTTGAGCGTGCGGGCCAACGTCGCGTTCGGCGCCAGGTCGCCTGTCGACGCTCAGCAGTGGCTCACCCGGCTCGACCTCGGCGCGCTGGCGGAGCGACGGCCGAGCACCTTGTCGGGTGGTGAGCAGCAGCTCGTCGCCTTCGCCCGGGCGCTCGCCCGCGAGCCCCGCCTCTTGCTCCTCGACGAGCCCTTCGCCGCGCTCGACGACGCTCGGCGGGAAACGCTGCGAAGCCACCTGAGGCAGCTCACGTCCGAGCTGAAGCTCATCACGCTCGTCGTCACCCACTCGGCAGAGGAAGCGACGTCGCTGGGCGGCGCGGTGCTTTCCATGAACGCGGGGCGGCTCGCATGAAGAAGACGGTGCTCATCACGGGCGCGAACACCGGCATCGGCGCCGCGACGGCCGAGCAGCTGGCACGCCTCGACTTCCGTGTGTTCTTCGCGTGCCGGTCTGAAGTGAAGACGCGGCCGGTGATGCAGGCCATCGCGGCCGCGACGAAGAACGACGACCTTCACTTTCTCGAGCTCGCGCTCGACGACCTCGCC
This sequence comes from Archangium sp., assembly GCA_044371205.1. Taxonomy (GTDB): domain Bacteria; phylum Myxococcota; class Myxococcia; order Myxococcales; family Myxococcaceae; genus Archangium_A. The sequence goes on from JBILUC010000024.1 coordinate 65,944, forward strand.
TCGGCGCGTCGGTGCGCCGATGCCTTCCTCGCGAAGAACGAGCCGCTCCACGTGCTGCTGCTCAACGCGGGGCTGGTGCGGGTGGAAGGGGTCACGAAGCAGGGCTTCGAGCCCTCGTTCGGCGTGAACCACCTCGGCCACTTTCTGCTCACCCGTCTGCTCGAGCCGGCGCTGAAGGCTGGCGCTCCGTCGCGCGTGGTCACCGTCGCGAGCCGCGCCCACGAGCGCGTGAAGCGCCCGCTCGACGAGAGCGCGTTGCGTGGCCCGAGTCGCTCGAGGAGCGGCTGGTCGGAGTACCAGGACTCGAAGCTCGCCAACGTGCTCTTCACGAAGGAGCTCGCGCGGAGGTGGGCGGGCACCGGCATCACCGCGTACTCCCTTCACCCCGGCGTCATCGCTTCGGACCTCTGGCGGAGCGCCCCCTGGCCGCTGCGCGCGCTGATGACCTCGTTGATGAACTCGCCTGAAGAGGGCTCGGTGGCCAGCGTGCGTTGCGCGACGGCGCCTGCGAGCGAGCTCGAGAACGGCGGCTACTTCGGCGACCGCGGAGAGCCGCGCGCGGTGGGCCCGCTCGCCGACGATGTCGGTGCAGCGAAGCGCCTGTGGGACCTCAGCGACGAATGGACGGCGGGCTTCCGCAGGTGAGGGGAGCTAACCTGAGCGCCGTGAACTGGTCTCTCCGGGTCATCGCGGTCTCGCTCGTGTCGGTAGGGGCGGGCTGCACCTGTGGCGTGCTCGACGTGAAGACGACCCTGTTTGCGTGCACCACCGACTCCGACTGCGCGGCCGATTTCTCCTGCGTGGGCGGCGAGTGTGTGGCGGCGTGCTCCGAGAGCGCGCCCTGCCCCGCCGGTCTCGACTGCAACGAGCGCCGGTGCGTCGATCGCGACGAATGCCGGAGCGGTGCAGCGTGTGGCGACAACTCTGAGTGCGTGAACACCGTGGGCTCGTTCGAGTGCCGCTGCGTCACCGGCTTCTCTGGAACCACGACGACCGGCGCGCCCGCGGAGTGTGTCGACGTCGACGAGTGCTCAGGGTCGCCAGACTGCGGCCCGCTCGGGGTCTGCAGCAACAATCCGGGGACGTACGAGTGCCGCTGCCCGACGGGCACCTTCGGCGCGACGATCATGGGAGGCCCCACGAGCTGCTCGGCAGTCGATCGCTGCACCCCGGTCGGTCAATGTGGCCTCAACGCGCTCTGCGAGACCACCGCGACGTCGTACACCTGCCGCTGCGGGAGCGGGTACGTGGGTCAGATCACCACGGGCGCGCCCGCAACGTGCGCTGACGTCGACGAGTGCTCGATGGGCATGCCGTGCGGGGCCATCGCCACCTGCAGCAACACCGCGGGATCGTTCCGATGCACATGCCCCCGGGGCTACACGGGCGAAGCCGCGGGCATGGCCGCCACCTGCCTCGACGTGAACGAGTGCGACAGCACCAGCTGCGGCGCCAACGCGATGTGCACCAATACTCCGGGCTCTTTTCAGTGCGCGTGCCAGCAGGGCTTCACGGGCCAGGTGGTGACCGGCGGCCCGACGATCTGCACGAACATGACGGGCGTCTGCGCAGGCGTCTCGTGCGGTGCCAACGCGAGCTGCACGGTGTCAACCAATGGCAGCTCCCAGTGCGCATGCAACCCGGGCTTCACCGGGCCAACGATGAGCGGCCAGCCCACGTGCGTCGACGTGAATGAGTGCGGCACCCCTGCCGCGTGCGGCGCCAACACGGTGTGCACCAACACCAGCGGCAGCTATGCCTGTGAATGCGCGAACGGCTTCATGGGCGCAGCGACACAGGGCACGCCAACCACCTGCACGCCGACGGGGGTGGTCACCCTGGGTACCGACCAATCAACGAATATGAGGTCGCCCATGGTGACGCTCACCCGCGGGGTCGGGTCGGGCGAGCACCTCGTGCTGGGGTACTTCGGCGCCAACTCGCCCAGCGCCGTGACCGACTCGCGCAGCAATGTCTGGACCCGGGTGGTCAACAACTCGGCGTGCGGGTCGTGTGCCAGCGCCAGCATCTGGGTGAGCAAGGTACGCGACGGAGGCTCGCTTCTGCCTGGCGACACCATCACCGTTCCTGTCAACTCGGGCGCCATCTGGGTCGCGAACGCCGGCCCGTACGGGTCTCCTGACGTCATCGGAACGGCGACGAGCGGCCCCCAGCTCACCACCGGGCCCTTCGTCACCTCGAGCAGCGCCGTCACCGAGCCGATCGAGCTGGTGGTCGGGGTCATCACGACCGAGAACGCCACCACGCTGGCGCTCGACGCCGGAGCCTTCGACGTGGGTCTCGCGGTGAACCAGGGCGTGAGCGGGATCATCGGCTCACGCTTCTCGCGCGCCTGGTCGGGCACGGTCACGTATGCAGCGACCGCTTCGAGCGCGCACCGCTTCTCGGGGGTGGTTGCCTCCTTCTACGCGGTGCAACAGCGCGACCCGTCGATGCTGTCGCTGACGCACACCGCGAACGCGCGCGGCTTCACGGTGAGCTGGTCGGGCGGTCGATCGAACGGCGGCAACAACGGCTGCGCGATTCAGGTGCAGCTTTTCGATGGAAGCTGGTCGAGCGTCACGAGCGGCAACTGCGACGCGGACACCTCGGCGCGCGCGGTGACCCTGCCATTGGCCGCGAACTGGTACGGCTCGGCGTGGTCCTCCATCCCCGTGCGGCTGATGCGCGTGAGCGATCAAGCCGTCATCGGCACGTTCACGACACGACTGACTTGCAGCATGAGAGCCAGCTCGTCGACCGCGACTCCGACCATCGATGAAGACTGCGACAGCGACTGGGACGACCGCGTCTGCGCGTCGTACTTCTGGGTGCCAGGCATGGTGTACGGAACCGGCTTTGCCGCCTGCACCAATGGCACGACCACCACCACCAAGCCGTGCGCGGCCGCCAACGAGCTGGAGAACCGATACACCGTGGGCATGACGAATATGGGCTCTCCTGCGCAGGCGTTCTCGTCAGACGGCGTGGGCACGGGCTGTCAGGGCTCGTTCGTCGGAGCCGTGGAATGGACGTGCACCCCGAGCGGCTGCACCTTCCGCTGAATCATTGATTCTTGAGTCAATTTCCCGTTTGGTGCGCGGCCATGCGCGTCAACGAGCAACCCTACCCGGCGCTGTCTTCGCACCTCGACTTTCGCGACGAGACGCTGCAGCGCAACCGTGAAGAGAACTTGAAGTTGCTCGAGCCGGTACAGGCGGCGCTGCAGAGATCGCTCGAAGGCGGTGGCCCGAAGTACGTCGAGCGGCACAAGGCGCGCGGCAAGCTGCTTCCGCGGGAGCGCATCGAGTTGATGCTCGATCGCGACTCGCACTTCCTCGAGCTGTGCCCGCTGGCCGGCTGCGAGATCGACGGCCACGCGCCGGGCGCCTCGGTGGTGGGCGGCATCGGGCGCGTCTCGGGCGTGGAGTGCCTCATCTCGGCCAACGAGTCGACGGTGAAGGGCGGCTCGATGAGCGAGTACTCGGTGGTCAAGGCGCGGCGGCTCGCGGAGATCGCGTTCACCAACCGGCTGCCTTCCATCTCGCTCACCGAGTCGGGCGGCGCCGACCTGCCCAACCAGGACAAGATCTTCGTGCCGGGCGGCGCGGGCTTTCGCGATCTCACGCGCAAGAGCGCTCAGAAGTTGCCGAGCATCACCGTGGTGTTCGGCAGCTCGACGGCCGGCGGCGCGTACGTGCCGGGCATGAGCGACTATTCCATCTTCGTGAAGAAGCAGGCGACCGTGTACCTGGGCGGCCCGCCGCTGGTGAAGATGGCCACCGGTGAAGAGACCGACGACGAGTCGCTCGGCGGCGCAGAGATGCACAGCCGCATCTCGGGCGTCAGCGACTACCTCGCCGAAGACGAACGAGACGCGATTCGCCTCGCGCGGGAAATCGTCGCGCACCTCGACTGGCGCAAACCGGCGCACCCGTTGCCGCGCCTCGTCGAGCCTCCGAAGTTCGACGCCGAAGAGCTGCTCGGCGTGGTCTCCCCCGATCCCCGCGTGCCGTACGACCCGCGCGAGGTCATCGCGCGCCTCGTCGATGGCAGCCGCTTCTCGGAGTTCAAGCCGCTCTACGGAAACACGCTGGTGTGCGGCTGGGCGCACGTGCACGGCTACCCGGTCGGCATTCTCGCCAACCACGGCATCTTGTTCTCGGAGTCTGCCAACAAGGGCGCGCAGTTCATTCAGCTCTGCAACCAGGCCAACGTGCCGCTGCTCTTCCTGCAGAACATCACCGGCTTCATGGTGGGGCGCAGCTACGAAGAAGGCGGCATCATCAAGAACGGCGCGAAGCTGATCAACGCGGTCTCGAACAGCACGGTGCCAGCCATCACCATCATGATGGGCGCCAGCTACGGCGCGGGGAACTACGCGATGAACGGCCGCGCGTACGAGCCGCGGTTCCTGTTCACCTGGCCGTGTCACAAGATCGCAGTGATGGGCGGCAAGCAGGCGGCAGGCGTGCTGGAGATCATTCAGCGGAATGCGGCCCTCAAGCGCAACGAGCCCGTCGACGAAGAGACGCTCAGCGGCGTGAAGCAGTTGGTCGAGTACCAGATCGATCAACAATCGAGCGCGCTCTACGCCACCGCCCGGCTGTGGGACGACGGCATCATCGACCCGCGCGACACCCGCACCGTCGTCGCTCTCTCGCTCTCGGCGGCGTATTCGCGCGAGGTCGAAGGCACCATGAGCTTCGGCGTCTTCCGCCACTGAGGAACTGACATGAAGACGCTCCACAAGCTGCTGGTGGCCAACCGCGGGGAGATCGCCCTGCGCGTGATGAAGACCGCGCGTCGCATGGGGCTCGCGACGGTGGCCGTGTATTCCGACGCCGACGCGAACGCCCCGCACGTGAAGTTCGCAGACGAAGCGGTGCGGCTCGGAGGACCCGCCTCGACCGACTCGTACCTCAACACCGCCGCGCTGCTGCGCGCCGCGAAGCTCACCGGCGCCGACTGCCTGCATCCGGGCTACGGCTTCCTCTCGGAGAACCCCGACTTCGCGCAGGCGGTGCTGGATGCAGGGCTCACCTTCGTGGGCCCCACGCCCGCCGCCATTCGCGCCATGGGGTTGAAGCGAGAGGCGAAGGCGCTGGTCGGCCAGCGTGGGGTGCCGCTGGTGCCCGGCTTCGATGGCGGAGACCAATCGACCGCGCTGTTGGAGACGAAGGCATTGGAGATCGGCCTGCCGGTCATCTTCAAGCCGTCGGCGGGCGGCGGCGGCAAGGGCATGAAGATCGCGCGCACCAAAGACGAGCTGCGCGAGGCCATCGAGTCGGGGCGGCGTGAAGCGCAGAACGCGTTCGGCGACCCCACGTTGATCATCGAGAAGTACCTCGAGCGGCCGCGGCACCTCGAGATTCAGCTGCTCGGCGACGAGCACGGCAACGTGGTGCACCTCTTCGAGCGCGAGTGCAGCATTCAGCGTCGCCACCAGAAGGTCATCGAAGAGACGCCGTCCCTCGCGCTCACCCCCGAGACGCGGGCCAGCATGGGCGCTGCGGCCGTCGAGGTGGCGCGAGCCATCGGCTACACCAACGCAGGCACCGTCGAGTTCATCATGGACCGCGACGGCCGCTTCTACTTCTCGGAGATGAACACGCGGCTGCAGGTCGAGCACCGCGTCACCGAGCAGGTGGTGGGCGTCGATCTCGTCGAGCAGCAGCTGCGCATCGCGCGCGGCGAGAAGCTCCCCTTCACCCAGGCCGAGCTGAAGCAGCGCGGCCACGCAGTGCAGGTGCGCCTGTACGCCGAAGACCCTGCCAACGGCTTCCTGCCCAGCGTGGGCACGGTGCACGACTTCCACGTGCACGAGGTCGGTGGACTGCTCGTCGATTCCGGCATCGAGAGCGGCGGCGAAGTCTCGATGCACTACGACCCGATGATCGCCAAGTTGATCTGCTGGGGCGAAGATCGCCTCGACGCGACGGCGCGGATGGTGCGGGCGCTCGAGGGGCTGTCGGTGCAGGGCGTCACCACCAACCGCGGCTTCCTCACCCGGCTGCTCCAGCACCCCGACTACCTCGCCGGGCACCTGCACACCGGCTTCATCGAAGAGAAGATGAGCAGCGCGCTCGCCGAGCCTCTGGACGCTGAGCGCATGCAGCTCGCAGCGATCGCAGCCACGCTGGCAGCCCACCTCACGCGACGCGCGGCAGATCCATTCCTGCCCGGTGTGGTGAGCGGCTTCCGCAACAACCGCGCGGCCGAGCAGTTCGCCGAGTACGAGGGCGCGCGCGTCGAGTATCGAGACCTCGGCCGTGGCCGGTTCCTCATCGCGGGCGGTGAGTGGCAGGTGCTCTCGTTCGAGGCGCCAGCGCTCACGGTCACCTCACCCGACGGCCTGCGCCAACGCGCGCGCGTGACGAAGGTGGACACGACGTTCTTCGTGCACACCCGACTCGGCAGCGCGGTGCTCGTCGAGAAGCCTCGCTTCCCCGCGGCCGCAGACGCGTCGGTGAAGGGCGGCTTCATGGCGCCCATGCCTGGCAAGGTGGTGAAGGTGAACGTCGCCGATGGCGAGACCGTGAAAGCCGGTCAGGTGCTGCTGGTGCTCGAGGCCATGAAGATGGAGCAGGCCACGCGCAGCCCGAGCGACGGCGTCGTCAAGAAGGTGATGGTGCGTCAGGGCGACCAGGTGACGGCGGGGCAGATCCTCGTGGTGATGGACGAGTGAGCTGCGCGCAGGGGCAGGTCGCCGCCCGGCCGCCCGGGTGGATTCACCAGCAGTGCAGTCAGCTTTTCGTGACGTCGCTGGTCGGAACGCCGTCGGCGGTGGCGTGCAGGTTCGCCCGCTCGCTGGTGCACGCTCCGATGATGCGCGAGGAGTGATGACCTTGAGGTCGATGATTCAGCGGGTGGCGGAGTGGGACGTTCGGGTCAGCCTCGGGCTGCAAGCGCGCCGCAACCGCTTCATGAACTTCCTGTGCGCGGTGCTCTCGTGGTCTGGCGCAGGTGGCGTGTGGTTCAGCGTCGGCGGCGGGGTGTGGTTTGCCCAGTGGCGCGGCGCGGGGCTGGTGCCGAAGCAGGCGGCCTTCCTCGCCTGCATGTTCTGTGCGTTCGTGGTGCTGCTCGTGGGCAGCGTCATCAAGCGGCTCGCGAAGCGACCGCGGCCCTTTACGTCGTCACATGGAATCAGCGCAGCCATCTGGGCGCCGGGGCGCGCCCGCTCGTTCCCTTCGACGCACGCGGCCACCTCGGTGGCGCTCGCGGTGAGTCTGCTCGTCGTCGGCCACCCCTTCGCCGTCGCAACGTCGCTGTGGGCGGCGGGCGTCACCTTCTCGCGCGTGTGGCTCGGCGTTCACTACGCGAGCGACGTCATCGCCGGAGCGCTGCTTGGCACAGTGTTCGCGTTTCTGCCGTGGGAGGCCATCACCCGCGTCGGGTTGCCTTAACTCCAGAGCTGCGACGCGACGGCGTCGAAGAGCGACAGCGACGTCTGCGTCGTTGGGATTCCCGCGACCGTGGTGAGCGCCGCGGCAACCGGCGCTTCGAGCTCGTGCCGCAGCCTGGCGGCTGCAGCGAGCTGGGCTTCCCGCACTACCGCGCGCTCGGTCTCGTCGAGACCCGACCACAACCACGCATGCAGCGCCCACGAGAGCTCGGCGTGGCGCGTCTCGTCGTCGGCGATGCGCGCCATCGCGCGGCGCACCTCGTCATCGGTGGCGTGCTCGGCCTGAAACTGCGCGACCAGCGCGCCGAAAGATTCCCGCACGCAGCCTTCGACGGCGTTGTCGAGCGCGAGCGCAACGCGTGACCGCAGCGGTTGCGGCTGCACCTCGGGGACGGTCGGGGTCGCGCCGAAGCGCCGTGCGAGCGCTGCCGTCTGGCGGCTGTGGTCAATCTCTTCGAGCGCCGAGCGCAACTGCGCAGCTGCATCACGTCAGGAATGACGGGCGCGTTGATGCCCCGCAGCGAGAGCTGAAAGTCGTCGCACGTGGGCGCGGTGTACTGGGTGACATCGGGCCCACAGGCGCTCAGCGCGAGCGGGGCGACGACGGCCGACTGCAGCGCGCGGCGAAACAGCACTCGAAGAGAAGAAGGGGGCATGGGCCGCAGAGCTTGCAACGCCCTGACCAGCGATCGCAGGCGTCTTTCCGCGCGCTTTCAACCCGACGCACCTCGGAAAGTTGAGGCTTCCGCTTCAGCGAAGCAGCTTCTTCAGCCGCCCCCACAACGCCGCCGGGGTGGTTACCTCGAGCGTGAAGTCGAGCCGCTCGTCGAGGCGCGTGCGCGAGGAGGCATCGGTCAGCAGGCTCCGCTCGCGCGGCGCGGGCAACGAGACGGTCAGCATCACTTGCGCTCTGGAGCGACTTCGAGCGCGGCCTCGACCAGCGGGTGCAGGCCGCTCCCTTTGCGCCACGCGGCGTAGATGGGGAACGACGCGGCCGGCCGCTCGAGCTTCTGTGCGACGACCCCCCCGACCTTCGGGCCCGCCTCGGTGAGCCACGGCACCAGCGAGAACCCGAGCCCCGCGCCCACGAAGCCGAGAATGGTGTCTGACGAGTCGGCGGCGAACGCCTCACGCGGCGTGATGCCGTGCTGACGCAGCGCCTCGAGCTGCAAGCCCTTCGCGGTGCGGTCTCGGTGGTAGCCGATGAAGGGCACCTCGGCGAGCGCGCTCAAGGTGAGCTTGCCCTTCTGCGCGTACGGGCCGTGCGCGGGGGCGACAATCCAACCCTCGGTGCGGCCGATCTCCCTCGTGGCGATGTCGGCCGGCACGTTGGGCAACCAGTCGATGAGCACGTCCGTCTCTCCGCTGCGCAGCAACGACAGGTCGACCGTGGGCAGGTCGGTGAGCTGCACGGTGATGTCAGGCCGCTTCGTCTGCAGCCTCCGCAACCACTCGGGGATGAGGTGCCGAAGGAGATGACCGGCCGCGTGCATCTTCAAGGTGCCTCCAACCACCCCTCCCTTCACTCGCGCCTCGACGATGGGCAACTGCTCGAAGAAGGGGATGACCGCGTCGTACAGAATCTGCCCGCGCGGCGTGAGCATCACCCGGTCTTTGCCCACGCGCTCGAACAGCTTCACGCCGAGATCTTCTTCGAGGCGCCGCACCTGCTGGTGCACGCCGGGCTGCGTGATCGGGTACGGAAAGGCCCTTGCCGCGCGGGCGTAGCCCTGTGTCTTTGCCACCCAGAAGAAGCCTTCGAGCCGCTGCAGATTCATGGTCGCCCTCGCAAGTGTCCGTGATCAGGCCGAACAATTATCCACCACAGGTTATCAATCAACACTGAACACGTTCCTCATCCTTTTCGACGGTCAGGCGTTCAATGCACATCACCAACGCAGCACTCACTCCTGGAGACGCCCAATGAACGCCATGAAGAACGCCGCCCACCTCGCTGTCCTCGCCGTGCTCGTGGTCCTCGGCATCGTGTTCAGCCTGAAGACCTTGTTCCTGCCCGCGCTGTTGCCGGTGGTTCTCTTCTGGGCCTGGTTCGCCGGCTACGCCGCGTTCACGACGTGGATGACGAGCCTCTTCAAGTCGCCGCTGGCCACGCTCGCGACCCACGGCGGCACCTTTCTCGCGCTGCAGCTCGTGCCTCGCGTCGCGCCCTTCAACGTGCTTCGCCTCGGCCTCGATTTGCTCTTCTGAGGGGCGCGGTGAGGCGAGTGCGCCACGATGGAGGAGCCCTTCTGGGTCCTCAAAGGGGCAGCCTCCCTTGCATCGGTCGCGTCACACACGCCTCAACGGAATTGCGTTGGTCCGGCACGGCGAGCGTGAAATATCCACCCCGTGAGTGTCATCATCGGTATCCCGAAGGAGTCGCTGCCCGGCGAGAAGCGGGTGGCGGCAACCCCTGAGTCGATCAAGAAGTTCAAGGAGCGAGGCCTGGGCGTTCACGTGCAGCGTGGCGCCGGCCTCGAGTCCGGCATCGAAGACGCGGCGTACGTCGCAGCGGGTGCCGAGCTGACCGACGACCCGTGGGGCTGTGACGTCGTCTACAAGGTGCGCCCGCCCACCCTCGAGGAAGCCGGCAAGCTGAAGGAAAAGTCGTTCCTCGTCAGCCTCATTCAGAGCGAGCGCAACCCTGGCCTCGTCGACGCGTTGAAGGCGCGCAAGGCCACGGTGCTGGCCCTCGAGAAGGTGCCTCGCGTCACCCGCGCCCAGAAGATGGACGTGTTGTCGTCGATGGGAAACCTCTCGGGCTACCGCGCGGTGGTCGAGGCGGCGACGCACTTTCAGGGCTTCTTCAGCCCGCAGATCACTGCGGCCGGGGCGACCCCTCCCGCGAAGGTGCTCATCATCGGCGCCGGCGTGGCCGGTCTCGCCGCCGTCGGTGCCGCCCGCGCGCTCGGGGCCGACGTGCGCGCGTTCGACACCCGCGCCGCGGCGCGTGAGCAGGTCGAGAGCCTTGGCGCGCGATTCCTCGAGGTGAAGCTCCACGAAGCCGGTGAAGGCCAGGGTGGCTACGCGAAGGTGATGTCGCCCGAGTTCATCGCCGCCGAGATGGAGCTCTTCCGCAACCAGGCGAAGGAGGTCGACATCGTCATCACCACCGCGCTCGTGCCGGGCACGAAGGCGCCCACGCTCGTGCCGCGCGACGTCGTGGAATGCCTCAAGCCGGGCTCGGTCATCGTCGACATGGCCGCCGAGCAGGGCGGCAACTGCGAGCTGACGAAGCCCGGTGAGATCGCGGTGCACCACGGCGTGAAGATTCTGGGCTTCACCGATCTCGCCAGCCGCATGGCCGCGACCTCGAGCCGCTTCTTCGCGATGAACCTGTGGCACCTGAGCGGCGAGCTCGGGAAGGCCGATGCGCTCACCATCGACCTCGAGAACGACGTGGTGCGCCCTGCCCTCGTGCTCCACGAAGGCGAGGTGCTGCCGCCGCCCCCGATGAAGGACCCGGCCCCGGCGCCGAGGCCTCCGCCCGCGGCGACCAGGCCCGTGCAGCAGCACATCAACTCGCCGACGCGCGGTGCGTGGGGCTCGACCATCGGCGGCATTCTCATGATCGTGGTGCTCTTCGGGCTCGGTCGGTTCGCGCCCGCTGACTTCCTCCAGCACTCGACGGTGTTCGTGCTGGCGTGCTTCGTGGGCTGGCAGGTCATCTGGTCGGTCTCGCCCGCGCTCCACACCCCGCTGATGAGCGTGACCAACGCCATCTCGGGCATCATCATCATCGGCGGCATGCTGCAGGTCGGCGCCGGGTTCGACCTCGCGTCGATTCTCGGGGCGCTCGCGGTGCTCTTCGCGGCCATCAACATCGCGGGCGGCTTCCTCGTCACGCAGCGCATGTTGAAGATGTTCAAGAGAGAAGGCCCCGCCGCACCGGCCGCCTCGCACGGAGGGCACGGCCGATGACTGGCTTTCTCGTCGTCGCGTATCTCGCCGCGGGCGTGCTCTTCATCCGCTCGCTGGGTGGGTTGTCGAAGCAGGAGACCGCGTCTGAGGGCAACACCTTCGGCGTGCTCGGCATGGCGGTCGCCGTCGCCGTCACGTCGGTCGCGTGGGTGACCTCGAGCGACCTGAGCTCGCGCATGAATGGGCTTGGGCTGTTGCTCGGCGCGGCCGTCATCGGCGGTGTCATCGGCGGTGGGCTCGCCCGTCGCGTCGAGATGACGGGCATGCCGGAGCTGGTGGCGATTCTGCACAGCTTCGTTGGCCTGGCTGCGGTGCTGGTGGGCTTCTCGTCGTACCTGCACCCCGCCACGGTCGAGACCGACCCGGTGCGCCACGGCGTGCACCTCGCGGAGATCTGGGTCGGCATCGCGGTCGGCGCCATCACCCTCACCGGCAGCATCGTGGCGTGGGCGAAGTTGAAGGGCACGCTGTCGGGCAAGCCGCTGTTGCTGCCGGGCCGTCACGCGCTCAACGCGCTGGTCGCGGCGTCGATTCTCGGGCTCGGTATTCCCTTTGGTCAGCTCCATGGCACCGAAGGGTTGCTGTACCTGGGCATCATGACGGTGCTCGCGTCGCTGCTCGGCGTGCACCTGGTGATGGCCATCGGCGGCGCCGACATGCCGGTCGTCGTCTCGTTGCTCAACTCGTACTCGGGTTGGGCGGCGGCGGCGGCGGGCTTCATGCTCGCCAACGATCTCCTCATCGTCACCGGCGCGTTGGTCGGTGCGTCGGGCACCATCCTCTCGATCATCATGTGCCGCGCGATGAATCGTTCCATCTTGAACGTGGTGTTCGGCGGCTTCGGTACGGGTGACGCGAAGCCGGCCGCTGCGGGTGGCGGTCAGCCGCAGGGCGACGTGACCGAGATGAAGGCCGACGAGGTGGCGCGCAAGCTGCTCGAGGCACGGAACGTGGTCATCGTGCCGGGCTACGGCATGGCGGTCTCGCGCGCTCAGTCGTCGGTGAAGGAACTGACGGCGACGCTTCGCGAGAAGGGCGTGAACGTGCGGTTCGCGATTCACCCCGTCGCCGGTCGACTGCCCGGTCACATGAACGTGCTGCTCGCCGAGGCCGGCGTGCCGTACGACATCGTGCTCGAGATGGAGCACATCAACGCCGACTTCCCCCAGACCGACGTGGTGCTCGTCATCGGGGCCAACGACATCGTGAACCCCGGCGCGCTCGATGATCCCTCCTCGAGCATCTACGGCATGCCGGTGCTCGAAGTGTGGAAGAGCAAGCTCACCGTGGTGTTCAAGCGCGGCATGGCGGCAGGCTACGCCGGTGTCGAGAACCCGCTGTTCTCGCTCGAGGGCACGCGCATGCTGTTCGGTGACGCGAAGAAGTCCGTCGATGCGCTGGTGACCGAAGTGCGGAAGTAACTCGTCGCCCCAGCTCGGGTGTTGGGCGCCGACCGAGACTGGCTTCGGCGCCCCATGCGGGCGAACTCAATCGACGTCGACGAGCCAGCCGTGCGTGTCGGGCTTCGCGCCACGCTGAATCGCGCCGATGGTCTCGCACAGTTGCTGCGCGACGGGGCCAGGCTTGCCTTCGTTGATCACCAGCTTCTCGCCAGTGAACGCGAGCTCACCGACCGGGCTGATCACCGCCGCGGTCCCGGTGCCGAACACCTCGCTCAACTTCCCGCTCTGGTGCGCCGAGCGGATCTCCTTGATCGAGATCGGCCGCTCTTCGACGGTGAGCCCCGCCTCGCGTGCGAGCGTCAGCACCGAGTCGCGCGTCACCCCCGCGAGAATGGAGTCGGACAGCGGCGGCGTGACGAGCGTCTTCCCGAGCAGGAAGCACACGTTCATCGTGCCGACCTCCTCGACGTACTCGTGATCTTTGCCGTCGAGCCACAGCACCTGATCGAACCCGGCCTTCTTGGCCTTCATCGCCGACAACAGCGACGCGGCGTAGTTGGCGCCCGCCTTCGTCGCCCCGAGGCCACCGCGCGGCGCGCGCACGTCGTGGGTCTCGACCCAGATGCGCACCGACTTGAGGCCCTTGCCGCCGAAGTAGTTCCCCGCCGGCGAGGCGATGATGAAGTACAGGTACTTCGTCGCCGGGCGCACCCCGAGGAAGCCCTCGGTCGCGATGAGCGTCGGCCGCAGGTAGAGCGACGTGCCTTCCGACTTCGGCACCCAGTCGGCGTCGACCTTCACCAGGGACTTCGCGGCCTCGAGCATGTCGGCTTCACTCGGGTGCGCCATGCACAACCGCGGTGCGCCGATGGCCATGCGGTGCGCGTGATCAGCCGGGCGGAACAACCGAATGCGCCCATCGGCCCCGCGGAACGCCTTCGAGCCTTCGAACATCGCCTGGCCGTAGTGGAAGACGCCGGCCGCGGGATCCATCTGGAACGGCGCGTAGGGCACCACGCGCGCGTCGAACCAGCCCTGCTGCTCGGAGTAGTCCATCGCAAAGAGGTGATCCGAAAAGAACTTCCCGAACCCCAGCTCGGCCTCGGGAGGCTTCGTCTTCGGCGTCGTCGTCTTCGAGATGCGAATGTCCATGGCGTACTCCTGTGAGGCAAACGGCTCGGCAACTACTACTGGTGGAAGGGCGGCTGAAAGGCTGGTCAGGCGTCTTCTTCGAATTCTTTCGGGTCGACCTGAATGCGGGCGTCTTCCTTCGACGACGACAACACGATGGTCGTGAAGGTGCGCGTGACGCCGGTGATGGTGCGCAAGGTCTCGACCAGCAACTTGTCGAGCGTGCGCGTGTTCCGCGTGCGCACCTTGAGCAGGTAGCTGTCTTGCCCGGCGACGCGGTGGCACTCGAGCACCTCCGGCATCGCGAGCACGCGCTTGGTGAAGTTGTCGAAGTACTTCGGGTGCTCGATGCCCACGCCCACGAACGCGGTCACGTCGCGGCCGAGTTTCGTCGCGTCGACCTTCGCGGTGTACCCGGTGATGATCCCCGCATCTTCCAGCTTGCGAATGCGCTCGGCGGTCGCCGGCTGCGAGAGCCCCACTTCCTTCGCGAGCTGCAGCTGCGTCGCCCGGCCATCGGCCTGCAGCAACTGCACGAGACGGTGATCGGTCGCGTCCATACTCCAGACTCATAAAACAAGGCCGAGATGGATTTCAACTTATAGAAACGAGGTGAGCGCTCAGCACTCGACGATGTTCACCGCGAGGCCGCCGCGCGCCGTTTCTTTGTACTTCACCGACATGTCTTCGCCGGTGGAGCGCATGGTGGCGATGACCTTGTCGAGCGAGACCTTGTGCTTGCCGTCACCGGACAGCGCGAGCCGCGCCGCGTTGATCGCCTTCACGCTGCCCATCGCGTTGCGCTCGATGCACGGCACCTGCACCAGCCCGCCGATGGGGTCGCAGGTGAGCCCGAGGTTGTGTTCCATGCCGATCTCCGCGGCGTTCTCGACCTGCTCCGGCGTGCCGCCCATCACTTCGGTCAACGCGCCTGCCGCCATCGAGCACGCCACGCCGACCTCGCCCTGACACCCCACCTCCGCGCCGGAGATGGATGCGTTCTTCTTGTAGAGCGCGCCGATCGCCGCCGCGGTCAGCAGGAAGCGCTGCACGCCCTCTTCATCGGCGTTGGGCACGAAGCGCAGGTAGTACGTCAGCACCGCGGGGATGATGCCCGCCGCCCCGTTCGTCGGCGCCGTCACCACGCGGCCGCCTGCGGCGTTCTCTTCGTTGACCGCGAGCGCCCACAGGTTGACCCAGTCGATGATGATCAACGGGTCGGCCATGCCGCGTGCATCTGACTTGAGTCGCCGTGACAGCGTCGCCGCGCGCCGCTTCACCTTGAGCCCGCCCGGCAGAATGCCTTCGCGCTCACACCCGCGCTTCACGCACGCCTCCATCGCCTGCGCGATCTCGCGGATCCCGCTGCGAATCTCGGCCTCGCTGCGCTGCGACTTCTCGTTCTCGAGCATCAACGTCGAGATGGCGAGGCCGTGGGCGTTGCACTGCTGCAACAACGAGTCGCCCGAGTCGAACGGGTACGGCAGCGGCTTCGCGTCGCGCTCAGCCACCCCGCCCTCTGCGACGCCCTCGGCGTTGACGATGAAGCCACCGCCCACCGAATAGAAGATGCGCTGCGCGAGAGGGCGATCGCCTTCGAGCGCGGTGAAGCGCATGCCGTTGCTGTGCAGCGGCAGCTTCTCGCGGCGATGAAAGACGATGGCGTCTGACGGCTTGAACGCGACGCTCTTCTTGCCGAGCACCTGCAGCGACGCCGCCTTCGTGATGCGCTCGACCCGCTCGGTGACGCCGTCGATGTCGACCGTGCGCGGCGACTCGCCCTCGAGCCCGAGCATCACCGCGAGGTCGCTCCCGTGGCCCTTGCCGGTGAAGCCCAGCGAGCCGAACAACTCGACCTTCACGCCGCTCACCCGCGAGAGCAGCCCCTCTTCGTCGAGGCGCTCAGCGAAGCGGCGGGCCGCGTTCATCGGGCCGACGGTGTGCGAGCTCGAGGGCCCGATGCCGATCTTGAAGAGGTCGAAGACGCTGATGTGCATCACCAGGCCCCACGGTCGACGGCGAGCTCGGCGAGCACCTGGCCCGCGCTGCGGGTCATCTTGATGCCGCGCGAGGCAGGAAACTTCGCGAGTGAATCGGCGCGGAGCACGACGGCGGGCCCGGCTTCGTAGGCTGCGAAGGCCGTCGCGTTCTCGAAGCGGTACCGCACCTCGAACTGCAGCGGGCCGAGCTGCACCAGCACCGCTTCCTGCGCGCCACCTTCGATCACGCCCTGGAGGTGGCCGTGCTCGAGCCACCGCAGCCATTCCGAAGCGACTGCTTCGCTCTCGAACTCTGCCTTCACCGTGTACGCAAACATCGGGGCCATGGTCGAAACACTGTGACATGGTTCCGCGTCATGCGACTTGTCCTTCCGGTGGTCCTCGTGGCCGGCCTCGCAGTCGCCGCGCCGGCCAAACAACCCGTCATCGCCTTTCTGCCGCCGTCGTCGACCGACGCGCAGCTGCAGCAGCTCGCGCTGCTGATGGTCGCCCGCGCGTCCGAGCTGTCGGAGGAGACCCGGAAGGTGAACGAGCTGCACCTCAAGCAGGTGCTGCGCGCCATCTCCGAGGAGGGGTTCGCCGAAGATCTGCGCCTGCCCGCCAACGCCGACGCGCTCCGCGGCATCCTCGGGGTCGATCGCGCGGTCGCCTTCACGCTCGAGGCGCAGGGCGAGGCGCTGGTCCTGGAAGGGGTGGCCGTCGACGGGAAGAAGCCGAAGCCGTTCACCGCGAAGCTGCCGAAGACCTGGTCGGGCGCGCTCGAGCAGGGGTCGGTCGCGTTGGCGAAGGCCATCCTCGGCAGTGTGGCGGTGCCGGCGAAGAGCACTGCGCAGCCGAGCTCGGCGAACGAGGAGGCGCTCAAGCAGCTCGGCGCCTGCTACCCGGTGGTGTTGCGACAGCCGCTGAGCCCCGAAACGCCCACGCTGGTCGATACGGCCGAGCTGCAGCGCGCCACGACGGCCTGCGAAAAGGCCGTCGAGCTCGACCCGAAGCTGCGGTTCGCGCTCGCGGTCGGCGCGCTCGGTCAGTCGATCCTGGGCGGAGACAACGTCGCGGCGAAGGAACTGGCAGAGCTGGGTGACGCCAACGACATGCTCGAGACCTACACGCTGGCGCGCTTCTGGCTGCTGACGCGCTACCAGTCGAACGAGGCCGGCGTGGCGTTCCTCCGCGACATCATCAAGCGGCGGCCCGGCGAGCTGCTCGCACGCAGCTACCTCGGAGACACCCTCTTCACGCTGGGCTCGTGGGTTGAGGCCGAGCAGGTGTGGCGGGAGTACGCCGAGCTGGTGCCCAACTCCGCCTACGCGTGGGGCCGGGTGAGCAAGGCGCTGGCGCGGGTGGGCAAACACGACGAGGCGATCATCGCCGCCCGCCGCGGCTTCGCGTTGTCGGCCACCAGCACCGAGGCGCGCCTCGAGCTCGGCAGCCGCCTCATCGACGCCGGCAAGCCGCAGGAAGCAGAAGAGATCCTCGAGCCGCTCGCGCGCCTGACGCCGCCGCGCGGAGAGCACCTGCTCCGTCTCGGTTGGGCGCACTGGCTGCAGGGCGAGCTCGACCCCGCGGAGGCGTACTTCAGGCGCGCGCTCGACGTGAGCACCGCCCCGGGTGAATGGCGCACGCGCGGTCGCGCCGCGTATGACCTCGCGCTCGTCGAGGCGAAGCGCGGCAACAAGGCCGGGGCGAAGGCGGCGCTCAAGCAGCTGATGGCTTCGGGGATGAAGATCAAAGACTTCGACCCTTCGTTGGCCGAGGCCGCCCGGGAACTCGAGCGTGGTGACGTGGTGCGTGACGCCGGGCTCGCCAACCCCGTGCCGCGCCCAAGCCTGATCCCCCGGGAGGCGAGCCTGTTCCCCGTCGACCAGTACGGTGAGCTCGACCCCAGGGCGCCCAAGCCAGCGCCACCGAATGGGCTCGTGCTCTTCCGCTTCTGAGGTGACCCATGCCCAACCGCATTCAGAACCCCGGAGTCCGTCCCGCAGCCGTCGTTCAACGCCCCGCCGCGCGCCCGGTGCAGGCCGACGCCACGGCCGTTGCCCCGCAGGGCTGGCAGCCGCGAACGCCGGCGCAGCCGCCGCCTCCGCCGCGTGAGTTCAACAAGAGCGCCGACGGCACGCCGATCTTCAAGCAGGGCGACGGCGAATGGGGTCGCACCAGGCTGGGCAAAGGCGGCTCGACCATCGGCCGCTCGGGCTGCGCGATGACCTGCGTGGCGATGGCGCTCAGCAAGCTCACCGGCGAGACCATCACCCCGAAGGCGCTCGACGCGTGGCTCGACAAGAACCGCGGCTATTCTGGCGACGCGCTCGACTGGAGCCGCGCCGGGAAGATGAAGGACGTCTCGGTGACCCAGAAGCCGTGGTCGCTGTCGTCACTCGATGCACAGCTCGACGCGGGGCGGCCGGTCATCGTCGGCGTCGACTACAAGAAGGGCAGTAACGGCGGCGCGGGGGGCACCGATCACTGGGTGCTCGTGACCGCGAAGACCACCGGTGCCGACGGCAAGACTCAGTACCTCGCGAACGATCCCGGTACGGGGAAGCAGATCTCCTTGTCGCTCGACGCGAAGGGGCGCCTGGTCGGCACCGGCGCCGACGCGCTCGGCCAGTACAAGACGACCGGGCAGATGCGCGTCGTCGAGTAGCCGAAGTCACGATTTCGAAGAGCGGATGACGCCGCGAATGATGCGGCCGATGCCCACACCGATCGCCCCCGTGGCGACGACGTAGCGGCCCCCGCTGGAAGCCGCCGACATCGTGACCACCGTCACGCCGATGCCGACCGCGAGCAGAATGCCTCCGATGAGAAAGTCAGCCGCGGGGCTGATGGGCTCTGGCGCCGAGGGCACGAGGCCCGCCTGCGCGGTGACGGGAACGCCGCTCGACCCGGGCGCGGCCCGCACCGTCTCACGCACCGCCCACGCCGCCGCGAGAATGGCGATGGAGTTGAAGAACCCCGTGCCCAACGAGACGAAGCCGTAGGCCGGGCTCGTCACCAGTTCGCGCCCACCGAGGTTGTGTGACATCGCGAACGAGAGCGCGGTGCGCCCGAGGGTGAGCAGGAACGAGACGCCGAGCACCGGCATCACCCACGCGCGCGTCTCCATCGTGAGCCGCACGACGAAGACGAAGAGCGCCGCCCGCGCGAGCAACGTGACGAGCGACGACACGTCGAAGAGCAGCGTCGAGACCGCCGACGGAATCAAAGACTCGCCGCCGCGCAGGCCCCGCATCGCCAGCGTGGCGAGCAGGTCCACCAGGATCGAGAAGACCCACCCCACTGCGACCACGATGGGGAAGCCCTTGTCGTCGAGCGCCTGCGAGAGCTGAAAGAGCGACACCACCACGATGCCGCTGACGCCAATCCACAACACCTCCTGAATGAGCGGCCACGGCCCGTCGAACGCGCGGGGCACCACCCAGTTCACGACGTAGAACAGGAGCGTCATTCCCAGGTTCGCGACGAAGGCGATGAAGAAGAGCTGGCCGGCGCTGGCCGCCCTGGCCGAATCGGTGACGCGCATGAGGGTGAAGACACCACGGGCCCCACCCGGGGTGCACCAATTTGGATACAAGCGGTGTCGATGCAGTCCTTCCTCGACGCCCTCGCCCGCGACTTTCCCGCTGACTTCGCCTCGCGCGACCCCGCCGAGCTGGCCACGTACGGCAAAGACTGGACGAAGGTGTTCACGCCGGCGCCTTCGCTCCTCGTGCGCCCGCGCAGCACCGACGAGGTGTCCCGCTTTCTGCGGCTTGCGTTCGAGCACGACGTGGCCGTGGTGCCCTCTGGCGGTCGCACCGGGCTCTCGGGTGGGGCCGTCGCCGCGAAGGGCGAGGTGGTGCTCTCGCTCGAGCGCATGCGCAAGATCGACCCCGTCGACGCGCTCGCCCTCACCGTGCACGTCGAGGCCGGCGCCATCACCGAAGCGGTGCATCACGCGTGCGCCGAGCGGGGCCTCTTCTGGCCGGTCGACTTCGCCTCGAAGGGCTCGAGCCACGTCGGCGGCAACATCGCCACCAACGCAGGCGGCGTGCGCGTCATCCGCTACGGGCTGACGCGCCAGTGGGTGCTGGGCCTCACGGTGGTCACCATGAACGGCGAAGTGCTCGAGCTCAACGGCGCGCTCGAGAAGAACAACACCGGCATCGACCTGCGCCAGCTCTTCATCGGCAGCGAGGGCATTCTCGGCGTCATCACCGAGGCGACGCTCAAGCTCACGCGGCTGCCCGAGAAGGTCGACGTCTTCCTCTTCGCCCTCGACTCGCTGCAGGCGGTACTGCGGCTCTTCGAAGAGGCGCGGCAGGGCCCCTTCACGGTGATGGCGTACGAGTTCTTCACCCGGGCGTGCAGCGCGCGGCTCGAGAAGCACCGCGGCGTGCGGCCGCCCTTCGAGCAGCCCACGTCACACACGGTGTTGCTCGAGGTCGAGGCCGCGAAGCCCGGCGCCCTCGACGGCTGGCTGGCGGGGCTCTTCGAGAAGGGCCTCGTGCTCGACGGCACCCTGGCCGCCGACGTGGGTCAGCAGAAGGCGCTGTGGGCGTTGCGCGAAGGCATCAGCGAGTCCCTGAGCGCGACGGGCATGCCGCACAAGAACGACATCGCGTTGCCGCTCAACAAGCTCTCGCCGTTTTGCGACGAGCTCGAGGCGCTGCTCGCCGCGCAGTACCCCGACTGGGAGCTCTGCCTCTTCGGCCACATCGGCGACGGCAACCTGCACGTGAACATCATGAAGCCCGACGCGCTGCCGAAGGGTGAGTTCCTCGATCGCACCCACGCGGTCGATCGCGACGTCTTCGCGTTGGTGAAGAAGCACCACGGCAGCATCAGCGCCGAGCACGGCATCGGCCTGCTCAAGCGCGAGTGGCTCGGGCACTCGCGCACCGAGGTCGAGCTTTCGCTGATGCGTCAGTTCAAGTCAGCGCTCGACCCGAAGGGGCTGCTCAACCCGGGCAAGGTGCTCTGAGCGCAGGCGGAGCACCTCGTAGCGCGCGCGCGGTTGACGATCTCTTGCCCCACGCGGCGCATCGCCTCGCCCATCGACAGCTCGGGAAAGTGCTGCTGCGCGTGGGCCGACAGCGCCTGCGAGAACTGCTCGATGGGCACCTCGCGGCCCGGCTGCCGCACGTCGACGCCCTGCTTCAACAGCGACTGCGCGACCGGCGCCTCAACCGACGAGAACACGAGTTCGACGAACCGACCCGAGACCCTGCGCTCGAATTCCAGAGGTGGATGGGTAACGCTCGAGCGGTCGAGCGCATCCCCCCACAACACTTCTTTGCGAAGGTGTGACGGGCCTCAACCCATCGAAATGCGCGACTTCTTTGGCGCAGGCGGCGGCTCGGGAGCGCTGAACCGCGCCCCCCCCGCCTCTTGCGCCTTCTTCAGCTCTTCACCCGCCATGCGCACCAGGCCGCCGAAGCTGACCTGGTCTTTCGCGGTGAGGGCCGGGTCAAACGACGCGACGCCCACCGACACCGTGCCGCTGGGGAACGAGTCGAGCTTGCTCAGCTTCTCGACCACGCGGCTCGCGACGATGGTGCTGCCCTTGAGCGGCGTGTGGGGAAGAAAGATGAGGTACTTGTCTTCGCCAAAGGGCATCGCCACGTCGATGTCGCGCAGCAACACCGAGAGCGCCTCGAGG
This sequence comes from Archangium sp., assembly GCA_044371205.1. Taxonomy (GTDB): domain Bacteria; phylum Myxococcota; class Myxococcia; order Myxococcales; family Myxococcaceae; genus Archangium_A. Next base: position 87,445 of record JBILUC010000024.1, read on the forward strand.
GCTTCCGAGCGAATCGCCGCGCGCTGAAACTCAGGCGCCGCTTCGCCAAGTGACGCACCCAGCTTGTCGAGCGACACGAGCATCAGCGCCACGGGGTACTGGTAGCGCTTGCTGCGTTTCACCTCGAGCAGAATGTACTTCTTGAAGAAGGCCTCGTCGGGGGCGTTGAGGCCGACCTGCGACGACGGCACCCTGGGCGGCGTGCGCGGGCCCGCGGCCTTGAGCTGCTCGAACTTCGTCTGCAGCACCCTGACCTGCGCAGCCAGCCCGTTAAGCCGGGCGACGGCGTGCACCAGCCCGAACACCACGTGCTTCTTGAGCGGCAACACCAGGAAGCCTTCGACCTCGGCCGCGCGCGCCCGCTCGGGGGCACGTTCCACTTCGGTCGACGGGTACACGAGGATGATGGCCGTCTCGGGGGCCTGCTTGCGCACCTGCGGGGCGAGCACTTCTCCGTCGAAGCTCGGAGAGACCATGGCGATCAGCACATCGGGAGCACGCGCCCGCACCAGCTGTACCGTCTCGTCGACGAACGACGACACCTGCACCTCGGCCCAGCCCTCGAGGAACTTCCTCAAGGCGTTGGCGATGGGCGCGGCGGGCTCGGCGACGAGGATGCGAGGTTTCGTCATGTGCAGGGAAGAGCCCTCAGACCTCGAGGACTTCCTTTTCCTTGCGGGCGACCACGTCATCCACCTGCTTGATGCCGTCGTCGGTTTCCTTCTGGGTCTTGTCGCTGGCGCGCTTGTTGTCGTCTTCGGTGATCGCCTTGTCCTTGAGCAGCTGCTTGAGCTTCTCGTTGGCGTCTCGGCGCAGGTTGCGAATGGCGACCTTGTGGTCTTCGCCCGTGGCCTTCACCGTCTTGGCGATCTCCTTGCGGCGCTGCTCGGTGAGCGGGGGAATCGGGAGGCGGATGATCTCGCCGTCGTTCTGCGGCGTCAGGCCGAGGTTCGCCTCGAGCAGCGCCTTCTCGATGTCTTTCAAGATGCCCTTGTCCCAGGGCTTCACGGTGATGAGGCGCGGCTCGGGAACGGCGACGGCTGCGCACTGGGCGAGCGGCGTCGGCGTGCCGTAGTAGCTGACCTTCACCGCGTCGAGCATCGCGGCGTTCGCGCGGCCCGTTCGAATCTTGGTCATCGCCAGCTTCAGCGCCTCGACCGACTTCTTGATCTCTTCGCTCAACTTCTTCACTGCGTCGTCATGAGCCGCCATGTGTCCCTCCGGGGAAAGTGAGTGTCAGGCCAACACGGTCTCGGCAGCGCCGACGATGGTGCCGATCTCTCCGGGCGAGAGCACCGCACGACCGATGTTGCCGCGCGCCGTCATGTCGAACACGACGATGGGCAGCTTGTTGTCCATGCACAGCGAGATGGCCGTGGAATCCATCACGTTGAGCTGCTTCTTGAGCACGTCCATGTACGAGACGGTGCGGTAGCGCCGCGCCTCTTTGTTCTTCTTCGGGTCGGAGTCGTACACGCCGTCGACCTTGGTGGCCTTCAAGATGACCTCGGCGTTGATTTCCATCGCGCGCAGCGAGGCCGCGGTGTCGGTCGTGAAGTACGGGTTGCCGGTGCCGGCCGCGAAGATGACGATGCGGCCCTTCTCGAGGTGGCGCACGGCGCGGCGGCGAATGTAGGGCTCGGCGATCTGCTCCATCTTGATGGCCGAGAGCACCCGCGTGCTGCCCCCCAGCTTCTCGAGCGAGTCCTGCAGCGCGAGGCAGTTGATGCAGGTGGCGAGCATGCCCATGTAGTCGGCGCTCGCCCGGTCCATGCCGGTGGTGGCGCCCTGCACGCCGCGGAAGATGTTGCCGCCGCCGATGACGATGGCGCACTCGACGCCGGCGTTCTTCAGCTCGATGACCTCTTCGGCGATGCGCGAGAGCGTGGGGGGATGAATGCCGTACTTCTCATCTCCCATCAGCGCCTCCCCGGAGATCTTGAGGAGGATCCGCTTGTAGCCGCCCGACTTGACGAGGGTGCCCATGGCGAATCGTGGCTCTAGCACCCTCACTGCGCGCCCGGGGCAGAATCTGCGAGCGCGCCGGTCACATCGACCCGGTTCGTCTGCGAGACGCGAGCACCATCCGAGCCTCGGGGGTCGGGGAAGCGCGACGAGCGCGTGGCACCTCACGGCCGCTTGCTCTTGCGCGCCGATCACGGCGCCCCGGGTCGACTGCGAGACGCCAGAACGCCCTCAACGCCGTCGAGCGGCGACGCGCCGAGCACGCCCCACGTCACCTCGGCTGCTTCATCGAAGGTTCGGACCTGATCACCGTCGGCGAGACGCGAGCACCTCCCGAACGCCATCGAGCGTCAGCCCGTTGGCCTGGAGCGCGACGAGCACGTGGTACATCACGTCGGCCGCTTCTTCGAGCGTCCGGGCCTGATCACCGTCGGCCAGCGCCACGACCAGCTCTGCCGACTCTTCGCCCAGCTTTTTGAGTCGCAGGTTGCGGTTGCCGAGCAGCTTCGCGGTGTAGCTCCCCACGGGCGCATCGGCGGCGCGGGAAGAGAGCGTCGCCGCGAGGGTCGAGAGTTCATCGCCGGTCGCTCCGCCGAAGCAGGTCACCGCGCCGGTGTGACACGCAGGGCCCGCCGGCTCGACCCGCGCGAGCACCGTGTCGCGGTCACAGTCCAACGCGAGCGAGACCACGCGCTGCACGTTGCCGCTCGTCTCGCCCTTCTTCCACAACCCGCGCGTGCGCGAGCGGTAGTGCATCACGCCGGTCTCGACCGTCTTCGTGAGCGCCTCGGCGTCGGTGTACGCGACCATCAGCACGGCGCCAGAGCGGGCGTCTTGCGTGACGACCGGCACGAGCCCCTTTGAGAAATCGACCGCGGCCACGTCGAAGCCCGCTGTCGCTGCGACGGGAGCAAGCCTTCGCCGAACATTCCCGGCAAGCGCCTGATTGGTGGCGATGGCGCTCTTGCCGAAGCCCGTGCGGCGGCCGTCGAAGGAGGTGAACACCCCGCCCGCCTCCTCGATGATCGGCCACAACGCCGCCGAGTCCCAATCGTTGAGCACGGGGTCGATCATCGCCTCTGCACGACCGGTCGCTACGAGGAGGTAGCCGTAACAATCACCCCACGTCCTGCTCACCGGCGCTGCGTCGAGCAACGGTCGGATCGGCTGCGCGAGCCGGCCGGCATCGGTGGTGAGCACCGTCGCCTGCTCGAGAGACGACACTGCCGAGACGCGCGTGGGCTTGCCGTTCCAGAAGCAGCCCTTGCCCCGCTCCGCCGCCACCAGCTCGTCGAGCGCGGGGATGAAGAGCGCGCCTGCGAGGACCTCGTCGCCCTCCACCACCGCGATGAGCGTGCCCCACAGCGGCACCCCGCGAATGAAGGCCTTCGTGCCGTCGATGGGGTCGACGTACCAGCGGCGGCGGGCCTCGGGCCGCACCGAGTCACCCTCTTCACCGACGATGCCGTCCTCCGGGAAGTGCTGCTCAATCCACGCGCGGGCGACGCGCTCGGCTTGCTGATCGGCGAGCGTGACCGGGGAACCATCGGCCTTGGTCTGCACCTGGAGCGCCGAGCGGAAGTGCGAGAGCGCCTCCGCTCCAGCGAGCCGCGCCACCGTGGTGACCGCGTCGAGCCACGTCATGAGCGCACCTCGCGAACGTCGAGCCCCGCGCGCGCGAGGCCTGCCTTGAGTGCGCCGACCGTGGTCGTTCCGTCGTGGAGCACGCCTGCGAGCAACGCGGCCTCGGCGTGCCCTTCGACGAAGGCGTCAGCGAGGTGCTGTGCATTCCCTGCCCCGCCCGATGCGATGACCGGCACGTCGACGGCGTCAGCGATGGCGCGGGTGAGCGCGAGGTCGTATCCGCTGCGCTGACCGTCGCGATCGATGCTGGTGACGAGCAACTCTCCGGCCCCGCGAGCGACCGCTTCCTTCGCCCATTCGATGGCGTCGAGGCCCGTCGCTCGACGGCCTCCGTGCGTGAACACGAGCCAACGGTCACCTTCCCGCTTCGCGTCGATGCTCACCACGACGCACTGCGAGCCGGCGACCTGTGCGCACGCGGTGATGAGGCCCGGCGTTCGAACGGCGGCCGAATTGAGCGCCACCTTGTCGGCACCGGCACGCAGCGCGCGGTTCAAGTCGTCGACCGAGCCGATGCCGCCCCCGATGGTGAGCGGAATGAAGACCTGCTCGGCAGTACGCGTGGCCACGTCCCACAGAGGGGCGCGCTCTTCTTCGCTGGCCGACACGTCGAGAAATACCAGCTCGTCGGCGCCTTCAGCCTCGTAGCGGCGCGCGAGCTCGACGGGGTCGCCCACGTCACGCAGCCCCTCGAACGACACGCCCTTCACGACGCGCCCGCCCTTCATGTCGAGGCACACCACGACACGGCGCATGGTCACGACGTCACCTCCCACTTCACGCTGCCCTTGGTGCTGAAGACCACGCCGTCGTCGCGGAGCGCAGCACGCAGCGCGAGCCCGGTCGCCTTGAATGCCGCCTCGATGAGGTGGTGGCGATCGCGGCCTCGCAGCCGGCGCAGGTGCAGCGTCGCTTCGGCCGTCGTCGCGAAGCTGCGAAACCAGTGCGTGTACAACTTCGATGGGAGCTTCCCCTCGAAGTAGGGCCGCCCCCCGACGTCGATGACGGCCTGCACGAGCGCGTCATCCATGGGGATGGTGGTCTCCCCATAGCGGCGCGCCGTCGCCGGGGTCGCTTCACGTACCAGCCTGCCCACCGCGAGCGCGACGTCTTCCATCAAGTGGTGGCGCAGGTCGCCGCGCGCTTCGATGACCAGCGGCAGGCCCGCGTAGGTGCCGAACGCGGTGAGCATGTGGTCGAAGAACTTGAGGCCGGTGTCGATGCGAACGGCAGTGCCCAGCGCGGCGAGCACCTTCGTCTCCTTCGTTTCACGCGTGACGGACTTCATGAGGAAAACTCCTGTGCAGTGGAGAGCGCGTCGAGGCGCCCGGTGTAGAGGGCCATGCCGATGACCGCGGCGCGGCACCCGCTGGCTTGAAGGCAACGCAGATCTTCAACGGTGGTGACGCCCCCCGAGGCGATGACGGGCAGCTTCGTGGCCGCGGCGAGGTCTCGAAAGAGCGCGGCGTCGGTGCCTTCGAGGCGCCCTTCGACGTGCACTGCGGTGACGAGCACGCCCGCGAGCGGCAGCGCCTCGACCCGCGCGAACAGCTCGCTCACCTGCAGGGACGTCTCGGTCGCCCAGCCTCGCGTGACCACCGCGCGGCCCTTCACGTCGGCCGCCAGCACCACGCGTTGGGGGAAGCGGGTGGCCATTTGCTCGAGCCACGCCGGCTCTTCGACGGCGCGGGTGCCGACGACGACGCGCGCGGCGCCGAGCCCGAGCCAGCGCTCGATGGTGGCCTCGTCGCGCACCCCGCCACCGACTTGAACGTCACCACCCACGAGGAGCCGCTCGATGGTCACTGCGTTCGAGCCACGGCCCGTCGCGGCATCGAGGTCGACCACGTGCAGCGACGAGAAGCCCGCCGCACGCCACCGCTGGGCCACCTGCACCGGGTCGGGCAACCGCACGCGCTCTTCGTCGTACGAGCCGCCCACCAACTGCACGCACGCGCCTTCTCGCAGGTCGATGGCAGGAATCGCCTTCATGACGTCACCTCGCGGACGAGGCGCTCGAGCAACACGAGGCCATCGGCCGACGACTTCTCGGGGTGGAACTGCACGCCCGCCACCCGGCCCGACTTCACCGCTGCGGGGAAACGCTCGTCGTCGTGCCGCGCCCAGGCGGTGACGATGGACGGGTCGACCGGCCGACAGGCGAACGAGTGCGCGAAGTACATCGCCGCCTTCGTCTCCTCGAGCCGCGTCCACCCGATGTGGGGAACGCGGCGGGTCTGCAGCCGGGTCACCGTGCCTGCCAGCACCGAAAGTCCCCGCCCGGCCGTACCTTCATCTTCTTCCGACGAGTCGAACAACAACTGCATGCCCAGACAGATGCCGAGCACCGGACGCCCCTCCGCGATGACCGTGCGGAGTGCCTCGCGTGACGGCGCCAACCGCTCGGCAGCCTGACCAAACGCGCCGACGCCGGGGAGCACGAGCAGGTCGGTCTCCACCAACGGGTCGGTGGAGATGGACACCGACACGCCCAGCCGGCTGAGCGCGCGGCCCAGCGAGTGGAGATTGCCCGCGCCGTAGTCGAAGAGGCTCGCTCTCATCGCGAAGCCCCGGCGCAGGTGAGCACCCACGCGAAGGGCTGGGCCCCGCCGTTGGGTCCTCCGCGTGACAAGCGGAAGACAGGCGCGCGTGCGGCCACTTCGAAGCGGAGACAGGGGCTCATCGCGTGGCCTCGATCAGCGCGGTCAGGCAGGTCTTCATCATCGCCTCGGTGCCGATGGAGATGCGCACTGCGTCTCCCACGCCTTGCAACGAGGAGAAGGCGCGCACCGACACCCCGCGCTCGCGCATGCGGGAGGCCACCTCCGTCGACGACTTCGTGAGCGGCACCAGCACGAAGTTCCCCTCGCTGGGCAGCGGCGCGAAGCCGTTCGCGGTGAGCGCTTGGGCGAACTCACGACGGCTGGCTTTGACGACGTCGATGCCTCGCTGCACCCACTGACGATCTTTCGTCAGCGCAGCGACACCCGCAGCCTCGGCGAGTCCACCGACTTTGTAGGGACCGCGCGTCTTCTCGATCTGCGCGATGAGGGCCGCGTTGCCGACCGCGTAACCGACGCGGAGCCCGGCGAGCCCGAACGCTTTCGACAACGTGCGCACCACGACGAGGCGGTCGAGCGACGGGGCGCGCTTCGCCATCGACTCCTGCGCCGCGTACTCGACGTAGGCCTCGTCGAGCACCACCACGGCGTTGGTGCGTTGGAGCAGTGACTCCACGAAGCCTTCAGGCAACACCGCGCCCGTCGGGTTGTTGGGCGAGCACAGGTAGATGACCCTGGCCCCGCTGCGCGCGAGCGCGTCGACGTCGAGCGTCACGGTCGTCGGCACCAACGCATTGGCTCGCGCGAAGGCGCTGACGATGGAGAACGTGGGCGGGCAATACGCCAACACGTCACCTGGCTCACCAAAGGCGCGGAAGGTCGCGTCGAGTACGTCGTCCGAGCCGCACCCGGTGACGATGCTCTCGATGCTGACGCCGGTGAACTCAGCCAGCGCCGAGCGGAGCGCATCTGCATATGGCGCAGGGTACCGAGTGACAGCCCCTGCCGGAGGCGAGGCGAGCACCTGCTGCACCGAGGGGGGCACGCCGAAGAGGTTGGTGTTGTCGGTGAGGTCGAGCTCACACGGAGGCCGGGTGGGCAGGTAGCGCTCGATGCTCGCCAACGTCGGGCGAGTTCGCAGCGCGGTCGTCTTCTCAGTCGCCGACGTCGGGCGCGTTCCTTGCGAGAAGGTGGTCGCTGCAGGGCCCGGTGCTCCCGCGACACGAGCCGCGGGGCTCGTGCTCCTGGCGGCGCCCTGTGCGGCCGCGGCGTGCGCGGGCAGTCCCTCGCTCGTGGCCAGCGCCACGACGTCGTCCGCCATCGAGCGCGCAGCCGCCGGAGTCACCCGTTGCCACGTCTGCCAGCGCACGAAGTCGAGCACCGAGAGCCCGCTGAAGCGGCGCCCTGCGCCCGCGGTGGGGAGCACGTGGTTGGCGCCGGTGAGGTAGTCGCCGAACGCGACCGACGTGTTGGCGCCGACGAAGACGGTGCCGGCGTTGCGCACCTTCGGGACGAACTCCGAAGCGTCGGCGAGGTCGAGCTGCAGGTGCTCGGCCGCGAACGCTTCGGCGAAAGGCCACGCCTCGTCCAACGACGAGATCGACAGCACGGCCCCGCGGGTGCGGAGCGCCGTCTCGATGGTCTCCCGTCGCGGCTGCGAGGGGATGGCGGTCTCGAGCGCGGCCACCACCCGCTCCGCAAGCCCGTCACCCAGACACAACGCCACCACGCACGCATCGACATCGTGCTCGGCCTGCGCGAGCAACTCGCGCGCCACGTCGTCGGGCGCAGCCTGCTCGTCGGCGATGACCAGAATCTCCGAGGGCCCGGCGGGAGAGTCGATGCCCACCTCTCCTGCGACCTGGCGCTTGGCCTCGGCGACCCACGCGTTCCCCGGCCCGACGATGCGATCGACGCGTGGCACTGAGCTCGTCCCGAAGGCGAGCGCCCCGATGGCGCCCGCACCGCCGACCGCGAAGACACGCGTCGCCCCCGCGAGGGCAGCGGCTGCGAGCACCACGTCAGACGGGAGGCCGTTGGCCGAGGGAGGCGAACAGACGATGACCTCTTTGACACCCGCGGCGCGGGCCGGCACGACACCCATCAGCACGCTCGACGGGTACGCGGCCTTGCCACCCGGCGCGTACACACCGACGCGCGCGAACGCATCGGCGCGCCGACCGACGAAGAGGCCGGGCTCGACCTCCAGCTCCGACGGCGGCGGCAACGAGGCCCGCGCCACCGTCTCGAGGTTCTTCGCGGCGCGTTCCAGACCCCGGCGCACGGCGGGGTCGAGCGAGGCGAGCGCGCGCTGCAACTCGATCGCCGGCACCTCGAGCGAGCTCAAGGTGGCCCGGTCGTAGTCTCGCGCGTACCGCAACAACGCGGCGTCACCTTCGGCGCGAACTTCGGAGAGCTGCCGCGCGACGGTCTGGGTGACCTTCGGATCGAGCGAGAACGAGCGGTCGAACAGTTCGGCCCGGTCCTTCGCGCTCAGGGCAGCAATCGACCCACGAAAACGAAGCACGCTCATGGCATCAGCCTCTCGATGCGAGTGACGAGAATACCCTCGCAGCCGCACGCCTTCAGCGCCGCGACGGTCTTGTAGATGCTGCTCGCCGAGACCACCGCGTGCATCGCGACGAAGCGGCCCCCGCCGAGCACCTCACTCAGCGTAGGCCCGTTCAACCCGGGGAGCCGCTCCCGCACCTCGTCGAGTCTGTCTTTGGGCACGTTCGCCATCAGGTACCGCTGGCCTCGCGCGCGGAGCACCGACGAGAGCGCCAGGGTGAGCTCGTTGGCCCAGGGCTGCGTCGCCACGTCAGGCCGCGCCACCAGGCGGGCCGATGACTCCATCACCGCGGCGATCTCCTTGAGCCCATTGACCTTGAGCGTGGAACCCGTCGAGGTGAGGTCGACCACGATGTCGGCGATGCCGAGGTGCGGAGCGATCTCTGCTGCGCCGCTCACGGGCACCACGTCGACACCCAGCCGCTGCTTCTCGAAGTAGGTGCGCGTCAGGCGGGGGAACACGGACGCCACGCGCGGTCGCCCCGTGAGCTGCGCGAGGCCGGTGACCCCGCTGTCTTCCCTCACCGCGACCACGAGGCGACACTTTCCGAACTCGAGATCGAGCAGCTCGGTCAGCACGCGCCCCGACTCGGACACGAGATCGGCCCCGGTGATGCCGAGATCGGCCGCGCCGTCTGCGACGAACTCGGGGATGTCCTGGGCGCGCACGAAGATGGCTTCGAATTCGCCGCCCAGCGAGGCGGTGAGGCTGCGCTCCGACCGGCCGCGAATGGGCAACCCGGCGTCATCGAGCAACGTCTTCACTTCGTCCTGCAGGCGACCTTTGTTGGGGAGTGCGATTCGAGGCATGGGTTTCTCCGGCGTGAGGCGAGGGGGAACGCGGCGGGCAGAAACGAAAAAGCCCGTCGCGGGGGACGGGCTTCGTGCAATTCGTCGGTGTGAGGTGCTTCAGCTCACACGCGTGCACGCATGCCCGTGGGGGTCATGGTGATGCACGTGATGATGGAGCGGGAGCGACGACACGAACGGCTTCGTAACGAGTCGGGCTCGTTGTTGTCAACCCGACCTGCAGACACACGAACGCCCGGGCCGTCTCCAGTCCGGGCGTGGGTGCTGCTTCAAGCTGCCGCGGCTTACGCCTTTGCGGTGCCGAGCGTCGCGGCGACGTCAGCGGCCAGGTCGGCCTGCTTCTTCTCGATGCCTTCACCGACCTCGAGGCGGGCCACGCGGCCCACGGTCAGCGTCGCGCCGGCCTTCTTGCCGTGCTCGGCGACCACGTCCTTGATCTTGAGCTTGTCGTCCTTCACCCAGAGCTGGTCAACGAGGCAGTTGTTCTCGAAGTACTTCTCGAGTTTGCCGCCGATGATCTTGTCCCACATCGCTTCGGGCTTGGTGATCTGCTCGCGCTTGACGATCTGCGAGAGCGGCACCTTCTCGAGCTTGCCGGAGATCTCGAGCATCACCTTCTCGGCGTCTTCGTTGCGGAAGATGCCGGTGCGCGCGGGGCCGTCCTTGATGGTGAAGCGCCACGTGTTCTGCAGCTCGTCCTTGTAGAGGGCCTTTTCCTTCTCGAGCACGTCGGCGGGCACCTGCTCGCGCGTGACGTACGGGGGCCGCATCGCCGCGACCTGCATCGCGAGCTCGTTGGCGAGGGTCTTCGCTTCGGCGTGGTTGCTGCCAAGCACCTCGACCAGCGTGGCGACCTTGTTGTTCGAGTGGAGGTACTGGCCCACCACGCCGTTGCCGTCGACCTGGAAGCGGGCGAAGCGACGCACGGTGATCTTCTCGCCGATGGTGGCGATCTTCTCGGTGACCGCGTCCTTCACGGTCTTGCCGGCCTCGTAGGGCTGCACCTCGAGCGCGGCGAGGTCGGCGGGGTTGTGCTGCGAGACGTGCTTCACGAGGCCCTCGACGAGCTTCACGAAGTCGGCGTTGCGCGCGACGAAGTCGGTCTCGGCGTTCACCTCGACGAGCGCGCCGAGCTTGCCATCGGCCGACACCTGGAGGCCGACGAGGCCTTCGGCGGCGACGCGGTCACCCTTCTTGGCGGCGCTCGCGACACCCTTCTTGCGAAGCCACTCTTCGGCCTTCGCGAAGTCGCCCGCGGCTTCCGTCAGGGCCTTCTTGCAGTCCATCATGCCCGCGCCGGTCTTCTCGCGGAGTTCCTTCACCATTGCAGCGCTGATCTCAGCCATGTGTTCCTTCTTTCAGTGAAAGAGGAGCGTCACCGGTTGGCAACGCTCCCCTGGAAAATCATGAAGCGTGGGCGATGGAGTTACTCGGCCTTCGCCTCGGCTGCGGGCTCGGCGGCAGCAGCGGCCACCTCGCCACCCTCGATGGCGGCAGGCTCGACGGCCGACGCGCCGCCCTTGTGCTCGACCACCGGGCCACGGCCTTCACGGCGCGGCTGGCGGCGGGTGCGCTCGCCGTCGTTGCCACCACGACCCTCGTGGCGACGACGCTCTTCCTGGGCGTCACGGTCGGCAGCGCCCGAAGCGCGGTACCGGGCAGCGCCCTCGAGCGCGGCGTCGCCGATCTTGCCGGTGAAGAGCTTGATCGAACGGATCGCGTCGTCGTTGCCGGGAATGACGTAGTCGATGCCTTCGGGGTCGCAGTTGGTGTCGACGAGGCCGATGACCGGAATGCCGAGGCGGTTGGCCTCGTGCACGGCGAGCTGTTCCTTCTTGGGGTCGATCACGAACACCGCGCCGGGGAGGCGGTTGGTGTTCTTGATGCCGCCCAGGTTCTTCTCAAGCTTCTCGCGCTCACGCTCGAGACCGGCGACTTCCTTCTTGGGCAGGCGGGCGTAGGTCCCGTCTTCGGCCATGGTCTCGATCGACTTGAGGCGGTCGATGCCCTGCTTGATGGTCTTGAAGTTGGTGAGCGTGCCGCCCAGCCAGCGGTTGGTGACGAAGAACTGGCCCGAACGGCTGGCCTCTTCACGCACTACGTCCTGCGCCTGCTTCTTGGTGCCGACAAAGAGCACCGAGCCACCGCGCGCGGTGACGTCAGAGACGAAGCGCAGCGCCGCGCGGGCGAGCACGACCGTCTTCTGCAGGTCGATGATGTAGATGCCGTTGCGGGCACCAAAGATGTACGGCTTCATCTTCGGGTTCCAGCGCTTGGTCTGGTGGCCGAAGTGGACGCCCGCTTCCAGCATCTGACGCATGGTGATGCCGCCGGCGGGGGCCATCTGCTGCTGCTGCTCGTTCTGCTCAGTCATGATCTGCTGCCTTCTCTATTTCAGGTTGTTGATCCGCCACGTGTCCGGTGATGCGAAGACTCGGCTCCGACCCCTGACCCCATGTCAGGAGCACCCGGCCGGCTCGGCACGTGTGTGTATTTTTGCTGCACCTGCGGCCCCCACCTGAACGAGCGCGAAAGCAGCGGGCGAAGGGGCGTGTAACAGCACGCTGCGGGGGATCGCAAGTCTCTGGATTGACGGCTTTTGCGTTGGCGTCAAATGCGTGCAACCCCCCACAAACACAGGGTTGATCAGCGCTCGAAGACGAGCGGCAAGGTGATGCGCGACCGCCCCCCCGAGGGGAAGCGCTGATCAGCGAGCGCTTTCTTCACGGTGCGGATCAGCCGGGAGCGCTCGTTTGCCAGCCCGGTCGCCGTGCGCAGCGTGTCGGCCAGCACCTTCACGTTCGACGCGCGACCCGCCGCGACGTCGAAGCCCAGCGACAGCAGGCCGGCGATGGGCAGGCCGTCTTGCAGCATCGGCGCGAGGGCCTCGGTGACGCGGGCGATGGCGTCGGCGAGCGCCTTCTCTTTCAGCGGGCCCTCGATGAACGGGCGCGGCTGCACGAACCAGCCGTGAATGACGAGGCGGCCGTCACGGGGCTCCATGGTGCCGTCGATGCGCCGCACGCCGTGGGGGATGCGCGGGTCGAACGCGACGAGGCGGTTGAACTTCGCGGGCACCTCTTCGAGCACGTCCCGCTCTTCGATCGAGCGCACGCTCTGAAACCCGTTCCACAGGTCGAGCACTTCGTCGCGCACGAGCAACGTCTCGCCCCCGCGGAAGTTTCGGCGCTGCCAGGGCGTGAGCGAGAAGACGAAGGCCACGGGGCCGTGCGGCAAGTCACCGTGAAGCCGCTGCTCGCAGCCGTTCACGTAACAGCTGAGCCAGGGCGGCGAGACGTCATGACAGCCGAGCGTGCGGCGGCCCCACCACACGAGGCGCTGATGAAACGCGTCGTAGAGCTTCTTCGGGAAGTACTCCCACGCGGGCGTGCGCAGCGCGGTGTACTGGCCCTCGACGTTCCACAAGTCCCACACGAAGCGATCGCTCGTCGCGCGGCGCGGCTCGGCGAAGCGCGCTTCGAAGTGGTTGCGCAGGCCCTTCGCTTCGGCTGCAAAAGAATCAACGACGAGAAGGCGCATGCGTCAGTTGCAGCTGAGCGTGCTCGCGAACGCACCGACCGGCGTCGAGCCGCTGCCCGAGTAATAGAGCCGTGAGAACGGGGCCCAGTTGGTGAAGGCCGACTTGTCGCCCGGTCGGCACGCCGGGTCGCTCACGCACGAGCCGCTGGTGGCCGAAAGCTCGACGGTGGAGCTCGAAGGTACGCGGAAGCCGGTCAAGTCGCTCACACGCGTCATCACCTGCTTCTTGAACCCTGACGCGTCAACCACCCAGCGAATCGCCGACATCGTGACGCCCGTCGCCGTCGCGCTGGTGCGGGGCCGCGCGATGGAGTTGGCGCCGTTCTCGGTCGCGTACTGGAGGTAGGCGTAGTTCCAGCCCTGATCATTCGTCATCCAGTAGTTCAGGTCGGCCTGCGGGGCGGTGGCGCCGGGGTCGCGCGTCACGTACGCGAGGAAGAACTGATCAGCCGAAGCGCCGTCGCGGAAGAAGGTGACGTCGGGCTCGTTGAGCGTGCGCGGTGAGGTGACGGTGTACGCGACGAACTCTGTTTCCTTGCTCGTGCCGTTTTCATTCACGCGGAAGAAGTTGAGGCTCGTCGCAGTGGTCAGGTACCCGATGCCGATGCGGCGCTGCGTCGCGGTGGGCTGACACGTCTGCGAGCTCGTCCACTCGACGTGAGACGAGTCGGCGCCCACGCCCGCCACCACCGCTGCACCGGGGCTGATGGTGGTCGAGCTCAACGTCGTGCTCACGCAGCCGGCAGCGCGCAGTTCCCACGAGCCGCTGATGTTGCACGCCTCGACCTGGGCCATCTTGATGCCGGTGCCGTTCTCTCTCCACACCAGCACGACGCGACGCCCGTTGCCGCGCACGACACGCAGCGAGTCGAGGGTCTGGTTGGTCGCGCCGACGAATTGCGTGTACCGGTAGGTGCGCTGCACGCCGGTGGAGTCGACGTAGTAGAGGTCGATCTCCGCGTTGTTCGAGTTCCACACGCCGGCGATGACGAAGCCGTCACCGGCCTGCGCGAAGTCAACGTCGGCGTAGGTCAACGACGTCACGCTCGTGCTCCCACCCGTCGGAGCGCCCGTCGCGTCGAGCCGCTGAAAGCTGATGCCGCTCGAGCCGCCGGCCATCACCAACGCCCCGCCCGCGAGCGCGTCGGTGCCGGTGCCGGTGGCGCCGCCCGCGCAGCTCGCCGCCGAGTAGAAGTACGGGCGCACCTCGACGTCGGTCCACGCGGTGGTGCCGACGTTGGTGGTGCTGGTGATGAATGGCTCGTCGACGATGCCATCGCAGTCGTTGTCAGCGCCGTCACAGGCGGCCGCAGTGGGGCTGCCTGCTGTCGCGTTGCACACCACCGCAGTGCCACCCACGTTGCAGACGTTGGTCCCAGTGCGCAGGCACACACCCTGCCCTGCCGAGCAACTCGTCCCCAGACCGGTGAAGCCTTCGTCGGTGGTGCCGTTGCAGTTGTCGTCGAGCCCATTGCACTTCTCGGTCGCAGGCGCGACGTTGCGCACACAGCTCACCGTCGCCGACGCGCAGGTCAACGTGCCCGCCGCGCAGACGCCCGACTGGCCGGTGCTGCACGCCCCGCCGCCACCCGGATTGCCCTCGTCGATGCCTCCTGCGCAGTTGTCGTCGACGCCGTTGCACAGCTCGCTCGCCGTCGGCTTGATGGAAGAGTTCCCGTCGTCACAGTCGCTGTTGTTCGTGACGCGGCCACTCACGGGGCCACAGGAGACGACCGCCGCTGACGACGTGGCGCCAAAGCCGTCGGTGTCGGCGTCGGCATAATAGCTCTGGGTCGGAAGCCCGTTGTCGATGCCGCCGACGCAGTTGTCGTCGACGCCGTTACAGACCTCGGTCGCGCCGGGGCGGATGTTGTTGTTCGCGTCGTTGCAGTCGGTGTTGTTGGTCACCTTGCCGCTCACGGGGGCGCAGCTCGAATGGGGACTCCCGGTGGACGCGCCGAACCCGTCACCGTCCACGTCCGGGTAGTACGTGAGGTAGGTGAGCCCCTCGTCGGTCTGCATGTCGCAGTCGTCGTCGGTGAGGTTGCACAGCTCGGTGGCACCGGGCTTCACGGCCGAGTTCATGTCGTTGCAGTCGGTGTCGTTGGTGACGCGGCCCACGATGGCGCTGCACGAGGGCTGCGCGACCGAGCCGGTGGCGCCGAACCCATCTCCGTCGGAGTCGACGTAGTAGTTGAGCGTCATCACCCCGTTGTCGATCTGGTTGTCACAGTTGTCGTCGACGCCGTTGCACAGCTCGCTCATGCCCGGCTTCACCGACGAGTTGTTGTCGTTGCAGTCGGTGTTGTTGGTGACCTGACCGCTGACCGGCCCGCACGAGGCCGTCGCCATCGAGCCCGACGAGCCGAACCCGTCGCGATCGAAGTCGACGAAATAGTTCTGCGTCGCGAGGCCCTCATCGGTGGGCCCGTCGCAGTCGTCGTCGAGCCCGTTGCAGATCTCCATGCGGTCGGGGTTGATGGCCGAGTTCGCGTCGTTGCAGTCATCGCGCGACGTGACGCGCCCCACGATGGGCACGCACGAGTTGATCGCGCTCGCCGACGCGCTGCCGTGCCCGTCGCCGTCACCATCGGGGTAGTAGTCGACGAAGGTGAGCCCCTCGTCGGTGCCGCCTGCGCAGTTGTCGTCGACCCCGTTGCAGGTCTCGGGCGCCATCGGCTTCACCGCGGGGTTGGCGTCGTTGCAGTCGGTGTTGTTGGTGACGCGCCCGACGATGGCCGTGCAGGAAGAGGTCGCCGTCGAGCTGCTCGCGCCGAAGCCGTCGCCGTCACCATCGACGTAATAGCGCGAGAAGGTGAGCCCCTCGTCGGCGCCGCCCGCGCAGTTGTCGTCGACGCCGTTGCACACCTCGGGGGCCCCGGGCTTCACCGCTGCCGTGCCGTCGTTGCAATCGGCGGCGTTGGTCACCTTGCCGGGCACGGGAGCACACGACGACTGAGCCATGACACCCGCCGCTCCAAAGCCGTCACCGTCTCCGTCCGGGTAGTAGGCGGTGAAGGTGAGGCCTTCGTCGATCATGCCGTCGCAGTCGTCGTCGGCGGTGTTGCAGACCTCAGGCGCGCCGGGCTTCACGCTCGCGCTCTGGTCGTTGCAGTCAGACGTGTTGAGCACCTTGCCCGCAACGGGCGCGCAGCTGCTCTCGGCCTGCGCGCTGGCATCACCAAAGCCGTCGCCGTCGACGTCGGGGTAGTAGCTGACGAAGGCGATGCCGTTGTCGACCTGCGCGTCGCAGTTGTCGTCGACCTTGTTGCACAGCTCGATGGCGCCCGGCTTCACGGTGGGATCGTTGTCGTTGCAGTCGCCGGGGTTGCTCACGCGGCCCTGCACCGTGGTTTGGCACGAGCTGACCGGCGTGCTCGACGCGCTCCCGAAGCCGTCGCCGTCGTTGTCGAGGAAGAAGTCTTGAAAGGGGATGCCGTTGTCGCGCGTGCCGTCGCAGTCGTCGTCGACGTCGTTGCAGGTCTCGGCCTGGCCGGGCCGAATGGTGGCGCTCTGGTCGTTGCAGTCACCCGACTGGGTGACGCTGCCCATCGGGGGGCCCTTGCAGCCTTCACCCGTCTTCATGGCGCCGACGCCGTCGCCGTCTTCGTCGCGGTAGTAGCTGACGATGGGCAGCCCTTCGTCGATCTGCCCGTTGCAGGTGTCGTCGACGCCGTTGCACAACTCGAGGGCGCCGGGGAACACCATCGGGTCGTTGTCGTTGCAGTCGAGGTTGCTCTCGCCCGTGCAGTCGCCGGTGCCGTTGAAGCCGTCGCCGTCGGTGTCGAGGCACACGACGCGGGGCAACGGGGTGCCGGAGTCAGGGTTGGAAGGCATGACCTTCTCAGGCTTGCCGCAGGCCGCGAGCGCGACCGCACATGCGAAAATGGACAGGCAGCGCCGAAGCATTGTTTTCCCCGCGAGAACCGAGGGGGCCTGTATCCGACGATCTCCACCCGACGCAAATGGATGACCATTCGGCCCCGGTTTGGCGGCGCTGCCTGAGCTACGCTGCGCGGCGCGATGCCCAGAATCCACCGCAACGAATTCATCGACACGCGCCGCAACCAGCGCCTCGACGTCAACGCCGCAAAGAACGACCCGGCCTTCCTCGCGAAGCTGGCGGCGGCCGGGTTGAAGATCGAAGACCTGGAAGGCATTGACCTCTCGAACGTGCGCGACGGGCAGCTCCAGGGGCCCGCGGAGCTCAAGGCGCTGTTCGAGCTGCTCAAGGGCGTCGAGGCGTCGGGCCCGGCCGAGCTGTTGAACGTGAGGGCGACAGGCTCCCGGGTCGCCGAAGCCTTCGACGCGTTCGACCGACAGTTCACGCCCTCGCCCGGTACGGCTCCGGTGCCGGCGAGCATCGACCCGGTGCGGCGCGCGCGCTTTCCCATCACCGCGTCCGTCGGGCAGGGCGGCAGCAACCGGCCCGCCGACGTGCGCATCGTACAGCAGCGGTTGAAGGACATCGGCTTTCCCGTCGATGTCGATGGCAAGTACGGCCGGCAGACCGAGAACGCGTTGAAGGCGTACCGCGCGATGTTGAACGGCACCGAAGAGGTCGCCCACGAGCGCGGCCTGGTGGGCCTCAACGATCTCGTCGATCGTGCGCTCTCGATGGCACACCCGCCCCGGTGGGAGCGCATGCCCGAGACCGGTCCGGGCTTCGTCAACGACGACACCGACCACTTCAGCTACGGCTCGGCTGAGACGCGCAAGGCGATCGAAGAGTTCAGCTCGGTCTATGCGGCCGACCACCTGTCGGTGTCTCCCGGCTCGGCGCGCATCAGCTTGAACGACGTCTCGCGACACCAGGGCGGCGCGAACCACGATCACGAGACGCACGAGAACGGGCTCGATCTCGATCTCCGCTTGCCGAAGACCAACGGGGGGTCGGGCACCGAGGTCGGTCGGAGCGACTACGATCGCGAGACCGCGTGGGCGATGATCAAGGCCATTGCCTCGAACCCGCGCGTCGAGCGCATCTTGTTCACCGACCCCGTGCTGCTCGCGCGCGCCAGAACCGAGCCGTGGGGCGCCAAACTGCAAGACGGCGGGCGCGGCCACCGCAACCACTTTCACGTCGACGTGAAGCCGCCGCCGGTGGACTGAGTCGGTCGTGCTGCTCTTCGTCGAAAACAACGACTCGTTCAGCTGGAACGTGTTGGAGCGGTTGCCGTTTCCCCGAGAGGCCGTGCGCGTGGTGTCGGCGGCAGACGCGCTGCGCTCGCTCGACGGCATCACCGAGGTGGTCGTCGGCCCCGGCCCGATGGATCCCGTTCGCGCGGGGCTGATTCCGCTCGTGCACGAGGTCGCTCGGCGCGGGCTGCCGTTTCTGGGCGTGTGCCTGGGTCATCAGGCCCTGGGCCTCGCGTTCGACGCAGAGTTGACTCGGGTCACGCCGGCGCACGGCAAGCGGGCCGTCGCCCGGTTTGAGGCGTCGCGCCGCTGGCCCACGATTCAAGGTGACGTCGAGGTGATGCGGTACCACTCGCTCGCCCTCGCGCAGGTGAA
>JBILUC010000113.1:0-10769 GCA_044371205.1 Archangium sp.
TGAGCACCGAGGCGCGCGTAGGTCTTGCGGCTGAGCTCCATCGTCTTCAACGGAGCGATTGCGTCGGTGGACAGCATGTTCCGATTGTCTGAGATCACTCCCGTCACCGCAATTGCCGCCGAGTGAACAAAAGCGATGTGCTTTCGTGTCGCGGGCCCGATGAATTGTACGTCGTTGCTCATCTCGCTCGAGCGGCGCGGCGTACGGCTCGACGTGTTTGACCTCAAGACGGCGGCGGGTGACCCTGCAGGTCACGCCTACGGGCGTGGCCGGTACGTTCTCATCACTTCGTCGCGGCGAGCTTCTCGAGCGCGTCCTTCGGCTGCTCTCCGGAGACACGCGCCTTCTCTTTGCCATCGACGTAGAGCACGAACACCGGCACGCCCTGCACCTTCTCGCGCGCCGCCAGCGCCTCGCTCGCGTCGATGTCGACCTTCATCGTCTTCACGCCCTTGAGCGTCAGGCCTTCGAACACCGGCGCCATCTTCTGGCAGGGCGTGCACCACGGCGTCTGGAAGTCGACGAGCACGCGCTTGTCTTTCTTGAGCGCGACGTCGAAGGCCTCGGGCGTCACCGTCTCGCCGCTGGCCACCACCGCACCACCGCTCGCGTCGACCGGCAGGCCCGCCGCCGTCCACGCGCGGTAGCCACCCGCAAGGTTGGAGACCTTCGTGAAGCCGAGCTTCGCCATCAACTCGGCGGCACGACCGCTGCGGCCACCCGACGCGCAGTAGACGAACACCGGCTTGTCGCGCGCGATGAGCGCCACCTTGCGCTCGAAGCCCTCGGCGTTGAAGTCGATGACGCTCGCGCCCACCAGCTTGCCCTTGCTGACCTCTCCTGGCGTGCGCACGTCGAGCACAAGGCCCTTCTGCTTCTCGAGTTCCTGCGCGAAGGCCTGCGGGGCGAGGTCTTCGGCTGCCGAGACACCAGCAACGACGAGCACGGCGACGAGGGCGAGTCGGTTCATGCCTGCCATCTACCCGGTGATCAGCCCGAGTGGATCCGCTAGATGCCCGGTCATGGGACGCATCTTCGAGACCCGCAAGCACACGATGTTCGCGCGCTGGAACAAGATGGCGAAAGCCTTCACGCGCGTGACGAAGGAAATCACCATCGCCGTGAAGGCTGGCGGCATCAGCGCCGAGTCGAACCCTGCCCTGCGCCGCGCGATTCAGAACGCCCGCGCGGTCAACATGCCGAAGGACAAGGTCGACACCGCCATCAAGCGCGCGTCAGGCCAGGACCAGAAGGACTACGAAACCATCGTGTACGAGGGCTACGCACCGCACGGCGTGCCAGTCATCGTCGAGACCGCCACCGACAACGTGGTGCGCACCGTCGCCAACGTGCGCATGCACTTCAAGGACTGGGGCGGCAACATGGGCAACGCCGGCAGCGTCGGCTTCATGTTCAAGCGCATGGGCGTCTTCCGCCTCGACCCCACCGGCCTCGACCAGGAATCTCTCGAGCTCGACCTCATCGACCACGGCCTGCAGGAGCTCGGAGAGTCCACCGGCGAGAAGGGCGAAAAGCAGCTCGTCATTCGCTGCGACTTCACCGACTTCGGCAAGCTGCAGTCGGCCATCGAAGCGCGGAAGTTGAACGTCACCTCCGCCGCCTCGGAATACGTCGCGCAGACGCCAGTCGAACTGCCCGACGACAAGGCGCAGGAAGTGCTCAAGATGGTCGACGCCCTCGAGCAGGACGACGACGTGCAACACGTCTTCCACGCGCTGGCCTGATGCGCGACGCACGCACCCAGTCCTGGAACGCCGCGATGACCGCGCGGCCCGGCCCGCTCGACCTCGACCTCACCCGCGTCGAGGGCACCATCCCCACCGCGTTGCGCGGCGGCCGCGTGCTCTCGAACGGCCCGGGGTGGACGCACATCGGCGGTCGCCTGGCGCACCCCTTCGACGGCCACGGCTATGTGCGCGAGTTCCGCTTCACGCCCCAGGGCACGGTGAAGCTGCGCGCCCGCTTCGTGCGCACACCGGCCTTCCTGAGTGAAGACGCGGCGCAAAAGCTGACGCACCGCGGGCTGGGCACCAACCCCGGCAAGTTCTTCTGGCAGAACCTCTCGGGCGACCTGCGCAACGTGGCGAACACCACCATCGTGCCGTGGAAGGGCCGCCTGCTCGCCGGGTGGGAAGGCGGCGCCCCGACGGCGCTCGACCCACAGTCCCTCGAGACGCTCGGTGAAGACACCTTTGGCGGAGCGCTCGCGAAGCAGGCCACGCTCGCGCACATGAAGCACGACGCGGCCCAGAACCGCCTCGTCACCTGCAGCGTCGAGATGGGCCGCACCACGACGCTCACCTTCCGGGAGTTC
Source organism: Archangium sp. (assembly GCA_044371205.1). Lineage (GTDB taxonomy): Bacteria > Myxococcota > Myxococcia > Myxococcales > Myxococcaceae > Archangium_A. Next base: position 2,336 of record JBILUC010000113.1, read on the forward strand.
GACGCGCAGGGGGCGCTGCTCTCGACCCGCGTCGCCCCGATGCCCGCGGCGCTCTTCGCGCACGACTTCACGCTCACCCCCAACTGGTACGTGCTGGCGAGCAACCCGCTCTCGATGAAGTGGGGCGAGTTCGCGCTCGCCATGGCCGGTGCCTCGACGTTGATGAACGCCATCACGAGCGACGCGCGCGCCGAGGGTGCGGTGTACCTGGTGCCCCGCCGGGGAGACGGAGCGGTGCGAACGGTGAAGCTCCCGAACCGCGCCTTCGTGGTGCACTACGGCAACGCGTTCGAGCGCGACGGCGACGTTCACCTCGACGCGTGCCTCTTTCACGACTTCGAGTTCGGCCACGAGTTCGGCTTTCAGGGCCCCGACGCCCCGCTCGACCCGAAGCTGCCTGACGCGCGCGTGCCGCAGCGGCCCTTTCGCATCACCGTGCCCGCGCAGAGTGACCACGCGACCTGGCGAGCGCTCGCGTCGTACGGTGTCGACTTCCCCCGCGTGCACCCGGACCACGAAGGGCGCGAGACGCCGCTGCTCTTTGGCGCCACACGCGCCGACACGCGCCACAGCGACCCCTTCGACAGCGTGCTCCGCGTCGACTTGCGTGACTTCGAGCGGCCCGTGCAGGTGTGGACGGCGAGCGAGAACGTCTTCGTGGGCGAGCCGCTCTACGCACCTGCAGCCGACCGCGACGATGCGGGCCACGTGCTGGCGGTGACCTCAGACGGTGTGCGCGGTGAGTCAGCACTCGTGGTGCTCGACGCGAATGACCTCGCCGCTGGCCCGCTCGCCCGGGTGCCGATGCCGCTGTTGCCCTACGGTTTTCACGGCACGTGGGAGCCATCGGCCCATTCCTGAACCCGAGTGGTGGATGACTTCCGTCGCTGGCAGGGTGCGCGGCCGTGCGTGCTCTGGCTCTCGTCGCTCTCGTCTTCACTGCGTGTCCTCCCGCGTCTCCACAGAACACGTTCTCACTGAGGTCCGGTGAGACGGCCGTCGACGTGACGGTCGAGCCGTTCTCGTTCGTGGTGCGCGGCGCGAGCGGCGAAGTGCTGCGCTCACGGCCTGAGACGACGGGAAAGTACGGTCGCTTTGCGCCGACGCTCGATCGCCCCACCTACGAGACCGGCATCGTGCCCGGGTGGGACGACTACCGCGCCGGCGACGGCGAGTGGGTGCATGGCGCCGCGGCCCGCATCGTCGAGCGCACGGCTGCGCGCACCGTCATCGAGTGGCCGCTCGGAGGAGACCGCGTTCGCACCACCCTCTCGGTCGACGGCGCGCGGGTGTTCATCACCTCGGCGGTCGAAGGCGCCGACGGGGGCGCTCCGGCGGTTCGCTACAACAAGACTTCGCTCGCGTTCGCGCTGCCTGCCGACGAGCACTTCTTCGGCCTCGGAGAGCGCTTCGCGACCTTCGACCACCGCGGCTGGTCTCTCTATTCCTGGGCTGAAGAGGGCCCACTGGGTGCCGCCCGGCCTGGAGAACCCGTACCCGAGCGGACCGTCGATGACGTACTTCCCCGTGCCGTTCTTCCTCTCGTCGCGCGGCTACGCGATGCACGTGAACACCGACTCGCGAAGTGAGCTCCATCTGGGCTCGGAAGAACCCGAGGGGTGGCGCGTCGCGGTGAACGCCCAGAGCTTCGCGCTGACCGTCTACGTGCACGATTCGCCGCTCGACTCGCTCGACGACTTCACCGCCGACACCGGCCGCCCGGTGGTGCCCGCGCCGTGGGTGTTCGGCCCTCGCCGCCGCATCGACCATGACAGCGTGGTGGCCGACGGCGGTCTCGAGTGGCAGGTGATGCGTGAGCGCAAGCTGCCCATCACCGGCATCGACGACTCGATGCACTTCCTGCCCGCGTTGAGCCAGCTGGGCCGCGAGCAGGAGATTCGCGACTGGACGGCGGCCCTGCACGCCAACGGCTTCAAGGCGCTCGCGTACAACAACCCTTACGTCGCGCAGAACCACCCCAACGCGGCGAGCGACTTCGCCTACGGGGAAGAGCGTGGCTACTTCGTGAAGAGCGCCGACGGGAAGCCAGCGCTCGTGACGTTGATCAGCGGCACGCCGCTGATGGTGGCGATGATCGACTTCACCAGCCGCGAAGCCACAGATTGGTACAAGTCGCTGCTCCAGCGCTCGGTCGACTTTGGCTACGACGGGTGGATGCACGACTTCGGCGAGTACGTGCCCCGAACGGGGCGCTTGTCAGACGGTCGCCGCGGAGACGTGCTGCACAACCCCTACCCTCGCCTCTCGGCGCAAGCAGCGCGCGAGGTGCTGCAGGCCGCGAAGCCCGACGACCACCTCTTCTTCGTGCGCGCCGGGTACACGGGCTCGCAGGCGTACGCACCCGCGGTGTGGGGCGGCGACGCCGAGACCTCGTTCGACGAGACGCAGGGCATCCCCAGCACGATTCGCAGCGGGCTCAACCTCGCCATGGTCGGCGTGCCGTATTGGGGCAGCGACGGCACCGGCTTCAAGTGCATCACCAACGCGCGGCGCGACAAGGAAGTCTACGCGCGGTGGATCGAGCTCGAAGCGGTCTCGCCCATCATGATGGAGCAGAACGCCTGCGCGAACCCCGTCGACCGCCGCACCAAGTGGTCGATGTGGAACGACGAAGAGTCGCAGACCATCTACCGGCAGAACGCGAGCCTCCACACGCGCCTGATGCCGTACTTCATGGTGCTCGCGAGGCAGGCGCACGAGCGCGGCACGCCGTTGATGCGGCCGCCGTTCCTCTACGCGCCGAAGGAGCCGAAGACGTGGACGCTCGACGACACGTTTTTCCTCGGGCCTGCGCTCTACGCGGCGCCGGTGCTCAAGCGCGGCCAGACCACCCGACGCGTGTGGTTCCCGCCCGGCCCGCGCTACGTGGCGGTCGACGACTTCACCGTGTGGACGGGGGAAGCCGACGTGCCCGCGCCGCTCGCCCGCCTGCCGCTCTTCCTTGTCGAGGGGCAGTTGCTGCCAATGCTCGATGACGAGGTGCAGACGCTCGCGCCCGCCACGGTGCCTGGCGTCGTCACTGCTCAGTCGCGCGCTGACGTGCTCGACGTGCAGGTCGCGCTCGGGCCCGGTGGTGAAGCGAGCCTGACCTTGTTCGACGGCACTGAACTCAAGGCCCGCCGCACCAGCGCGAATGCGGGCCGCACCGGCTTTACCGAGTCGAGCGACGTGAAGACCTGCGAGCGCTGCTTCACGGTGTCGACGCTGCCCGCGCTGACGCGTGCGCAAGTCAGCAGCAGCGCGTCCACCACGTTCGATGAACTCGAGTTCACCGTGAGCGGTGGCCCCACGCGCCGCATCCGCTGGGACGTGCTGCGGTTGCCCTGAGTCGATGGCTCCAGGCGTCTCTCAGCCTCCGCACCACAGACGCGCGCGGAGAACGGGAGCGAGTGACGACGGGTTGGCCGCGCTTCGCGCTGAGCCGAAGACACTCGACGCGCTCATCCGGGTCGTCACCTGCTCCGCGCGGGAGTCATCGTCGTCTCGAACGGGTTGATCACGGTGGGCAGACGATACGTTTCTGACTGGCTGATCCGCACCCCAGCCCCCATTACCGTTCCCGTCAAAAAAGTATTGGCGCGCTCGACCTGCTGGCGCAGCGACGCGTAGCGCTGCGGCCGACCGGCTGATTACGCCCGCTCGAGCACGTAGAGCGTCGTCACTTCCTTCGAGCGCGCGGCGTACAGCGCGTCGCCCTTGTCCTTCGCCTTGCCGTGCTTCGCGGGCTGCTCGATGCGCCTGGTGCATTCCAGCCCGTGTTTGCGGAACGCGTCTTCGAGCTCGCCCGGCAGACGCAGCCCGAGCAGCTCGGCGAGGTTCGAGAGAATCAACACCCCGCGTCCCCTCTTCTCGAGGTGGTCCTTCAGGCCCGCGAGGAAGCCCTCGAGCACCTTCCCGCCCTCGTCGAAGACCGACCGGTCGACGCGGTTCTTCGGAGGCTCGGGCACCCACGGCGGGTTGAAGACGATGAGGTCGGCCTTGCCCTGCGGGAAGAGCGAGCGCTCCTCGACGGTGAAGCGGTCGCTGACGCCGAAGCGCTGCGCGTTGTCCTTCGCGCACTGCACCGCGCGCGGGTCGAGGTCGGTGCCGACGACCCACGCCGCGCCCTTCTCGAGGAGAATCAACGCCAGCACGCCCGTGCCGGTGCCGAGGTCGAAGCAGCGCGCGCCCTTCACGTCGCTCAGCTTGCGCAGCACCTCGACGTACTCGGTGCGCGTTGGCACGAAGACGCCGTAGTGCGTGATGAGCTTCTTTTTGAGGCCGGCGACCTCGAGGCCCTTCTTGCGCCACTCCGCAGCGCCAAGCACGCCAAGCAGGGTCTTGAGCGGCACCAGGGTGCGCGCCACCGTCGCCTTGCCCCACGCCTGCTTGCACGCGAGCGACACGTCTTCGGGGGCGCGCTTGAGCTTCAGCTCGTAGTGGCCGTCGAGCTCGACGATGACGCGGCCCAGCGTCTCGTGCTCGAGCGCGCGCGTGCGGCGCTCAGAGCGGAACACGTCGAGCGCGCTGGTGCCGTGACGAGGCGCGGGCAGCCGCCGCGTCATCGCGCCGAGCAACTGCCGCGCGTTGTGAAAGTCACCCGTGTAGAGGAGGAACTCGCCCTTGCGCACCCGCCGCAGCGCCTCGTCGGCCTTGAGCGCGTCACCGACCTCGCTCACCTTCGTCGGCTTCTCGGCGTCACTCTCGGAAATCCACTCGAACGGCTCCATCGGCTTCGACTCGGTCACCGGGCCGATGTGCTCACCGATTGCGTGGTGAAGCAATCACCGCAGCGGGCGGGGTCTGTCGACGGAAGGTCGTCACGTCGGCGCCGGGGAGACGCTTGAGGTGCTCCACCGTCCAATCCCAGGGGCCGGGGGAGCTGAGGCCGCATCCACCCGCGTGCAGGTCGCTGCACAGTCCCTGCACATGTTCACAGCGAGGGCAGCGCAAAGGCTCAGAAACGCGGGAACGAAGCGGTGGCACGAGCAGCGCACTGCTGACGTGCATGACCAAACTCACTCAGAAGCTCGTCCTCGCAGTCACTCTCACTTCTTTCGCCGCGCTCGCGCAGGATCCTGCGGGAAGCGTATTGCCGCCGCCCCCTCCGCCTCCCGCGCAGGCTCAGCCGCAGCCCCCGGCACAGCCGCAAGCCCAGCCCGGCTACCGCCCTCCGGCGACCCTCGGCTACACGGCGCCGCGTCGCGTTCGGTATGAGGGCGGTGAGATTCCCGCGTACGCGCACATCGAGACGACACCACGAAAGGGCCTGATCATTGCCGGCGCGGCGGTGCTCGGCGCCTCGTACCTGATCAGCGTCATCGCTGCGATTGGGTACTGCGGGCCGGGGCGTGAGTGCATCAACGGCGGCCTCTACATCCCCGTCGTGGGGCCCTTCATCGTCGCCGCGCAGGCCCCGAGCTCGGGCGGCGCCACCCTCGCGGCGTTCGACGGCATCGTGCAGCTCGGCGGGCTGGGGTTGATCATCGCGGGCTTCGTCGCTCCCGAGCAGTTCGTCGTCTGGCGCGATGCCGATGCGCAGGCGAGCCTCACGGTCGTCCCCGGCGGCGGCGGTGGAGTGGGTCTCGCGCTCAAGTATTGAGCAGGGACGAGTCGGCAACGTTCTCCCGCGATGAAGCCGGAACGTTGCCGGGTTTCCTCGAATCGAAGACGCTGCCGGCCGATGCGACGACTCACGACGTTGACGGTGGCGCTGACGCTCAGCTGCGGCATGCCCGTCGAACTCGACGACGCAGGTCACCTGATGGACGACGCAGGAACCCCTCTCGATGCGGGGCTGCCCACGGACGGCGGGCCGTTTGACTCAGGGGAAGTCGATGCCGGCACGCTCGACGCAGGCAGCACCGACGCAGGTGCACCCGACACCGGTCTGCCAGACGCCGCGATCTCGAGTGATGCAGGCATCCGCTGCACGGCGAACGGCATCCCCGGCACGTGTCTGGACGTGTCCGGGTGTTACGGCACGCGCATGCCGACCGCCGGGCTCTGCCCCGGCTCGAGCGCGATTCAGTGCTGCACGCCGCGCTCCGCCAACGCGTGCGACCCGAACGACGTGAAGCAGCCGAACGTCGGCCTCACGTCGCTCCCGTCAGACGGAGGCTGCGCACTCCCCGGGATGATCCGCGTCTCGACGTTCTGTGTCGATCAGTTCGAAGCGTCGATTCTCGAGGTGCTCGATGCCGGTGCGACACGTCCGTGGTCTCCCTACGTGAACCCGGGCACGCGCGTGCTGCGAGCCCAGTCGGTCCCCGGCGCGGTGCCGCAAGGCTACGTGACGCAACTCCAGGCGCAGGCAGCGTGCAGTGGCGCCGGGAAGCGCTTGTGCACCGACGCCGAGTGGCTGCGCGCCTGCCGAGGGCCGAACAACTTCACCTACCCCTGGGGCAACACCCGCATGAGCGGCGTCTGCAACGACGCGCGCAGCGTGCACCCGGCCATCGAGCTCTACGGAACCTCCGCGTCGTGGATCTACGGTCACATCGACAGCCCGTGCTTGAACCAGCTTCAGCCGGGCCTCGACCGCACCGGAGCAAACGCCGGCTGCGTCACCAGCGAGGGGCTCTTCGACATGATGGGCAATCTCCACGAGTGGACGGCCGACCCCAACGGCACGTTCCGCGGCGGCTTCTACGTGGACACGGTGATCAACGGAAACGGATGCAGCTACGTCACCACAGCGCACACGGTCACCCACTGGGACTACTCGACCGGCTTTCGCTGCTGCGCTGATCAGTGAGTCACTTCATCTCGAACGTCCACTCCCGCTCGGCGATGACCAGCGGGTTCGGGCTGCGCGGCCACTCGCCCCCGCGGATGATGGTCTCGATGCACTGCTTCACCGCGTCGGTCTTCTCGTTCTCGGGCTCGAAGGCGACGTCGACGGCCATCACCTGACCTGCGGCGGTGAGCGTCAGCTTCACCTTCGCGACCTGCTTCCACGCCTTGCCTTCTTCTTGCCCCTCGACGACGCAGCCACCCACGGCGCCCTGGCGTTGATCCAGCGCTGCGAAGATCTCCGGCCCAACGGGCGCGTGCGGCGGGGCGACTTCCTTCTTCCCCTTTTTCTTCGCAGCCGGAGCCTTCGGTGCCGCGTTCAGCGCGACGTCTTGAATCGGAAACAGGAAGAGCACGGCGACCAACGAGAAGGGCATGGCTTCATCGTAGCTTCGTTCCGCACGCGATGACGCAGTTGAAGGTCGCGAAGAAGCGCCGCTCGTGTTGCGCGAGCTCGAGCGCGGCGCGCCACTGCTTCATCACCCGCGCACCCACCTTCGGCAGCGCGGCCTCTTCGAAGCCACTGAGGATGTAGTGGTCTGCCGCTGCGAGGTCGGCGTACTGAAGGGGTGAAATCTGAGCAGTGAGCTCACCGAGCCCGGCGCGCACGAACATGCCGATGAGCCGTCGCCCGGCCGTGGCGTTGTTCACCGCGAAGTCGCAGCCGGCCTGCAGCACCTTGCGCTCGAGCTTCGTGTCGCCGGCGTCGATGACCAGCGTTCCCCAGTCGGGTTCCATCAGCACCACGCGCCCGCCGGGCTTCGTCACCCGCACCAGGGCCTGCAGCGACTCGAACGGCTGCTCGAGGTGCTGAAACACGCGCTCGCTGCGCACGGCGTCGAAGGTGTTCGCGCGAAACGGCAGCCTCGGCAGCTGCGCGCGGCGGTGCTCGACGTTGCGCAGCCCGAGCTCCTTCACCCGCGCCCGCGCGACCCGCAGCAGACTCTCGTCGAAGTCGACACCGACGACCCGACCGCGAGGGCCGACGACCGACGCGAGGCCGATGGTGTCTTCACCGGGGCCACAGCCCGCATCGAGCACTGTCAGGCCCGGAGCCGCCCCCATCAACGACCACGTGAGCTGCTTGAGCCCACCGGTCGAACGCGAGACGTCAGCAAGATACGACGCGTCGACGAACCCTCGCCGACGCGTCGCAGAAGAAGTCGAACTCACTGGAAGAGAAGCTCAGCGACCCCAGCCGCCACCGTTGTCAGAGCCCTTGGGGCCCTGCTGCGATGCGGGACCCGTCGGGACGCCCTTGTTGCCACCGGGGCCCTGCGTCGGAGTGCCGTTGTCGACGCCCTTGGGACCGGGGGTCGAGGGCTTGGGGCCCCAGCTGGGCTTGGCCGGCGTCTCGTTCTTGGTCGGGCCCGGACCCGCAGGCGTCTCAGACTTCTTAGGGCCGCTGGGACCCGCCGGCGCGCGGCTGGGCGTGGAAGGAGTGCGGCGACCGATGGAGCTCGTCATGGTGGTGAATTCCTTTTGATCAGGGACGACTGGGAAACACCGTTGACCCTACACCTGTGCAAGCCCTCTCGACAACCTGACGACCGCTCGGAGAAGAGTGCTATCTCGCGTTGCGCACGCGGGCGGTTCCGGGTGTGCCTTCGTCGTGAATTCCATGAGCTCGTCTCGCACC
>JBILUC010000065.1:0-35376 GCA_044371205.1 Archangium sp.
AGGCATCACCTTCCCCGCGAAGATCACCATCGCGGGTGACGAGGTCACCGTCGCTGCCGAGTTCGCGATCAACCGCAAAGACTTCAACGTGGTGTACCCGGGCCGGCCAGACGACCTCATCGCCGACAACGTCGCCATCAAGCTCGACCTCCACGCGCGCAAGCGTGCGGCCGAGGGCGCCTCTGCTCCCGCTCCCGCGAAGCAGTGAAGGTCAGCGTTCGGTTCTTCGCGGCGGCGCGTGAGCGCGTGAAGGTGACCCACCTCGAGCTCGAGCTGCCGGGCCAGCCCACAGTCGCGACGTTGCGTGACGAGCTCGAGCGTCGGTTCCCGGCGCTCCAGTCGCTGTGGCCCCACCTGCGCTTCGCCGTGAACGAAGAGTTCGCGGCGCTCGACCTGACGCTCAGTGAAGGCTGTGAGGTCGCGCTCATTCCTCCCGTCGCGGGGGGCGCGCCGCTGTTTCGGGTGCAAGACGCGCCGCTCTCGCTCGATGAGGTGGTGCGCGCCGTCACCCGCGTCAGTCAGGGGGGCCTGGTCACCTTCAGCGGCGTGGTGCGCGACCACAGCAAGGGCCAGCAGGTCACGAAGCTCGAGTACGAGGCGTTCGTGCCGATGGCCGAGAAGAAGCTCGCCGAGATTGGCCTCCAGGCGCGCGACCAGTGGCCGGGCACCGAGGTCGCTGTGGTGCACCGCGTGGGTACGCTGCTGCCGGGGGAACTGGCGGTCGTCATCGCGGTGTCGGCCCCCCACCGCAAAGAGGCCTTCCTCGCCTGCGAGTTCGTCATCGACACGCTCAAGCGAGACGTGCCCATCTGGAAGAAGGAATTCACCCTCGACGGACAAGTCTGGGTCGGGCTGGGTCCGTAGAGGGTTTTCGGGTAGAGGACGGGCTCTCACGGCCGAACCCCCAAGGGACTCTCTACTGATGCTTTCTCGACACCTTCGCTTCGCGTTCCTCGGAGGCCTCCTGGGGCTCTTCGTGGCGCTGACCCCCGGCTGCCAGAAGAAGTGTGGCCCCGATACCTGTGCCACCGGCTGCTGTACCGACAAGAACGAGTGCGTGACGGCGACCACCGACGCGCAGTGCGGCCTGATGGGTGCAGCCTGTTCGGCGTGTGCGGCCGACACCACCTGCCAGGGCGGCGCGTGCATGGCCAACACTGGCGGCGGCGGGGGCTCCGATGGCGGTGACGTCGACGCGGGCCCTCCGCCGTGCCGCAGTGACTTCGACTGCGAGGCCGGCAAGATCTGCAACCAGGTCGAAGGCACCTGCGTAATGGGCTCGGTCTGCAGCCAGGACTTCCAGTGCCAGTCGCTCGATCCGAACGACCGCTGCTACCGCTACGGTGGCTCGCAGTGCACCTGCGACACCTCGACGACGGGCGGCGGCGTGTGCCGTCAGCGCAAGGGCCCCTGCGAGGAATGCACCGCCGACATTCAGTGCGGCAGCGACCCCATCATCTTCGGCCCGCCGGATGGCATCGGCGCCGCCCGCTGCAAGCAGCTCGCGGGTGACATGTCGGGCAAGAAGTACTGCCTCTACCAGCGCATCGGCCAGTGCGCGTGCGGCACCATCGACGACGGCACCGGCTTCTGCGCGCCGCAGTCGAACTCGTGCACCTCCGTCGGCTGCAACGTCGACCGCGACTGCCCGTCGGGCGCCGTGTGCAGCGTGAACCGCCCCGACGCAGGCGTGAACTCGTGCGGTGGCGTGTGCGTGCCCCGTTGCCGGTGGGACTTCGACATCAACGACAACGTGGCGCCGGGTTGCCCGCCAGGCCAGACATGCTGGGTCGATTCCGCGAACCTGAACCCCGAGTCGATTTATTACGGCGCGGGTCGCTGCAAGCCGGCCTGTGAAGACAACGCCGATTGTCAGCAGGGCCCGGCCAACCCCTTCGGTGGCAACAACCTCGCGTGCCGGCCCGAGAAGCTCGCCGACGGCACCGACTCGGCCAAGCGCTGCCGCGCAAACGGCGCCTGCATGGACAACGCGGAGTGCCCCGAGTTGATGGATGCCGGCCCGTACATTGGCTACTGCGACCGCGGCTCGTTCGTGTGCCGCAGTGACTGCCGCGCCGGTTCTGACCCGCTCACCAACCTCCCGTTCAAGGACTGCAAGCCGCCGTTCTCGTGCGCGGCCGACGCAGGGGTCAACTTCTGCCGTCTCGAGACCTGCAAGGAACAGGGTGGCGCGGGTGTGGCGTGCGCCCAGGGCCAGTACTGCTGCGGTGACGACAAAGACTTCGATGGCATCGCCGACCCGTGCCCGCCGTTGACTGAGCAGGACCCGGCCGGTTGCTATGTCGCGCCCAAGCCCCCGTTCTGCACCGAGTGCGCGGCCGGTACGCCGTTCAACATGGGCGTCACCGCTGATCAGCAGGCGATGGCGGACCAGGAATGCGCCACGAAGATGATCCCTGCGTGGGCGCGTTGCCGTGACGGTGGCACCAGCCCGAACTGCAGCCCGCTCAAGCCGAGCTGCCAGTATGCAGGCGATCGCGGCATGAGCGTCGGCATCAACGTGTGCATGTGGCCGTCGGTGAACGATGTTGGCACGGTCACGCTGCGCTACGGCCCCACGCCGAAGACGCAGATCGCCTGCCCCACCAACTACTCGCTCAACTTCGTGCGCCCGCAGCCCAACCCCTCGATGACCGGGTACTGCCAGAGCAACGCCGACTGCAGCGTGCTGCCCGACGGTGGCACGTCTGACGCCGGGGTGTGCGAGCCCGACCCGCTGCTGCGTCAGCAAGACGGTGGTCTGCTCAAGGCCTGCCGCTGCGATGCCAAGTCGGGCGCTGCGCAGTGCCCGAACGGCACGGCGGCCATTGGTCAGGTGAACTCGTTCTGCAAGGACGGCGTCACCGGCTCGCGGCAGTTCTGCATCGAGACGGCGGTGTGCACCCCGCCTCGTGGCTCGGTCTACAGGGCCACCACCGAGTTCGGCTGCGGTCTCTGAGCTGAGCTCGTCGTGAGGTGCGAGCGGCCCCTCCCCACCCGGAGCGGGCCGCTTGTCATTGCGGGCCCAAGGGAAGCCGACCTTGCGCGTGGCGTTCGCCTCGCGTCGAAGTCGCTGCCCTGAAGGGAGCGCGAAGTGCTCCGGCGCTTCCCCCTGGACGCGTGCTCGGCAACTGCGCTCATTCGCGCGCGGAGTTGCTCACGGAAGCGCGCGCTTCATGGGCGAACGAACGCGACGTACGCCGCCATCAGCCGGCGCAACGCGGGCGGATCATCGGTGTGTCTGCCTTCGAGCTCCACGACGACCTTGCCGTGGTGGAGCACCACGCGGCCGGTCTTCACGAATTCCTGCAACGCTTCGCGCAACTGGGTCGACCCGAGCAGCTGCGCTGCGGCATCGCGGTGCTGCGTGGGCGTCGTCTCGCCCTCGAGCCGGGGCACGATCTCGATGTACACGTCGTCGTCGAACGCCGCGTCGTTGGTCTGCAATTCGTCGGTGAGGAACTTCGTCAGGCGCGTCCACCTCGTCTCGGCGGTGAACTCCACTTCGAAGCCAACCACGGGCGGGGCCTTCGTGCGGTTGAAGAGGATCAGCTCCACCTCGCCGCGCTGCGTGACGGTCTGGCTGTGCTGCGGTTCTTCGGCCGGGGCTCGCTCGATGACGCAGGTGAAGCGCGTGAAGGCAAGGCCGCCACGCTCGACGTGCTCGCGCTCCACCTTGACGCCCATCGTGTCCCAGGAAGACGTCATGACGCCCTGAACGTGCGCGACGAGGCGACCACAGCGCGGTAACCGGCCAGCTCGCGCTCGATGCGCGCCGAGTCCCACCCCAGCCGCTTTGCCATGCGCTGCGCGACCTTCTCGGCGATGCCGAGGCCTTGATCTCTCGCGCGCAGCACGAGGGGAATGCGGCGGCTCAGCACGTCGTCGAGCGTGCACGCCATCTCGACGTCAAGGGCTTCATCGACCTGCGCGAAGATCGACGGCAGCTCGGGGTCGAGCCGCTCGAACGCGCTGGCGTCACTCGTGCCGCGCGCCATCAACTGCGGCGCCCTCACGCCGTATTCCCCGGCCAGATAGTCGGCGCCCCCCTCGGGCAGCGCCGGGTTCTCGAGCGACTGGGCGAGCTTCGTCACCGAGTCTTCGTCGACGAGCCCCACGGCGCCGGGCAGCGGCCGGGTCGCGGTGTTCGATTTCGTGGACACGTTGAGCTGCACGATGGCGCGATCGACCACCTCGGCGGCCATGCGTCGGAAGGTCGTCAGCTTGCCGCCGGCGATCGTCACGAAGCCGGGCGAGTCGTAGATCATGTGCTCGCGCGATACCGCCGACGCCCCGGCGCTCTCGTCTTCCGGCGCGAGCAGCGGCCGCAACCCCGACCACGTCGAGAGCACGTCGGCTTCCACAAGCTCCGAGCTGGGGAAGTACGAGTTCGCCGTCTCGAGCAGGTACGTCACGTCTTCCTTCGTCGGCTCGACCTTGTCGGGAGACCCATCGAAGAACGTGTCGGTGGTGCCGATGACCGTACGCCCCAGCCCCCAGGGGATGCCGAAGACCACCCGCTTGTCGCGCGGCGAGCTCATCATCAGCGCGTGCTTCACCGGAAGGCGCTTCGAGTCGACCACCACGTGCACGCCCTTGGTCGGCTTCAAGATGCGCGCTTCGCCGGCCAGCGCCCGCACTTCGTCGCTCCACGGCCCGGTGGCGTTGATGACCACCTTCGCGCGCGCTTCGATGGTCGCGCCCGACTGGCTGTCTTCGACCACCACGCCGCTGACCTTGCCGCTTGCGTCTTTCAGCAGCTTGCCTGCGCGCGCGTGATTGAGCACCACCGCGCCCAACGACACCGCGTCGAGCGCGCACTCGAGCGTGAGCCGCGCGTCGTCGGTGAGGCAGTCGTAATAGAGGATGCCGCCGTTCAGCCCGGTCGCGCGCAGCGTCGGCTCGAGCTCGAGCGTCTTCTTCGCGCCGTAGGTCGTGTGGTTCCGGTAGTTCCCGAACAGACAGAGCGCGTCGTAGATCCACAACCCGAGCGCGAGGGTGGCCAGAAAGCGGCGGTCGCCCTTGTAGTTGGTGACCAGGAACGGCAACGGCCGCACCAGGTGCCGCGCGAGCTTCATCAACCGCTTGCGCTCGTTGACCGACTCGAACACCAGCGCCAGCTCGGCCTGCTCGAGGTAGCGCAAGCCGCCGTGAATCAGCTTGCTGCTCTTTGATGACGTGCCCGCGCCGAAGTCGAGCTTCTCGACCAGCGCGACCTTCAAGCCGCGCACGGCCGCATCGCGCGCGATGCCGGCGCCGGTGATGCCCCCACCGACCACCACGAGGTCGAAGGTCTCGTCAGCGAGGCGCTTGAGGGCTGCAGAACGGCGAGAAAGCGGGGTGTCCACGTCAGATCTTCCGGCGCTTACCGGTGCGCTTGTAGGTCAGGTAGTCGTTCACGATGGTGGCGTGATCGAAGACGAGCTCGGCCGTCGGAATCGCGTCGAGCGAAAAGGCCTTCGCGTCGGCCGCGTCGTCGCCGGCCTTCGGGTCACCCTCGGCCCAGCCGATGAACACCGTGCTGATGGTGTGCTTGCGCGGATCTCTCGCCGGGTCGGAATAGGTGAAGAACTGCTCGGTGAGGTCGACGTCGAGGTGGGTCTCTTCACGCACCTCTCGAATGCAGGCCGCGTGCAGCGGCTCGCCCTCATCGACGAAGCCCCCCGGCAGCGCCCACCCCACCGGCTCGTTCTTGCGCTTCACCAGCACGATGCGGTCACCCGGCAGCTCGACGATGCAGTCCACGGTGGGGGTTGGGTTCTTGTACTGAGGAGCCATGGGGCGACTTGTCTCATATGCGTCACGTCCTGCCGCCGCAATTGAGTAGGGTCTTCGACGCTGCATGCGACCGCTTCTTCTCCTCTGCCTCGTGCTCACCGGCTGCCGCGTCCACACGCTCGAAGACGGTCCGTTCGCGTTCACGGTGACGGAGGTCCTCCGCGATGACTGCGGCTTTGCCGGGGCGGCTCCGGTGACGGGCGGTGCGCTGATGACCGAGGGCCACCAGGTTGGCTTCACGCTCGACGCCCCGAAGCTGCGTCTGGAGGGCACGTATCTCTACGCCGTCGAAGAGCTGATGCTCGACGGCAGCCTGCTCAACACGGGCGCCACGCTGAACGGCCGCGCATGTCAGGTCGACAGCACGATGTTCCACCTCGAGGGCACCACGCAGAGCCCGAGCAGCTTCACGGGCACGATGTCGGTGGAATACGCCACGCGCCAGAACGACGCGTGCTCGTGCCGCTTCTGGTTCAAGTTCAACGCCGCCCGGCGCTAGTCGCACAGGCTCCACGTCAACCGCAGGGTGCCGCCGGCTTCGGGGCAGGGCACCGCTTCGACCGTACCGTTGGGGAAGGCGTCTTCGGGCGGCGAAACGATGATCCCCGTCGCGGCTCCGTTGAGCGTCGCGGTGATCTGCCTGCTCGGGTCGAGCCGCCGCTTGAGGCCCACCACGCAGCTCTTGTTGATGGCGCGCCCAGCGATGGTACGCAGTGTCGAGGCGTAGTCTTGCGTGCAGGTGGTGGTGATGCCGCGCTCACCGAACGCCCGCGCGAACTGGGCGTAGCGCCAGTTGCCCACGCTGAAGCCGCACGAGAGAAGAATGGCGCCGACGGTGATGGCCTGCTGGTCGGGCTTGAGCGCCCTGACGGCGTCGGTCACGAAGTCGACGCGCAGCGGGGCGTGGTCGTCTTCGTCAGCGAGAATGACGGCGGCGAAGTCGGCCTCGGTGCGAATGAAGCCTGCGTTTTCCATGTCGGTCAGCGGCGGGCGAAGCGCCGTGCGCAACGCCTGCAGCCCACGCTCGTCACCGCTGCCGTTGGTGCCCACCAGCACCGATGACTCGAACTCGTTGGCCACGTTGGGCGTGTTCTGCGTGAGGAAGGGCGCCACCAGCTTCCCGCTGCGAGCGGGGTCAGACATGTCGGTGGTGATCACGCCGACGTGGAAGTCGACCTGCGCGGCAGTGAAGGCCGAGAAGAACGAGTTGAGGTTCTCACCGAGCCTGCGCTGGTCGTTCGCCATGCTGCACGAGTCGTCGATCACGAAGAGCACGTCGATGGCGCGGCGCTCGAAGGGGGGCAGCTCGTAGTCGTCGATGTTCTGCGTGGTGCAGGGCACGCCACCATCTTCGCTGCGCGGAGGCAGCGGGAGCGCCACCGACGCGTCCTCGAGCCCCGAGTAGTCCACGAGGTCCGACCGCCCGCAGCCAAGCAGGGCCAGACACGCGAAGAAGGAGAGAACCAGTCGCACCACCCAGACCCTGTGCGGTGCGGGTCCGTGCTGTCAACAGACGCCCTCCCCGGATAGCAACGCCAGGTGATGCCTGCGATTCTCACGCCCTTCATCGACGAACCCCCGCACGCGGTCGAAGACTTCGCGGGCGCGTGTTGTCTGGCAGCTCCGCTGGCGGCGCGGGGCGCGATGTTGCCGCTGCCGGCTCTGGGCGACGAAGAGGGGCCGTCGGTGCCCGAGTCGTTGCCGCCCGTCGTCGATGCCCACGTGCACCTCTTCCCCGATGGGGTGTTCGAGGCGTTGTGGCGGTGGTTCGAAACGAACGCCTGGCCCATTCGCTACAAGTTGAAGACCCCCGAGGTGCTGGAGTTTCTGTTCTCGCGCGGGGTGTCGAAGGTGGTTGCGCTCCACTACGCCCACAAGCCGGGCATGGCGCGGGCGCTCAACGAGTACGTCGCCGCCTTGGCGCTCGCCGACTCGCGCATCATCGGGCTGGCGACCGTGTTTCCCGGCGAGCCCGGGGCTCCGGCGATTCTGCGTGACGCGTTCGCCGCGGGGCTGAAGGGCGTGAAGCTGCATTGTCATGTGCAGACCTTCGCGCCCGACGAAGCGCGGCTGCACGAGGTGTACGCGGCGTGTGCGGAAGCGAACGTGCCGCTGGTGATGCACGCCGGTCGTGAACCGGCGAGCCCCGCCTACAAGGCCGACGTGTATTCGCTGTGCAGCGCGGATCGCGTCGAGCGCGTGCTCGAGGCGCACCCCACGTTGAAGCTCTGCGTGCCGCACCTCGGGGCGGACGAGTTCGGCGAGTACGAGTCGCTCCTCGAGCGGTACGACCACCTCTGGCTCGACACCACCATGGTGGCGGCCGAGTTCTTCCCCATGCAGGTGCCACGTCGCCTGTTCGAGGTGCGCCCCGACCGGATTCTGTATGGCACCGACTTCCCCAACCTGCCCTACGCGTGGGATCGCGAGCTGCATCGCGTGCTGCGGCTGAAGCTGCGCGACGACGTCGAGGCAGGTGTGGTGGGCCAGAACGCGCTCAAGCTGTTCGGGGCTTCGTGATTCATTGCCGTCGCCGGCTCACCCCATTTCCTGGAGTCACCATGCAGAAGCTGATTGCCGTCCTCGCGCTGTCGCTCGCCACCGTCTCGTTCGCGCAGCCTGCGGGCAACTTGGGGAAGGGCGCCGAGAAGAAGGAAGAGGTCGCCGCCAGGAAGGCCGCCGTCGCCGAGAAGAAGAAGGCCGCAAAGTCGAAGGGCGAGGAGCGCAAGAAGGCCGCCGAGCAGAAGTCGAAGGACGCGAAGGCCGCCGCGAAGGCGAAGGCCGATTCCGCGAAGGAAGCAGCGAAGGCGGCGCCCAGGGCGGTGAAGGAAGAGTGGGCGAAGAAGATCGCCGACGCGAAGGACAAGGCGAAGGCCGCCGACGCCGCCGCGAAGGAAAAGAAGGACGCGGCCTCGAAGGCCGAAGCCGCGAAGGCGAACGCCGAGGTGAAGCGCGCGACCGCGCAGGCTGCTGCCGAACAGAAGAAGGCCGATGCTTCCGCGAAGGCGCTGGCGGCGAAGGCCGACGCCGATCAGCAGCTCGAAGAAGCCAACGCAGCGGCCGACGCCGAGCTCGAGAAGGCGAACGCAGACGCCGACGTGGCCGCCGAGACAGCCGACGCCGACGCTCCGTAACCCGTCGAGGGAGGGGAGGTTCCGGTGAAAACCGCTGGCACTCCCCGAATCGAAGTGATTGCGTCCGCCGGCCATGATCACCAAGCGAGACGCATCGATCGCCACGTTTCTCCGCAGCGTTCCGGTCTTTCACGATCTGAAAGGGCCGAGCCTCGACATCCTCTTCGAGTTCCTCGAAGAGCGACGTTGGGAGGTCGGCGAGCACATCTGCAACGAAGGTGAGCTCGGCCGCACGCTGTACGTCATTCGCGAAGGTGAAGTCGAAGTGCTGCGCAAGAGCAGCAAGGGCAACAACCAGAGCATCGTCAAGCTCGGGCCCGGCGAGTGCTTTGGCGAGATGACCCTGGTCGAGCTGCAGCCGCGCAGCGCGACGTGCGTGGTGCGCAAGAAGGCCATCACCTACTCGCTCACCAACCTCGACCTGTGGAACCTCTACAAGTCCGACAACTTCGCCTACGTCATCATTCTGCAGAACATCTGCCGCATGCTCTCGCGGCGTCTGCGCAAGGCCGACAGCCGCATCGTCGAGTTCCTCGAGCTGCTCGACTCGGTGACCCCGAAGAAGGCTGCCGCTGCGGCGAAGAAGCCGTCGAAGAAGAAGAAGTAGATGTTCACCGGCCTCATCACCGACCTCGGCACCGTCGAGCAGCTCACCCACGGCGCGATGACCGATTTGTGGATCGGCTCATCGTACCCCGGCGACTTTCAGCTCGGCGAGTCCATCGCCTGCGACGGCGTGTGCCTCACCGTCGTCGAGTTCAAGAAATCGAGCTTCAAGGTGCAGGCGGCCCCCGAGACGTTGCGGCGCTCGACGCTTGGCGGCTGGGCGGTGGGCACGCGCGTCAATCTCGAGCGGGCCTTGCGCGCGGGAGATCGCCTCGGCGGTCACATGGTGCAGGGCCATGTCGATGGCGTGGGACAGGTGCTCGAGGCGAAGTCAGACGGCGGCTCGTGGGCGATGCGCTTCACGCTGCCCGCCGAGCTCGCGCCGTTCTTCGTCGAGAAGGGCTCGGTGTGCATCGACGGGGTCTCGTTGACGGTGACCACGCTCGACGCGAACAGCTTCGGGGTGATGCTCATCCCCGAGTCGCAGGCGCGCACCTCGCTGGGGCGCAAGCAGCCGGGCGCGAAGGTCAACCTCGAGGCCGACATCATCGGCAAGTACGTCGCGCGCATGATGGGCCCGCGGGGTGGACTCACGGTCGAGCAGCTCAAGGCCGCCGGGCTCGCCTGACCCAGGCGGGTTGTGTGCGTACAGCGGTGTCTCTACGCTGCCAGGTTGCTGAACGTTCGACTCACGAAAGAAGACGAGCAGGTCGTGAAGGGTTTGCGGCGCGCGAAGGTGAACGTGTCCGAGCTCGTTCGGCGCGCGCTCCGTCAGGCGGCTGCGTCCGCGCCCAGCCCGCAGGTCAAGCGCTCGGCGGTGCTGAAGCAGATCATTGCGGCCTTTCCCGGGCCCACCCACTCGCTCGACCGCCCGCGGCTCGATGACCGGCGTGCCGTTGCCGAGTTCATCGCCCAGAGGCTTGTTCCAAAGCGGAAGCTTCGATGAAGCGTGTCCTCGTCGACACAGGGCCTTTGGTGGCGTTGTGTGACGCGTCAGACGGACTCCACGCGCGGGCAGTGAAGAGTTCGACCGTCTGAAGGGTGTGCTGATCGTCGCCGTACCGGTGTTGGGCGAAGCGTTCTTTCTGCTCAGCTCTGCGCATCTGCGGGCTCGACTGGTCGCATTGTTTGACCAGGGCCTGTTCCGAGTCGAAGAGCCTGCTGCTCTCGATGAGCTCGCTCGGCGGAGCTTTCGGTGGCTCGAACGGTATGCCGAGCATCGACCTGACCTTGCCGATGCCTGGCTCGTCGAATGGTCGGCCGCCCTGAACGCCGCAGTGTGGACGTTCGACCGGGAGTTCTCGACCGTTTGGCGGACCGGCAAAGGCAAGCGCGTGAAGCTCGTGCCTTGACCGGCTTCAGTCGCACGCGCGGCTGCGGGCGAGGCGAACGCGCGCCGTTCGTGGGTCGAGCTCGGGCCATTCGACACACCGGCTCGACAGGTCACCCGGCATCGAGTCGGGCGCTCGTCGCGGCGGCACCGAATACATACCAAACGACATGAACTTCCACGGGTCGACGCGGAAGGCCGTCTGCAGGCCGAGCGTCGCCAGCGGCCACACGGCGACGAAGAGGACGAGCGCCTTCACCAGCCGACGGCGCGTCACGTGGGCTCCGGGGAATGAAGGGCCCACCACGGCGGGCCGAGCACGCCCAGCCGCGCCAGGGCCAGCGTGAGCACCCCCGCGACGATCAACCACCGGACCTTCGAGCGAGGGGCGAGCAGCATGTTGGTCAGCAGCAGCGCGAACTCCCACTCGTGCGCGAAGAGCTGAACGAGCCACACCATCAGCAGCAGCGCCGCCGGCGCGAACCGACGGAGCCGCCGGTGCCACAAGGCCACCACCGCCAACTCGCTCAGCCAGACCGCGTTCGAGACGACGACCCAGAGCCCCTCGAGGCGAAAGGGGCCGCTGCCCGGCTCGACGCGACTCAAGCCGCCGAGGCGGTGCGAGACCTCGTCTGACAACAGAGGCCGCATCACCGCGCCCACGTCTGCGCGTGACACGGCCAGCCACGCCAGCGTCTCCCCGCGAAACCACAGGCCGTGCACGAGCTTGTGAACGCCGCTCCAGCCGACGGCAATGACGACCAGCGCGAGCAGCGCCTCGCCGCGGAAGGGCTGCTCTTCGGGCGTGTCGTCGAGCAACGCCAGCACCACGCTCACCACGACGCCGAGGAAGAGGTGGTTGCCGGTACGCGGCCAGGCGAGCGCACACTGCACGGCGCCAAGACACGCGACGACGGCCATCGCGGTGCGCGGCTTCCACCACGCGAACGGAACGGTCAGCAGGTGGACCCACGGCAGCGGGCCTGTCGACGAGACGGCGAGGCTTTGCCCAGCCTGATGCAGCGCGTGGACGGTCGCGAGGGCTCGGGCGTCAGTCACCATCGCCGCTGCCACCACACGAGGGGCGGACGCCTTCGGTCTCGTACGAGAGCTCGAAGGTGCAGCGCAGCTCTTCGGTGGCGCTCTTCAGCAGCAGTTCCCCGGTGCGATCGCCCTCGAGGCCACGCAGGCCCAGCGTCAGAGTGCCCTGCGGCTCAGGGGGTGTGGGGACGACCGAGAATGACGTGAAGCCCGTCGGCGGGAGGCTGTAGGTCTGGCCCCGGAACACGCTCGGCCCGCCGCTGACGAAGCTGAACTGCGTCGCCAGCGCGCCCTTCCCCCATGACAGCTCGTAGAGGTTGACCGTGGCGTCGACGCAGGTGGCCCCGTACGCGATCGCCATGCGGCTCGTCGGGTCGAGGGGCGCCCGGTCGAGCGTGGTGCCACCCCAGGTGCCTGTGCATTCGCCCGCGGCCAGCTTGCCGCACCGACACGCCGGGACACTCAGGAGGAGCAACAGGCAGAGGGCGCACATGCGCCACGAGAATCGCCAGTCGCCCACCCCCATGCAAGCAGCTCAGTGGCGCTGCGGGTTGACGAGCTGATCGATCTTCAGGACCGCGTCCATGTTCAGGGGGCCGGTGTTCTGCACCCGCGCAGGCCGGTCGTCTTGACCCGTCGTTTCCCGCATCGGGCCGTTGCCGCTCGCCTGCTGCGTGTCTCCTCTGCCGTCGTCACCATCGGTGTGCGGTCGCTTGATGCCTTTGCGCTGGGTGGTGACTTCTTGCTGCGTCACCGGCCCCGAGGCGGGATCGTCGCCCATGGGGTTTGGCGTCTTGTTCTTGGCGCGCTCGATGAGCAGCTCGAGGCGGAGGCGATCGATCTCCCTCGCCTGGGCCTGGTTTTCCTTCACCAGCGTCTCGCGCGACTTTCCGGCGCCGGGGTCGACGACCGTCGGAGCGTCGTTCTCGGCGTCGACCCGGAAGGTGGTCGAGACCTGCTCGTTCCGGGGGCCGATGACATCCCCGCCCTGATGAGGGCGGTTGATGCGGTCGGCGGCAAAGCTGTCGCCCTTGACCGGCGTGCTGCCCGTGAGGAGCGGCTTCTTGCCGGGCTTCTTTCCACCATCGACCCACGTCGAGTCCCGGGGGCCACTCGACCCCGGCGCACCACCCGGAAAGAAGTGGTCTTGCTTGCGTTCAGCGAGGGTCTTCGTGCCTGCAGGCGCCGCCGGCCGCGCGGTGAACACCGACTTCGGGTCGATGCGGGCCGACGTCGTCAGCTTCGTCTTCGGGAGTGCAATTCGAGTCATGCCTGAAACGCGCACCAGCTCGAAAAACAGGCTCACGACTTCGTAAGTCCCCGCCAAGTGGGGAGAAAAGATGCGCCCGAGTGGACAAGCCATGAGGACTGCTCGTTCTCAAGACGAGTGCGTATACCGTTCCGCCACACCTCGGTGGAGTCGAGGTGGTTGGAGTCGAACCAACATGGTTGCGTGTAAGGCCTGACCGGCCGGGCGCACCGCAGCAGACGAGTGATGGCCCACGTCCCTGACATCGAGTCGGCGCTGAAACGACAGCAGCCCTGGCTCTGCCCCGAGCTCGAGCTGTGGCTGCTCGACCCCGAGTCTGCGCTGCACCGCGAGACCGAGCCCGAGGCGCTGGGCATGCCCTACTGGGCCTTCGCGTGGCCCGGCGGCCAGGTGCTCGCGCGCTACGTGCTCGATCACCCCGAGCTCGTGCGCGGCAAACGGGTCGTCGATTTCGGGAGCGGGTGCGCCATTGAGGGCATCGCCGCCGCGAAGTGTGGGGCGAGCGAAGTGCTGTGTGCGGACATCGACGCGCGTGCCACGCCGGCTGCGCTCCGCAACGCAGCGCTCAACGGGGTGACCCTGGCCTGTACGACGGAGGATCTGATCGGCAAAGCGCTCGAGGCCGACGTCATCCTCGCGGGCGACGTCTGCTACTCACCCGAGCTCGCCGCGCGCGTGACGAGCTGGCTGAAGGCGCAACGCGCCGAAGTGCTGATCGGCGACCCGCTGCGCGTCGAGGGACTGAGTGACCTCGAGCGCGTGGCCACCTTCGACGCCTCCTTCGATGGAGACCCGCGCGGACTGACGCGGTGGAAGACACACGTGCTGCGCCTTCAGGGACACGCGGCGCTCTGAACGCTCAGGCGACCTTCACTGAGGTGGCTCGCCAAATCTGTGGTGGCGCGTCACGCCGCACGCTGATCCGCAATGCCAGTTGCGTGCGTGCCCCCCGAGCGGCAATAGGCACCCGCACATGACTTCCGTCGAAGCAGAGAAGCGCAGCATCGCGCTGGTGCAGAAGGCCATCGCCGACATCCGCAAGGGCAAGATGGTCATCCTCACCGATGACGAAGATCGCGAGAACGAAGGCGACCTCGTCATGGCCGCCGAGAAGGTCACGCCGCAGGCCATCAACTTCATGGCGCGCGAAGGCCGCGGGCTGGTCTGCCTGTCGATGACTGAGGAACAGGTGCGTCGCCTCAGCCTGCCCTTGATGGTCACCGACAACACCTCGCCCCGGCAGACGGCCTTCACGGTGAGCATCGAGGCGGCGCACGGCGTCAGCACCGGCATCTCGGCGCACGATCGCGCGCACAGCATCAAGACCGCCATCAGGCCCGACGCGCTGCCGGCCGACCTCTCGCGCCCCGGTCACGTCTTCCCCCTGCGCGCCCGCGACGGCGGCGTGCTGGTGCGGCCCGGTCACACCGAAGCCTCGGTCGACCTCGCGCGGCTGGCCGGCTTTGTGCCCGCGGGCGTCATCTGCGAGGTCATGAACGACGACGGCACGATGGCCCGCCGCCCGCATCTCGTGAAGTTCGCGAAGAAGCACAAGATCACGCTGCTCGCGATCGCCGACCTCATCACCTACCGGCTCTCGCACGAGCGGCTCGTGCGGCGCATCGGCGAGACCACCGTCACCCGCGCGCCGTTCGGCGAGTTCACCGCCTACGCGTACACCACCGACGTCGACCCCGCGGTGCACGTGGCGCTGGTGATGGGCGAGGTTCGCGGCAGGAAGCCCGTGCTCACCCGCGTGCACCGCGCGACCCCGCTGGCCGACATGCTCGACTCGATGTCGGGCGACGGCTCGCTCAAGCGCGCGTTCGATGAGATCAAGAAAGAGAAGCGCGGCGTCATCGTGCTGCTGCAGAAGCACATCTCGGGGCTCGACGCGTTGTCGAAGAAGGCCCCCTCGAACGAGATGGTGCAAGACGGCCAGGCGCGCCTCAAGGAGATCGGGCTGGGTGCGCAAATCCTCCAGGACCTGGGGGTGCAGAAGCTGCGCCTGCTCACCAACACGCCCAACCAGATCGTCGGCGTGGAGCGATACGGAATCGAAGTGGTCGAGCAGATTCGGCTGGGAGTAGGGTGAGTCCGATGCCTCGCACCTTCGAAGGAAAGCTCGTCTCGCCCAAAGGCCGGTTCGCCATCACCGTGAGCCGCTTCAACTCGTTCATCACCGAGCCGCTGCTGGCCGGTGCCGTCGACGCGTTGGTTCGCCACGGGGTCGCCGACGCCGACATCGACGTCTTCAAGTGCCCCGGCACGTGGGAACTGCCCGGTCTCACCCGTCGCCTCGCCGAGAGCGGCACCTACGCGGGCATCGTGGCGCTGGGCTGCGTGATCCGCGGCGGCACACCGCACTTCGAGCACGTGAGCGCCGAGGTCAGCAAGGGCATCGGCCAGCTGTCGCTGAGCGCCAACTGCGCGGTCACCTTCGGCGTGCTCACCACCGACAACGTCGAGCAGGCTGTCGACCGCGCGGGCGTGAAGGCCGGCAACAAGGGCGCCGAGGCGGCCGTGGCCTGCATCGAGATGGTCAACCTCTACGCGGCGCTGCCGGGAGCGAAGTGAGTGGGCGCCCGTCGCATCGGCCGTGAGCGTGCGCTCCAGGCGCTCTACCAGCTCGAGACCGACACGAAGATCACCCCCGACGGTGCGCTCGACGCCGCGTGGACGGCGCACGACGACGAAGGCCCGCGCGACCCGCAGGCCGATACCTTCGCGAAGGAAATCATCGCCGGCGTTCGCAGCCACCAGGTCGACATCGACCAGCTGATCGAAGAGCACTCCCACAACTGGCGGCTCGAGCGCATGCAGCGCATTGATCGCAACGTGCTGCGCATCGGCGTCTTCGAGCTGAAGCACCTCGGCGAGATTCCTCGCAAGGTCACCATCAACGAGGCCGTCGAGCTCGCGAAGACCTTCGGCAACGAGGCCTCGAGCTCGTTCATCAACGGCCTGCTCGACCGCATCGCGGCCACCGTCAACAAGGCCTGAGGTCCTTTCCTTCAGTGAAGCCCCAGCAGCTCCAGGCCAACCTCGAGGCGATCGACACCCTGTCGGGCATCGAGGCGGTGTGCTGCTTCATCACCGAAGACGAGCGTCCGCTGACCGGCGCCGCCGGCTTCGTCGACTGGCGGCTGTGCGGGGCGTTCTCCCGGCTGCTCAAGACGGGCTTCTTCACCGGTACGCCCGGCGACAAGCTCCTGCTGCCCACCGAGCAGCGCGTGCCTGCCCGCAAGCTGTTTGCCGTCGGGCTGGGCAAATCGACCAGCGTCACCGCGCTGGGCCTCGAGCACGCGCTCACCTCGGCGGCGTCGATGCTGACCCGCGCGCAGGTCGAGTCGGTCGCGCTCGCCTTTCCGGCGCTGCCGAAGGCCCTCGGGCCCCAACGAGACGAATTGATTGCGCGTGCCTTCGCCCCGCACTTTCAGGGCGCGGTAGCGGTCTTCTCACAGGGAAACTAGGTTCTCACTTCGTGGCTGCGACGCGCAAAGTGCTCATCGTCGAAGACTCCGGGGCGACCCGGGAACTGTTGCGCGCTGCCGTCGAGACGCTCGAACTCGTCGAGGTGCACACCGCGGTGAGCGGGTTCGACGCACTGAAGGTGCTGCCGCGTCACCGCTTCGAGTTGATCATCACCGACATCAACATGCCCGACATCAACGGGCTCGAGCTGATCAACTTCGTGAAGAAGAACCCGCACTACAAAGACACGCCGCTCTTCGTGGTGACCACCGAGGGCCGCGAGCAGGATCGCGATCGCGGCCTGATGCTCGGCGCCAACGAGTACGTGGTGAAGCCCTTCTCGCCTGAACGCATCTGCGAGTTGGTGCGACGCTACCTGAAGCTCTGAGGCACGCTCCATGGCCCCGCGCGCGCTGACCGAGTTCGTCGCCGAGGCCACCGAGATCCTCGAGACGCTCGACCGCGAGGTGATGGCGCTCGAAGAGCAGGGTGGCAGCGAGGCCGACCCGGAGCGCCTCAATTCCATCTTCCGTGCTGCACACTCGCTCAAGGGCCTCTCGGCGATGTTCGGGCTCGAGAGCCTCTCGAAGCTCGCGCACCACTCGGAAGATCTGCTCGACGCCCTGAGGCTGGGGAAGGTGCGGCTCGATCAGGGCCTCGTCGATGGGCTGGCGCAGGCGCTCGACCTGCTCCACCTCATGCTCGCCGAAGCAGCGCGCGGCGACGACTCAGCGGAGCTCAAGACGCGGGCCGAAGCGGTGAGCGCCGAGCTGCATCGGCTCGCGCAGGGCGCCCCGGCGGAGGGCACCGATCCCCTCGATGAGCTCGGCATCGAGCCGCAGGTGCGCGCGGTGTTCACCGAATACGAAGAGCACCGGCTGCGCGAGAACGTTCGCAAGGGCGTGGGCTTGTGGAAGGTGCGCGCCGTCTTCGGGCTCGACGACTTCGACACCCGGCTTACTGAGCTCAACCGGGCGATCAAGCCCCTGGGTGAGGTGGTGAGCACGCTGCCCTCGTCGCAGCCGGGCGACGACGCGTCGATCGCCTTCGACCTCATCTTCAGCAGCGCCCACCCCCGTCTCGAAGTGCAGAAGGTGCTCATCGACGGGGCGACGCTCGAGCCGCTCGGGTCGCGCCCGGCGCCGCCGCCCTCGATCCCGAAGACGCCGCTGTGGGACGACGTGAGCGGCAACGGACCCGGGCTCACGGCCGCTCCGCCCCCACCGCCCATGGCCTCGACGCCCGCGGGCATCGCGCGGCTCTCGCTCTCTCCGGGCCCTCAGGAGACCAGCCTCCGCAGCCTCACCAACACCGTGCGCGTCGACATCGGTCGGCTCGACGGGTTGATGAATTCCATCGGCGAGCTGTTGCTCATTCGCAGCAACATCGAGCGCCTCGCCGAAGCGGCGCGTCAGACCACCGGCGCCGCGCTGCCCAAGCTGTGGGGTCAGGAACTGCAACGTGAGGCCCGCGCCCTCGAGCGCCGGCTCGACGAGCTGCAGAAGGGCGTGCTCGACGTGCGCATGGTGCCGCTCGGGCAGGTGTTCGACAAGCTCGCGCGCCTGATGCGCCGCCTGGTGAAGGAATCGGGCAAGGACGTCACGTTCGACGTCTCGGGCGGTGACGTCGAGCTCGACAAGCTCATCGTCGAAGAGCTGTCGGACCCGCTGATGCACCTCCTGCGCAACTCGCTCGATCACGGCGCCGAGTTGCCCGACGCGCGGCTTTCCCGCGGCAAGCCGGCGAAGGCCACCATCGGGCTCGTGGCGCGGCAGCAGGGCAACCACGTCATCCTCGAGGTGCGTGACGACGGCGCGGGGCTCGACGAGGCGCGCATTCGCGAGGTCGCCATCGAGCGCGGGCTGGTGACGCGAGATCAAACCGAAGAGATGGAACGGCGCGACCTGCTGAACCTCGTCTTTCAACCCGGCTTCAGCACGCGGCGCGACGTGTCGGAGCTCTCGGGGCGCGGCGTCGGGCTCGACGTGGTGAAGACCAACCTCCAACGGCTGTCAGGGCTCATCGACATCGACAGCCGGCGCGGGTTGGGCACGACGTTCACGCTCACCCTGCCGCTCACGCTGGCCATCATTCGCGCGCTGATGGTGAGCGTCTCGGGGCGCACGTACGCCATCCCGCTCAACTCGGTGCTGGAGATCGTGCAGGTGCGCAGCGACGCGCTGAAGACCATCGAGAAGCGCGAGGTGCTCGAGGTGCGTGGCCAGACGATGCCCTTCGTGAGGCTGGCGCGCGTGTTTGGCCTCGAAGAACAGCCGCGCAAGCACCACTACGTGGTGCTGGTCGGCCTCGCGCAGCAGCGGCTGGGGCTCGCCATCGACGAGCTGCTCGGCCAGCAGGACATCGTGACCAAGCCGCTCTCGGGGCGGCTGCGCGACATTCCCGGGGTGGCGGGCGCGACCGAGCTGGGCGATCGCCGCGCGGTGCTGGTGCTCGACATCGGCGCGCTCATGGAGGAGTTGCTGCGTTCGCATTCCACCGGCGCGGTAGGGTCCTGAGCGGTGTCGTCCTCGTTCGCCTCGCTGCTGGACCGCTTCTTCTATCGCCCCGACGAGGACGTGGGGGCCTACTTCGAGGCCGCGCCCGAGCTCGATCGCGCCGACCAGCCCGTCCCCGAAGAGACGCCCGAGGAGTTTCTCGCCTTCGTGCTGGAGGGCGAGACGTACGCGGTGCCCATCGGCGCGGTGCGCGAGATCCTGAAGATCGCCAACATCACCGAGATCCCCCGAGCGCAGAAGAACCTGCTGGGGCTCATCAACGTGCGCGGCGAGATGTTGCCGCTCTACGACGTGAAGGTGCGGCTGCGGCTCGCTGACTCGCACCCCGTGGTTCGCTCGGGCGCAGACGTGACCCGCGCGACGCGGGTGGTGCTGCTCAAGGATCTCGAGGGCGACGCCGGCATCCTCGTCGATCGGGTCGAGGGCGTGGTGAAGCTGCAGCTCTCGCGGTTGGAAGAAGCGCCGCAGCTGGGCATCGATCGAAACGCCATCGCCGGGCTCGGGCGCCGCGACGGCCACCTCTACATCCTGCTCGACGTGGAGCAGGCCCTCTCATGAGCACCGAGGCCGCACTGGTCCAGCTCTGCGTGGTGCGCATCGGCCGTGAGTCGTACGCGCTCGACCTGAAGCGCATCGATGAGATCCTCCCCGTGCCGGGCCTCACGCCGATGCCTCGCGCGCCGAAGTTCCTCGAGGGGGTGGTGCGGCTGCGCGGCGAGGTGTTGCCGGTGGTCGATGCGCGCAAACGGCTGGGCGTCGAGTCGAGCGCCGCGCAGGCCGTGACTCCGTCGGGCAAGCCCCGTCGCACCGAGCGGCTCATGGTGTGTCGCATCGGTACGCGGCGACTCGGGGTGCTGGTCGATGCGGTGACGCAGGTGCGGCGCGTGCCGCGAACGGAGTTGCGACCGGCTCCGCTGGCGACGCCGCACGTGTTGGGGGTGACGGGTGAGGGAGACCAGGTGACCATGTTGCTCGACGTGAAGGCACTCCTCGAGGAGACCAACCCGTGACGTGGTTGCAGGCCGACGCCGAAGCCGAGACGCGCTACCGGCAGCTTGACGCCCTCGGCACCGATGCGTCGTCGATTCCTCACCTGCTCGCGGCGCTGCAGGACGACAGCTGGCGCGTGCGTCGCCTGGCGGCTGATCGACTCGGCGCTTTGCCTCCCACGCCGGCCACCGTCGAGCCACTCATCGCGATGCTGGGTCGTCGCGACGACACGGGTGCTCGCAACGCGGCCGCCGCGGTATTGACTCAACTCGGGCTGCCTGCGGTGCCAGCGCTGGTGCAGGTGCTCCTGCATGCGGACCCCGATCAGCGGAAGTTCGCGGCCGACATTCTGGGTGATCTCAAGCGCACCGAGGCCGTGGGCCCGCTGGTGGGCGCGCTCGATGACGCCGACGCCAACGTTCGCACCTCGTCTGCTGAGGCGCTGGGGCGCATCGGTGGCCCCGAAGCCCGCCGCGCTCTCGAGCGGTTGCTGGGCAGCGTCGACGTGATGTTGCGCGTGTGTGCGCTCGAAGGCCTCGCTGCGTTGAAGCGCCCGGTGGCGCTCCCCATGCTGAAGCCGCTGCTGACCGACCCGCTGACCCGTCGCAGCGCGTGGCGGCTGCTGGGGCACGTGCACCACCCGACGGCGGCGTTGATGACCGTGCGAGGGCTGGGCGCGCGCGAGTCGCGTGACGCCGCGCTGGTGGCCATCGGTGCCTCCGGCGTGCCGCTGTCGCCCGAGATGGAGTCGGACGTTCGAATCGTGCTCGCGTCGGTGCGTGACGCCTTGATGTGGCTCGAGTCGGCGCTCGCGTCGAGCGAGCTCGAACGGCACCTCGGGGCGCTCGCCGTCACCCAGGCGCTCCATGAGCCCCGGCTGGCCCTCGCCGTCGTGCGCTCCGTGCGTGGTGGGCGTGACGGTGAGGCGTCCCTGCAGACGTTGCTGCGCATGGGGGCCGAGGGCGCGCGGGCGTTGCTGGCCTCGACCGAGGCCCTGGCGGATCTGTCGGGTGAGGCGCGCGCGGTCGTCGCCGATGCGCTCGTCTCGTTGGCCGAGCCGTCGCTCTGTCTTCCGTTGGTGGCGCTGGTCGAGAGCGGAGATCCCGAGCTCGCAGAGCTCGGGGCGCGGGCGCTCGGTCGGACGCGTGCCCGCGAGGCCATCGCCCCGCTGGTGCAGCTGTTCGACGACGACGCGCTCGCGGTGCACGCATGGCGCTCGCTGGTGTCGCTCGCTCACAGCTGGCCGCAGGAAGTGCGCGACGCGGTGCAGCCGCTGGTGCGCGGCAAGCTGCGCCCGCACGTCGTTCGTGCGTGGGCCGAGCTGGTCGGTGAGCGTGCGAACGACGTCATCCGCCGCGCGCTGCACGACGAGAACGAGACGGTGCGCGCTGCCGCGACAGAGGCTGCCGTCTTCACCCCGAAGGACACGGTGACGGTGCTCCAGTCGTCATTGATGGACGAGGCCCCGTCGGTACGTCGCTCGGCGGCACGTACGCTGGGCAAGCTGGGCGTGGCCGAAGGGCAGGCCCTCGTCCAGCGGGCACTCAACGATTCCGATGAGTCGGTGCTCGCGCTGGCGTGCGAATCGGCCGGGCAGCTCGGGTTTCGCGAGGCGTCCGATCGGCTGGAGGAGCTGAGCCGGCACCCATCGGCCTCCGTCGCGCTGGCGGCGCTCGAGGGGCTCGCGCTCATGGGGAACCTCAGCGACGAGCTGCTCCTGCGCGCGACGGGGCAGGCCGACCCCGAGGTCTTGAAGCTGGTCTTCACGATCGGCGCCGACCGCTCGATGTTGCTTCCGAAGGCCGTGCCGGCGCTCGACCATTCCCGGTGGGACGTGCGCGTGGCTGCGGCGCGCATGCTGGCGGTGGCGGCGGGGCGTGAGGTGCTCGGCGCGATGCAGGACGCAGTGGCGCGCGAGACAGACCCCGTCGCCCGCGAGGTGCTGGCCGAAGCGGTCGAGACGTTGTCGAGGCGGGTGTGACGTGCCTCCGATTGAACGCCTCGAGATGTCGGCCGAAGAGCTGCACCTGCTGCGCGACATCTTCTCGCGCGCGTGCGGCTTCATGCTGCGTGAGGACCTGAAGTTCATCGCCGAGCGACGGCTCGCTTCCCGACTTGAGCTGCTCGGGCTGCGCGACTTCACGGCGTACGCCCGCTACCTGCGCTTCGATGCGCGCGGGGCCGATGAGCTCGAGACGGCGATCGATCTCCTCGTGCCGCACGAGACGTACTTCTTCCGCGAGCCGGTGCAGCTCAAGTGCTTCGAGCAGGAGCTGGTGCCGATGCTGGTCGAGCGCAACCCGCGCCGGCGCAGCCTGATGCTCTGGTCGGCGGGGTGCTCGACGGGCGAAGAGCCGTACACGCTGTCGCTGTTGCTGGACGGCATGCCTGCCGTGAAGGACTGGGACATCGACGTGCTGGGCACCGACCTCTCGCGCAAGGCGCTCACCTCGGCGCGCAAGGCAGAGTACGGGCCGATGGCGCTGCGGGCGACGACCCCCGAGCAGCAGGCGAAGTACTTCGAGAAGCTCGACGGTGGCCGCGTGCGGCTGCGAGACACGTACCGCGAGCGCGTGCGCTTCGGTCAGCTCAACCTGCTCGACGAGTCGGCGGTCAACGTGCTGCCGCGCTTCGACGTCATCTTCTGCCGCAACGTGCTCATCTATTTCGATCAGGCCACGCGGCGAAAAGTCGTCGAGCACTTCTTCAATCGGCTCGTCGACGGCGGGTACCTGCTGCTCGGGCACTCTGAAAACCTGCTGCAATTCTCCACCCGGTTTGAACTCGTACAGCTCGAGGGTGACCTGGTGTACCGAAGGCCTGCCCTATGACGCGCGAGAAGCCTGAGCGCCCGATCTCCGTATTGATCGTCGATGACTCGGCGACGAACCGGCGAGCGCTGTCGAAGATCCTCGAGCTGGCGCCTGGCCTCGAGGTGGTGGGCAAGGCGGCCGACGGGGAAGAGGGCCTCAAGAAGGCGCTGCAGTTGAAGCCCGACGTCATCACGCTCGATCTCGAGATGCCGAAGATGGACGGGTACGCCTTCCTTCGGTTGCTGATGGCGCGCTCGCCGACGCCGGTGATCGTCGTGTCGTCGTACAGCCACCCGTCTGACGTCTTCAAGGCGCTGCAGTTGGGCGCGTTCGACTTCGTGGCGCGGCCGGCCGACAGCGACGAGGCCAATTTCCGCGCGGTGCAGGTCGAGCTGATCGAGAAGCTGCGCGCAGCGCGGTACATGCGGCGCGAAGACCCGAAGCCGGCGCCTCCGCCTGCGAAGACGAAGAAGACCGAGCCGCCTCCGCCGCAGGCGACGCGGTTGGTGCTCATCGGCGCGTCGACGGGGGGGCCTCCGGCCGTGCAGAAGGTGCTCGAGTCGCTGGTGGGTTTGCCGGTGTGCGTCGTGGTGGCGCAGCACATGCCGGCGCGCTTCACGCAGGCGTTCGCGGAGCGGCTCGACCAACTGCTCCCGTTTCGCGTGACCGAGGCGAAGTCGGGAGATCCCATCGTCGCGGGCCGCGTCTACGTCGCGCCGGGCGGGGAACAGCTCGAAGTGACGAAGCGCGCGAGCGAGCTGGTGCTGGAGGTGAAGCTGAACGGCGCGAACGATGCGCACGCGCCGTCGGTCGATCGGTTGTTCACGTCGGCCGCCCAGGTCGCGCCGGCGGGGACGCACGCGCTGGTGCTCACCGGCATGGGGAATGACGGTGGCGTCGGGGCGGCGGCGTTGAAGAAGGCCGGCATCGAGGTGTGGGCCGAGGCGGAGTCGTCGGCGATCGTCTTCGGCATGCCCGAGGCGGCGATCAAGTCGGGCGCGGTGAAGCGCACGTTGCACCTCGATGAGATCGGGCCCGCACTCGCGAAGGCGCTGAAGTAGTCGACGGACAAGCGCCCGCTCAAGAATTCGGATGCAGCATCGCCTCGATCGGGGTCTTCCGTGCGACCCAGGCAAGCGCGCGCAAAGCTCGCTCACACTGCGCGTCCTCGTGGACGCCGGTGGCCTCCGGGTCTTCGACGAATGCGTTCACCCCGGTGCGGATGGCGTCATTCGTCCAGCCCTTCGACCGGAGGAAAGCGACATGACGCTTCCACGTCCGCGCCGGGACCTGCCGGTAGAACGGAGCCTTCGTCACCCGCTCGAAAATGTCGGCGTGTTCAAGATCGTCGATCAGACGGCCGAGGGTCGCCTGTCCGTGGAGCCGGCATTGAGCATCGGGCGAATGATGTCTTCGACGAAGGGCCCCTCGATGGTTGCGCGCATGTGCGCAATGTTCGCGTCCAATTCGGCGCGTGGTTTGCGTCGCGCCTCCTCAACCACGGACAGATCGTCGAGGACTTCCACTCGTCGGTCGGGCCCCAAACGACCGAGGTGCGCCGCTACGTGTGGCACGACTGCCCACGCCACATCACATTCCGAGTGCTGGTGCAGATAGAGCTCTGACAAACGGATTCCGCGATCGACTGGGGCACACTGGGAAATCCCTCCGACGCCTCCGCAGCATTTCCGAAGTGGCTGCGCAGCTGACTCCATCGAGGGCTCTCGAGCGGGACCATCATCTCCTCCAGCGGTTCACGCGACGAACACCGTACCGCGGCTGCCCGGTTCACGCGCCTCGTCGAGGATCGCCGAGTCGGGGTTCAACCCCACGATGTGGATCGCGCCGATGCCCTCGTCGAGCATGGCGAACGACTCTTCGACCTTGGGGATCATGCCGCCCTGAATGACGCCCGACGCGATCTGCGCCCGGCCCTCGGCGCGCGTGAGCCGGGGAATGCGCGTCGATGCATCGTTCTTGTCACGCAGCACGCCCGGCACGTTCGAGACGAGGAACAGCCGCGCCGCCTGCAATCGCCCCGCGAGCCGCGTCGCCACCGTGTCGGCGTTCACGTTGTACACGTTGCCCATCACGTCGCCCGCGAGGCATCCGAGCACCGGAACAACGCCCGCCTTCGCCAGCGTCTCGAGGAGCGTGATGTTCACCTGCGTGACGTCACCGACGAGCCCGTAGTCGACCGACTCGCCACCCACTTGCACCGGCGGCCGCCGCGTCGCCTCGACCAGCCCCGCCGAGACGCCCGTGGTCGCGATGGCCGTCACCTGCGCGAGCCGCATCGCCGACGCCACGTTGATGCCCACGCCGCCCAGCGCCTGCTTCATCACCTCGAGCGTCGCCTCATCGGTGACGCGTTGACCCGCGACCTGCTTCGTCTCGAGCCCGAGGCGCTTGCTCAAGTCGGTCGCCTGCGGCCCGCCGCCGTGCACCACCGCCACCTTCACACCCGCATCGAGAAACGCGCGCACCGACTTGCCAACGGTGAGCGAGAGGCGTCGCACGTCTTGCGCGAGTTCCCCGCCAATCTTCACCACGAACCACCGACCTGCGAACGACTCGAGCGCGCTCATGCGGCGCGATCTATTCGCGCACCCCTCGCTCGAAAACATGAAACAAGCGACCATGGCCGACCCCGCCGCCCGCCGCATCGCGATGTTCATCGACTTCGAGAACCTCGTCACGAACACCGGCATCACGCCGTCTGACTTCGATCTGCAGCCGTCGCTCGATCGCCTCCTCGAGCAGGGCAAGGTCATCTTCCGCCGCGCGTACTGCGACTGGTCGCGCTTCCGGGAAGCCAAGGGCAACCTGCACGAGCTGGGCGTCGAGCTGGTCGACGTGCCGCCGTCCACGCGCGCGGGCAAGAACTCCGCTGACATGCGCCTCGTCATCGACGCGCTCGAGCTCTGCTACGCGCGCGAGCACATCGACACCTTCGTCATCGCGTCAGGCGACAGCGACTTCGTGCCGCTGGCCAACAAGCTGCGCGAGAACGACAAGTACGTCATCGGGCTGGGCGTGAAGAACTCCACGAGCCCGATCTTCGTGAAGTCGTGCGACGAGTTCATCTATCTCAAGGCCGAAGCGGGTCGCCGCCGCGACGAGCCCCGCCGCGAGCCGCGCAGCGACAAGGACGCGAAGGACTCCAGAGACTCGAAGGATCGGGGTGACCGCCCGCGCAGTGGGGGCGACAGCAAGCGCCGCGAGATCCCCGAGTTCGTGAAGGAGATCGTCACCAACCTCCTCGGGCGCGCGACGCAGCCGCTCAACCCGTCGTTCATCAAAGAGACCATCGTTCGCAAGGAACCCGACTTCGACGAGCGCGAGTTCGGCTTCTCGAGCTTCAGCCGCCTGCTCGAGCAGCTCGAGAAAGACGGGCTGTGCCACCGCGTGCAGCAGGGGCGTCAGTGGTACGTGGTGCCGAAGGACGGCGCGACCCCCGAGCCGATGGCCAGGGAGCCCGCCGCCCCCGGCGCCGAGTCGGCACCGCCGCCGCGCAACGCGAACGACGACGAGGAACACATTCCGGACCCGGAGGAGTGACACCCCGGCCCGGTTGATCCAAGCTGCTGCGCTTTACCCGCTGTTCTCTTCTTCGGAGCCACGATGACCATCCGCACCACGAAGCGCGTCGAGACCCTGCTGTCGAACAAGACCATCAACACCGAATCGAACGACTACAAGGCGTACGGCCGCACGTTCCCCGGTAGCGGTCACCCCGCGCCGCTGTTCGGCCAGCAGTACAAGTTCGGCAAGGCCGAGGCGCAGAAGCTGACCAGGGCCATCGTCGCGAACTATGAGCCGGCGACGGCCAAGCGCGTGCTGAAGGAAATCCACGCGCGCTCGAGCACCAACCAGCTCTCGAAGGGCACCGTGGCGCTGACCCGCGACGGCGCGGCCGAGCTCAACAAGCTGGCGAAGCAGCTCAACGTCGACCTGACCTTCAAGTCGGGCCAGCCGCGCCCGATTCACCCGGTCGGCTGAGCGAGTCGTCATGGGCAAGCGCGCGCTCAAGACCGAGGAGGAGCTGAAGGCCGAAGTCGATGGCCTCCTGGGTGAGTTCGGGGTGATTGGCGCCGCCGATCCCTCGTTCGATGAAGAGGGCGCGGTGCCGGTGAAGTTGAAGAATGGAGAGCGACCCGCTCCGCTGCCGCCGTCGGCCGAGGCCGATGCGCTGTGGGGTGGGGGCTCGAAGAAGAAGTGACCCGCAGGGCAGGTGCGGGTCTGCGCGCAGGCGATTCGTGGCGAAAGCTGCGTGACGCGCGCGCTCCTCGAATGGGCACGGCGGTGTTCACGCTGCCTGAGGGGAAGGTGCCGAAGAACGACGCCGCGCGGCGCTTCTGGTCGGAGCGCACGTGGAGCGAGTTCGCGGCGGTTCCGGCGGTGTCTCAGGTCGTGCTCGCGCTGGTGCGGCAGGGCGCGCCGCTCGAGGTGCTCGGGGCGTACACGGCGATCGCCGACGATGAGGTTCGCCACGCGATGTTGAGTCGGGATCTCGCGGAGCGCCTCGGCGGGTACGTCGATGAGGTCCCCGAGGGGCTCGACTACGCGCCGAGCGGGCTGGCGCGGCCGAGCGATGTGCCGGTTCACGTGTGGGCGATCGCGAACGGGTGCTTCAGCGAGACGGTGTCGCTCGAGCTGATTCGGGCGCGGCATGCCGTGACGAAGCAGCCGCTGGTGCGCGCCGTGTTGGCGGAGACGTTGAAAGACGAAGCGGTGCACGTGCGCGTCGCGTGGGAGCTGGCGCAGACGCTGCTGCCGGCGCTGCCGCTGGGTGAGCGTCGCGAGCTGTGGTTCTACGGGCAGGACTTGTCGGAGCTGCTCCGCCGCACGTTCGGGACCGCGGGGCTCGAGGCGAAGCTGCGTCGTCGCGCGCGCGCGGTGCGAGATCGCACGCACGCTGCGGGCCTGGGCTCCCTCGACGCAGACGCTGAAGATCGCGTCGTCAGCACCACGATCGACCGCATCTCCGAACGGCTCACGCCCCTGTTGGGACGGAAATAACCTCCCTCTCCCTGCGAAGCGGGGAGAGGGCCGGGGTGAGGGCTCTTTCGTGAGGCCGCTGCCCCTCACCCCAACCCTCTCCCCGCTGGCGCAGGGAGAGGGAGTTTCAGGTCGCCTTCGGTGCGTCGAACAACGGGAGCGTCTTCTTCAACGCCTCGCCGGTGCCCACGAAGTAGACGATGTCGCCCGGCGCGAAGTGCGTGTTCGGATCGGGGTTCTCGAGCAGCTGATCATTCCGCCGCAGCCCGACGACGAGCGCACCCGTCAGGTTCCGCAGCTTCAAGCTGATGGGCGACGCGCCCACCACGCGGCTGAACGGGTGCACCTGCGTCAGTTCGACCTTGAGCTCATCGAGCCCGCGCAGTTCACCCAGCCGCGATCTCGGCAGCGTCTGCTTTCGCTCGCTCGTCTGCGTCGCCGAGCGCACCTCGCGAATCTGCTGCTCGATCAAGTTCCGCGGCAGTTCGACGAAGCGCAGGAGCCGGGCGATCACCTCGACGGCCCCCTCGACCTCCTCGGCGACCACGTCGACGGCGCCCAGCGAGAGCAACCCATCGCGCTCAGACAGGTAGTGCGCGCGCATCATCACCGGCAGCCCCGGCGCCACGCGCCGCAACGTGTCCACCACGCGCTGGGCGGCCTGCGGGTCGTTCATCAGCAGCACCACGAAGCGCGCTGACTTCACGTGCGCATGGTTGAGCGCCTCTTCCGACGTCGCGTCGCCGTAATAGACGGGCAACCCCTCGGCTTTGCCCTTGCGCACGCCATCAGCGTTCAGCTCGAGCACCACGAAGGGCACGTTCGACGCCTTGAGCGCCTGCGCCGCGAGCCGCCCCGCAACGCCGAAGCCCACGATGACCACGTGGTCCTTCAGCGCGACCTTCTCGGTGTCGACCTCGAGGATGCTGCGCACCCCGAGCAGCCGCTCCAGGGGCGCGAGCAGTCGCTCACCTGCCGTGATGTGCGGCGCCGCTCGCAGCAGCAACGGCGTGACGAACATCGACAGAATGCCCGCGGCCAAAAGGGGCGCCGCTTCTTCCCCGGTCACCACGCCGTTCTTCTGCGCGAGCCGCGTCAGCACGAAGCCGAACTCACCGAACTGCGCGAGCCCGACGCCCGCCAGCCACGCCACCCGCGAGGGGAAGCGCATCGCCATCGCCGCGAGGGTCGCGAGCAGGCCCTTCGCGAGCAGGAACCCGGCGAAGAGGGCCAGCACCAGCAACGGCTGGGCGAGCACCACGCGCGGGTCGAACAGCATGCCCAGCGACACGAAGAAGATGCTCACGAACGCATCTCGCAGCGGGAGGATGTCGCCCATCGCGCGGTGGCCGTACTCGGTGTCGGCGACCACCATGCCGGCGAGGAAGGCGCCGAGGGCGAGCGAGAGGCCCGCCAGCGAGGTGAGCCACGCGGTGCCGATGCACAGCCCGAGAATCGCCAGCAGGAAGATCTCGCGGCTGCGGCTCGCGTCGACCCACCCGAGCGCCTTCGGCACCACGAAGCGCGCGATGGCGATGGTGGCGATGACGACGGCCACGGCCTTGCCGAGCGCGATGCCCAGGTCGAGCGCGATGCCCCGCTCGCTCACCGCGTTGCCCAGCAGCGGCACGATGAGCACCATCGGCACTACGCAGAGGTCCTGAAAGATGAGCGTGCCGACGATGAACTTGCCGTGCGGCGCGTCGAGCTCGCGGCGCTCGGTCAGTGCCCGCAACACGATGGCGGTGCTCGAGAGCGCGAACGCAAAGCCGTAGAACAACCCGTGGCGGAACTCTTCGCCCAGCAGCACCGCGACGCCGGCTGTCACCAGCGTGGTCAGCGCCACCTGCAGCAAGCCGCCAAGGGCCACTTGCTGGAAGATGCTCTTGAGCCGCTGCAGCGAGAACTCGAGGCCGATCGAGAACAGCAGCAGCACCACGCCCACCTCGGCCAGCACCTCGATGGCGTGCACCGACGTCGCGAGGCGGAAGCCGAAGGGGCCGAGCAGCGCACCGGCCGCGAGCAAGCCGCCGACCGTCGGCAGCTTCAACTTCGAGAGGCTGACGGTCACCACCACCGCCAGGCCCGCGACGATCGCCAGTTCATCGAGGAGCGGGACTTGCTCCATCACACCTCCACAGAAGAGGAGGGGATTGTGCGACGGATTCGTCAGCGCCGCGTGCAGTATTCGCTGCTGAACGTCCCGGTGAGGTTCGAGCTGCCCGCGTCACCCGCGCCGAGGGTCACGTCGAAGCTGCCGCTCGCGCTGCAGTCGGCGACGGTGGCCAGCGTGATGGAGCCCGACTGAATCGCCAGCAGGCCCGCGTCGGTCGCCGCGAAGCCCCACAACGACGGGCCCGCATCGGGACTGGTGGCGTACGTGCCGGGCCCGACGCGATCGGCGCCCGTTGCGACGACGCTCAGCCACAGGCCGGAACTCCCCTCATCGCCTCCGTCGGTGGGCGCGCACGGCAGGGCCTTCTCGAGCAACCGCACGTAGAGCGTGGCGCCGGCGATGGTCCCCGCATCGGGGGGAATCGTCTGGGTCAGGTGTTGGTACGACGAGCCCACGCTGAAGCTGCGCACGCCTTGCGTGGTGCCCGTGCCGGCGGGCGACTGAGAGGGGAAGCAGGTCGCTCCGGAGTCAGGGTTGTTGCTCGGCTGGGGAACCTGAAAGCAGCCCGTCAACGCCAGGACGACGAGGGGAAGCGCAGTGGTTTTCATGGTGCGCGAGCCCTGTGCAAGCGGTGTGCACCGGCGCAACTCCGCGAAGCCGCGCGAGTGGCGCTCCGACGCGCACCGCCTCAATGACGCGTCTGCCCTGACGCTGCTGTCAGAACGAAATGCCGGGCCAGCTCGGCAGCGGCGTCTCGGCCTTCGGAGGCAACAGCACGCCCATCGGTGAAACGCAGGACGTGCCCATGAGGATTCCCGCCGGGCGGTGGTTGCCGCTCGCCTTGATGCCGCTGAAGGGCAGGCGACCGCTCGCCCCCGCGCTCGAGCGGTTCCAGTGCAGCACGCCCACGCGCAGCTCATCTGCCGCGCGCTCGAAAGCCTCGGCGCTCTTCGTGAACACCGCCGCGGAGAGCCCGAACGAGGTGTCGTTGGCGAGCTTCACGGCCTCGGCTTCGTCGTCGACGGTGACGATGCTCAGGTCGGGCGCGAAGAGCTCGGTGTCGGTGTAGCCGCTCACGCTCTTCGCGCCGCCGCGTGCGACGTGGACGGCGGGGCGCACGTAGAATCCCTGCGTGCGCGCCTCGACGACGCCGCCGGGAACGACGGCCTCGAAGCCCGCGTCAGTCGCCTTCTTCTGTGCCGCGAGCAGGTGCTGCCGCGTGCCCTCGGAGATCACCGGGCCCATGAACACGCCGTCATCTGCGGGGTGGCCGACCTTGATCGAGCGCGCGGCAGCGGCGAGTCGCTCGGTGAATTGCGGCGCGATGCCCCGGGTCACGTAGATGCGCGAGGTCGCTGTGCAGCGCTGGCCCGCGGTCGCGAAGCCGCTGAAGGCGATCTCCCGCACCGCGCGCTCGAGGTCGACGTCGTCGAAGACGAGCGAGGCGTTCTTGCCGCCCAGCTCGAGCGCGATGAGCACGCCCGGTCGATGCGCGTTCGCTGCCACGATGCGCTGACCGACCGGCACGCTCCCCGTGAAGAGGATGGCGTCGACGCCAGGGTGAGAGACGAGGTGCTCCGCCACCGGCACCGCCCCCTGCACCACGTTGAACACGCCGGCAGGAAAGCCCGCCTCCTCGAAGCACTTCGCCATCCACCACGCGGTGAGCGGCCCCTTGTCAGATGGTTTGAACACCACGGTGTTGCCGGTGAGCAACGCGGGCACGATCTGGCCGTTCGGCAGATGGCCCGGAAAGTTGAACGGCCCGAGCACCGCGATGACGCCGTGCGGCCGGTGGCGAATCTCACCGGGCAGATCGGCGATGACGTGGTCTTTCGTGAACGCCGCGCCCTCGGTGAGCGTGACGTCGACCTTGGTGATCATCGCCTGCACTTCGGTCTTCGCTTCCCACAGCGGCTTGCCGATCTCGCGGCTGATGGCCCTGGTCAGGTCCTCGAGGTGGGCCTTCAGCGCGGCCTGGTACTTCCGCAAGAGCTCCGCGCGGGCGGTCTGGCCGAGCTTGCGCCAGGCGGGGAAGGCGGTGCGCGCCGAGCCGACGGCCGTGTCGAGCTGGCTCTTTGCCCAGGGCACCTTCACCACTTCGTCACTCAGGTCAGCGGGGCTGCGAACGACGAATTCGCCCTCGGGGGCAGCGGCCACACCAAAACGTCCTGCGATGAAGTCGGTCAGCATGCCGACGGCTTAACAGGACCCTCAGTCGACGACGAACGTCGCGCGCACCCGCGTCGAGCTGAGGAAGTAGGCGATCCAGATCAAGCTCGAGATGACGTTGCGGCCGATGTCGAGGGCGGTCGTGTCCTGCGGGTTGGTGGTGTGCAGCTCCGAGAGCACCCAGGCCCCGAGGGCCGCGGAGATGAACGCGCTGACGATGTTGAGCACGTAGAACCCCACCATCGTCACCGGTGCGCTGCGCTTGCGACGGAAGAACTGCACGGCTGCGAACAGACAGAACGCGAGGTGGAGGAGTTGAACCACCAGCTCGAGCGTGACCGGCACGACGACCGGCGTGCGCTTCGCCAGCGCGCTGAGGTCCTGCACGATGACCATCGCGAGCTGGATGGGTGAGCTGATGAGGTGAATCGCCGGGAGAATGAGCCAGCCGCCCAGCCCCGCTGCGATTCCGGTCGGTTCACGCTCGGCACATTCGGGACAGCGCTTCTCGAGCGGGCGTGAGGTCAGGCCTGCCGCCGTCACGCACGCGTCACAGAAGAACTTGCCACAGCGCGAACAGGTGCCCGTCACGGGCCAGGCAGGGTGCACGGGGCAGGGGTGCGTCGGCGCCTCGGCCGGAGGCTGGCTCGCGAGATCGAGCAGGCTGGGAGCACGTTCGACGACAGGGTCTTCGACGCCGAGCGCGAAGCCAGCTTCCCCGCGCCCTGCGCGAGCGGCGATGCGCGCTTCGTCTTGCGAGAGCCCTCGGGCGATCAACGCTTTCTCGACGTCACCCTCGGTCACCCCGGACGCGTGGAGGCGCTTGGCGAGCTGATACGGCGACTCCTCTTCGCTTGGCTCGATGCCCACGGGAAGCGCAGGCTACCGCGCATGACGCACGAGGTCCTCGCCGAGGCGCTGGAAGACGACGACGCCCGGCTGGTCGCGGCCGATGCCCTCGAGGAGCGCGGAGATCCTCGCGGGGAATATCTCCGTCTCGAGCTGAACCTGCGTCGGCTCTTGCCTGCGCCGCCGTCGCGCGTGTGGTGAGCGCGCTCCGCACACGGACCTCGAGGCGCTTTCTCATCGCGCCCTCGCGCTGCTTCTTCGCGTTCCCCGCCGGGTGCTGAGTTGCCGCAGGCCGCCGAATTGATTCACGTTCGTTGAACATGAATCGGCCGCCTCGGGTTCGCGTCGGGGCAGCGCTCCACCGCTCGCAACACGGGGGCTGCTGTGACAAGAGCCGCCCGCCAACACACACAGGAGGCCTCACCCATGACGCGTCATGCAGTGGCTGTCGCTGTCTTCACCCTCACCGCGGCTTCTGCGAACGCAGAGACCGTCTATGCCCAGGGCAACTTCTTCCTCGCGAAGAATTCGCTCTCTGCCGTGAACTACCGCTTCGGGACGATGATCCCCGTGGGGACGAAGGTCGAGGTGCTCAAGGCCTCCGACAAGGAAGTGATGTGCAAGATCGTCGAGACGGGCGTCGAGTTCGAGTTCGTCTCGCACAAGTCGCTCGGCAAGGGCGCGCGCGATCTCTTCAAGGGCTTCTTCGCCCCCGAAGACCCGACGCCGCGTATCGCGAAGTTGCCTGCCGATCAGCAGCGCGTCGTGCGCGCCGGGGAGCTGATGGTCGGTCTGAGCCGCGAGGCCGTGTTGCTGTCGCTGGGCCGGCCGCCGCCCCACAAGACCGTCTCGCTCGAGGCGCCGAAGTGGATCTACTGGAAGTCGAAGATGGGCCAGATGGAAGTGAACTTCGACGACAAGGGGCTCGTGAGCTCGTTCGGTGAGCCGGGCAAGGCCGAGAGCAAGCCGTTCCTCGGCGGGCTGTTCGAGAAGAAGGAAGAGCCGAAGGAAATGCTCTACGCGAAGGCCAACCTGCACCACGAAGAGGGTGTGCTCTCGTGGGTGAACTACCAGACGGGCCCGATCATCCCCTTCAACTCGAAGATCGAGGTGGTCTCGAAGGGCAGCGAGAGCGTGAAGTTCAAGATCGTCGGTGAAGACAAGACGTACGTCTTCGAAAATGACAAGCGCTCGGGCAAAGACGTGTGGACGATGTTCACCCAGTCGTTCTCTCCTGAAGATCAGGCGGGGGAGCTCGCGAAGCTGAGCGCGACCGACAAGAAGAAGGTCTCGGCAGCCGAGCTCGAGCCGGGCATGAGCCGCGAGGCAGTGCGCATGGCGTGGGGTCCTCCTCCGCCGCACGCGACGCCGTCGTTCGACTCGT
The DNA here is from genome assembly GCA_044371205.1 of Archangium sp. Lineage (GTDB taxonomy): Bacteria > Myxococcota > Myxococcia > Myxococcales > Myxococcaceae > Archangium_A. Next base: position 34,475 of record JBILUC010000065.1, read on the forward strand.
CGACGTGGACGTACTGGAAGACCAAGCTGGTGAAGGTCGCCGTGACCTTCAAGAACGACAAGCTCGAATCGGTGCGGTGATGGTTTCGCGCGTCTCCGCCACGGCGCAATGCCGTGGCGGGGCACGCTGCTTCGAAATGCTCAGGCGTCGCTGACGACCACGCCCTTCCAGAACGCGACCCGACCGGTGATCTGCTTCGCCGCGTCGGAGGGCCGCGGGTAGAACCACGCGGCGTCAGCGTTGGTCTTCCCGTCCACCACCACGCTGAAGTAGCTCGCCGTGCCCTTCCACGCGCACGAGGTGTGCGTGTCGCTGCCCTTGAAGTATTCCTTCTTGAGCGCTGCCTCGGGGAAGTACGCGTTGCCCTCGACGACGACGATGTCATCCGACTCGGCGATGACGACACCATTCCAGCTTGCTCGTTTCATGTGGTTCTCCTGGTGGGGGTTCAGCGTGCGACGAAGAGCGTGAGCGCCAACGGCCAGGCGGGGTCGACCCAGCTGGCTGGGGCGGTGAAGCCGGCTTCGCGGCCCCAGGCCTGCAGCTCGTCGACGTTGAAGCGGTGGCTCGACTCGGTCCAGACCGTCTCGCCTGCGTGGAAGCGCAGCGAGAGCTCGAGTGACGGAATCGACACCTCACACGCGCGGGTGGCCTTGAGGTGCATCTCGATGCGTCGGGCTGCCGCGTCCCAGCGGACCTCGTGCACAAACGCGTCGAGCTCGAAGTTCGCGCCGTACTCGCGGTTGAGGTGCACCAGCAGGTTGCGGTTGAACGCAGCCGTGACGCCCAGCGCGTCGTCGTAGGCCGGCAGCAGCTTCGCCGCAGGTTTCTCGAGGTCGGCGCTCAGCAACAGCGCGTCGCCCGGCGCCATCGTCGCGCGAACGTCTTTCAGGAAGGCGAGC
>JBILUC010000182.1:0-2860 GCA_044371205.1 Archangium sp.
GCGGCGTGTGCGGCAGGCTAAACTATCGAAATCACGTTGGCCGTCTGGAGGAGTCCTCAGTTTCGCGGTTTAAAATTCCTCTTCTTCGAAGTTCGACGACCGGCTCGCGCGCCGCCAATCCGTGCTTGGTTCGCGGCCACTCCATGCCCCGCTTCGAGCGAGAAGAAGACAACCGCTTCTGGGAAATTCACCTCGACGCTGACGCGAAGACCCTTCACACGCGCGCCGGCTTCATCGGCACCGACGGCAAGGCGTCGAACAAGCACACGCACGACACCAAAAAGGACGCGAACGCCGAGTGGAAGGCGCGCGTCGAAGAGCAGAAGGGCAAGGGCTACGTCCAGCTCCCGGAGTGGGCTGAGCCGGCCGAGCCCGAGCTGCTCGAGGCCATCGGCAACAACCCGCACGACGTCGCGGGGTACCTCGTCTATTCCGACTGGCTGCTGAACAAGAAGCACCCGCGCGGGGAGCTGATCGTCCTGCAGTCGCAGCTGGGTGCCGCCCGCACCGACAAGAAGCTGCTCGCCGCCGAGGCGAAGCTGCTCGAGAAGCATGGCGCCAGGCTCGCGCCTCCGCGGTGCACCGAGGCGTCCAGGAAGACGCGCAAGAAGCAGCCGCCGCTCTCGACCTCGGAGCTGCGCTGGGAGAACGGCTTCATCGCCAGCGCGCGGCTGTGCAAGTACTTCGGCGAACAACCGTGGACCATTCGCGAGCTGGTGGCCGAGTTGCTCGCGCACCCCGCGGGGCGGTTTCTGCGCCGCCTCGAGCTCGGCGTTCGCGCAGACACCACGGGCACCGTGTCCTACCGCGACGCGATCTCGGACCTCGCGCGGCTGGCTCCGGCGTCGTTGCGCTCGATGTCGGTGGTCGAAGCACCTCGCGAATCGCCCGCGCTCGCGTTCGCCGAGCTGGGTCCGCTCGACGAGATGCTCGCCGCCATGCCTGCGCTCGAGACGCTCCAGCTTGCGGGCACGAAGATGTCGTTCGGGGCTGCCGGTCGCGAGCTGCGCGGGCTCAAGCAGCTGACCGTGGTGATGTCGGAAGCCTCGGCGCTCACCTCGCTCGTCGAGGGCAGCTTCCCCGTGCTGCAGGCGCTCGAGCTCGATGCCAGTGACGCGCCGATCGATCTCAACGCGGCCAGGCGCCTGCTCGAGGGAGACCGCGTGCCGAAGCTCACGCAGCTCTCGCTGCTGCGGGTGGCGAACGTCGATCAGGTCATCGACCTTCTCATCGCTTCACGCGTTCTGGAACGGCTCACGTCGCTGAGCCTCGCCGGCGGAAAGCTCAGCAACGGCGGCGCGTCGAAGTTGCTCGAGCACAAGCAGGCGTTCGCGCGCCTGACCTCGCTGGACTTGAGCAACAACGAGCTCAGCAAGCCGCCGAAGGGGCTGAGCGAGCTGTGCGCGAAGGTCGAGCTCGGAGCTCAGCGCAGCAAGTCGCGCGCGTCGCTCTCGCAGGCTGACCTGGCCAGCGTGGCGAGTGACTCTGCTGCGTTCGCGAAGGCGAAGGACCTCGCCGTCGCGAAGGAGTGGAACAAGCTCGAGCGTGACGGGAAGAAGTTCAAGGGCGTCTACGAGGGCTCCGACACCTACAAGGTCACGTTCGACGCCGAGACGAAGCACGGCACCTGCACCTGCTTCGCGATGGCGTACGCGAAGAAGGGCAACTGCAAACACGTGGTGGCGCTCGCGGCGCTGGCGGCCGCGGGCCAGGTGTGAGCCGTCACTGCTCGAAGCAGTACAACCGGCCCGCGACGATGAGGTTGCACGCGTAGGCGTTCCCCGCGGTCCAGCCCTGGCCGAAGGTGTTGGCCGCGCCCATGGCGCCGCTCTGGGTCGAGGCGTTGGTGGTCCACCCAGCGCAGTGCGCGGTGTTGGGCTGAGCCTGGTTGTAGACCAGGCCCGAGGGCCCGGTGCCGGTGATGACCCCCAGGTTCGTGGTCATCGTGACCCCGTGCTCGTCGCGGTTGATGGGCGCGAGGATCTGCCCGTCGAGCAGGTCGCCGTAGCCGTGCGAGATGACGGTCTTGTTCACCAGCGCATACGCAGGCACGGTCGTGTTGAAGCGCCCCCGCGGCGAGCTCGAGGCGGTCGACAGCCACGGCAGGTACGTTCCGCTCAGCCCCGCGTCTGCCGCGTGCGCTGCACAGTGCGCGTCGGCCCCCGCCAGCCCGCCGAGGTTGCTCCCGAAGGTCGACGAGGTGAGGAAGACGAACCTGGCGGTCTTGCAGGTGCCGCTCGCCCCGCACACCGAGCGCGCGTCGGGGGCACAGCCGGCGTTGTCAGCGCAGCTCGCGGTGCAGGCTCCCGAGAAGCCGGTGCAGCGCGCGGGGGCACACGCCAGCGCGGTGGCGGGCAGGAAGCCATCAGACGGACAGAGGTTGCTGACGCCATCGCAGCTCTCTGCGGGGTCGCACGGCCCGGTCGAGGCGCGGCACACCACGCTGGCGCCCTGGCGGACATCGGTGGGGCACGCAGGCGACGAGCCGTCACACACCTCGCTGGCGTCGCAGGCGCCGTTCGCTGGCCGGCACAGGTTCCCCGCGGTGACGAGGGTGTCCACGGGGCACAGGGCCGAGACCCCGCTGCAGCTCTCGGGCAGGTCGCACGCGCCCTGAGAGGGCCGGCAGACGCGGGTCGCGGCGAGGAAGGTGTCGGTGGGGCAGTCGACGGACGCGCCGGTGCACGACTCCGCGGTGTCACATGCCCCGTTCGCTGCGCGGCACACCTGCGCCCCGTCAACGCGCCCGTCGCTCCGGAGCGCCGGGCCTCGCGGCGTTGCCAGCGCCACACCGCCTTCACCAGCCGTACCCCGAGGCGCTTGAGCAACTTCGGCGTCTTCACCACCAGAAAGCGCACCG
>JBILUC010000066.1:0-35131 GCA_044371205.1 Archangium sp.
CAGGTGCTGGGCGCTTGATGCGTTGATCAACGCTCGCAGACCGGTGAGCATCGCGCCCCCATGAGCGCACTTCGTCGAAAGATTCTGGCCGCCGCCGTCGTGGCCGGAGCCGTGCTGGTCGCCTGCAACCCCGAGCTCGAGGGCTCTTCGTCAGGTCACTTCGTCGACCCTGAGGTCCGACACTTTCGACAGGGGCTCTCGCAGGGCCTCGTCATCAGCCAGGTGTATGGCGGCGGCGGCTCGGCCGCGGCGACGTACACCACCGACTACGTCGAGCTCTTCAACCGCGGCTCGGTGGCCATCGACATCACCGGCTGGGCGATTCAGTACGCCCCGGCGACCGGCCCCTCCGCGCCTGGAAACTGGTCGCCGACCACCTTGCCAGCGCGCACGGTGCAGCCCGGTCAGTCCCTGTTGATTGCGCTGCAGACCACGACGGGCATGGCGGCGTTGCCGGTGACGGCCGACGTGACGGGCAACACGGCGCTGTCGGCCGTCGCCGGGAAGGTCGCGCTCACCTCGAACGCGACGGCGCTCAACGGCACGTGCCCGACCTCGACGGCCATCGTCGACTTCATCGGCTACGGCACGTCGACGAACTGCAGCGAGACGGCGAACGCGCCGGCGCCGTCGACGACCACGGCTGCGATCCGCAACGCCGACGGGTGCGCCGAGACCGACAACAACGCCAACGACTTCACGGCTGCCACGCCCTCACCGCGCAACGCGGCCTCGACGCTCCGCCTCTGCGGGGCCGATGCGGGCGTCACCGATGCGGGCCGCATCGACGCCGGACTGGATGCGGGAGCAGACGCGGGCGTGGACGCCGGCCGGGTGGACTCGGGCGTGCCCGACGCGGCGTGCACGTTCTATGCGACGTGGCCTTTCGTCGCGTCAGAAGGCGCGTACGACCCCAGCAACGAGACGGCGTACGCCGAGTTCTACACGCAGCCACGCGCGACGGCCGACGGCGGCATGCAGTTCGTCTCCGTCGAGGCGTACTTCGGCGTGGGGCTCACGGTTCCGACGACGGTGACGTTCACCCCCGCGGCGAATTACGCGACGTGTGAGGTGTGCCCGATTCTGCGCACCGGGTGCACCGCCACGGCGTGCACCAGGCGCTTCTTCGCACAGTCGGGCAGCGCGACGGTCACCACCGCGACGAAGAACGAGCTCGTTGGCACGTACACCGGCAGCCTCTCGAACGTGACCTTTCGCGAGTGGAACTTCGTCGCTGACGCGCTGGTGCCGGGCGGTGCGTGCATCACCGTCGCGTCGTTGCCCATCAACCTTGCGTGGGGCGCGGGCACGGGCCCGACCGGTGGTGGCGGAGGCACGACGGGCGGTGGTGGTGGCTCGACCGGCGGTGGCTCGGCGACAGGCGGTGGCTCGGCGACGGGCGGAGGCTCGGCGACGGGCGGTGGCGCGGCGACTGGCGGTGGCGCGGCGACGGGCGGAGGCTCGGCGACTGGCGGTGGCGCGGCGACTGGCGGTGGCGCGGCGACCGGCGGTGGCGCGGGCACGGGTGGCGGCGGCGGGCGGCCTCCGCGGCAGGATGCGGGCACGGTCACCGGTGGTGGTGCAGGCGGAGGCGGCGGGACCGTCGACGCAGGCGCTGACGATGCGGGCTCGGCCGGTGGTGGCGCGACCGGCGGTGGCGCGGGCGGCGGTGGAGGCACGGCGGGTGGTGGCGGGCTCTCTGGCGGCGGTGCGGCGACCGGTGGCGGTGCGGGCGGGGGCAGCATCAAGGGCGGCACGGGCTGCGCGTGCTCGGAGGTGGAGCTCGCGGTGCCGCTGCTGATGGTGCTCGGGTTGTTCCGCTCGCGGCGCCGTCGCTGAGCGTTCTTCCCTCTCCCTGCTCCCCGCAGGGAGAGGATGTCGAGCTGATCACTTCTTGTCCGGCTTGGCGGGCACCCGGAACTGGCTCAACTGGTTCTCGCCCCAGCGCACTTTCCAGCTGTTATGCAGCCGCCCATGTTGGAGAAGTTTCTCGAGCCCGCGACCTGGACCGCCCTCCTCAGCCTCACCGCGATGGAGGTGGTGCTCGGCATCGACAACCTCGTCTTCATCAGCGTGTTGACGGGCAAGCTGCCCGCCGACCAGCGCAAGCGCATCACGCGCATTGGCGTGACGGCGGCGTTGGTGTTGCGCGTGGGCATGCTCTTCGCCTTGAGCTGGATCATGCACCTCACCTCGGTGCTCTTTCACTTTGGCGACCACGGCGTGACGTGGAAGCACCTCATCCTGCTCGCCGGTGGCCTGTTCCTCATGTGGAAGGCGACGCGCGAGATTTACGAGAAGGTCGAACACAAAGACGACCACGAGGAAGTGCTCGCCGGCACCGAGGCGGCGAAGAAGGCGGCGACGAACGCCACCGCCGCCATCGTGCAAATCATCGGCGTGGACCTGGTGTTCAGCGTCGATTCCATCGCGACCGCGGTGGGCATGGTCGAAGACGTGCCGGTGATGGTGGTGGCGATGCTCATCGCGGTGACCTCGATGATGGTCTTCGCCGGCAGCATCGGCGCCTTCGTCGAGAAGCACCCGTCGATGAAGGTGCTCGCGCTCTCGTTCCTGTTGCTCATCGGTGCGCTGCTGGTGGCCGAGGCGCTCGGGCAGCACATCTCGAAGGGGTACATCTACTTCGCGATGGGCTTCTCGGTGCTGGTCGAGTTGCTCAACCTGCGGCGCCGCACGAAAGAAACGAAGGCCGCCGCGAAGAGCGCCGCACCCGCGAGCAGCTGAGCTGATCAACGAGACCTGAAGCGGTGCGGCCCAGTCACGCCGCGCGAGGAGAACCACCTCCGCACCGCCTCCACGTGGAGCCCGAACGCGAACACGCCCTCGAGCCCCTCGGGCCCGAACACCAGCCCTCGCTCGGACGTCTCGTTGCTCGGCACGAACGCCGGCAACTGCGCCTCCTGCACCGGCGTGGCGACTGAGAACAACAACACCCGGTTGGGCTTCGGCTCCGTCGAGGTGAACCAGAGCGGGCTCACGCTGCCCGCCTCGAGCACGAGGCCCGTCTCTTCCCGCACCTCGCGCACGCCGCCCTGCTGCCAGGTCTCGTGCTCCTCGAGGAAGCCGCCCGTCAGCGCGAGCAGGCCTTTCTTCGGCTCGATGGACCGTCGCACCACGAGGAGCCCCGTCTCAGACGACGCGGTGACGACCGGCACCAACACCACGCTGACGGGAATGGGGTTGGCCCACACCGTCGTCGCGCAGCCGGGGCACGTGCGCGGGTACGCCAGCGGCGCAGAGAAGGCGGTACCGCAGAACGAACAGAACGAGTCTTTCACGCGCGTCACGTTGTCTCCGGGGTCATCGGCTCACCTCAGGGTGATGAATCGAACATGAACGCGGCGCTCGAGCTCAGGGCGGGCACGCGGTCAGTGAACGAATCCAGTCATCGATGAGCGCGGTGCCAGAGGTGTCGACCACGAGGCTGCCGATGAGCGGCATGCGCACCGAGTCGAGCGCGTGAATGCGCAACGACACGATGCTCTCGGTGGGCACGCCGGGTTTGATCAACCGCGCACCCATCACGCCGAGGTCCCCCGCCACGGGCGCCACGTTGCAGGTCTGCGTGTCCTTGAACGGGAGCGAGAACCGGAGGTCGGCCGGCCCGCGCCCCATGCCGTTGCGGTGACACGGGCTGCAGTTCGAGTGCAGCCACGCGCGCGCCCGCGCCTCGAGCGGCCCCGTTCCCGAGGGCGCTTCGAGCTTCGGCAGCTGCTCCACTGGCGCGCTCAGCGGAGCCGACAGAAAGCCCAGCCCTTCGAGCACGGTGAGCTGGTGTCGCGTCACGCCCATCGGGTACCGCACGGTGCGGTTGAGCTGCGCGACCTCGGGCCCGAGCGTGCGACCCGCTGCGGCGGTGTGGCACTGCAGGCACTGCGGGCGGCTCGGGTAGAGCCACGTCTGCGCGCCGATGGGCTTCGCCTTGCCCGCAGGCAACAGCGTGGCGTCGGTCTCGGCGTCGTCCCACTCGTAGGTGTAGCCGGCCCACGAGCCGTCGGCGTGCCGCATCATCAGCCGCGTCTCGATGCGCTTGCCCCCGAGGAAGAATGTCTTCGACACCACCGAGCCGATGGGGAACTCGAAGTCACCCTCGGCGTTGACCGCAATCGTCGTCCCGTCGGGGATGGCGAAGTGCCGCTCCTTGGTCGCGCCGTCGCTCCAGAAGGGCGCGTTGAGCTCGTAGGGAATCAGTGCGGGCACCGGCTGCTTCGGGTCGCTCGCCACGAAGCACCCCGTCTGCGAGAGCTTCTTCGGGAAGGTGTCGGGCGGCTGCGCGCCCATCGGCACCAGCTGGTGAATGGTGCCGGTGTTGATGTCGAGAATGAAGACCTCGCCGTCGAGCGTCTGGCCGAACGACGCGAGGCCGAAGCTGGTGTCGAACAGCCGCGTGTGCGCCCATCCGCCCGCAGGGGTCGGCGTGAGCGCGAAGACCCGGCCGCTCCCGTAGTCGCCGTAGACGTAGCGCCCCACCAGCGCGGGGATGCGCGTGCCCCGGTAGACGAAGCCGCCGGTGATGCTGTTGCCGTCGGAGCGCGGGTAGTCGGCCACCGGGTCGGTGAAGCCCACCGTCGCGCAGGTCGCCGCGCCGTAGCAGATGAGCCCCTCGCGCACCTTCCACCCGTAGTTCGCGCCGCGCACGATGAGGTTGACCTCTTCCCGCGCGCCCTGGCCCACGTCGGCGGCCCAGAGCTCGCCCGACACGGGGTCGAACGACCAGCGCCACGGGTTGCGCAGACCGCTGGCGTAGATCTCGGCGCACCGGGTGCCCATCGCCGCCGAGTCCTGCGGGTTCATGCGGTTGCACGGCGTGTTGTCGGCCGCGAACGGGTTGTCGGCGGGGATGCGGTAACGCTCGATGAAGGGCACGTTGACGTCGACGCGCAGGAACTTGCCGTGGTTGGTGTTGAGCCGCTGCGCGCGGTTGCCCGGGTCGCCGCCGTCACCGCCGTCGCCGAAGCCGATGTAGAGGAAGCCGTCGCGCCCGAAGCCGATGCCGCCCCCGTTGTGGTTGGCGTACGGCTGGTCGAGCTCGAGCAGCTTCTCTTCCGAGTTCGCGTCGAAGGTCATGCCGCCGTTCGCGCTGCGAAACCGCGAGATGGTGGAGCGCAGCGGCGAGCCGCCCACGCCGCTCGCGGTGTAGCTGACGAAGAGCTCGGGCGTGGCGGGCCAGTTCGGGTGAAACGCGAGACCCAGGAGCCCGCCTTCACCGGCGGTGTTGACGCGGGTGCGAATGTTGAGCGCCACGGTCACCTGCGCGGGCATCGCGGCCGGGTCGTTGGGGAAGACGCGCAGCAAGCCGTCGCGCTCCATGACGTAGATGCGGGACGGGTCGCCCGGCGCCTGAAAGAGCCCGAGCGGGGCGGCGAAGGCCAGGTTCGCGAACGCGCGCGCGGTGGTGACGGTCGCGCCGCTCGGCGGAGGCGCGGGCGCGAGGCAGGTCGGGTTGGGCGGCCGCGCGTCGTAGGCGAACGGTCCAGCGTCGGGCTCGCCCGCGTCGAAGCTGCCGCCTGCGTCAGCGCCGCCGTCAAGGTCGGCCACCAGCCCGGGACAACCCAGCAGCGTCAGGGAGACGAGGCCGAGAGAGAGACGGATCATCTGCAGACGGTACTGCGAACCGTCACGGCCGCGCGATGACGCACACGACGCCGCGCGCCCAGCAGCGCCAGCGCGATGGCCAGCAACCCAAAGGGCTCAGCGCTCGAGCAGCCGCACCCTCCCGCAGCGGGAGGCACGTCGAGCACCAGGTCGTCCTGCCACACGCGACCGGCTGCGTTCTCCGCCCAGAACACCACCGGCCAGGCGCCTGCGGCCGAAGGGGTCCACGAGACCAGCCCCGTCGTCGCGTCGACGGTGAGCCCATCGGGCACGCCCACCACCTGCGCGCCGCGTTGACGGCCCACGCCGTACCGGGTCGCGCCGCGCGCCGCGAGCCGGCCGTCTTCGTCGTACTTCCAGGCCACGCCCAGCTTCGCGGTGCGCGACGTTGGCCGCGAGGTGAACTGCGGCGGCGCGAGGTCGTCTTCGGTGGTGACGATGATGTCCACGCTGTCTTCCGAGCTGAGCCCTTCGTCGTCGGTGCCGCGGAAGCGCACGGTGTACATGCCCGGCTCGTCGAAGCGGAACGTCGTGTCGTCAGCCACCGCCGTGACGCCATTCCCAAAGTCCCACCGGCGCGCGGTGATGACGCCATCGAAGTCTGACGCAGCGCTGGTGAACTTCACGGTGAGGGGCGCGCGGCCAAACACCGGCTCGCCCCACGCCCGCACCGTCGGGGGCCGTCGCTCGCCGCTCTTCACCTCGAGCTCCTTCACCACCTGCGTCACCAGCCGCCCGTTGGACACGTCGAGGCGCACGCGGAACACCGACGCGCTGGCGTACACGTGCTCTGGCGCCGCCTGGTCGCTGGTGGTGCCGTCGCCGAAGCGCCACAGCAGCGCGAGCGGCAACCCGGCCGGGTCGCGGCACTCGCACCGGAACGAGACCGAGGTGCGGTCACCCCCCAGCGACTGGGTGGCGGTGACGACGATGTCGCCGATGGGGGGGAGCACCCCGTCGATGCCTACGCCCACGTTGACGGTGGTGCTGGCGCGGTTGCCCAGGTCGTCGGCCACCTCGAGGCGCGGCGTGAAACCACCGGGGCGCGGGTACGTCACCGACGTCTGCGGCGCATACCGCGGCGGTGTGCCGTCACCGGCTTCCCACGACCACAACACGAGGGTGCGACCCGAGGCCGCGCTGCTCGCGGTGCCATCGAGCGTCGTGCTCAGCGGCGCTTCAGGGGCGGAGTCGGGGCTCGCCGTGCCGCGCGCCACCGGCGCCTCGCTCGACGGCTCGCTCACCGTCACCGAGAACCGGTACACGGCCGAGACGGGCGCACCGGCCGCGACCTCGACGTCGAACGTGCCGACGGCCGTGGGAATCCACGAGACCTCACCTCGGGGTGAGACGAAGAAGCGGTCGGGGCCAGCGACGAGGCGCACCGCAGTGCCGGGCGGGCTGACGTCGATGGTGCGGTCGGCGTCGAAGACGTACCCCACGCCGCGCTGGGCCTGCCGGTTGGCGGTGTCGGCGATGGTGACGGTGGTGCCATCGCCCACCAGCACGTCGAACGTCTGGCGCGCCTCGCCCACGGAGTTGAGCGCGATGACCTCGACACGCACCAACCCCTGCACCAGCGGCGTCCACGTGATGAGGCCGGTGCTGCCCTCGATGACCATGCCGGTGGGGTGCGTGCCCAGTTGCCACCACGTCGCCCCGGTCGCTTCGGCCCGCCCATCGGCGTCGTAGAGCCAGGATACGAAGAGGGCCGCGGTCGTGCGCGGGGTGGAGGTGATGACGGGCGCGGCGAGCACCTGCACGGTGAAGGCCTGCTCGGCCCAGCCGAAGGCCGTGGTGGCGCGCAACACGAAGCTGGCGGTCTCGGCCCTCACCGGGGTCCAGCTGAGCTGGCCGGTGGTTGCATCGACGCTCGCCTCGGCGGGCCCCACCAGCGACCACCGCACGGGGTACGTGACGGGGCTCATGGTGGTGGTGGCGCTCGCGCGGCCGTCTTCGTCGTAGGCCCACGCCTGGCCCAGCTGCGCGAGGATGCGCGGTCGCGAGGTGATGACGGGCGTGTCACGCGCGACGACGGCGACCTCGACGCTCGAAGGCGCAGAGACGCCACCGCGCTGGTCGAACGCGGTCAGCTCGAAGTGCAGGGTCGCTCCTTGCGGCCCGACGGGAGGCGCGACGAAGGACTGATCAGGCCGCGTCGGGTCGGCGAAGGTGACGAGGCCGGCATCGGCGACCCACGCCAGGGTCAGCTGGTCGAGCGGGTTCGGGTCGAAGCTGCGCGCGCCGGAGAGCCGCACCTCTGCCCCCGATGAGAACACGCCGGCGTCGAGCACTTCGGCGATGGCGGTGGGCGGCTCGTTGATGCTGTCGCGCACGCGGAAGCGCACGCCCGAGTCGACGACGTGGCCGGCGTCGTCGTTGAGCAACACCACGTAGTCGAACTCCGTGTCCTGGGTGACGCGCGGCGCGACGAAGACCACCGAGCCCTGGAAGTCGCCTCCGCTCTGCGTGGGGCCGAACAACGTGAGCGCACGCGAGGGCCCGGCGGTCTGCTGCCACGCCCAGCTCAACGGGTCCCAGTCGGGGTCGAAGGCGAGCAGGTCTGCGCGGCCCGCGTCGCTCTCGTCGAGCTCGATGACCGCCGGCAGCACCGAGACGGTGGGCGCTTCGTTCAGCCCCGCAGTGACGGTGACGGGCACGGTGAGCGGCGGCAGCCCCGTCATCGAGGTGAGCTGCAGCGAGGCCACGCCGGCGCGGCGCGCGGTGAGCGAGACGCTGCGCGCCTGTTCCGCGTTGAAGAGCAGCAGCGCGGAGGTCTGCGTGCCACACGAGGCGCCCTGAGCCACCGTCAAACCCAACGCGCCCCGGGCGGTGACCGTGACGGCATCGCTCGTCGCGCTCGGGTTGCCGAACGCGTCGACCACCCGCACCGCGAAGGGGGCCGGGCAGTCTTTCGACACGAGAGAGACGGGGTCCATCTGCAGCGCCTGCGGGGGCCCGGCGTCAATCTGCAGCGCGAGTTGCAAGCCGCCGACCTGCAGGGTGGTGGCGCCGGCGCGGGTCTCGGAGAACGAGAGCGGCGCGCCCAGCTCGTTGAGGCTGGGGAGTGAGGTCGCAGCGGGGGCCGCGCACGTGGCGTTGGAGAAGAGCCGCGCGCTCGTCGTCGACGCGCTGAGCGCCACCGGCATCGGCGAGCGCGTCGGCACGCCCGCATCGTCGAACGCCACCAAACGGGTCGCACCGCACGCGCCCGCCTGCAGCTCGACGGGCTGGGGAGGCGCCGGTTCGAAGCGCAGCCCGACTGCAGCGGGCCAGCCGAGGGTGAGCGCGGTGGTGGCGTTCGGCACACCTGCTCCCGAGAAGGTGAGCGTCGCCGAGCCCTGCGCGGTGGCGGTGACTGCGAGCGTCGCGGGGAAGCTCGAGAGCGTGGTGCTCGTCGCAGCGCCCGTGCAGTCGGCGGCGAGGCTGGTGGTCACGCCCGTCGTCGCGTTCACCGTCACGCCCGAGGGCCAGGAGGCAATGGGGTTGGCCCACGCGTCGAGCACGCCGATGGGGCCCAGGCTCGCGCAGGTGCGCGCGTCGAACGCCAGGCTCGGCGGCACGCTCAAGCTCGCCGGTGCGCCAGCCAGCACGGTGAAGGGCGCCGAGTCGAGCTGCCCCGCGTCGCCGACGAACACCTGCGTCACCTGCGCCTGCGTGGCGCGCGCGAAGACGGTCGCGCCGCTCTCGGGAATCGAGGCGGGCCCGCGGGTGATGAGGCCTCCGTCGCAATCGGCGAGGGAATGGAAGGTGAAGGTCGGGCCTCCCGCGAGCGGGGGCGCGCTGCCGGTCGTGGTGCGGCCCACGGCGTCGAGCGCTTCGATGCCCAGCGGCGTGCACGCTCCCGCCAGCGCGGTGAAGGCCGCGGCGCCGCCATCGGGTTGCGACTTGAAGTGCCAGGTCGAGACCGCCGGTGAGGTGAGCTGCACGGGGAGCGTCAACGAGGACCCCGACGCCGAGAAGAAGGCCTGGCCCGCGCCGATGCTGCCCCCGCGGATGAAGAGCGTGCGTGGGCCCGACGCGGTGAAGGCCAGCGACGCGGTCGGGCTCGAGGTGCAGCCGGTGGTGCCGAAGGTGAGGGGCACGGCGCCGGTCGAGCTGACGTTCACCGTCGCGGTTGCCGGGGCGAGCGCGGCATCGAGCAGCTCGACGCTGACGCTCGCGCAGCCGTCGCGCGGCACGCTCACCGACGAGGGCGTGGTTCGGATCACGAGCCCGCTCGCGTTGAGCGTGACGGTGACTGTGGTGGCGGAGTCCCCAGTGCCGACCTTGATCTGCTGCGTGCCAGCCGTCGCGGTGCGCACGTAGAACGTGGCCCCGCTGGTCGAGATGGGCGCCGCCAGCTGCGTGAGGGCCGTCGTGCAGCTCGCGTTCGAGAAGAAGGAGAGCGTCGAATCGCTTTGCAACGTAAGGTTCGTCAGCACCGGCGTGGGTTGTGAGCTGCCATCGAGACCGCGCACCACGAAGGCGCCGCTGCACAGGCCGACCTGCAGGGCCGGTGGGGAGTTGAGCTGCAACGACGCCAGCGCGGAGCCACCCAGGACGAGCAGCGAGAAGCTGCCGCTGATGTCGGGGTGGAGCGCGGTGACGTTGACGGTTCCCGGGTGAGTGCCCTTCACCCAGACAGGCACCTTCCACATGCCCGAAGGCCAGGTGCGCGAGGTCATGGGGAAGCGACATTCGCGGTCCGAGAAGAAGGCGACCTGTCCGGTGCCCGACATGCTGAGGGAGACCGCGCCCGCAGCGCGCTGCTCGGCCGAGAGGTTGTCGCGCGCGTCGGCCGATTCCAGCCACAGCAGGTCGCAGCCGGTCGACAGCGGCAGCGTGCTGGGCCCGCGCACCCGAACCTTCGCGACCCGGTTGGGGAGCACCTCGAAGGGGAAGCTGGCCTCGCCGAGGGTTCCCCTCACGGTGAGCGTGTTGAGGCCCGTCAACGGACCCATCACGTAGAAGGGGCGGCTGATGGCGTCGTTGGCGCCGAGGTCGACGTTCGCCATCGAGGTGCGGCAGTCGAAGTCAGAGAAGAAGCGCAGCTGGTCGCTCTCGAGCACCGCGCTGTCGTCGGCGCCTGTGGCCGGGTCTCCCCTGGCGGTGCTGCGCACCACGAACTGCGCGCCCGAGCACTCTCCGGCCACCAGGCGGCGACTGCCCGGGGCGAGCGCGTAGCCGTCAGGACTCCCCGTTCCCTCGACGGCGACCATGCCGGTCGAGGTGCTCGTGCCGCCGCCTGCCGACTGGAGCCAGAAGACGCCCGGCGTGCTGGATTGGAAGGAGACCTGCGGCTGGTTGCTGCGCGGCACGGTGCAGAGCGCGTCACCGAACAGCACGGCTGCGCGCTCGCCCCCGCTCAACGCGCTCAATGTCGCCCCAGCCGAGAAGGTGCCCAGCGGGTGACACTGCTGCGCCTTGAGCGTGAGGCCCATCGGGAGCGGCACTGCGGCTCTGGACTGACTCTGCACCTGCATCGCGCTCAGCCCGCCGATGGTGATGCCCATGGGCGTCGAGAGGTCGAGGGTGCCTTGTGCGCTCCGCGGCGCCTTCACGAAGAAGAGGCCTTCTTGCGCGCCGGCCGCGACCTCGACCGCCGCCAGCGGGGTTCGACATTCCGGGTCTGCGAAGAGGCTGCTGTCGGCGGCGCGCACCACTACGGCCCGGCCGGTGGTCCGGGCCCAGGCGGACGGATTGCGGAGCACGAAGGGTGGGCTGCATGCGTCGGCCGTCGTGGGTGGGTCGACGACGCCGACCACGTCGCCCGGCTGCCACGGGTCGCTCAAGGAGACGACCGCCACGTCCCAGTCGGCGCGCGGCGTCGAGTTGTTCGAGAAGTCAGAAGACCGGGTCGCAACACCGAAGGCCAGCCGGGGCCGCGGGAGCGTCTCGACGTTCGACAGGAAGGGGAAGTCCTCGGACTGTGCTCCTCCCAGGTACGAGCTCCACACCGGCAGGCCACTGGGCGCGTCCCACAGGGTCAGCGTCACGTCACTCTCACCGTTCCGCTTCGATTGCGTGGGCGCCAGCAGCGGGAGCGTGTCGTCTGCGCTCACGGAACCGATCGCCGTCACCTGGTCGGTGAGGGCGACGATGTTCGAACTGCCGGTCGGAAAGCGGCTGGCCGAAAGCAGGGCGTCGCCACTTGAAGACAGCACGGCGACGAACGCCGAGCGGCCCGCGCCCTCGGGCAGGAACGCCCGGTGCAGCGGCAGCCCAGCCCCCGCAACCCCCGTCACCGTTATGCCATCGCGCCCGGCGAACGAGATGCTGAAGAGCCGCGGGGTGCCGAAGTACGACACCAGGGTGGGTGTGGCGTTGTCATCGAAGCGCAACAGCATGCCGTCGGTGGTGCCATCGGGCGCGGCCTGCAGCGCGTTGGTGCTGACGTTGAGGTCGTTCGACGAGGTCGAGCCGACCACCCACAAGCCGGTGGGCGACCACGTCGCGGCAAACACGTTCTCGTCACCAGACCCACCGAATCTCGACGCGCGCAGCTGGGTGGGCCAATCGCTGAGGGTCGTCGGCCCGATGAGGACGAGGACAGACGAGCCGCCCGCGGCGCCTACACCGGGGAACGTGTCCTGGCCCAGGGTGGTGCCGACGATGGCCACCAGGTCGGCGGCGATGGGTGCGCCCCCGGAGTCGAGCGTGCGCAACGCCAGCCGTACGGCGCTGTCGCTTCCCGTGGTGCCGAGTCGAAGGGTGGTGATGACGGCGAGGGTGGTGGGGTTCAGCTGCAGGAGGACGAGGTCGTTTCCACCGCCGCCGATGACCAGCTCGCCAGGCAGCGGGGCCGGGGTCTCGCCCAGCACGTAGACGGCGGTGGGCGTGGCCTTGAGGTCTCGCGGCGTGACCCCGTTGGGGAGCGTGCGGCTTGCGACGATGGTGGATCCGCTGAGGGCCAACACCCGCGCTCCGCCGGTGGAGCTGCTGAAGAGCAGGTAATCAACGCCGCCTTGCGAGGCGAGCGCGACGGGGAACTCCCCGGTCCCCGGTACGGTGAGCGCGAAGAAGTCGACATCGGGGTCGACGACGAGGGGCAGCGCGGGGTCGACGTCTTCGAGCGCGATGGCGTACTCGACGCCGCCGCGGTGCTGGCGAAGGCCCTCGTAGCGCGCGCGCAGCGGCCGCCGCCCGCCGTCGGGCAGGTCTTGCCAGGCCAGCAGGTTCTTCTCGGTGACGAGGCTGGTTCCTGCGCTGAGCGCGAGGCTCCCGTCGGCCATCACGCGGCCCGAGGTCGCGCCGCTGACATGGAAGCGGAGCGGGGGCACCACGCCGGCTGGCGCGCGCAGTTCCCAATGGAGCCCCTGCGGTCGACGCAAGACTTCGAGGCGCGCGGCCCCGCTTCGCCACGTGTCTCCCTCGCGGGTGAGGTGAGGGGCCGACCAGGTCCACTGCAGCGGGCCCAGCTCCACCTCGAGCGGGGGACGCGGGGCCTCGTTCCTCGCGAGGAGGAGCACCAGCATCCACAACAGTCGTCGGCTCCCCATCGTGCGTCAGAGCGTAGCGCTCTGCGGGCGGTTGATCAGGTCCCGGGTGGAGTGCGAGCGGCTCCCACCTCAGCGCTTGAGTGACTTGCGCTGGGGCTGCGGCAGACTCGTGGCCGTGCGGCTCGTGAGCGTGCTCTGCGTGGTGTCTCTCACGGCTCTGGCGGGCCTCGGCTTCGACTCGACGCCTGCGCTGACCGCGACCGTCAACCAGCGCTACCGGTACGACCTCGACGGCGTGCCCTCGGTGAGCACCGATGCGGGCGTCGACTACACGTTCTCGCTCGGGGCCCACCCGCCCGAGATGCTCGTCGACAACGTGACCGGCGAGCTCTTCTGGTTCCCCACCGTGGCGGGCGACGCGGGGGTCGAGCTCATCGTGAGCAACCGGCTCGGCGACGTGGAACGGCAGCGCTTCACGGTCGAGGTCAGCGCCGGGGCTGCGCCCGACTTCGTGCCTTCGCCGTCGGTGGTCGTCTCACTCGGAGCGCCGCTCGTGTTGCAGCTCTCGGCCACCCGGGGCGACCCGCCGTTGACCTGGCAGCTCGCGGCGAGCCCGATGGGGGCGTTGCTGCAACCCGAGCGCGGCACGTTGAGCTGGTCGCCCATCGCCGCCGGCACGCAGCCCTTCACGGTGAGCTTGAGCAACGCGTTCGGCACCGTGACACGCACCTTCGACGTGGTGGTCTCGGCGGTGCCGCAGCCCTCGCCCACGGCGCGGTTGAGCGTGACGCCCGCCGAGCCGTTCCCCGGAGCGCTGGTGCGGTTGAGCGCTGCGGGCTCGAGCGCGGGCAGCCCCGACGCGTCGCTCTCGTTTCTCTTCGATTTTGGCGATGGCAGCCCCTCGCGCTACGGCGTCGAAGACAGCACCCAGCAGGGCTACGTGGTGCCGGGCGTGTACACGGCGCGCGTCACCGTCGAGAACGTGCACCTCCGCCGCGACGAGGCCACCGCGCGCGTGGTGGTGCGCACCGATGCGGGCCTCACGCCTCCCTCGGCGCGCATCATCGCGGACCCGCCTGCGGGCGACGCGCCGGTGGAGGTGCGCTTCAGCTGCGACTGCACCGCGGGTGAGGCCGAGCTCGTCGCCTGGCAGTGGGAGTTCGGCGATGGCCAGTCCTCGGACCTGGAGGCGCCGGTGCACGTCTATGCGCGGCCCGGTGGCTACAACGCCAAGCTGCGCGTGCTCGATGCGCTGGGGCTCGAGGCGCGCGACAGCTTCTACATTCCGGTGTGGACGATGGATGGTGGGCGTCGGCCTCCGTTCGCGCGCGCGCGGGTGCGGCCGACCGCGGTGGGCGATGCGCCGTTCGCGCCCGAGCTGGTGTCCGAATTCGGCGATCCCGATGGCGTGGTGGTGCAGCGCAGCTGGCGGCTGCCCGACGGGCGCGAGGTGGTTGACGAAGACCCGACGCTGCAGCTGCAGACGCTCGGCGTGGCGCGCGTCGAGCTGCGCGTCACCGACAACGACGGCTTCGTGTCGCTCGACACACTCGAGCTCAAGAGCACCCGCAACGGCCAGCTGCCGCCTGAGATTCGCTCGCGACCCGAAGGCGTGGCGCGGGTGGGCGTGCCCTTCGTGTACGACGAAGACAACCGAGCGGGTGCGCGCAACGGGCCGGTGCGGTGGTCGGTGGGGCTGGTGGTCGACAACGCGCGCGTGGGTGCACCCGAGGGGCTCTCCATCGACGAGACGACGGGCGCGGTGACGTGGGTGCCGACCTCGGCGCAGCTGGGCCAGCAGGAAGTGGCGCTCGTGGCCACCAACGCGGCGGGCAGCGCGGTGCAGCGCTTTCAGGTCGCGGTGGCGCAGGCGCCGAGCGGGTGCGGTTGCCAGAGCGCCGACGTCTCGCTCGTGTTCGCCGTGCTGGTGCTCGTCGCGCGTCGTCGCCGGACAGGGGGCCGCGCGGGGAGTTGATGGGCCCGCACCTGCGGCTCGAGGTCCTTCACGGAGCGGTGACGCAGCTGATGCGGCCCAGTTACTCTCTGCCCATGGCGCAGACTGCGCGACCCCTTCTCAGCTTCGACGAGTACCTGCGGATCGAGGGTGATGGCCTCGTTCGGCACGAGTACCTCGATGGGGTCGTGTGGGCGATGGGAGCGGGCACGGACGAACACGCAGCACTGGCGGCCAATGTCATCCGCCTGCTTGGCAATCAGCTGCTCGGAAGGCCCGGTCGGGTCTACACCGGTGACTTGCGAGTCCGAGTCCGGGCAAGCGGACTGACGACCTACCCTGATGCTTCGGTCATTTGTGATCGCGTCACCTTCGACCCGGCTGACCCGAAACGGACGACGGCGCTCAATCCGAAGGTGCTCGTCGAGGTCACCAGCCCCTCGACCGAGAAGTACGACCGCGGAGAGAAGTTGGAACACTTCAAGCGGATCGCGTCGCTGAGGGAAGTCGTGATCGTCTCGCACCGCGAACGGCTCATCGAGGTCTGGCGCAAGACAGGCACCCGCTGGTCGCACCATGAGTTCCGCGACGTCGCGCAGCTCACCTCGATCGGCTGCAGCCTTTCGATCGCTGACGTCTACCTCGATCCGCTTCGAGACTGAGCTTCCCGGTCAAGTGACGACGTGGGGATCAGAGCGAGATGGTGCGCGGTCGACCCAGGGTTGAACTCGCCTCGTTGCGAGGCCGCGGCGTGGTCGTGAGTGTTGAAGGTGCGCGTTTCTTCGGTTTTCTCGTCAGGCGTCGAAGGCATCTCCCGAGCGACCGCCCAGCTCGACGAGGCTGCGGCGCAGACGTTCGAGGCGACGGTGCCGACCGACAGGGTGTCGCTGGGCGGTGAAGGCGACCTGATCAGCGCCACCATGGGCAGAATGAACGCCGACCTGATGATGCGCGCCAACGTGAAGGTGCTGCAAAGCGCGCAGCAGATGGATGATGTGTTGTTGCAGTTGCTGACGCGCTGAGCCGTCGTGAATACGGGTGCGGTTGCCAGAGCGCCGAGTTCTCGTTCGTGTTCGCCGTGCTGGCACTCGCCGCGCTTCGACGACGGGCGTGAGCTCAAGTTGCAAGCGCCAGTCGAGTGGCGACTTGATGACCGCGTGCATGGAGCGGGCATCAACGGAGCGTGTTGCCATGACCAGCGGGAGCAACCCAACCACAGGCCGATCACGCTTCATTCGCCCAACACGGCCTCTTCCTCCCGGCAGACTGGCGGTCAACCTCGACCGCAACATCGCCCGTCGTTCAGCCCGCGCCGTGACTGGTGCGCCGGAAGGGCTCGGCGCCGACGTTCAAGATCGCGATGTACGGCGCATAGGCAAACAGCCGATTGCGGCGTTGCCCGGTGAGCTCCTTGACGATGCCCAGCGACTTCATCAGCGCCAGCGCCTTCGCCACCGTGGGGTAGGTCGAGCGAAGCGACCGCTGGAGATGCGCCACGGACGAGATGGGCTGCTTCTGCAGCGCGTGGAAGACCGCCAGCGCGCTGGGGGCGCCTTCCAGTTGGCGCTGGTTTCGCGCGAACAGCGCCAGCAGCTCACGCGCGGTGGCGACGGCCTGGTGTGAGGACGCGACGATTCCCTCGAGAAAGAAGTGCACCCACCCTTCCCAGTCGCCGCGCTCGCGCACCGCCTGCAGCCGGTCGTAGTACTCACGCCGATGGGCCTTGAGGTGCACGCTCGCGTAGAGCAGCGGCTCGCTGAGCAGCCCGCTCTCACACAGCAACAGGCTGATGAGCAGCCGCCCGATGCGGCCGTTGCCATCGCGAAAGGGGTGAATCGTCTCGAGCTGAACGTGCGCCAGCGCAATGGTGATCAGCGGCGACAAGCGAGACGTCGACAGGAAGGCATCGAGCTCACGCATGCATCGCGCCACGTGAGCCGGTGGCGGGGGAACGAAGCGCGCTTCGCTGGGTCGGTCGCCGCCAATCCACACCTGTCGACGGCGGAAGGCACCGGGCGTCCTGTCCTTCCCGCGGCCACGCTTCAACAGCGTTCGATGCAGTCGGCGCAGCAAACCCGTCGAGACGCGCTGGCCAGCGCGGAGGGCGCGCATGCCCTGTTCGAGCGCCGCGACGTAGTCCGACACCTCGCAGACGTCGTCGAGCGGCACGCCGGGCACCTGTCGCGTCTCGAAGAGCAGCAGGTCCTCCAGAGTCGACTGGGTGCCCTCAATCTGAGCTGAGAGCAGCGCTTCCTTGCGCACGTAGGAATAAACGAACAACGACGTGTCAGGCAGCAGCGCGCTCATCGACCCCAACTGACGCGCTGCGCGTTCCGCACGTCCGAGGAGCTCCATGTCGATGCGCACGGCCGGCCTCGGTGGCAACGGGAGCGGCACGAAGGCCTCAAAGGCGTCGCCTGGCATCTTCGACGGCACGAGCGTGCCCGTTCTGCGCGCTTGAATAAGAGGCCTCATCGGAAGCTCTTGTTAAAGCACACTTGAATATGAGGAACGCCGCGCAGCTCACTCAGCGCAGGTTGAACGTCTCCTTCAACCGCGCGCCGCTCTCGACGATGAGCTGCTTCTCGCTGGTGTGGCCCGAGGGCGGGTGCTCGACGCGCAAGGTGTGTTTGCCCGCGCTCACCTCGAACGCCACCAGCGGTGACACGTGCCCGACGTCTTTGCCGTCGATGAGAATGCGGCACCACGGCGCGCAGCTCACGTCGAGCAGGCCCAGGCGCACCGGCACAGGCTTCGGCTTCTTCGCGTCTTTGGGTTTCCCCACGGGCTTCACCACCACGCGTGGCGGCGGGGCGACGAGCCCGGCGTCTGGCTCCGCGATGGCGACGGGCCCTGCGTCGGGCTGAGGCGCGAGCGCTGCGTCGTCCTGAAGCGTGGGTGAGACGGCGACCGCTGCGCCTGCGTCGGGCATCGCGACCTTCGGGTCGACCGACGGGTTGAGGGCACCGAGCACCACTCCGGCGTCGGGCGTCGCGACCTTCGGGTCGACCGTCGCGTTGAGAGCACTGAGCACCACTCCGGCGTCGGGCGTCGCCGCCTTCGGGTCAACCGACGGGTTGAGCACGCGGAGCACCACCCCGACAGCGACCAGCACGGCCACCAGCCCCGTCGCCAGCACCGCCTTCTCGAGCGGCGAGCGTCCCTTCGCGGGCGGGGGCGCCGTCGGTGCAGGCGCGGGCGGCTTCGGGGGCGCCACGGTCGACGTGGCGACGTCGATGGAGATGTTCCCTTCCGACGCAACGGGCGTGGTCGTCTCAGGCTGCGGCGTCGCGCTCAGCACGCGGCTCATGAACTCATCGAGACGCACCGGCGGGCCGTTCATCAACGCTTCCAGCTCGCGCCGCAGCTCGAGCGCCGACTGGGTGCGCAGCTTCACGTCGCGCTCGAGCGCCCGCGCCACCACCGCGTCGATGCGCGGGTCGAGCTCGGCGCGCACCGAGCTCGGCGGAGGCACCGGCGCGTTGAGCACCGCCATCACCGTGTCGAGCTGCTTCTCGCGTCGGAACAGCCACGTCCCGACGAGCAGCTCGTAGAGCACGATGCCCAGCGAGAACACGTCGCTGCGCGCGTCGAGCGCGTCGCCCCGCAGCTGCTCGGGGGAACAGTAGGGCACCTTGCCCTTCACGATGCCCGTCTCGGTGGCGTCCTGCTGGCGGTCGGCGGCGCGCGCGATGCCGAAGTCGAGCACCTTCACCCCGCCCTGCAGCGTCACCATGATGTTCGACGGAGAGATGTCGCGGTGCACCACCTGCAGCGGCTTGCCGTTCTCGGCGAAGGTGTGCGCGTGGTGCAGGCCGTCGGCCGCGGCGGCCATGATCTGCAACACCGCGCGCTGCGAGAGCGGCACCCCCGACCGGCGCGCCGAGCGCACCAGCGTGCTCAGGCTCTCACCCTCGAGGTATTCCATGGCGATGAAGTAGCGGCCCTCGACCTCGCCGAAGTCGAACACCTGCACCACGTTGGGGTGCGAGAGCTTGCTGGCCAGCCGCGCCTCGTCGAGGAACATCGCGGTGAAGGACTTGTCCTCCGAGAGGTGCGGGAGCATGCGCTTGAGCGCCACCCGCTTCGAGAAACCCTCGGTGCCCACCATCTCGGCGTCGAAGATTTCGGCCATGCCGCCCCTGGCCTTCAGTTCCTTGAGGACGAAGCGACCGAACTGTTGGGGAAACGACATGCGCGGCGGAAGTGTACAGTCTCACCCGTGACGTCGTCCCTGTTCGTCGTCTTGCTGTTGAGCGCGACCCCCGAAGTGCTGCCCGCCACACCCGTCGGTGCGTCCCCCACCCAGGCCATCACCGACAAGCTGACCCAGCTCGTGCGCAGCGCGGTGCAGGCGAAGTCTGCCGGCCCGACGTCTCCCGCGCCCGGCGCCGTGCTCGCCGAAGAAGCGCGCGCGAAGTACTTCGATCTCGACTTCGAGGGGGCCGCGAAGCTGGCGCGCGAGAGCGTCACCCGCTCGCTCGAACACCCCGAGGAGTTCGGTGACGGCAGCGGCTACGTGCTCGCCCACGTGCTCGAGGCCCTGGCGCGCCGTGAGCTGAAGGACGAAGCAGGAGCAGTGGCTGCCTTTCGCGCCGCGCTCGCCGTGAAGCCGGACCTCTCGTTGAGCGAGAACGACTATTCCCCCGACGCCATCGCGGCGCTGGCCCGGGCACGCGAAGACCTGGCGCGGGCGCCCGCGGCGGCGGAAATCAGCGTCTCGAGCGCGCCTCCGTTCGCGCGCGTGTTCGTCGACGGCCGCTTTCAGGGTGAGACGCCGATGACGGTGAAGGGCATTCCTCCGGGGAGGCATCTGCTCGAGCTGGTGCGCGACGGCCGGCTCCCGCACCGCGAGTGGTTCGACGCGGGGAAGAGCCCGCTCACCGTGCAGCCTCAATTGAAAGAAGACCCGGCGGCCACGCTGCGCGCGTCGTTGACCTCGGCCGTCGCGCGTGGCGCAAAGCCCGACCAGTCCGTGCCTGCCGCCGCCGCCCTCGCGAAGGAGCTGCAGCGCGACGTCGTGGTGCTCGCCCTCGGTGCGCGGGCCGGTCGGGTGACGCTGGTCGCGGCGCGTGTGGGCCCCGGCGGTGAGGTGCGTCGGGTGATGACGTCGGTCGATGAAGACCTGCTCGAGGCGAGCGCGACGGCGAAGCTGCTCGCGGCAGCGTTGCTCGAAGCGGCGAACGCCGAGGTCGCCGCAGTGGGCACTCCGGGCGAAGGGAAGTTCGACGAGGCGTGGCTGGGGTTGATGCCTCCTCCTGCGCCGGTCGCACCGCCGCCTCCCCCGGCCGCCGTCACCTCGAAGCCGCTCTTCTGGCTGCTGTTGGGCGCAGGCGTCATCGCCGCAGGGGCGGGCACGGCGTACGGCGTCTCTCGCGCGGTCGCCCCGCGCAGCCTCGGCACCACCGTGGAGTTCCCCCAGTGAGGCGCGCCTGGTCGCTCATGTTGCTGGGCGTCGTGTCCGGCGTCTGTCTCGCAGTCGCGCCGCGTAGTCTCGGCACCACCGTGGAGTTCCCCCAGTGAGGCGCGCCTGGACGCTCGGGTTGCTGGCCCTCGCGGCGTGTGGGCCCGTCGAAGTGGGGAAGCTGACGCTCGTGTTGCGCAAGGGCAGCGTCGACCCGTTCAACGACCCGGGTGACGGTGTCACGGCGTCGCGGCCAGTCGCTGCCCTGCGCCTCTCGTGGGACTCGCCACTCGTGCGGTGGCCTGACGACGCGGGGGTCATCACGTTGCCGCTCACCGCGAGCGCGTCGGCGAAGGTCGACCTGCCTGCGCCGGCAGAAGCGGCCCGCCTCACCGTCGAGGGGCTGCTCACGGGTACCGAAGAGGTCTGGTCGATGGGGCGCTCCGCACGCATCGAGCCTCCGAGCGGCGCGACGCCGGGTCGCGTGACGGTGTTGCTGGGCGTGGCCGACGGGTGGACGGCGGTGGCCGAGAGTGGCGGCACCCGGCTCGACCCGCTCGCAGTACGCCTCGGCGAGACGGGCGCGCTGGTGGTCGGTGGCTTCGTCCCCGGCACCGACGGCGGAGTGAGACCCGCAGCCACCGGAGGCTTCGTCTACGACACGGCCAGCTCTGCGGTGACGCCGGTGTCGGTGCCTGCGCTGACGGGCAGCACTGCGGTCACGTTGCCGAGCGGGGCGGTGCTGTACGGCTTCGGGCGAGCGTCGAGCGGCGCGTTGTCGTCGGCGCTGTGGCTGGTCGACGCGGCGGGCAGCGCGCGCGAAGTGAGCCTCAACGGCGGCACCCTCGAGCCTCGGGTGGGCGCGGCGATGGCGGTGTTGCTCGACGGTGCGGTGCTGGTCATCGGCGGGGAAGGCGCGGTCGCTCCGCTCACCACGGTGACCCGGCTCACACTCGACGAGGCGGCCGCGCAGGCGACGGTGAACTCCGTCGCGCCGTTGTCGGCAGGCCGTGCGCGCGCCGGGGTGACGCGGTTGAGCACCGGGGAAGTGGTGGTCGTCGGAGGGCAGGGCGCCAACGGCGTGGCGTTCGACGACGCCGTGTGGCTCGACCCGACGGCGGCGCAGCCCGTCTGGAAGTCGAGCGCCAACCGCATGGCCGCAGGTCGCGTCGCGCCGCAGGTGGTGCGCCTCGAAGACGACTCCGTACTGGTGTGGGGCGGGGCGACGGCGCCGGGTGACGTCTTCTCTCTGCTGGTCTCGAGCGATGGCGCGTTCGTGCGGCTCGCCGGTACGGTCAGCGGTCTGACCTCAGGCGCGGCGGCGATTCGCGTCGGTCGCTCGGTGCTCTTCACCGGAGGAGAAGAGGGCGCCGACCCGCCCTTCGCCGCGCGCTTCGTGCCGGCCGTTCAGACGCCCGTCGCGGGCCAGCAGTACGCGGGCACGTGGGAGCGCCTCAAGTCTCCAGCGGAGGCGCGGCGCGGCGGCGCGCTGGTTCGACTCGATGACGGCGCGGTGCTGGCGGTCGGCGGTGCTGCGCAGAAGGTCGAGTTGTTCAGTCCTACCGAGGCGTTCGTCAACGGCGAGTGAGCCCGTCGCAGTGCACCGTGCGGCACCGACCAGGCGAACGCTGCTTGCCTCGAGGGCGAAGTGCGTCAATTCGTCGAGACTGGCGGGCATCCCGTGAGCACACTTTCTGCGCTGAGGTGCCTGTGGCAGCGTTGAAGCGTGGCCACGCTGACTTCGGGGAGCGTTTCAGTCGTCATCGATGAGCTCGCGGGGGTCGGTCGCGCTCCCGAGAACGAGCCGCTTGCGAGCAGAGGGCGCGGCGCGCCTGAACGACCGCGAGCTGATGGTGCCCAGCGAGTTCGCCGTCACCTCTCGCATCGACGGGTGTTGGGCCCTTCGGCTCAATGAGACCGGCGACCTTCGCGTCACCAACGCGCGGTACGAGCGGAGCCTCGGGCTCGTCACGCAGCTGCGCGATGGCGAAGAACTCGTCATCGGCGACGAGCGGGTGCGGTTTCACGAGCCCGCCGAGGCCGCGCTGGCTGCAGACGAGCACAAGCGGCACCGCGCCCAGGTCGCCCGGCTTCGCGACTCCACTTCCTGGATGGTCTACGGCGACTGGTTGTCCGAGCGGGGCGACCCGTGGGGCCAGCGCATCGCGGAGCGTCACACGGAGTGGCCGCCTCGCCTCGCGCGCCTGTTCCCCCCTGAAATCGTTCACCTCGAGTGGGAGTACGGCCACGTCTACGGCCTGACGATGACGCGGCTGAGCGTGGTGGAGCACGTCGAGCTGCTCGCGCTGGCGCTGTTCTCACGGCCCGCAGAGTTCCTCGTCGAGTTGACCATCGAACGCGCGGTCGACCCGACGGTGCTGCCTCAGTTGCGTCGGCTGCTCGGTGAGGCCCGGCTGCCCGCGCTGCGGAGGGCGAACCTCGTGCAGCCAAAGGGCGAGCGCTTCCGCTGGCCCCACTGTCCCTCCATGCCGCAGGGGGAGTCCTGAGCGGCAAGGCACAGCGGCAGCGTCAGGGCGCGATGCTCACCAGGTCGCCGTCGTGAGTGCGGGTGGGCATGGGCGGTAGCTGAGCCGCGAGTGTGAGCCCTGATGAACCTGCCGTCGAGGCGACCGCAGTGCGCACTTCGATTTCGCGGATGGTGCTGGCGTGGGCGGCCGCATCTTCGGCGCTCTTACTGACAGCGGGCCGGGGTGGAGACCACCTCGGCGGCTCCCGGCGCGCCCTGCAACGTCGACGCAGAGTGCGGGGCCGGGGCGTGCACGCAGAGCCGATGCGAGGTGCTGACGCCCGATGGCGGCGCGACGGTGTCGGTCGATTCTCCGCTCGACGGTGCGCTGCTGGCTCAGGCACGCCCTTCGGTTCGCGGCAAGGCCACCGCCGGCGAGCTGGTGAGCCTCTCGGTCGATGGTCAGGCCAGCAGCTCGGTCACCGCGGCCGGGTCGTCTGACTTCGAGCTGACCCCCGGCGCAGACCTCACGGAGGGCGCGCACACGCTGACGGTGTCTCTCTCGAATGGCGTGGCCGTCACCCGAAGCGTGACCATCGACACCCTCGCGCCCGAGGCCCCCGTGGTGCTCAGCCCGGCCGACGACGAGGTGGTGGGGACGACGTCGCCGAGCCTCACGGGCACCGCGGCGGAAGGGCTCATCGAGGTCTTCATCGACGGCAACCTCATCGGCAGCAGCACGCTCGACGCCGAGTTGCGCTGGCGGGTCGCCTTGCTGCCGGAACAAGCGCTGGCCCGGGGACCCCACACGCTGGTCGCGCGCGCCACCGACGCCGCCGGGAACTTCGCTGAGACGACGACGGGCTTTCAGGTCGGCAGAATGTTGAACGACCCCACGCTGAAGGTGGGGTGTGCGTGTGGGCCCGGCGACGTGGGCCTCGGCAGCTGGGCGTGGCTCGCGGTCGTGGCGCTGCTGCGGCGCCGAAACGTCTCAACGCACAAAACCTCGCCCCTCGACTGACCGCCGTCGACGTGCCGTCAACGCGCGCGGGTCGAGCTCGCACGGGCCAGTTGCCGCACCCGTGGGCGTCGTTGCTGCCGGCGGGCACGTACTTCCCCACCGTCGAGGCGGCGCCCTTCGCGCAGATGGCGAACGATTCGCGAGGGCAGTTCGACGACCGCCTCGTCGTCTCGATTCGCTGAACCCCCATGCTTCAGGAGACGGGGCGTCGGCGAAAGCTTCGCGAGGTGGAGAAAGGCGCCTGAAGGGAAGGCCTCGGCTCGTATGACCGTCGCCCGTGCTCGGCTCTCGAGTGCCCCTCGCTGCGAGCGTTTCGTTTTCGAACTTGAGAGGGCATATCGGCCGACTTGAGCGTCGCTGGGTGATGCTCAAACCGACCGATATGCGCTTTTGAAGAGTCGGCGCGAGGTCGAGGGGCACGTCATGTGTGGCGCGCGGCGATCGCCCCGTGAGCGGGTCGCGCCCACCCTGGCCCTCAGCTCTGCGGAGACACGGCCGCGCTCGAAACCGCCGCCGCCTGCTTCACGTCATCGCGCTTCCACACGCCGCGTACGTACGCGACCGAGGGCAACCGCGACTTCTCGCGCGCCGCCATCGCCAGCGGGGTCATGCCCAGGAAGTGCGCGATGAGCACCACCGCGCCGCCGATGCTCACCAGCCCGAAGACCGGCGGCCAGAACGCGAGCACCGTGCCCAGCGCCACCCACGCCGTCGAGGCGAAGCACACGCCCAGCGCGGCGCCGATGCGAGCGCGCGCGAACTCCCGCGGGTCGAACGACGACACCAGCGTCGCCACGAAGCGCTCGCCTTCCATCGTGCCGGCGAGCCACACGCTCTGGCTTGGGCGCACCGTGGTCTTCACCGTGCGCGTGCCGCCACCGGCCCCCTGCGCGAACTTCTGCATCACGTCGAACTGCGCGGTGGTGGTGCAGGCCGCCGACGCCGCGCGGGTCGCCTCGTCGAACCACACCTCGGCTGCGGGCGCGCTCACCACCTGCACCTCTTTGCCTTCGAGCTCGACGGTGCCGCCCTTCACGGTGCTGGTGTGCTTGCGGTCGAAGAAGACGAGGCCCGGTGCCTCGGCGTCGAGTTCCTTCACGCGCTGCTCGACCTCGTGCACGGCGAGCTCGTCGCCCTTCGCCTTGCCCTGCCGCAGTGTGGTCTTCCACCCCGCGAGCAGCGCGCGCATCGAGCGCACGTCGATGAGCGCGTCGAGCACGATCATCAACCCCGTCATCCACGAGATGCCCAACAGCGCCAGGCCCATCATTTCGCGCGTGAGCATCAGTACGCCTCGCTCGCCGTCTCGGCGTTGAGGAGCGCAGGCGCCGACTCAGCGGGAATCGGGGGGGGCGGCGACCACTGCTGCGGCCGCGAGATGCGGAACACGTACGTGCGCGCGAGGTAGCCGAGCAACGAAGGCTCGAGGAGCGACGGGTCCATCTTCGGGGCGACTTCTTGCTGGTGCGACTTCGCCAGCTCCGACCAGTGCAGGCCGGGCTTGTTGTGGTGCGCCGTGTGGTACCCGGCGTTGACCGCGAACCAGTTGATGAGCGCACCGCCGAAGTTGCGCGAGTGGTTGTACTCGCTCGAGATGTCGCACCCGTCGTGCTGGATGATGTTCACGCGCAGGAACCAGCGCGCGCCCCACAGCTGCGGCACGAGCACGAAGAAGAGCACCGTCCAGAAGTCGTACGCGAGCAGGAGGCCGGTGAGGCCGAAGGCGAAGACGCTCTCCTGCATCGACTGGCGGCGGTAGTCGGCGCGGCCCTTCACCGAGGCCCAGCGGTTGATGCCCGCAAACGTGATGGGCCCGATGATGTTGGGGAAGTGGAGGAGGTTGAGCAGGTTCCACTTGAAGCGCGCGTGGCTCGGAGAGGCCCAGTCCGGCTGCCCGTCATCGTCGAAGTGGTGGTGCACGAGGTTGTGCGACGGAATCACCGACGAGACGGGGAACAGGCCGCAGAAGCTCAGAACGAAACGAAACGCCCGGTTCGCTGCTTTGCTTTCGAAGAGCGCGCCGTGGAGAACGTTGTGCGTCACTGTCTGCACGTAGAAGCTGAACTGACAGGCCGCGATGAGGAAGAAGACGTTGCGGCAGGGCTCGAAGAGCACCATCGACGCGAGCAGCGTCAGGTACACGAGCACGATGAACAACTGGCGCCAGTCTTCAGGGCGTTTGAATTTCATGCGGGCGCGCTCCTTAGCCTACGTCGGGCCGGTGATCAGCCCCCTCCGCGGGGCCGCAGCCTTTGCACCGGCGGCCGGTTTCCGAATAGAAGTCCGCGCTTCTTTTCCCGTTTCACACGAGGGGGCTTTTCGTGTCTGTCTTGACCGCGCATCCCATTGGCCAGTTCCGGAAGAACCCGAATTTCTACCTGATGTACGACGGGTTCTGGTTTCTCGTGTGTGTGGCGGTTCTCGCGACATTCTGGGCGACCGGCTTCACGCCCGTCTTCAGCGAGCCGCAGCTGTGGTGGGCCGCCGCCGCCCCGGTGCTGTTCTTCGGGCTCGTGTGGGCGCACCTCACGGTGCACAACTGCACGCACGGCAACCTGCCGCACAGCATCAACCGCATCGTCGGTGAGATCCTCGGCATCCTCGTGGTGGTGCGCTTCGCGAGCTGGGACATCATCCACATGCGGCACCACAAGTACACCGATGACCGCGTGAAGGACCCGCACCCCAACTTCCCTTCGTTCTGGAAGACGGTGTTCCACACGGTGGTGAACGTCGAGCAGCAGCTCTTTCAGCAGTACTTCGATACCTGGGGCGACACGCCTGAGAACCGCGCGAAGGAACGCCGCCGCGCGTGGATGAGCTACGGCACCAACATCGTGCTCGTCGCGGTGTACGCGTGGCTGCTGGGCCCCTGGTTCTCGCTGCTGGTGTTCGTGCCCTGCGAGCTGCTCGCGGGCCTGTTCGTCATTCACTTCAACTGGTCGACGCACAACGGCGAAGCGGCAAAGAGCATCGCAGACATGCGCCCGACGAACCTCACGGGCCCCATGTACCGCCTCGGCAACAAGCTCTTCGCGGGCATCTACGCCCACGCGCTGCACCACGACCGTCCGGGCATCTTCAACCCGGCCAGGGCGCTCGCCGCCGGTGTGGGCCAGCAGCCCGTGCCTGCGCCTGCTGCCGACTCGAACGAGCAGCTGGCCTGATTCGAGCCGCATGACCGACCCCAGGGGGAGACCCTTTTCGCCGGCCTGGGTCTTCTTGAGCGTGGTGCGTCGAAGGACAGAATCTCCAGCTCGCTCAAGACGACCTTGATGCGAGCGTGCTCGTTGCCGATCGACACCAGCGCGTTCGCGCTGAGCCGTTTGATGCACTTGAGGTGCGGGTCGGGGTGCTGCTGGGTGAAGACCCCGATGACGAAGGTCGACCGCTTTGACGTCGCGAAGTGACCTGACGTGACGTGGTTGGGCGCGGTGGGCGCTTCGGTGCCCCGCGTTGCTGCTTCTCGCGAGTGGCACGGGCGCTGCTGAAGCCCCGAGTTCCTCTCTCCGGACAAACGCATGCGCACCCTGACTCTTGCCGTGACCCTCGCCACGATGACCGCCGCAGCGGCGGACCCGACGCTCGAGCGCGCGCAGGCGGTGTTCAAGCCCTTGAGCGCCCAGTTCGAGTCGATGGACAACCCCATCACCCCCGCCAAGGTCGCGCTCGGCCGCGCGCTCTACTTCGAGAAGCGGCTGTCGAAGAACCACGACCTGTCGTGCAATTCCTGTCACGTGCTCTCGAAGTACGGCGTCGACAACGAGGCGACCTCGCCCATGCACAAGCAGCAGCGCGGCGAGCGCAACTCTCCGACCGTCTACAACGCCACCGGGTCGAAGGCGCTCGCGGCTGGCAAAGACACACCGAAGGCCGAGCCGAGCTGATCAGCAGTCGGGCTGCTCTGTCACCGTCGCGCGAATTGACAGAGTGAAAGTCGGGGTGACACGGTCTGGCCATGAGTGCCCGACGAAAGTCTGCGCCGACGATGGGGGTCCCCGAGGTTGCAAAAGAGCTGCACGTCTCAGAGTCCACCGTCTGGCGCCTGCTGCGGGCAGGGAGTCTCGCCAGTGTGGTCGAGGCTGGGCGCCGTCGGGTGCTCCGCTCTGCGGTGGAGCGTCGGGTGCGCGCGCGCGCCGCTTCAGTCGTGAAGCCGCTGACGGCGTCGCACCCGCTGTGGCGGTGGGTGGGCTCGGCGAGAAGCGGTGGCGTCGGGCCCGGTTCCGAAGACAAGTACGGAGTTCTTTCAGGTGAGTAACCCGCTGCGGCGTGCGGTGCTGCTCGACTCGAGTGCGATTCTGGCGCTCGCGGATGCCTGCGATGGCAAGCACCGGGCTTCAGTTCGCGTCGCGACTGCGCTGGGCAAGGCAGGCCTCGGGGTCTTCATCACGCCGGCCATCGAGCTCGAGACCCACGCACTGCTGCTCAAGAAGGTCGGCAGAGTGGTGGCGCGCGAGTGGCTGCTGCGCAGCGGTCTCGACGTCATTCGCCCGACAGGGGCAGAAGAAGATCGCGCCCGCAGCTTGATCGCCACGCACGAGGACAAGGACTGGTCGCTGTGCGATGCGCTCTCGTTTGCCGTCATCGTCGGGCGCAAGGCGGCGGGCGCCTTTTCCTTCGACCAGCACTTCCGGCAAGCGGGGCAGTTTCGCGTGTGGGGACTCGACTGACAGCCGGCCTGCATCAGAAGTGCCTCACCCCACTCAAGGCGGACCTCGAGAACTCGCGCAGTCAACTGTCTCACGCACGCAACGCGGCGCTGACGCTGGTCGGGTTTTGAGGACGAGAGCGGCTTCACCTCGCCGCGGCGCGGAAGGTCAGCCGCCGTCGCGGCGCCCCTGCGTCGCCCAGAGTGCGTCCCAACAGCGCGGGCTCGCGTCGAGCCAGTCGCGAGGCAGAGGCGCGCCCGGCCTCGTCTCGAAGCGAGCGCCTCCGTCGGCCTGGGTGCGAAGCCGGTACCAGTCGTTGCCGCACGTGTTCAGTTGGGTGTGGCCCAGCCACGTCCACTCTCCGGAGGCCCGTTTGATGTCGAGACAGACATCCGAGGCGCAGCCACAGCTGGCGCACACCCCGAAGGCGTTCTGCTCGACCGACACCACGTTGGGGAGCGCTGCGTAGTCTTCGGCCAACTGGGGCAATGCGACCACGGGCTCCATCGTCACCACCACCAGCCCGTCGGAGAGCATCTGAGGCTGGCCGCGGTAGAGCCCGTTGAGGCAGTCCCACGCGTGGTAGTCGCCCGCCGTCACTTGCTGTGCTCCGGCGTCGTCGAACTGGACGAGCACCGAGGAGCCCCAGGTCGGCACGAACCCAACGGCGCCGGCGTCCTGGCCACGCAGCTGGGCCAGCTCGAGCGTCGCTCGCTGGTACGTGTCGTCGTCCACGACGAACGCGCCGGGGGCTCCGTGCAGCACCAGCAGCTCCAGCTGTGGCTCGCTGCGCGGCGTAGAGGCCAGGGCTTCGGGACTGGCACGAAGGGCCACGGAGCAGCTGGAAGCGTCGAAGCCCCCCGCGTCGCGCTCCCCGGCATCGGGCACACGACCGAAGCCGCTCCCGCCGTCGGAGCTGCCCGCATCGACTGAGGCGTCGACCGCGCCTTGCGCGCGCGGTTGGAGCGGCTCGGCTTGCTCGACCGGCGCCAGGCACGCCACGAGGCCCAAACACCCAACCGCCACCCATCGCGTCTTCATGCGGTGCCTTTCTCACTTCGCTCGCGGACGCTCGACGGCGAGGGGCGCCAGGAGTGTCTGGACGCAGCGGCGCAGCAACTTGGTTGGCAACGGGGAAATCTTCCTGCTGTCAGCCGAGAACACGCGCTGATTCCCTGCGCGACCAGCTCACATCGGGTCGGGCACGTGACGGAGGGTGAAGTCGGCGACGAAGCGGGTGTTGACGCTGTTGCTGCTGGGGTCGGTCCAGTCGACGCGCTTGGTGGCCAGCACCGCGTTGTTGTCGTTGACCGTCCAACCGGTGATGTACGCATCATCCAGTACGGGATCGAGGCTGCTGGTCCAGTTCGACCACCCCGTGGTCCAGTTGTTGCGCAGCGTTTCCATCGAGCTCTGCGCACCGCAGCCCGCGCCCATCGACTGCAGACGGGTGAGGTCGTACCGCGACTGGTTCAGGGTGACCGCCAGGGTGAGCGAGAAGTCCTTCACGCGGGCGCGGTCGACCATCAGGCCTTCCTGAGACGTGAAGGCGAGCGCGGCGATGCTGCCGGTGCCCCCTTCGGTCACCACGTTCGACACCCGCTCACACGAGTTCGCGTAGTACTGGGTGAAATTGCTCGTGGTGTACGGCTCGAAGCTGACCCCCGCCACGATGGCGCCCAGCGTGCTCGCCGCGGTGTTCGGTGGCTCACCGGCGAGGTCGGTCGCGATGACGAACTCCGCGGGGAAGTTCGGGGCGTTCATCGACTCGGTCACGCGCCAGGCGGTGTTGCCGGTGCCAGAGGTCAACGTCACGGTCGACTGCACCTCGAGCGAAAACTTGAGGCACTTCTTCACGTAGTCGGCCAGGCGCGAATCGAAGAGCGCGGTCTGACCGGTGAGGGGGTCACCGAGCAGCGCTCGTTGCCGCGCCACGCCGAGGAACGCGGGCATGATGCGGGTGATGATGTGGTTGTCGCGACACAGCTCGAATTCCTCGCGCATGCACACCTCGTCGCCGTCGAGCACGTCGCTGAACGAGGGGCTGAAGTCGGGGGTGCCGACGGTGGAATCGGCCCCCAGCAGCGCCATCAAGCGCGAGATGCCAAGGTAGGACTGGGCGAAGAGCTTGGCTGCCGCACAGCTGTCTTTCCGCGCGGCGAAGCGGGGCTTGAGCACCTGCTCGATGTAGCGGTTCAGGTAGTCGTTGAAGATGTCCCCGAGCGTGCCCTCGCTGCTTCCCAACAGCGCGCGCCGTCGTTCCTCACCGAGCTTCACCGAGACCTCGAGCTCCAGCTGCGCCTCGGCATCACCGCCGAGCCGATGGCGCACCGCCGCGAGCGACGAGGCGTACCCCTTCTTCGCCAGCGCCAGGCCGTAGCTGCTGAAGTGCGGCACCACGAGCTTCACGTCTTGCGTGGGCCGCACGAGCGCCAGGTTCACGGCGTTGGAGGGCCCCTGGTAGGAAAAGGGAATCTGCTCATCGATGGGCCAGGTCGTGCCCGCGGGAGGCGTGATGGAGAGCTCCATCACCTGCATGGTGGTCTGCAGGCCCTCGGGCTCGAGCTTCACCGCGTACTGGCTCTCGGCGCCGAGGCCCGGGTTGACCGTCGCGTAGGGCGTCATGGTGATGGTGACCGGCGTCTGGTCGACCAGCGCCAGCGCGGGCACGTTGAGGGTGAAGACGGTGCCGTCGGCGGCGGTGGCGGTCAGCTGGCCGCCCGCATCCCACGCGAACTGGCCGCTGACGGCGCGCGCGGTGTCGAGGGTGCCGGACCCGAAGAGGGGGTCGCTCGGCGGGACGATGGGCGCACCTGCGTCGATGACCCGGACCCCCGCGTCGAACTCGGGGTCGTCGAGCCCGAAGAAGTCGATGCACCCGGTGAAGAGCAGACCCGACGAGACGACCAGAACCCAACGAGACCACTGCATGTGAGAGACCCCCATGCTTCCTTTCTGCCCGGACCCGTCCGAGGGCGTCAAGCCGTACCGACCCCGGCCCGACGAAGGCGTCACCTCGGAGCCCACCCTGCGGAGCATGCCGGTGAGGTTGCTCTCCATGAACTCGGCGACCCTCGCCACCTGCTCGGTTTCCCGAGTTGGCTCCGGTCGACGAAGAGCTCGACGGTGGAGGCCGGGCCATCAGCCGCGAGTGCGGCCGACTGGCCAGCACAGGACCGCAACGCCAGGAGCAGCAGCGCGAGAGGCTTTTTCACGCTCAGCTCGTCGCGCGTTGGCGGTCGCGCCAGACGAGCACGGCCATCGCCGCGAGACCGACCCCGATGCCCAGCGGCACCGTCACCAGCGCCGGCGTGTGCAGCGCGGGCACCTGCGCGAACCGCACCCCGATGCCCCACACCGCCCAGCCCACCACCAGCGGGAAGAGCCACAGCCGCCGCGCGGCCACCATCACCCACCCCAGCACCGTCGCGACCCCCATCATCACCGCCGCCCAGGTGTTCTCGGCGATGCCGAAGCCCGACCACTCGACGACGTGTGCGTACTGAAACGTGTTGGCGATGAGGGCCACCGAGATCCACGCGAGGTACATCGAGAAGGGCCAGGCCACGCACAGCCGCTCGGCGAGCGTGCCTGACGCCGTCAACGGCCGCAGCCGCTCACTGATGACGATGAGCGCCACCAGCAACCCGAGCATCGCCACCATCGCCAGCCCGAACTGCGCGAAGCAGAACGTCGTCAGCCACACCACGTTGAGCGCGCTGCTCACCACCCACCACGGCCCGAGACGCTCGACCGCGCGCACCGACCGGGCGCCGCCCGCAGCCTGAAAGACCGTGAAGGCGAGCAGCCCCAGGTAGATGAGCCCCCAGATGGAGAAGACGTAGTCGGCCGGCAAGAACGCCGCGCTGAAGCGGTTGGCGATGTTGCCGACCGAGCTGCCGCTGAGCTTCCCCGACGACGCCAGGCCGTTGAAGACCAGCACCAGCACCATCGTCGCGGCGTTGATGGCGCGCCAGCGCGTCAGGGCGCGTGGCTGAGGGGCAGGTCTGGTCATGCGCTGGGTATGCGGCCTGAGCTCCAGCGGGGCCACCACATTCGACCAGCGATTGGAAGTTCGCCAATTCAGAAGCCCGCCACGCTCGCGCTGCCTTGCGGCAGAGCTCGGCGTATTGCTTGTGCAGCTTCGCGTCGGACTTGCCCGGGCGGATTCGCTCGCCGAGCGCGATGGCTTCACCGCGCGCCGAATCGTCCGGGTTCGCGTGGGGAGAGGGCCGGGGTGAGGGAAGTCAGGCTCGCGACCGCCGGCGCACCACAAACCGAGCACGAAGACCAGGGCGGTCGAGTCGAGTGCGGAGCACCCGCAGCCCGCCGGTCATCATCTGGCCGCGTCGCCGGGCGGCTGCGAAGTTCGCGGGCATTCACGCCAGCGTTGTCAGCGCGGTCGAAACGGCTCCGGCGCGGGCGTGGCCTTGCGGCGGAGGTCTCCCCAGCTCACGACACGTCGTGAAGCCCCGTGTCCTTCGCGGCCCACAGCAGCGCGTTCAGCACCCAGCCGATGACGCCCAGCGCATTCCACGTCGCGCCCACGGCAAGGGAGCGGAGTCCGGAATTCCGCTGCGAGGGGCTGAGGGCACTGCAGCGCACACATGCTGGAGAGAAGAATTTCTCCAGGACACCGGCCTCGACGCCGTCGTCGCGGTCGAAGCCCGGTCGCGCCTCAGTGCCGTGCTCCGCGCAGTGCACGCGCTGCCCACCGCGTTGCGCGAGGCCTACGTGGTGCGGGTGCTCGAGGAGCAGCCGCTCAAAGAGGCCGCCGTGTTGCTGGGCGTGCCCCTCTCGACCGTGGCCGAGCGGGCCGCCCGCGCCGAAGCGCTCGTACGCGCAGCCGTCGAGAACGCCAACGGCTCTTCCATTCACGGGCAGAGTGCGTCGAACACGCTCGTCGCGCGTCTCGATTCGGCTCGTGATGCGTTGCTGCGTTTCGCGCTGGAGCCCGCGCGGTGAGCCTTGAAGGCGCGGCAGAGGGAGCGAGGGGCACTTCGCCAGTTCAGCGGCGCGCCAGGCGACGGCCGACGATGCCGACCACGGATTCTTCGAGGCTGCCGGTCAGGCCGCGCACGCTCCAGTCGAAGGGCTCTTCGGCCAGCGCCCGTCGCGCAGCCGCGTCGAAGCGAAGCCTCGGTGGCGCTTCGATCATCGCCCAGTACCGATCGTCTTTGGGCAGCAGATCTGACGTGAAGCCCAGCACCAATTCGCGCGCGAGGCTGAAGTCGGCGCGGGTCACCAGCCGAAGCCACCACGACGACAACGAGACGCTCAAGAAGGGCACGTTGACCGAGGGCACGTGGCGGCCCTGCAACCACGCCAGGCGCATCATGAGCGCGCTGCCGCTCAGCACCTCGGGGCCAGGAATGTCGAACCACGCGCTGCGCTCGAGCGGCACCTCGAGCCCGCCGATCAGCGCGGTGATGACGTCGCCGATGTCGACGGGGCAGGTGGTCGATCGAGTCCATGACGGCAGCAGCATCACGGGAAGT
The DNA here is from genome assembly GCA_044371205.1 of Archangium sp. Classification (GTDB taxonomy): domain Bacteria; phylum Myxococcota; class Myxococcia; order Myxococcales; family Myxococcaceae; genus Archangium_A. Next base: position 34,031 of record JBILUC010000066.1, read on the forward strand.
CGGAGGGAGAGGTCGCGAACGATCTGCCACGAGGCGCTGCCTGCTCCGATGATCATCGAGGCGCGAAGCTCGAGCGCGGGCACGGTGCCGCCGCGCAAGACCTCGCCCACGTCGAGGCGGCTGCGCAAGTGCACCGAGGGCGCACCCTGCGGCGCGACGCCACCGAGGTAGATGATGCGGTTGACGCCTTGTTCAGCCGCGACCTCGCGGAAGAGGCGCGCCGCGCGAGCTTCACCGTCGGCGTAGTCGTGCTGCCCACCACCCATGCCGTGCACGAGGAAGTACGCGACGTCGACGCCTTCCATCGCGCGCATCAAGTCGGCGCGCTGGGCGATGTCGCAACGCACCCACTCGACGTCGGCGTGTTGCGGTGGCGCGCTGCGACTGGTGGCCCGAACCTGCACGGCCTGACCACGAAGGGCCGCCAGCAGCCGCTTTCCCACAAAGCCCGTCGCGCCCGTCACGAGTACCCGTCGCACCGCCCTGACCTAGCGACCGGGCGGCAGTTTTGCAGGACAGAAAAGAGACGCGGTTCAATCCTCAGCGCTTCGGGAGGCTCGCCGCCCGCCGCAGCACGACCTCGCCCACCACGATGATGGGCAGCGCCGCGAGCACCGGCGAGAGCAGCACGGGGTCCCACAGGTCGAAGGCGCCGAAGCAGCGCGCGCCGCTCCCCGCGTTTCCAGACATCGTCATGAAGAGGGGCACCACGCTCGCCAAGCCGACGCCGGGGAAGGTGAGGCCTCCGGCGTGTGCATCGGCAAGGGAGCGCGCTCGAGCCGCGCCCACCTTCGAGCCGCCAGCCCCCAACACGCGGCGCTTCGCAGTCTCGCCTCGCACCGGGCCGCGGACCTGCTGGGCACGGCGGCGACGCTGACGGTGGAGCTCCGCCAGACCGGGCTCCCGCTGGTGCTGAGTCACGCCGGCGACATCGAGCGGCTGATCGCGCTGACCTCCCGTTGGAGCCGACGACGGTCGGTGGCGCCCGCGTGCTGAAGGAGCTCGTGCGCGATCTCTACGGGTTCATCGAGGCGACGGCCTGAGCCGTCGCGCGCGACGGGCGGAGACCTCACGTACTGGCAGCAATCTGGAGCGACCTCC
>JBILUC010000114.1:0-10550 GCA_044371205.1 Archangium sp.
CCACGTTCATGATCGAGGGCAGTCGACGCAAGTTCGCCCTCCAGTGGATGAAGCGGATCATCGCGAGGGGGAAAGACCCGGAGGCCGTTCCCCCGGCGAAGTGATCACAACCCGTCTTCGGGCTCATCACCGCCACCCGTCTTCTTCGCGGGGGCTTCCTTCGGGGCCGGCGCGGGAGCAGGTGCCGGAGGCGGCGCCTTCTTCGCTTCGGGCTTCGGCTCTTCCTTCTTCGGCTCGTCCTTCGGCGCAGGAGCAGGCGCGGCACCATCGGGCTTCGCCGTGCCACCCGACTTCGCGTCGCTCTTCTGCTTCTGGAACTCGGCTTCCTTCTGCTTCTTCTCTTCTTCGGCAGCCGCCGCTTCCATCTTCTTCATCTCGGCTTCCATCTTCGCGGCCTCTTCCGCGATGCGCTTGTCCTCCTCGCGCTTCTTGATGGCCTCTTCCTGCTCCGAGATCAGCGTGTGCACCGGGTGATCCATGCCGATGCCGGCCTCACCCTTTCGCGCGATGTACGTCTTGAACATGGTGATCGCCTTCTCGGGGTCACCCTTGATGCCGATGATGATGCCGCGGTTCAAGTACAGCTCCGGCATGTCGGAGTTGAGCTTCTGGGCCTCGTCGTAGGTGGCCATCGCCTTGTCGAGCTGGCCCATGCCCTTGTACGCGACGCCGAGGTTCAGCAGCGCGTCGGGGTTCTTCCCGTTGGCCTGCAGAATGCGGCGCAGGTGCTCTTCGGCGCCCTGGTAGTCCTCCTGATCGAAGGCCATCTTGCAGAGCTGGTAGTGCGCGGGGAGGAAGTCAGGTCGCGCTGCGACGGCCGCCTTGAACTGGGTGCGTGCCTTCGCCGATTCCTTCTCTGACAAGTTGATGAGGCCCAGCGTGTAGAAGATCTCCGGGTCTGCAGCATCGAGCTTGCTGGCGCGCAGCGCGATGAGCCGCGCCATCGAGAACTGCTTCTGCTCGAAGTACACCTGCATCATCGTCTTGTAGGCCTGCAACGTCTTCGGGTCTCGGAAGAGGGCCTCGCGCGCGAGCTCGATCGCCTTCTCCTGGTTGCCCTTGCGGCGCTCGATCTCGGCGAGGCGGGCGCGGCTACCCGCGTCGTCGGGGTAGTTGGTGAGGATGTCGGTGTAGATCTGCACCGCCTTCGCCTCGTCGCCGTTGTTCTGCGCGATCACCCCGAGGTTCTCGGCCGCCTGGCGCAGCGTCGGCTTCGTCTGCAGCGCCTGCTTGTAATAGTTCACCGCGTCTTTGGTCTTGCCCTGACGCTCAGCGAGCACGCCCAGGTTGTAGACGGCCTCGGCGAGGTTCGGGTCGGCATCGGCCGCGGCCTTGAACTTCTTCTCGAGCGACGGGTAGTCGTAGTTCCCCGTCTTCTTCATCGCATCCCACGACTTGTTCGCATCTTCGAAGGCCAGCTTCGCCTTGTTCGAGATCTGCGGAACGTTGTCGGCCTTCGTCGAACCATCAGGCGTCTTGTCGGTGCCGCGGCCGGTGTTGCGGCCGTTGGTGTCATCGACGGTGTTGGTGCCGGTCGTCGTGCAGGCAGGCACCAGCGCGCCCACGGCGGCTGACAGCACCAGCGTTCGCAGAGTCTTCACAGCGTGTCCTCCGGCTCATCGTCCTTCCCCTTGCGGGCAGGCGTCGGAGCAGGCGCGGGGGTGGTCTTCGTGGTGTTGTTCGCCACGTCTTTCTTCACTTCCTTCTTCGGCGCCGGGCCGGTCAGGTCGACCTCGGGCATCGTGTCAGCCACCACTTCGCGGCTGCCGACCTCGCGGGCGTTGTTCTTGATCTCCTGCGCCTTCTCGGGAGCGATGGTGGGAATGGCCTGAATCGAGGTCAGCACGTCACCGCCGATGACGAGCTGCTTCTCGACGGCCTGCTTCAGCTCCATCACGTCTTCACGCATCTTCGGGTACGCCTCGGGACGGTACTTGTTGCGCAGCATCTCGAGCGCGGCGACGGTGCACTGGTTGAAGACGTCGAGCTCCTGGCTCTTGGTCACCACCGCGGTGAAGGCCTCGGCCGCGTTCTTCTTCACCGGCTCGGCCTGCTGCTCGAACTGAGGTCGCAGCTCGATGAGGATCTCCTCAGGCAACCCCGTGGGGATGGGGAAGTTCACGAGCTGATCGGCGAGCTGGTCGTACGCCATGCCGATCTTGTGGAGCGCGCAGATCGCCGGGTCGGCCGACTTGAACGAGACGGTCTTGGTGTAGGTCTTCTGAATGTCTTGCAGCGCGTTGCTCTTGCTCAAGATCGAAGACTTCAGCTCGCCGATGTTCTGCACCTTCGACCAGCGCAGCTTCATGGTGTTGTACTTCTTCCAGTCGTCTTCGTTCTCCACGAAGTTGGCGCGGGCCACGGCGTCGAGCGCGGTGATCTCGAGGCCCTCACGCGCCTTCTTGCCAAGCTTCTCGTAGTAGTCGGTGATTCGGTTGTAGACGCCGCGCGCAGCCTTCGCGTTCTTCTGCTTGTCCTCGTAGATGGTCGCGATGCGGCCTTCGGCGGTGAGCACCTTGTTCGGGTCTTTCGAGTACCTCTTCTCGTATTCCTCGAGGCCCTTGGTGACCTTCGCCCACTGGCCCGTCTTCTCGTAGAGGTCGAGGATCGACTTCTCGACGGCCTCTGCGTCTTTCGACGTGGGCCACAGCTCGAGGTACTGCTCGCGGTTCTTGAGCGCCTGCTTGTACGCGCCCAGGCCCTCGCGGAAGACGCCGGCGTTGAAGAGCGCGTCCTGCGCCTTCTGCTCTTCCCAGATCTGTTCGACCTCAGGCTTCGCGGGCGCAGCGCCCTTCTTCGCCGGGGCCGCCTTGCCCTTCTTGCCCATGGTGCCCTTCGACTTCTCGTAGGCCGTCGCGTACTGCTCGTAGAAGCCCGCTGCCGGGTCGAAGTCGGCGATCGCCTCGTAGCCTTCGGCCAGCGCGTAGACGTCTTGCGGCACATAGCTCGACTTGGGGTGCTTGACGATCAGCAGCTTGCGCACCTCGATCGCCTTGTTGAGCATGCGCGCGTTGAAGAAGTCGATCGCCGCGTTGTGCAGGGCCTTGTCGGCGAGCTCTGACTTCGGCCACTCGGTCACGAAGGTCATGTAGGCCTCGGCGGCCTTCGCGTAGTCCTTCTTCGCTTCGAGCTGGTTGATGAGCTTGAAGCTCGACTGCTCGATCAGCTTCGCGAGATCGGCTCGGAACTGGCCGGTGGCGAGCTTCTCCTCGGCGTAGAACTTTCGCGCCCACTCGTTCACCTTCGACCAGTCGCCCAGCAGGTTGTACGAGTCGAGCACGAGGTTGGCCGCGACTTCGCCCGCCTTCGAGCCGTCTTCGAATTTGTAGTCGGGGTACTTGAGCGCGATGTCCGACAAGCGCGCGACCGCCTCATCGAGGTGGTTGTAGTCGTAATAAATGCGGGCAGCCTTGTAGGCGATCTCGACCTTCTTCTCGCCCTTCTCGATGTACTTCAGGTAGTTCTCACACGCCTCGAGCAGGTTCTGCTTCGAGGGGGGAATGGTGAGCTTCTTCGTCGGCTCGTTCGCCGGCACCGTCTCGGGCTTGATCTTCCCGCCCGCTTCGTCGGCCTTCACGACCTCCGTCCACGCGAGGATGGCGTTGTACGAGGCGTTGTTCAGGTACTTGCCCGCCTTCTCGTTCTTCTTGAGCCTCTCGTAGTCGGTGCCCGCGACCGTCATGTACTCGCCGGCCGCCTTCTCGTACTTGTTGAGGTTGTCGTTCAACAACTCGGCCCAGAAGAAGCGCAGGTCGTACGCCTTGGGGCTCTGGGGGAAGAGCGTGAGGTAGTCGGCGTAGACGGCGTTGGCGAACTCGAACGTCGCTTCGTCGCGCGTCTTGCGGCCTTCGTTGTGCCATTCGACGGCGAGCTTCGAGATGGTGCGCTCCGACAGCTCGCGCGCCTCGTCCATCGCCTTCTTGTCCTTGTCCTCCAGCTTCGGGTTGCCCTTCACCACGTCGTCCATGATCTTCACGAGGCGACGCACCTGCTGAACGGTCATCTGCTTGTTGCCGGCACGCATGACGCAGTCGACGATGCGCGACTGGAAGCCGGGCGCCTCGGGCGCGATCGGGCGCTCCTTGATCAACATGTCGTAGGTGAGCGCGGCTTCCTTGTCCTTGCCGTCTTCGTAGAAGAGGCCGGCGAGCTGCTTCATCATCAAGCGCATCTCGTCGGGCGTCTTCGTCAGCTTGCTGAAGCGATCTTTCGCGTCGGTCGGAGTGCCGTTGCCGCGCGCGAAGGCGCGCACGTAGTCGGCGCGCGCTTCCTTCACGAGGCCAGCGCGCGAGCCCTTCGCGCCCTTCTTGCCTTCGACTTCTTCGGTGCCCGCGAAGTCGGCGAAGAGGATGACCGCTTTGAACTGGTCCATCGCCTTCTCGTAGTCACTCATGTTGAAGTGACACCAACCCTGCTTGTAGAGCGAGTACGCGTAGACCTGATGCTCGGGGAACTTCGCGGCGTTCTTGTAGTTGTCGAGCGCCTTCTCGAGTGACTCGCGCTTGCCCTTGCTGCCGTTGAACCAGTACTCGCCGACCGCCATGTACGCGTCAGGCAGGTAGCGCGACTTGGTGAACTTGCTGATCAGGCGGTTGTACGCGACCAGGCCGCGCTTCTCGTCGCCCATTTCGATCAAGTTGAGGCCGAGAAAGTAGAGCACCTCGTCGGTGCGCTCGAAGTCTTTGAATTCCTGCACGATGCGCGAGTACGCATCGACGGCCTTCATCGCGTACGCCTTGCTCTGCTCGAGGATCTTGGCCTTCTCGGCTTCAGCCGCTTCGATGCCCGCCTTGTTGTCGGCGTTGAGCGCGTTGATCTTCTCGTCGTCTTTTCGGTTCGCCTCGAAGAAGTAGTACTTCGACTCTTCCCAGTAGAGCTCGCCGAGCCGAAACAGGAGCGAAGGCGTTTCCTTCTTGTCCTGGTTGAGCTTGATGATCTGCTGGAGGTCGCGGATCTGCTCGCGCCGCTTCTCAGCGACCTGCATCTCGACGCCGAGACGGAACTGGTCGTACTTCAGCGTCGGCGCGTCATCGCGCTTCTCTTTCTTGCGCGTGATGTCGCCGGCGAGCGACTTGTCGGGGACGAGGCTCGTTTCCTTCTTCTTGAGCTCGACTTCCTTGGCGGCCTTGCGATCTCCGGCTTTGTCCGCGGCCTGGGCAAAGACCACCGACGAGATCGCGACAACAGAGACGAAGAGGGTTCGACGCATAGTGTCCTGGTGAGGAGTCTTCGGCGCTCGAGTGGTGTGTTGCGAAAGCGCGTGACCGTTCAACCGGTCGGGACTCCTTGGAAAAATCCCCTTGGTGCGAAGAAATCATCCTCCCCGGCGAGCGGGGAGGTCAAGCAGTGAGCCCGCTCCTTCTAGCACCCGGTCGAACATCGCCTCGGTCAATCTTCCCGTCTGGGTGTTCTGTTGGCTGACGTGAAACGAACCGAGCAACCACAGCTCGCGACCGGGGTGTTTCACTCTCGCGCCGTGAGAGAAATCGGGCAGCGGGTGTGGCCACTCGAGGAAGTCGAGGCAGGCGCCCCACGCGAGGTGACCCAGCGCCAGCATCACGCGCGGTTGCAGCAGCCGCAGCTCTTCGCGCAGCCACGGGCGACAGGTCTCGATTTCCTGCGGGGTCGGCTTGTTCTCCGGTGGCACACAGCGGACCGGGCAGGTGATGAAGCAGTTGGTGAGGGTGAGGCCGTCTTCTCGTGACCGGCTGGTCGGCTGATTCGCGAAGCCCTGCCGGTGCAGCGCTGCGTAGAGAAAGTCTCCGCTGCGGTCGCCCGTGAAGATGCGCCCCGTTCGGTTGGCGCCGTGCGCACCGGGGGCGAGCCCGACGATGACGAAGCGCGCCTTCGGATCTCCGAAGCCCGGGACCGGGCGGCCCCAGTAGGTCTCGTCGCGGTACGCGCGACGCTTCACCTCGGCGACCTCTTCGCGCCACTCGACGAGCCGCGGGCACAGGCGACACCGAATCAACTTCGCGTGGAGCGTCTTCAACTTCGAGGTGGTCACCGTGAGGGCCCCAGTTGCAAGGTGTCGAACAACTTCCGCGCCGCGAGCGCCTTCGACGAATCAGCGCCGATCTCGATGATCAGCTCGACGGAGGGATCTCTCACCAGCAGCGACTGCAACAGCCACGCTTCGGTTTCGGGCGGCACCACCACGCGGGTCCCCGTTCCACACGGGAAGACATCGCTCGAGAGCGCGAGCAGGGTCGCGACGTGCAACTCGACCGAGGGATCGTCGCTGGTGCGCGCCTCGCACTTCACCGGCAACAGCGAATCGGCAGCGGGCACCACGATGCGCCGCCCAGGCAGTTGGCGAAACTGGCCCCACGAGAGCAGATCGATCGCCCCACCCGGCTTCCAGCTGAGCTCCGCGGGCCGGGCCTTCGAGAGCTGAGCGACGAGCGCCTCGGACAACGCGCCCTGCACGTTGATGGCGACGCGGCGCGCGCCAGGCAACCGGGAGGCGACCTCGAGATCGGCCGGCACCACCCATGCCCCCACGGAGGGCGCGCGCGCATACACCGTGGCGTCGATCGATTTGAGCGGCTTGCGCAGCTGCACCCAGGCCACATCGAAGCGGGCCACGTTCTCAAGCGTCGAAGCGCGCAGGGTGTTGGTTCGGGTGGTGAGCCAGAGCGTCACCCTGGGCCGGGTCAGATCGCGCAGCCGATCGGGCTCGAGATCTTCGTGGACGCGCACGTGCACGCGCACCGCGGTGCGAACGAACACCTCGGGCGCACCGCGCGGGAGCGGCCGCTGATCTTGTGCGAGCGCTTGCACGCTCAGCAGCACGACCAGCGTGCTCAGTGGCTTACTGGTTCTTCTCAATCCACTTCGAGAAGGCGTCGGTCTTGGCGGCTGCGTCGATCTCGGCCTGTTCCCACAGGTCCACGCCGACGGCGATCTGCTGGTTGGCGGCGAGGGTGACGAAGATCTTTTCCCACTCCTCGACGCTCACTTCCTTCGGGCCCGGCACCTCGACGCGCGGGCCATTCTTCTGCTTGTCGAGCGCCTTCTGAATCGAGGGACCCACGAGCTTGCTGGGGTTCACCGCCACCGAGCCTTCAATGACGCGCACGATCGAGACCTTGCGACCCTGCTTGCTCTTGGCCGCCTTCACCAGCGCGTCGGCGTCGATGCGGAAGATGGTACCGCGCACGCCGGCCACCGCGCGCTCGGTCGAGACCTCGAACTCACCGCCGCCCAGCGCCTTCTTCACCTTCGTCCACAACGAGCCGCCCTTGAGGAGGCCCTTGAACCCCTTGCGCTCCTGGCCTTCGAACTCGGCCTTCGTGATCTCGAGCACCGACTTCGGCGCGAGAATGATCACGCTGCCGTCGTTGAGCTCGAACTTGAGGTTGCCGCTCTTCACCGTGAGCGTATCGCCCAGCTCGATGTTCGAGCCCGCCGCGAGCGCCTCCGCGGCCCCACCACCCGTGGGCGTACGCGATGCTTCACCCTCGAGCATCGCGACCTTGCCCACCTCGGCGAAGGCCGACGCCGACACCAACACCACCGCGACCGCCAGCAGCTGTGACATGCCCTTCATGGACTGCCTCCACTCGAAATGAGCGTGACGTTCATCATCACGCGGGTTCCATCGGTCTCGACCACGCTCTCCCACGGGAGGTACCCCCGCTTCTTCACCGACACCCGGCGAAAGCCTTTGCTCGCCAGGGTCAGCCCCTTCGGTGCGCCGTCGAAGTCGTCGCAGGTGCCCTGCGGCACGCCATCGAGCTCGACCTCGGCGTCGGTCGGACTGCACTGCAACACCAGCTCGCTTTTGGTGATGACGCGAGCTGGCGGCAACTTCGCCTCGGCCAGCAGCACCGAGGCCGATTTCGGAGCGCACCCCACCGCGAAGAGAGCGAGGAGCGCCCCGTGACGCCTCACTTCGCGACCTGAACCTCGAGCGTGTTTCCAGTCTGAGAAACGATGGCGAGCTTCTTCTTCTTGAAGCTCTGGCCGTCGACCAGCGTGGCGAACTCGTCGGCCGAACCATAGTAGGTCACGCGGAAGTCAGCCTTGCCGTCGGCGAAGCCGTCCTGGGTCGCTTCCTTGATGCCCTTGAGCGCCTCGATCGCCTTCTTCATTTCCTTGGCGGCGCCGAAGCTCTCGAGCCCCTTGACGCTGACCACGAGCCTCCGGCCGTTGACCATCTGGTCGCGGAATTGCTCGATGATCGCCTTGCGGACGGGCCCCGTGATCTCTTCCTTCTTCGCCTTGATGAGGTCGAACGTCGTGCGCTCGTACGAGAGCGAGTAGTCCACCCGCTCCTTGGTGTTCGGGCTCAGGTTGAGCTTGCCGTTCAGTTTGAGCAATTGGTCGGCGCTTTCCGTTGCTGCGAGCGCGAGGTCGTACTCCCCCGTGATGGGGAAGAAGGCCTGGTTGCCCTTCTGGTCTGTACCCGAGATGAGGCCGCCCGAAGGAGATTGGTGCCGAAAGGCGGCTTTGCCGTAGAGCACGTAGTTCGCCTTGGTCACGTCGCTGATCACCTTGAGTTCGGTGCCGCCCAGCGTGGCAGCGCCCTCGAGCGAGAACTTCTTCGAGCCAAGGACCTTCTCGTCCTTGATCTCCCAACCATCGGCGCGGAGCACGTCCCCCAGAACGATGGAGATCGATTCGCTGTTGATCATCGCCTTCGCATCGAGGGGCAGGGTTTGTTCCTGAATGACGATGACGAGCGTGGGCTTGCCCATGCGCTTGACGAGATCACGGGCGGCCGTGATGTCTTTGTCGAGATTCTCGGTGATGACCTGCGCCTTCACCTTGACCGTGAACACGCCCTTCTCAGACTTCTTCTCGAGCACATCGAAGGCTTTCACGTAGCCCGAGGTGTTCTGGAAGATCTGATCTCGAACGAGTTGGTTGTTGACCACGACCGTGTCGGCGTCGATTCGCACGCCGGCAGCTGATTCGACGGCCGCCCTCAACGCCGCGGCCTTGGCGTCCTCGAAGGCCTTCAGCTCGTCCTTGTTGACGATCGCGGCCTGCCCTTCGGCCTCCTTGGTGACGACGGTTGCCTGCGCGAGGGCGAGGAGCGGGACCAGCAGCGCGAACAGAGAGAGCTTGAGAGTTTTCATGAGGCCTCAGTTGAGAACGATGACGACCTTGCCGTCGGCCAGGAAGCTGGCGTTGAGCGAGGCGAGCTTCTTCGCGTCTTCAGGCGCGAGCTGCAGGTCGGCGCCGGTCGCCTTCGCGGCCTTCAACACCAGCGGCTTCTCACCGGCCTTGAGCGACTTGTTGGCGTCTTCCAGGCTCTGCACGTAGGCCGCGACGCCTGACTGCTTGCGCGCATCTGCCGAGAGCGAGTCGATCGAGTAGACGGCCTTGCCACCGTCGTCGAGCAGGCGAGGCAGCAGCGACGGCGTCACCTTGAGGCCGCGCGCGTCGATCACCAGACCCGTGTTCACCTTCTCAGCGTCGGGCTTGCCAACTGCCAGCATCTGCGCGGCATCGGGATCGAGGATATCGGCGAACATCGACAGCGGCACCTCGACTTCAACCTCGACGCCGCTGTCCGAGAAATAGCGCTTGTTGACGACCTTGAAGCCCTTGACCACGCCCTCGACGCGCAGGCGAACTTCGTCCTTCTCCATCAGGTCGCCCATCTTCTTCGTGCCGTCGACCGAGACGCCCTTCACCTGCGAGAGCAGGTTGCGCAGGGCATCGGCGAGGGCCGCACGCTCGGCGCCAAGTCGCGCCTGTGCAGGGTTCTGCGCCTTGAGATCAGGAGCGCCGGCCCCCGTCGCGCGCAGCACCTGACCCGACCAGTTGACGCCGGGCTGGGGCTTGGGCTCAGCGGGCTTTGCGTCTTTGCCCTGAGCAAAGACACCAAGTGGAACGGCCAGACAGAAGGCCAGCAGGATCCTCTTCATTTTCGACGCCCCCAGTGGGTGAGCCCCCGTCTGTGGAGTGACGGGGGAAAAACTGCGCAGCGTCGAATCTACGTTCGGCGCTCGCCGACCTTCAACACCTCGTTACTGCATGTCGTTGCGGGTGCAGAACTGATCGATGAGGCGACGGTGGCGTTCCGTCAGGAGTGTGAAGCGCACGCCGGAGCCCTCTTCGCGGTGATCGAGGTCGGCCCACTCGCGAACCACCTCACCTTCCGCATAGATGACCTCCTCCGAGCCGGGGAGCTGGAACTGCAACCCCACCCGCTTCCCGTTCAGATCGGGCTCGATGAGGTGGGCCAGACCCACACCTTCACGCGAAATGTCGGACGATCGCGCCATGTAGGGCACGCCGGCGACGTACTTGTTCAGGTAGATGTCGAGGGCCACCCGGGGCTGCTTGCGCTTGTTGCTCATTGTCGCTCCTGGAAAGTCGCTGCAGTGCTGCAGCGAGCTGTTGCGAAGCGTAGAGACCTGTGGGCGACCGTCAAAAAAAGCGTCTGCGCAGACCGAATTCTTGATCAGCGAAACGCTTCGACGTCGGTGATGGTGACCACGGTCCCGAAACGCGAGAGGTCGCCCAGCTTGTCGACTGGCCCGACGATCACGATCTGCAGCTGCTCGAGGCCGCGCGCCACGCGCACCAGCTCG
>JBILUC010000183.1:0-2819 GCA_044371205.1 Archangium sp.
TCCTCCTGGGGCTGGAAGACGTGCACCGGCTCGGCGTCATCCACCGTGACCTCAAGCCGTCGAACATCCTCTTGCGGCGACTGACCGACGGGTCCGACCTGGCGCTGATCGCCGACTTCGGAATCGTCCGCAAACACACCAACGCGGAGATCACGGAGTCGGGGTTGACCAGCACGGGCCTGCTGTTGGGCACGCCCGGCTACCTCGCGCCCGAACAGATCCTCGGCGAGTCGTTCGATTCGAAGGCTGACCTCTACGCCGTGGGGGTGATTCTTCACGAGATGTTGACCGGGAAGCGGCTGTTCGACGGCGGGAGCGTCGAGATGTTGCGCAAGCACCTCTTCGAGCCGGCGCCGTTGGCGTTGCCGCAGAACGACCCGGCCAACGCGGTGCTGGCGCGCGCCCTCGAGAAGCGACCCGCGCAGCGGTTCGCGACCGCGCGGGAGATGCGCGAAGCGCTGGCGGCCGCGTCGAGCCCCCTCGTGTCCAAGCCGAGCGCGCCTGCGGTGGCTCAGGCCCTCCGCGGTGACTGCGGGTCGGGCGCCGACGCGGCTGGCTCGGCCCCCCGCAGCGGACGCGCTGCTCGAGGCGTGGTCGAGCGCGGACCCCGCGGCGCGCGCCACGCTGGGTCAACAGCTCGAAGCGCGCTTCGCCGAAGCGCTGGGTCAGCGGGATCGCGACGCGTTCCTCAAGCTCTTTAAGCAAGTGCGCACCGCGAATGACCCCGAGCTGCTGTCGGTCACGCGCGCGCTGCTGGTGGAACGCATCGGCGCAGCGCTCCGCCTGCTGGGCGAGACGAGCGAGGTGGACGCGCTCTTCTCGCTGCTGGGGACCGAGGCGATCGAACGGCTCGTGGCCAGCCTGCGCTCGGTGGACAACCCGGAGCTGGCCCTCGTCGTCGCGCGTGGGCTCCTGCGGCTGTCAGCGCGGACGGTGGTCGATCAGCTGCCGGGGCTCAAGAGCGTGGCGGTGGGCGCGGTGGTCAGCGAGACGGCTCGGCTGCCCTTCAACGACGCCCGACCGCTGCTGGTGCTGGCGCTCAATCACGTCGACAAGGCCGCGCGCGAGGTGACGCTCTCGCGTCTGCCGCAGGCACACGCGTTGCCGATGGGGAGTGAGGTGCGCAAGCGATTGAGTGATCGCGACCTCGAGGTCCGGCTGGCGGCGATCCGGCTGATCACCGAGCTGGAGGATCGGCTCTCGTTGCCTGCGCTGTTGGCCCAGGCCTCGCGCGTGACGGGACCTGAGCGCAGGGCCGTGCTCGGCGCGCTGGGTGTCCTGGGCGGCGCCGAGGCCGTCAACGTGCTCCGGGCCGAGTTCGTCAACGAGAAGAACCTCGAGCTGCGCTGCGCCATCGCCGAGTCGCTCGGCAAGCAGGGGGATCGGGCGTCGCTCGACCTGTTGCGCAAGGAGTCCTCGAGGCTGTTGTGCCCCGCGGCCCTCAAGGACGTGTGCGCGCGCTATCTGAAGTGAACCGGTGCAGGCCGAGGGCGCAGGCGCGAAGGGGGAGCCTGCATCACCGTGCCGTGCGGCCGTGCGTTGGGTTCGACGACGCCGACGTGTTCGAGGTCACCGACTCCTCCGAGTCCTTCGCCGCTTCGGGCGCGATGGTGACCCAGTCCTTCTCGTTCCGCTTCGCCTTCAGCGGTTTGGGAAGGTCACCGTGAAATACTCGCACTGAGCAAGACCGAACACTCGCTCGAGCTGTGACGCGCTCTCACGGTGGTACCGGTGGCTGCGCCCAGTGACGAAGACGTGGCGCGAATTCTGGCGCGCGTGCGTGAGCGACGACCTTCACCGAGAGGGATTCACGACGCGCTCTTCTCTTTGCCGCACTGGGTCAGGGGCGAGGGCCCCAGCGTGCTGGCCAGCGATTCGTGGAAAGATGACGTATGCCGGTGATCGAGCTCGCGACGTTCATTCGCGCCACCCCCGAACGCGTTTTCGACCTCTCCCGCGATGTGGGCGCACACGTCGCCTCGGCCGAGGGGACGGGCGAGCGCGTCGTCGGCGGGAAGACGACCGGGCTGCTCGAGCTCGGAGACGAAGTCACCTGGGAGGCCGTGCATTTCGGCGTGCGCCAGAGGCTCACTTCGCGCATCACACGCTTCGATCGTCCGCGTTCGTTTCGAGACTCCATGGTGCGAGGCGCGTTCGCTCGGTTCGATCACGATCACGTGTTCGAGGCGGAACGGGGAGGCACCCTCGCCCGCGACGTGTTCGATTTCACCAGCCCCCTCGGCTTGCTTGGTCGCGTCGTCGACCGCGTGGTGCTCGAAGGCCACATGAGGCGTTTTCTCGAGGGGCGCATGGCGATCTTGAAGAGGCTTGCCGAGCACGAAGCGCCATCGCCCTGATCTTTGAGCGTAAAGGTGAGGGCTCAATGACGCGCCCACGCAGAGCAATGGAGTCAATATGTCCTGATAAGGGCCATATTGACTTGATTCAAGCCGCGAAGGAAGTTTGGCGTCATGCGATGCACCCCATGCGCGACGGTCTTTTCTGCAGCACGAGGGCAGGGCTCACCCGGCGGCTCGAGTGCTCCGGGAAATCTGCTGCTGTTTGCAGCCGCGCTCGCAGCGAGTGGGGTGCTGAGCCTCCTCGTGGGAGCGTCATGCCTCGCGATGACCTTGCTGCTGCTCGCGCTCTTCGCCAGCACTCAGGTGGTGATCGCGTGGTCGGACTGCCGGTGTCATCGGGCCGGCGCGGGAAAGGAACTCGGCCAACCCTGTCCCCGCTGCGGAAACGTCGAGCGCGTTCAGCTCTGGTCGCGCTGAATATTCCGATGCGCCTCGAGCGTCGCGGCGATCGCGGAGGCG
>JBILUC010000184.1:0-2808 GCA_044371205.1 Archangium sp.
CAACCGCATCCACAGCGCCTCGCAGGCGCTGCTGCAAACGCTCAACGACATCCTCGACTACTCCAAGCTGGAGGCCGATCGGGTCTCGCTCGAGCAGACGGAGTTCGGCCTCGATGAGCTGCTCGAGAACGTCATCGATCTCTTCGCGCTCGGCGCCGAAAGCAAGGGCGTGGAGCTCGTCCTGAGCGTCGAGCCCAACCTGCCCGCGACGCTCGTGGGCGACCCGCTTCGGCTCGGCCAGATCCTCAACAACCTCGTCGGCAACGCCGTGAAGTTCACCGCGGCCGGGCACGTCCGGCTGAGGGTGACCGCGCTGCCGACGACGTCGTCGACCCGCGCCCTCCTGAAGTTCGAGGTCGAGGACACAGGCATCGGCATCTCCCCCGCGGACCAGGCGAAGCTCTTCGCGCCGTTCACGCAGGCCGACGGCTCCGTCGCGCGGCGCTTCGGTGGAACGGGCCTCGGGCTCGTGATCAGCCAGCGCCTGTTGGCGATGATGGGCGGCGCGCTCACGGTCGAGAGCGAGCCCGGTCGGGGCAGCACCATGCACTTCGAGGTGGAGCTGCCCGTGGGCGCGCGGCGCGACCTCTCGGAGGAGCTCTTGCCCATCCGCGGCCTGCGCGCGCTCGTCGTCGATGACGTCGAGAGTTCGCGCCAGGCGCTCGTCGAGCTGCTCGCCTCCTGGAAGGTCGACGCCGTGGAGGCGAGCTCCGGCGCCGAAGCGATCGCCCTGTTGCTCCCACCCGAGCCCGCGCCGAAGTGCCCGTTCGACCTGGTGCTGCTCGACTGGCGGATGCCGACGATGAGCGGGCTCGAGGTGTTGCGGTGGATCCGCGATCGCGTCGAGGCAGCGGCGCTCCGCGAGCCGCCGGTCGTGGTGATGGTCACGGCGTTCGACCGGGAGCAGCTGCTCGATGAGGCCGCCGGGCTCCCGTTTCATGCGGTGCTCCGCAAGCCGGTCTCCGCCTCGCGTCTGCTCGACACGCTCGTGGGGCTGCGCCGGCCGGAGGCGCTCAACCAGTCGACCGACCCGATGGCGTCGGCGGTCTCGCGCGCGTCGCCCCTGCGTGGTGCGCACATCCTGGTCGTGGAGGACATCGACACCAACCAGCTGGTGGCGCGCGCTCTGCTCGAGCGGTTGGGCATGCGAGTCACCATCGCCAGCAACGGGGAGCAGGCGCTCGCGCTGGTCGAGCAGGTCGCGTTCGACGCCATCCTGATGGATCTGCACATGCCCGTTCTCGACGGCCTCGAGGCGACTCGCCAGCTGCGCACGCGCCCGGCGTCGGCGGTCATACCCATCTTCGCCATGACGGCCGCGGTGCTGGCGGACGACCTGGCCGCCTGCCGCGCCGCCGGCATGAACGGACACGTCGCCAAGCCGATCGAAACGTCCGTCCTGGTCGAGACGCTCCTCGAGTGGGTGCGGTTTCCCCTGGCGAATGCCGGTCGCGAGTCGTGGGTCGTGCCCCCGGTGACGGTCAGCGAACGTCCGCCCATTCGCGCCAGCGGGGCTCCGGCGGTCGATGGAATCGACAGCGATGACGTCGTGCTCCGCTTCGGCGACAACGTCGCGCTTTTCGCCCAGATCCTCGAGGGGCTCGCTTCCAGCGCCGAGCCCGAGCTGCGCGCCGCACGGGAGGCCTTCGACCGCGGCGACACCATCGACGCCGCCAAACGCGTGCACGCCTTGCGCGGTCGGCTTGGCAACGCGGGCGCGCGGGCGGCCATGGCGCTCGCCGGCGAGGTGGAAGCGGCGCTGCGCTCCGGCGCGCCCGCGCCGGGGCTGTTCTCGCCGCTCGACGCGGCCGTGGCGGCGCTCGTGGCGGCGGTGCGCGTCGGGCTGGCCACCCTCGAACGTGCGCCGGAAGGCCCCCGCGCTGCGCTGGACGACGACGCGCTGCGCGGCCTCGTCGAGCAGCTCGAGCACTCTGAAGCGGACGCAGTGGAGCGGTACCAGCAGCTGAAGCCGGCGCTCGCCGAGCGCCTCGGCGCCGCTCGCGCCGCGACGCTCACCGAGGCGATCGAACGGCTCCACTTCGACGAGGCTGCCGGGCTGCTGCGCGGCCTGCTGAGGGTATCGTGAAACTCCCAGAGTCGAGCCCCCGCGAGGCACACATCCTCGTCGTGGACGACGACCCGAGCACGGTGCTTGTCCTCGCCAGCGCTCTCAAGGGCCTGGGCAAAGTGCACGTCTCCACCCGCCCAGGCGAGGCCATCTCGCTCGCGCTCCGGGTCGAGCCCGACCTCGTCCTGCTCGACGTGGAAATGCCTGACGCTGATGGCTTCACGGTCTTGAAGGAGCTGCGCACCCACGCATCACTGGATGACACGCTCATCCTGTTCGTGACGAGCCATCGTGCGCCGGACATCGAAACGCGCGCGTTGTCAGCGGGTGCCATCGACTTCGTCCACAAGCCCGTGCACGCTGACATCGTCCGTGCACGCGTGCGCAACTACCTGGCGCTCAAGCAGCAGGGCGACACCCTGGCGATGCGGGTGAAGGAACTGCAGGCCGCGAGCGAACACGTGCGCGAGCTGCAGGGCATCATCCCCATCTGTATGCACTGCAAGCGCATCCGCAACGAGACGCAGATTTGGGAAAAGGTCGAGACGTACATCACGAGGCACTCGGAAGCGCAGTTCAGCCACGCGCTGTGCACCGAATGTCTCAATGCCCACTACCCCGACACGGACTGAGCTGCTCAGTGGGCTCGCGGTTCAAGACCTCGAGCGCGTCGAAGCCGCAGTGTGTCACGAATGCGCCCTGTACAGCCCCGCCCGACTCAGGGCATCGTGGAGCCTGCG
>JBILUC010000115.1:0-10367 GCA_044371205.1 Archangium sp.
CCATAGACTGTTGCCATATGGCAACACCGCCCCTCGACACCCTGAAGGCCTTTGCGGTGGTGGCGCAGCTCGAGAGCTTCACGAAGGCGGCGCTGCGCCTGGGGCTCGACAAGTCGCAGCTCAGCCGCACCGTGCGCGCGCTCGAGGCCCGGTTGAAGGTGGCGCTGCTGGTGCGCACCACCCGCTCGGTGCGCCTGACGCCGGCGGGCCAGGCCTTGTTGGCGCGCGTGGCGCCCCTGCTCTCGGCGCTGGAAGACGCGGTGGCGGCGACGCCTGACAGCAGTGACATTCCCCGGGGCGAGGTGGTCATCACCACCACGTACGACCTGGGGCACGCGCTGCTGGCGCCCAGCCTCGTCGACTTTCGCGCGCGCTTCCCCTCGGTGCGGGTGCGGGTGCAGCTCGGCGAGGGGATGGTCGACTTGATGCGC
The DNA here is from genome assembly GCA_044371205.1 of Archangium sp. Lineage (GTDB taxonomy): Bacteria > Myxococcota > Myxococcia > Myxococcales > Myxococcaceae > Archangium_A. The sequence goes on from JBILUC010000115.1 coordinate 432, forward strand.
GAGGGCGTCGACCTCGCGTTGCGGGTCGGAAAGCCGGGCGGGGAAGGGCTGGTGGCGCGGAAGCTGTGTGAGCTCGAGGCGGGCTTCTTTGCGTCGAGCGAGTACCTGGCGCGCAAGGGCACCCCCACCCGCATGGAGGACCTCAGGGTGCACGAGACGCTGTGGCCGGCGCCGGTGCGGGGGCAACGGTCGTTCGCTCCGGGGGAATCGGTGGCCGCGGCGGCGGTGAGCGGCGAGTTCGGCTTCCTCGCGGAGGTGGCGCGCGCGGGCGGCGGCGTGGCTTTGTTGCCGACCTTCCTCGGTCAGCGAGCCCTGGTGCGGGTGTTGCCCGGCTTCGCGCTCGGCGGCGCACCGCTGTATCTCGTCTCGCGCCCGCTGCGCCCCGTGCCCCCTCGCGTCGCGGCGCTGCGGGGCTTTCTGCTCGAACGGTTGCGCGCGGCCGAGCGGTGAACCGGAAGGCCTGCGAGCGCCTCAGGGGGCAGCGCGCTGCACGAAGACGCGGCCATTCTCGACGAACGACACGTACGGGCGCCCATCGCGGTCGAAGGCCACGTGGGGGTGCTCCGGTGCGCCAGTGAAAGCGTCGAGGCCCGGGCTGGGCAGTTCGACGAAGCCGGTGGTCGTGTGGCGGGCGAGGCGGAGCTTCGACTGCGCGACGCGGGGCAGCACGCGCGTTCCCGAGCGCAGCGCGGAAGCCTGCGTCGCCTCGTGCCACACCAGCGTGAGGCGCGCCGTCGGGTCCATGGAGAGGAAGTTCACTGCCATCGACAGCGAAAGAGGAATCAGGCCGGGGGTGGGTGTGAGGCCCTGCAGCTTCACCCACACCCCGCTCTCGAGCCGGTACACCTCGAGTTGATCAGCTCGAGTGATGAGCCCCACCACTGGCTGCGCCGTGTTGTCGATGACCACATCGAGCACGCGGCGCCCCGAGGTGCGAACGGTGTGCGGGACGCCCACGAGCTGCGCGGGGAAGGCGGGCAGCGTGGTCCACGTGCCGGCCTGCAGCCGTCGCACCACCACCTGCGGCTCTGCGGTGACGAGCACCGTTTGCTGGTTGTGCACCGCGAGCGCGAGGTCGGTGACGCCCGGCAGGTCAGGTAGCGCCGCGCTGTCATCGACCCACGTCGATGCGCTCAGGTGTCCAAGCCACACGCGCGTCGGCGTGCCCGTCGCGCCCCACAACGTGCCGTCGGGGTGCCCGTCTGCGTCGAAGGGCCCGCGCGCGTTGGTGGGCCCTCCCGGCGGAGTGCCGATGGAGAAGAAGGTGCCCTGCAACCGGGTCACCTGCAGCGCGCGCGTCGACGCCGCCTGGCCCACCGTCACCACGCGCACGCCGTCACCGATGACGGGCGCCGGGACTCCATAGCCACCATCAAAGCCCACCACCGAGGGGCCGAGGTCGTTCGACTCGGTGCCGAGTACGAAGCGGTCGTTGAGGGTGCCGGCCACCTGCGGCCACTCTTGATCCAGAGACTGCGGCCGCGGCTCGGGCGCGACGCCGAACGACTCGAGGCCCGTCACGGCGCCAGGCACCACCAGCGTCCACGTCGCGCTCTCCATCGCGCCGCCTGCAGTCGCGACCGCGCCCAGCGGCGCCACCGTCGCGGGCAGCCCCGCATCGCACGTCACGTTCATCACCCGGTTCACACCGCTGCCCGGCACGGTGAGCGCACAACCGGCCGGCGCGCCCGTCACCGTGAGCTGTGAAGTCGCCCCGCCTGGCAGTCCGTACGTCTGCACCTGCCACGAGAGCGGCTGACCGGGCGTGAGCACGCGCCGCTCCGAGAAGCCGGGCAGCAGCACCACCTGCGAGCTCACCGCGTCGCTCGTCGCGAAGGGCAGGTCGGTGCCCCCCCACACGTCGCGCTTCGCCACCGCATAGAAGCGCACCGTGCCCGGGTTGGGCGTCTTCGCGCGCACCTGCACCGTGACGTTCATCGGCGCGGTGAGCGAGACGGGCGTGGTCGGCAACACCACGTCGAGCTCCGGCGGTGCCTCGGCGACCAGCGTCACCGGGCCTGAGAAGCCAGCGAGTGGTGCGAGGTGCACCTCCGCGCTCACCGTCGAGCCCACCGGCGCGGCCGCGTCGGGGCCGAAGACCGTGAGCGCCACCTCGCGCTCCACGGCGGGGATGACGTTGATGAAGCTCTCGCGCACGCCGCGGGTGAGCGCGCCCTGCGCCGTGAGCCGCAGGGGAATCGACATCGGCCCCACGTTCGCCGCGACCGAGAGCCGCGCGGTGAGCGCGTTCACGTTCGGCGCGAGGGTCGACGGGAAGGTCAGCGTCACGCCCGCGGGGAGCGGGTCGGCCACGAGCGTCACGCTCTCCCCGAGGCGGTCGCCGGAGAGGCTGATCAACACCCGCACGTCTTCGCCAGGCCGCACGGTGATGAAGGACAGCCCGAGCTCGAGCACGCCCCCTCCGAGCAGGCCCGCGTCGGGCGGCGGCGGCGGCCTCGGTACGCCGAGAAAGCCCACGTGGTTGACGCGCCGGAGCGAAATCGCGGTGAGGGACCCGCCCACGAGGTCACTCCCGTTGCCGACCAGCAGCTCGCCCACGAAGGGCACGCTCGCGTCGAGCAGCTCGGGGAAGCGCTCCTGCGCGTTGACGTCGATGCCGGTGAAGAAGGGCACCGGCCCGCCCACGTAGCCGCCATCGCTCGCGCGCGAGAGCAGCACGCCCTGGTCGTTCGAGATGCCAGCGCCCAGGTCTCCGCTGACTTGCGCGCACACCGTCGCGCCCACGTCGACGAGCGGCGAGAGGCGCACGAACACGTCCTGGAAGTACCAGCGCCCCACCGAGTCCTCGACCGACCAGGGGGCCATCTCGACGTCTTCTCCGTCGACGAAGGGCACGAAGCCGGCTGAGGTCTGCCTGCCGAGCTCGAGCGTGTCGTAGCGGCTGGGCGTGCCCGAGAAGCGGTACTGACACCGCGTGACGGCCTGCAGCGCCTCGAGCACCGGCGCCTGGCAGGCGGTGAGCGAGAGGGCGACGAGAGCGAGCGCGCGCTTCATTTAGAAGAACCCCAGCAGGAGCTCGACGCCGATGTTGAGCGCGCCCACCGACTTCGGGAGCGCGGCCGGACCCGTCAGCTCGAGCCGGTGGTAGCCGACCTCGAGGCGCAGCGAGGTGGTGATGGGGAGGATGGGGCCCTCCCCACTGGTCTCCACCGTGAGGCCGGTCGAAGGGTCGCGGGAGTAGCCGTACAGCATTCCCCAGAACGACGACGGGCCGTACACGCTCAAGTTGATGCGCGCCGCGAAGCGCGGGCCGGACGCGTCGCCGACGTAGCCGCCCCGACATTCCTGCAGCACCTCGCCGCATGGCCCGAGCAGCGCGAACTTGCCGCCGAAGAGCGCGCCCGCGCCGACGTCGAAGCTCAAGACGCCCAGCGGCGCGACGCTGAAGTAGCCCATCACGCCGTTCAGCTCGGACCCGCCGCGAATCGCGCCTTCCCAGTTCACCTGGTCCCACCGGTGCTGGTACTCGAGCGTGCCGCCGAGGCCGCCGATGTAGAGGTTGGCGCCGGCGTGCGCGGTCCAACTCAGCCCGGTGCCCGGCTCGACGCCCTCGAGGAAGGTGAAGCTCGCCGACGGCAACATGCCCACGTAGGCCCCGAACATCACGTCGGCGTTCTCGCGGTCGGAGTTCTTCACCAACGCGGTGCGCCCCGAGGCCGTCATCGAGCCCGCCCCCAGCGCACACCCGCTGGCCCACGTCGCCAGCACTGCCAGCCACAGACCTCTCACCCTCGAATCGTCTCACCCCGCGTGAGTCCTCCCCACCGTTTCTTGTGGCGTCGGGGGGAATTTCCGATTAGTTCAGGTCCAGTTTTGGACGTTGTCTAAAGCTGGTCAAAATCCATTCGTTGGGAGATTCGACATGAACCGAAGCTTCATCACCGCGCTCGCGGCGCTCTCGCTGTCCCTGCCGGGCTTGGCGTTCGCGCAGGCGAAGCCGAACCAGTTCTGGTGGCCTGATCAACTCGACCTCTCTCCGCTGCGCGCGCACGGGGCCGAGTCGAACCCGCTCGACCCGAGCTTCGACTACGCGAAGGCGTTCGCGACGCTCGACCTCGAGGCCGTGAAGGCCGACCTCAAGAAGGTGCTCACCACCTCGCAGGACTGGTGGCCCGCCGACTACGGCAACTACGGCCCCTTCTTCATCCGCATGGCGTGGCACAGCGCGGGCACGTACCGCGTGGGTGACGGCCGCGGTGGTGCGTCGGGTGGCCAGCTGCGCTTCGACCCGCTCAACTCGTGGCCTGACAACACCAACCTCGACAAGGCGCGCCGGCTCATCTGGCCGGTGAAGCAGAAGTACGGGCAGAAGATTTCGTGGGGCGACCTGATGGTGCTCACCGGCAACGTGGCGCTCGAGTCGATGGGCTTCAAGACCTTCGGCTTCGCCGGTGGTCGCCGCGACGACTGGCAGCCCGACCTCGTGTACTGGGGCCCTGAGAAGAAGCTGCTCGCCGACGAGCGCTACTCGGGCAACCGCAACCTGCAGAAGCCGCTGGGCGCCGTGCAGATGGGCCTCATCTACGTCAACCCCGAAGGCCCCAACGGCAAGCCCGACCCGCTCGCCTCGGCGAAGGACATTCGCGAGACCTTCGGCCGCATGGCGATGAACGACGAAGAGACGTTCGCGCTCATCGCGGGTGGCCACACCTTCGGCAAGGCGCACGGCGCGCACGCCCCCGACAAGTGCGTGGGCGCAGACCCGGCGTCGGCCGGCCTCGAGGAGCAGGGCTTCGGGTGGAAGAACAAGTGCGGCACCGGCAAGGGCGCCGACGCGGTCACCAGCGGCCTCGAGGGCGCGTGGTCGGTCAACCCGGTGGTGTTCACCACCAGCTACCTCAGCAACCTCTACGGCTTCGAGTGGGTGCAGACGAAGAGCCCGGGCGGCGCGACGCAGTGGGTGCCGGCCAACGACGGCGGCGTGGGTCTCGTGCCCGACGCGTTCGACCCGAAGGTGCGCCACCAGCCCATCATGTTCACCACCGACCTCGCGCTGAAGGTCGACCCCGCGTACGCGAAAATCGGCAAGCGCTGGCTCGAGAAGCCCGACGAGTTCAAGCTCGCCTTCGCCAAGGCGTGGTTCAAGCTCACCCACCGCGACATGGGCCCGCGCACCCGCTACCTGGGCCCTGACGTCCCCGCTGAGCAGCTCCTCTGGCAGGACCCGCTGCCGGCAGCGAGCGGCCCGGCCATCGACGAGAAGGACATCGCGGCCCTCAAGACGAAGCTGCTCGCGTCGGGCCTCACCGCCCCGCAGCTGGTGCGCGTGGCCTGGGCGTCGGCATCGACCTTCCGCGGCACCGACCTGCGTGGCGGCGCGAACGGCGCGCGCCTTCGCCTCGCTCCGCAGAAGAGCTGGGCGGCCAACGACCCGAAGGAACTGGCGGCCGTGCTCCCGAAGCTCGAGGCCCTTCAGAAGGACTTCAACAAGGGCAGCAAGAAGGTCTCGCTCGCCGACCTCATCGTGCTCGGCGGCAACGCGGCCATCGAGCAGGCGGCGAAGAAGGGCGGCTTCGACGTGACGGTGCCGTTCACGCCGGGTCGCGTCGACGCGAGCCAGGAGCAGACCGACGCCGCCTCGTTCACGGCGCTCGAGCCGGGCGCTGACGGGTTCCGCAACTACTTCGGCGCGGGCCAGACGCGCTCGCCGGCGGAGCTGCTGGTCGACAAGGCCAACCTGCTCACCTTGACGGTGCCCGAGATGACCGTGCTGGTCGGCGGTCTGCGCGCGCTCAACGCCAACGCCGGTCAGGCCGCGCACGGCGTGTTCACCAGCCAGCCGGGCGTGCTCAGCAACGACTTCTTCGTGAACCTGCTCGACATGTCGACGAAGTGGTCGAAGTCGGCGAAGAGCGAGGGGCTCTACGAGGGCGTCGACCGCGCCAGCGGCAAGGCGAAGTGGACGGCGACCCCGGTTGACCTCGTGTTCGGCTCGAACGCCGAGCTGCGCGCCATCGCCGAGGTCTACGCGCAGTCAGACTCGAAGGAGAAGTTCGTGCGCGACTTCGTCAAGGCGTGGGCGAAGGTGAGCAACCTCGACCGCTTCGACGTCGCCGCGAAGTAACGGCGCACTCCGTCTGTTCAGAAGACGCCCGGTGTCCTCGTGACGCCGGGCGTTTTTTCTATCTGCGCCAGCGGTGGACTTCTCGACCCTCGCCGCCGCCGTCACCCCAACGGGGGGTGGAAGCTGGGCTTCTTCACCAACACGTGGGTGTGGCTCGGCTCTGGCGCGATGCTGCTCGCCCAGCTCGGCGTGGTGGGGCGTCGTCTTTGGCGCGGGGGGCCTCGTGTTCGTGCTGGCCGAGGCCAGGAAGTCTTCCAGCGCATCGCCTGAGCAGTCCAGTCGTGCTCCACGCAGCGATTCAATTGACGGCTCTGCGTCGCATTGCGGGTAAGGACCCCGCTGCATGAGCTCTCTCGACGAGGTCGCAGGGTCACCGAGTCTGGCGTTCCCCATCGTCGGCATCGGTGCTTCAGCGGGTGGCCTTGCCGCCTTCGAGGCCTTCTTCTCAGGAATGCCGGCCGACCGCTCGCCCGACATGGCCTTCGTGCTCGTGCAGCACATGTCGCCTGACCACGAGAGCCTCCTGGCGGATCTCGTTCGCCGGTACACGCGAATGAAAGTCTTCGAGGTGGAAGACGGCATGACGGTGCAGCCCAACTGCGTGTACATCATTCCGCCCAACCACGACCTCGCGTACCTCCACGGCACGCTGCAGCTGCTCGAGCCGACGCAGCCACACAGCGCCCGGCTGCCCATCGACTTCTTCTTTCGGTCTCTGGCGCTCGACCTTCGTGAGCGCGCCATCGGCGTCGTGCTCTCGGGCATGGGCAGCGACGGCACCCGGGGCGTGCGCGCCATCAAGGCCGAGGGCGGTATGGTGATGGCGCAGACCCCCGAGAGCACCGAGTTCGACGGCATGCCGCGCAGCGCCATCGCCACGCGGCTGGTCGACTACACGCTGTTGCCTGCAGAGATGCCCGAGCACTTGATGGCCTACGCCGTCGGCGCCTTCGGCAAGCACCCCCCGACGGTGGGCTCGGCTCCTCAGACCGAGGCGGCGCTGAAGAAAATCTTCGTGCTGCTTCGCGCGCAGACCACGCACGACTTCTCGCAATACAAGCCGTCCACCATCCACCGTCGGGTCGAGCGCCGCATGGTGGTGCATCAAGTCGAATCGATGGACGACTACGTCGCGTTTCTGCGTCAGACGCCCTCTGAGGTCGACGCGCTCTTCCGCGAGCTGCTCATCGGCGTGACCGCCTTCTTCCGCGATGGTGAGGCCTTCGCGGCCTTCGAAGCCCAGGTCATTCCCCGGCTGTTCGCTGACAAGAGCGCAGGAGACGTCGTTCGGGTCTGGTGCGCAGGCTGCTCGACGGGCGAAGAGGCCTACTCGCTCGCCATGCTGCTCCAGGAACACGCGCAGGCGCTCAAGGTGGGCTGCCAGGTGCAGGTCTTCGCCACCGACCTCGACGAGAACGCCATCGCCACGGCGCGCGCAGGCGTCTACCCGGCGAGCATCGCGGCGAACCTCACGCCTGCGCGGCTGGCGCAGTTCTTCACCCTCGAGGCCGACGGCACCGCGTACCGCGTTCGAAAGAGCTTGAGAGACCTGCTGGTCTTCTCGACTCACGACGTCATCAAGGACCCACCTTTCTCGAGGCTGGATCTGATCAGCTGCCGCAACCTGCTCATCTATTTCAGCGGCGCCTTGCAGAAGAAGCTCATTCCCCTGTTTCACTACGCGCTGCGTGAGCGCGGCGTGCTGTTCCTCGGCACCTCGGAAGGCGTTGGAGACTTCGATGAACTCTTCACTGCGGTCGACCGCAAGGCCAAGTTGTACGAGCGCAACCCGGGCGTTTCCCGCATGGCGCCTTCGCTCGCCCCTCTCCCGGTGGTCAAGATGACGGCTGACGCCGAAAAGCACTCGGCCCCCGTGCGACCCCTGCGCGAGGTGGCCGAAGCGGCGCTGTTGCGGCTGGCCCCGGCGGCGACGCTGGTCAACGAGCACGGCGACATTCTCTTCGCGCATGGGCGCACCGGCATGTTCCTCGAGCTGATGGAAGGGCCTGCGGCCGTCAACAACGTGCTCAAGATGGCGCGGGAAGGGCTGCGGCCCAGCCTGTCGTCGGCGCTCCACCAGGCCGTGACGAGCAAGCAGCCCTCGCTCGCTTCGGCCGTGCGGGTGAAGACCAACGGTCACTTCACCCAGGTCGAGCTGGGGGTGTACCCGGTGCCCGACTCGGCGCTCTTCCTCGTCACGCTCAAGCAGGCCCCCGAGGTCGCCGCCACCACCCCGGCGCCAGTGAGCCCAGAGGGGGACGAGCGCGTGGAAGCCCTCAAGCGCGAGCTGCTCGCGCGCGACGAGCACCTCCAGGCGACGCGCGAGGAGCTCGAGACCTCGAACGAAGAGCTCAAGTCGTCGAACGAAGAAATGCAGTCGGTCAACGAAGAGCTGCAGTCGGCCAACGAAGAAATGGAGACCTCGCGGGAAGAGCTGCAGTCGGTGAACGAAGAGCTGGCCACCGTCAACGCCGAGCTGAGCGCCAAGGTGTTGGACCTGTCGCGCTCGAACAACGACATGAACAACCTGCTGTCGGGCACGGGCATCGCCACCGTCTTCCTCGACCCGCAGCTGCGCATCTTGCGCTTCACCCCCGCCGCCGCGCAGATCATCAACTTGATTCCGGGGGACATCGGTCGGCCGGTGAGCCACCTCGTCTCGAACCTCGTGGGCTACGACAGCCTCGCGACCGACGCGCAGGTCGTGCTCGACACGCTCGAGTTCCGCGAAGCGCAGGTGCAGATTCGCGCGGGGAACTGGTTCACGATGCGGGTGCGCCCCTACCGCACCGTCGACAACGTCATCTCCGGGGTGGTGATTACCTTCGTCGACATCACCGACCGCGTGAAGACGCAGGACAAGCTGAAGGAAGCCACCGAGCTGAGCCGGCTGGCGGTGGTCGTGCGCGACGCTTCCGACTCCATCACCGTGCAGGACCTCGAGGGGCGGACCCTCGCGTGGAACCCCGGCGCCGTGCGGCTGTACGGCTGGTCGGAGGCCCAGGCGCTGCTGATGAACGTGCGCGAGCGCATTCCTCAGGCCCTGCGCGACGATGAGCTGATGCGCGTGCTCGAGCTCAGCCGCGCCGAGGTGCTTGCCCCGTACCGCACGCAGCGGCTCACCCGCCAGGGCGACGTGGTCGAGGTCTTGTTGACGGCGACGGCGCTGCGAAACGAAGCCGGCACCGTGTACGCCATCGCCACCACCGAGCGCCCCATCGGGAGGCCCGCATGAGCGACCCCGACGACGACCGCGCCAGGCTCAGGCAGGTGGCCCTCGGCAGGCTGCAGGAGCGATGGGCCGACCTCCCCCGCGGGGAACGCGGGCCGACCGATGCGCTCGTGCACGAGCTGCAGGTGCACCAGGTCGAGCTCGAGATGCAGAACGAGGAGCTGCGCCGCCTGCAGCACGACCTCGAAGCGTCGCGCGCGCGCTACTTCGACCTCTACGACCTCGCGCCGGTCGGCTACCTCACCCTCAACGACGCTGGCCTGGTGGAACGCGCCAACCTCATCAGTGGCACCATGTTGGGGCTGTCGCGCTCAGCGGTGCTCCATCAACCGTTCGGCCGCTTCCTCGCGCCCGACGACATGGACGCGTTCTACCTCGTGCGCCGAAGGGCGCTGACCCATGACGACCAGGAATCCATCGAGGTGCGCATGCTGCGGCTCGACGGGGTCGAGCTCTGGGCGCACCTGGTGGTCCAGGCCGCCACCGAAGACGGCACGCGGGTGCTGCGGGTCGTGCTCAGCGATGTCACCTCGCGCAGGAGGGCCGAAGAGGCGAAGAGCCAGCTCGAGGCTCAGCTCAGACAGGCGCAGAAGCTCGAATCGGTGGGCCGGCTCGCGGG
>JBILUC010000018.1:0-120317 GCA_044371205.1 Archangium sp.
CTTCGCGCTCGGTGCCGTCGCTGTACTCCGAGGCCCTCACCTACGACGCGGCCGGGCGCATCGTCCTCGTCAATGAAGTCGTCGAGGGCGTCGCGTCTCAATTCGTGTACACGAATGACTCGCAAGGCCGGCTCGCGTCGGTGTCAGTCAACGGTGGGCCGGCGACGACGTGGACGTACTCGCCGCACGGCAACCGCCTCACCGAGAACGGCGTTTCTTTCGCTTACGATGCGCAGGACAGGCTGCTGAGTCGAGGCGCCACCACGTACACATGGGATGCGATGGGAAGCCGGCTGTCGATGACCTCAGGAGGTCAGACGACGCAGTACGTGCACGAAGGGCGCGCGCTCAAGTCCGTGACGCTGCCCGACCGTACGGTGGTGGCCTACGAGTATGATGGTCGACAGCGCCGTGTGGCGCGTACGCGAAATGGCGTCGTCACGGCACGGTGGGTCTACGACGGCCAGTACCGCGTCGTCGCTGAAGTCGATGCCGCAGGCGCGGTCATCACCCGTTTCGTCTATGCGAGCGAGGGCCACAGTCCCGATGCGATGGTGCGCGATGGCGTCACGTACGCGTACGTGAAGAATCACCTCGGTACGGTGAAGTTGGTCGTCAACGCGACCACGGGTGCTGTCGTGCAGCGCATCGAGAGCGACGTGTGGGGCAACGTCCTCTCCGACAGCAATCCAGGTTTTCAGCCCTTCGTCTTCGCTGGTGGCGTGTTCGACAACGACACGCGGCTGACACACTTCGGCTTCCGCGACTACGACGCGAGCAGCGGGAGTTGGCTCTCGCCGGAGCCGATGCTGCAGGACCCGAAGTGGGTACGTCGGGAGAGCGAGCGAGGCTTCAGCGCGCCGACCTACGCATACGCACGCAACAACTCCATTCGGTACACGGACCCGACCGGGTTGTGCGTGAGCACGTATGACTGCTGCATGCAGAGGAACCCAGGGAACCCGGCCGCGTGTGGCGGCTTCGCTGGACCGAAGCCGTTTGAGCTGCCGAAGTTCGACCCGAAGTCCATGCTTAAGCCTTTCAAGAAGTTCGCGGCGGACGTCTGCAAGGTAGTGGCGATGTCGAGCACGGTGAAGACGTGCACCTTGATCGGTATTGGATTGGGAACCGGTTACTGCCTTTACGACTGCGGTGGAGAGCGAAGGACCGGCCCGTTCTCCGTCGGTGGAGGAGGGAACAGCTGCGAGCCGACCCTCGACTACGACAAAACCTCATCGGACGTGCCGGACTTCGAATGGACGATGTTCCCGCCATGAGTGAGCTTCCGCGTGGAGAGACCTCGTCTGTCTTCGTGGAAGAGACGCGGACGCTGGTGACCATTGTTCGGTCCAATGAAGGGCCGCGACTGTTTCTTCGGCAGTCGTCCGTCACCCCGGCAGAGATCGAGCTAGCTGTCGGGTTCGAGTGGATCGATGTTGTTGGCGCACGGAGCTCCGGACTGGCGGTCGGTCTCATGCGAGGACCTGCTCGGCAGCGGCCTGCGGAGCCGTTGATCATCGACCGGCACTACCTTTGCGCAATCGACACTGCAGCGAGAACGCACAGGATGCTGAAAGTCTCTGAAGACTTCGCGGTGATGAAGCTGATGGGGCCCGCTGAGCGGTCAGAGCACGTGCTCTGCGTCTGCAGCGACAGCCGCCGGAGCGAAGCGATGGTCGTGGTCGAGTACCACGTGGCGTTGTTGTCGGCAGTGAGCGGACAGGTGACAGTGATCGAGCGAGGTATTGGACCTAGATGGTGAAGACTCGCTGATCAGCCGGCGCGCTTCGCCTTAGCCGCAGTGTCGATGAGCCTGAGGACGGCGCGCTGGTCGCGCTCAGGAAGCTGAGCGACGACACGGAGGTGGCGCCAGAGGCGCTTCTCTTCAGGGGGCTGGCGAGGGGCCTCGACCCTGGGTGGGGGCTTGAGGCCGAGCAACTCATCGGCGGACACCTTCAGCGCGCGGCAAAACTCGAGCAGCACGGGGACGGTGGGGTACTCGGCCACCGTCTCGAGGCGCGAGACGACACGCTGGGTGGTGCCAGTGGCCTCGGCCAGCTGCGTTTGGGTGAGTCCGCGGGCGAGACGCACGGCGACGAGCCGCTTCCCGAATTCAGTGTCTGGCTGCTTCTTGGCGGGCATGACGCCCACGACTGTAAGGGTCATTTCGAAACCTCCACTTGAGGGTACACCAAATGGGAGTATACGTTTGGACGCGCGTGGCGTCCATCTCGGGCGCTCGAGCCTCTTGACAGGCTGCCGAGGAGACACGGGATGGCGCGCGTTGCAGACGTGGTGCTGGAGAAGCTGAAGCGGGACGTCAGCGTGCGGCGGCTGGCAGAGGCGAAGGGAGTCGCCTTCAAGAAGTCGGGCGACGACAACTTCCTGGGGTGCTGCCCCTTCCACGAAGACGAGACGCCCAGCTTCGTCGTGAGCGAGAAGAAAAACCTGTGGCACTGCCTGGGCGAGTGCAAGGCGGGCGGCAGCGTCATCGACTTCGTGATGAAGGCCGAGGGCGTCACCTTTCGGCACGCTGTCGAGCTCCTGCGCGAGGGAGCTGACTTGAGCGGCCCGGTGGGCCCGCGCATCGCGACGGTGCCGAAGCTGCCCTCACCCGTCGACGCGGCGGCCGACGACGCGAGGCTGCTGGCGCAGGTGCGCGACTACTACGCGCGCACGCTGGCCACCTCACCCGAGGCGCTCGCGTACCTGGAGAGTCGCGGCCTCAAGCACGAGGGAGTCATCGAGCACTTCAAGCTGGGCTTCAGCAACCGCACCCTCGGGCTGCGCCTGCCGGGCACCAACCGAGACGCGGGCGCGCTGGTGCGCGGGCGGCTGCAGCGGCTGGGCGTCATCCGTGAGTCGGGGCACGAGCACCTGGTCGGCAGCCTGGTAGTGCCCATCCACGACGAGGCGGGTGCCGTCGTCGGCATGTACGGGCGCAAGGTGACGAAGGGGCTGCGCCCCGGCACGGCCGACCATCTGTACTTGTCGGGCCCGCACCGCGCGGCCTTCAACTCGGCCGCTCTCGCTGGGCAGCGCGTCGCCATCGTCTGCGAGGCCATCATCGATGCGCTGAGTTTCTGGGCGGCCGGGCACCGCAACGTCATCGCTGCCTACGGCGTGGAGGGCTTCACGCCACACCACCTCGCCGCGCTGAAACAACACGGCGTGCGCGAGGTGCTGCTGGCCTACGACAGAGACGACGCCGGCGACGCGGCCGCCGAGGCGCTGGGCAAGTCGCTCAGCACCGAGGGCTTCGGCTGCTACCGCGTCCTCTTCCCTCGGGGCATGGATGCCAATGAGTACGCCTGCAAAGTGAAGCCGGCCGACAAAGCCCTGGCAGCGGCGCTGCGCGCCGCCGCCTGGCTGGGCGGGGGCGCAGCCCCCGCTGTGCCTGACTTCGCTTCTTCTTTAGCTGCCGTGGGCGCTGTCGGGCTCGAGGGGGAGAGGAGAGTGCCCGCGCCGGTCTCCGCGAAGACTGTGCACGTAGCGGCCCCGGCGGACGCCGTGCCATTTGCTCTGGACACGTCGGCGCAGACTTCGAGCGCGCAGGTGAGCTCGAGCGCCATCAATGAGAGTGGCGTCCATCAACCACCGCGCGCGATGGGCGCCGCGTCGGTGATGGTCACCGACGCCACGGTGAGCGCGCTCGCGAACGCCTCAGTCGCGGAGATCCACCCAGCTCCGAGCGCCACCGCCCCGGCGAGCGCGAGCGAGCTGCAGCGGCCGGTGTCACCGCGCACGCCCGAGGTGGCGACGGAGGTGAAGGAGGAAGAGGTCGTCTTCAGCTTCGGGCCGCGGCGGTACCGGGTGCGCGGGCTGGGGAAGGCGCTGTCAGCGGAGGCCTTGAAGGTGAATGTCCTCGTGGCCCAGGGCGACGTCTTCCACGTCGACACCCTGGACATGTACTCGGCGCGCCAGCGCGCGGCGTTTCTCAAGGCCGCTGCCGACGAATTGCGCGTGCCCGAAGAGTCGTTGAAACGCGACGTCGGGCAGCTGCTCTTGAAGCTCGAGGCGCTGCAGGAAGAGGCCCTCAAAGCGAAGCTGGCCCCGAAGAAGGCGGCGCCCACCCTCACCGACGACGAGACGACGGCGGCCCTCAAGCTGCTGAAGGACGCACACCTGCTGACGCGCATCGTCGACGACTTCGCGCGGTGCGGCGTGGTGGGCGAGGAGACCAACAAGCTGGTCGGCTACCTCGCCGCCGTCAGTCGCAAGCTCGAGGAGCCGCTGGCGGTGCTGATTCAGTCGTCGTCGGCTGCGGGGAAGTCGTCGCTGATGGAGGCGGTGTTGGCCTTCGTGCCGGAGGAAGACAAGACGAAGTACTCGGCGATGACGGGGCAGTCGCTCTTCTACATGGGCGACGCGGACTTGAAGCACAAGGTGCTCGCCGTGGTGGAAGAGGAAGGCGCCGCGCGCGCGTCGTACGCGCTCAAGCTGCTGCAGAGCGAGGGAGAGCTCACCATCGCGTCGACGGGGAAGGACCCGGCGACGGGGAAACTCGTGACGCACGAGTACCGAGTGGAGGGCCCGACGCAGCTATTTCTCACCACCACCGCGAGCGAGCTCGACGAAGAGCTCCTCAACCGCTGTCTCGTCCTCACCGTCGATGAAGAGCGCGCACAGACGAAGGCCATCCACGAGAAGCAGAAAGAGAAGCAGACGCTCGAGGGGCTGCTGGCGCGCCGCGACAAGGACGCCGTCCTGAAGCTGCATCGCAACGCGCAGCGACTCTTGAGGCCACTCGCCGTCGTCAACCCGTACGCGAGGGCGCTGACGTTTCTCGATGACAGGACGCGCGCGCGGCGCGACTTCCCGAAGTACCTGACGCTCATCCGGACGCTGGCCTTGCTGCACCAGCACCAGCGGCCTGTGAAGACGGTGCAGCACCAGGGCACGCCCGTCGAGTACGTCGAGGTGACGCTCGACGACATCGCGACGGCCAACCGCCTCGCAGCAGCGGTGCTGGGCCGCAGCCTCGATGACTTGCCGCCGCAGACGAGACGGCTGCTGACGCTGCTCGACGAGTGGGTGAAGCGCGGGTGCCAGTTGCAGGGCGTGACGCGCGGAGAATTCCGCTTCACGAGGCGGCAGGTGCGCGAGGCGCTGGGCTGGGGCGACACGCAGCTGAAGGTGCACCTCGGGCGCCTCACAGAATTCGAGTACGCGCGCGTACAGCGCGGTCGCGACGGCGGCTTCGAGTACACGCTGCTCTTCGAGGGCGCCGATGGTGGCCGTTTTCTCCCCGGCCTCGCCGACGTCGCAGCGCTGCACCACTACGACGAGACGCGGTCGGGCTTCGAGGCCGCGCGGTCGGGGGCCAGTCGGCCCCCGGTCGGCCCGCAGTCGGGGCCCGGTCGGGGTGCTGAATCGAGCGAATTGCCCAGTGGCCTCATCGCCTTAGCTGCCGTCGGCGCTGGTGAGGCGCGCAACGCACTTCTGGCAGCTGAGAGAGAAACGCCGTCGTACCCGCAGGCGGTGTGAGGTGAAGCCGCGGCAGCACAAGCTGCGACGGCCCGAGGGAAACCCACTGGGCGCGCCTGGCGCCGCCGGCACGCTGCGCGGGCACGCGTGGGAGTACCTCGAAGGCCTGCGCGTGAAGCAACGCACGGCGGCCGCGGTAGCGGGCCAGGCGAAGTCCCTCACCAACTTCTTCAGGTGGTGCGAAGAGAGAAGCCTCACGCGCCCCGAAGAAGTGACGCGACCGATTCTCGAGAGGTACCAGCGCCACCTCTTCTACGCGCGCAAGCGCGACGGGAAGCCGCTGTCGGCGTCGACGCAGTACGGGCACCTGGCCACCGTGCGGCTGTTTTTCCGGTACCTCAGCAAGGAAGGCTTCCTGCTCGCCAACCCGGCCTCAGAGCTCGAGCTGCCGAAGCTGCCGCAGCGACTCCCGCGCGCGGTGCTGACCGCCGAGGAAGCGGAGTCGGTGCTGGCGAAGCCCGACGTGACGCAGCCCGAGGGCCTGCGCGACCGGGCGATGCTCGAGCTCCTCTACTCGACGGGGCTGCGGCGGGCGGAGCTGTCACGCCTGCTCGTCTTCGACGTCGACGCGACGCGGGGCACCGTCTTCGTGCGCGAGGGCAAGGGCCGCAAAGACAGAGTGGTGCCCGTCGGCGAGAGGGCGCTGGCGTGGACACTGAAGTACCTCGAGGAGGCGCGGCCGAAGCTGACCGGTGCGCGCGACGAGGGCGTGCTGCTTTTGGGCGACGCCGGCGAAGGGCTGCACGTCGACTACCTGACGCAGCGGGTGCGCCAGTACATCGAGGCCGCGGGCCTCGAGAAGCCAGGCGCGTGTCATCTCTTCCGGCACAGCATGGCCACGGCCATGCTCGAGGGCGGGGCTGACGTGCGCTTCGTGCAGGAGATGCTGGGCCACGCGAGTCTCGAGACGACGCAGCTGTACACGCGCGTCACCGTGGAGAAGCTGCGCGCGGTGCACGCGGCGACGCACCCGGCCGCGCGCCTCTTGCGCTCGACACCGACGGCAGCAGCGAGAGCGGTCACCACGGACGAGCTACTCGAGGCACTGGCCGCGGAGAGCGACGAAGACTGAGCGACGTCGTCAATGCTGAACGGCACGGCTTGGCCGCGCAGCGCGCGGCCGGTGACGACGTGCCGCAAGAGCGGCGCTCAAGCCGCGGGCGGAAGCGACGCGCACCCGCGCGGCGCACTTCCTGGGGAGCCCCCAGCGGGGGCGGACGGGACTTCGTGAGGCCGGCCCCGAGTCACGTGGGGCTTTCGACTTGAAATGCACAGGGCGCGCGCGAAGCCGGGCGGGGGCCGCCGCCCGCTCGAAGCCCCCCACAGGGGCCCCGCGCCGCCGTGGAGCGAAGCGGAACAATAGGCGTGGGGAGGATGGGTTTCCCCCCTTGGGAATTCCTTATTCGGGGGGCGCCTCGGAAAGGGGGTTTCTAAGGGGGGAAACCAAGGCGGGGGGCGAGAGGCGCGCCCTGTGCTGACTGTCCGCCGGCCGACTTGCATCAGTTGCCGGCCGAGCGGCGCTCAAGCCGCGGCAGTCACCGTGTGCGAGCTGCACGTCGACGGCGCGGGTCGACGTGCTGCTCGCCCGCGTCACTCGCGAAGCGAAGAGCGCGCTCAAGCGCGGCTGCATCGACTGTCACCTCGTCAACAGCGCAGCACCGGCCGCGCGCTTGCGACTTCGTCACCTGCCTCACCAGGTGCAAGCCGCGCGGCGGGTGCGCAGCGGAAGGCCTCACCAGCTTCGGCGCGGGCCTCGCCGCTTGCGACTTCGTCACGTGCGTCACCTGGTGCAAGCGCGAGGACCGCGCCGAAGCGGCCGTTACCTGCATCAGCGCTCGCGTCACCTCGGCGCGCGAGCTCGGCGTCAACCTCAGGGCCGCTCACCTCTTCCCCTTGAGCAACGGGCACGGCGCCCGCTCGAGCCGGAGCGGAACGGCCTCACCACCACTGCCCGCTCGAGCGCCACCGGCGTACACTTCGCCTCGATGCTCGCTCTCGCCACCACCGTCACGCCGCCTCGCGCGCACGCGGGGCTGAAAACTCGCGTCAGGGCATCAACCTGCCTGCGCGCCACTCGCGTCGGGAAAATTCGCGCGCAACTGGGCAACCGCACTCGGGAAATTGCGACGCGGCGACGAGGACTCGCGACAGGCTCAAGGAAGTGGCTCTCCCCAGAGCCGCTCTCCCGGTCGCCCGGTTACGTCGCTGGCATGGCACAAAGTGGGATGAGTGTCCCCACCTACTCGTACGCCGCTAGCAACCCGCTGAGGTACGTCGACCCGTCCGGACTAGCGACGCTCGTCTTGTATGCGTCGAACATGTGGGACAACGCCCTCATCACGAACTCGAACCGCGGTGCGTTTGAGGCAGGGCTGCAACAGGACCTCTTCAACTCAAGAATGACTGGCGAGTTGACGAAGGAGACGATCATCGTGAACCAGCTCGACTACGTGTCGAAGGGTTCGTACGCATTGGACCCATGGGGCAACTCTTGGGACCAGGTGATCGTCATGGGGCATGGAACCCAGAGCATGATGTGGGGTAGCCCCACCGACGTGTTCGATGGCGACGACATGGGCGGGTGGTTCGAAGGCTGGGGAGGTCCCCGCTCATTTACGATTCTTGGGTGTGAGGCTGGAGGACAGGAGGCGCCGTTTCGAAAACAGCTGAAGAAGAAGCTTCCGATGACACTGATCAGCGGAAAGAGCGGGCCTCGCAGACTGGATTTCGTGCGCGTGAATGGAGTCCCGCGCGTTCAGGCGTGGTGGTGACCATGCGCACCGCTCTCCTGTTATCTGCGCTCCTCATCGGGTGCACTCGCTCACCCCCACGCGACAACCTCTGTTCGCTTGCCGATGCCCTCGATGCTGGCGGCTGCATTCATTTCCTTCTTCGGCCGGGCTGCCTCGAGCCTGACGAAGAAGGGCTTCGCTCGGTTCCGGTTGTCGTTGAGGTCGATGGGAAGCCCATCAACGGAAGCAGCACGTGTGGTGAGTTCCTCATCGCGGGCGGACGCACTGCGGACGCAGCTCCGAAGTTACAGCTGCAGGTTGTCCTTCTTAGCTCGAGCGATGGGGGCTTCTATGCCGCCCAGGCAAGCTTGGCGGTCAATCCCAATGCCCTTCCCCCCGACCACCACTCGGTTCGCCTTTGTGGGGTCTGCACCGGCGCCGTAGCACGAGGACTTGATGGTTCCTGGTCGAGTGTCTCGGTCAGCAGCAAAGACTTGCGGGGAGTCTTTGATGAACACATGCGCTGACCTCGTACAGTGGCTCTCTCCGGAGCCGCTGCTGCAGTCGCCCCGGTATGTCGCTACGATGGCTCGGGTCGGGATGAGCGTTCCGACCTACGCCTACGCCGCGAACAATCCGTTGCGTTACACCGACCCGACCGGACTCGAGGTCCAGAACAACTCACCGAATTCGGTTGTGGTGAAGATCGACGCGGACCCCTCCAACTCGCAGGTCGTCGTCCTTCCACCGGGAGAAACGTACGGTGGCACTCAGGACGCTGTGTACACCGGCAGCGAGACCGTGAAGACCGTTGATGGGACCCACGCCATCGTGAATCCCGATGGAACCGTTGACGTGATCACCACTGGCGCCAAGCAAACCGTTGGGCAGGGCGTGCTGGGCGGAAGGAAGACAGACGAGTGGGTTGACAAGAAGAAGTGGCCGCTTGGCAAAGATCAGCGACGGAGAATTGGAGACGCCGACAAGGGCGCGGTGTGCCGGTGAGGACCGCCAAGCCATCGGTTCTCGTTGGGCGGCTTGCGCTCCTTCTTCTAGCGCTCGTCGCACTCGTCGCAATGGACTTGGCCTTCGATGGTCCATACGTGACTTGGTTCAACCGTCGGCACGAGTCCCTTGCAACCGCGAGCGGCCTCATCGGAAAGCACGAAGAGGAGATCGTCAAGCTCTTTGGGGTGCCCTCCCGAGTCGACGATACCCCAAGGGCCTACGTCTACTATCCGTACCCCTTCGTCCCCGTCTCCCAGGTCAAGGTCCTCGTCGAGTCTGGGAAGGTAACGGGCCTGAAGGTCCTTGATGACTGAGCGAGTTGGCCGGTACGTCTCTCCAGCGCCGATGCTGCAGTCGATGTACCTACGACGCATGGCTCAAAGTGGGTTGAGCGTCCCGACCTACTCGTACGCTGCGAACAACCCGCTTCGGGCAGCGTGATTGTTTTAGGGTGCGTCTCCAAACACCCTGCCCAGATGGTGGTCTCACGAGTGGCTGCAGTTTTGGGACGACATTGGAGGCACGGTGAACTGCCGCCCGTCAGCGATCGCGCCAGAACCTGGTGGGCAGGATGAACTAAGGCGCGCCCACGTCGAGATCGGTGCGGCGCCGAATCTTCGCAGGAATGCCCACCGCGACTGAGTCGGGCGGCACGTCGGTCACCACCACCGCGTTCGCCCCGATGCGTGACCGCGCCCCAATGCGAATCGGCCCGAGAATGCGCGCGCCCGCCCCAATCCAGACATCGTCTTCGATGGTCGGGTACCCATCGTCCTTCGCGGTGCCGATGGTGTTGCTGCCGTAGAACCGCACGCGGTCGCCGATGCGCGCATCGCCGCCGATGACCACGCCGACCGGGTGCACGAAGTACACGCCCTCTCCGAGCGTCACGTCTTTGCCGATCTCGATGCCCGCCATCGCCTGCTGCGCCGAGCGCAACACCGCGTTCACCAGCGGCACGTGCAGCCGACGCGCCGTCTCGCGCATGCGGTTCATCGCCAGAATCCGGTAGCCGTCAGTGGTGAGCACCGTCTTCAGCAGCCCGCGCGCGCCCTCACCGAAGCGCGCTGCCTTGCGAAGCTCGAGTGCGTCATTCACCAGCTTCTTCAGCATGCCTCGCTCTTTTCACGCCCCGCGCGGCCGTTCAACGGGAGTAGCAAGGGTCTCGTGAGAACGCTCCCGCTGGTGGTGATGTGCCTCATCGGTTCGTGCCGCAACGGCAACGCGCAGCCCAAACCGCCCTCGTTCACGCCCGGCACCCGCACCACCGCGACGCCCGAGGTGACGCACTGGATCTTCAAGGGAGACCTCCAGAACGACTGGCAAGACCACGGCTGGGACGATCGCAAACCGCGCAAGACCGGCGAGCCCGAGAAGCACCTCATGGGCAGCTACGGCGGGTGGATTCTCGTGAACAACCGCCTCAAGGGCCCGTTCGGCGGCCTCACCTTCCGCCTCAAGGCGACCCCTCCGGCGAGCGACTTCCTGGAAGTGCGCGTCGACAGCGAGATGGCCGACGTCTTCCCGCGCGTCACGCTCGGGCCGCGGCACCGCAAGGAGCTCGCGAACGGGTGGACCGAGGTCTTCATCTCGATGACCGAGTTGAACCCGCAGCTGCGCCCGTTCGATCACGTGCGCATTCGCGCCACCAAACCCCTCAACCCGCCCGGCCTCGTGGAGATGGACTTCGTCGGCCTCTCCTCCGCCGACCCCAAGATGCTCAAACAGGCGCAGGCCGCGCTCGAGGCGCCCGGCCTCCCCGCAGCGTTCAGCGTCGACTGCACCGCCGCCACGCAGGAGATCAGCCCGCTCATCTACGGCATCGCGGTCAGCGTGCGGCACGAGCACGACGAGACGCACCAGTGGAAGCTCGGCGCGACCTCCCGGCGCTGGGGCGGCAACCCCACCAGCCGCTACAACTGGGAGCTCGGCAACGCGTGGAACACCGCCGCCGACTACTACTTCGAGAACGTCAACTACGCGTCCACCGCCGACTACTCGTGGCGCACCTTCCTCGACGTGAACCGCGATCGAAAGGTGACCTCGGCGATGACGCTGCCCACGCTCGGCTGGGTGGCGAAAGACACGAAGGCCGTCAGCTTCCCGAAGAGCGAGTTCCCCGCGCAGGAGAGCTTCGACCCCGACGGCCGCAACGCCGGTAACGGCATCGGCAAAGACGGCAAGCCGCTCACGCCGCTGGGCCCCGTGATGACCAGCGTGCCCGCAACGTCCGAGTTCATCGCGCGCTGGGTCACCGCCATTCGCGAGCACGAGAGCAAGCGCGGCAAGTGCGTCGACGTGTACTTCCTCGATAACGAGCCGATGCTCTGGCACGACACGCACCGCGACGTGCACCCCGAGCCACTCGGGTACGACGAGCTGCTCGAGCGCACCATCAGCTACGGCACCGCGGTGCGAAAGGCCGCCCCCGACGCGCTCATCGCCGGGCCCGCAGAGTGGGGCTGGCCCGCGTACTTCTACAGCGCCATCGACGCGAAGGCCGGCTTCACGCTGCGCCCCGATCGCCGCAAGCACGGTGACGTGCCGTTGCTCGAATGGTGGCTCCAGAAGCTCGCTGCGCACGAGAAGAAGACGGGCACGAAGGTGGTCGACGTGCTCGACCTCCACTTCTACCCGCAGGCCAAAGGCCTCGGCGTGGGCACCGACGGCAACACCGACGCAGAGACCAACGCGCTGCGCATTCGCTCGACCCGAGGACTGTGGGACCCGCGCTACGGCGACGAGTCGTGGATCAAGGAGCCCGTGCGCCTCATCCCCCGCATGCGCGAGCTCGTCGACAAGAACTACCCCGGCCTCAAGCTCGCCATCGGTGAGTACAACTTCGGCGCCGAGCGTCACCTCTCGGGAGGCCTCGCGCTCGCCGAGGCGCTGGGTCGCTTCGGTCAGGAAGGCCTCTTCGCCGCCTGGTACTGGACGTACCCGCCCGAAGGCTCGCCCGCGTTCTGGGCGTTTCGCGCCTACCGCGACTTCGACGGCAAGGGCGCGCGCTTCGAAGACTGGTCGATGGCCACCAGCATGCCGCGCGACGCGTCGTTGTTCGCCGCGCGCAACGGTGACTCCACGCGCGTGACCCTGGTGGCGCTCAACTTCTCGCCCACCGACACCCTCGACGCGAACATCAGCTTGAAGGGCTGCGCGGTGCCCGACTCGCAGCGCGTGTTCGTCTACACCGGTGACGCGCGCGGCTTCGTCGAACGTCCGTCGCCGATGGGCAAGGCGGTTCGCTTGCCCCCGTACGCCATCACCGTCATCGAGCTGAACCTGCCGAAGAAGACGAAGTAGTCACTTCGGCCGCGGGCCCGGAGCGAGCGCCCGCACCTTCTGGAACAGCGCCTTCGCGCGCGGGTTGTTCTCGAGGAACGACTTCACCTTCGCGCGGGTCTTCGTCGTCACCAGGTGGCGCACGGGCGGAGAGCCCACTTCGCCGATGACGCGGTTGTGCGTCGCGAACTGGAATTTGTAGCCCTCGTTGCCGATGAGGAAGTCGAACTCGAGATCGCCGCGCGCGTGGCTGGCCTTGAGCATGTCTTCGAGCAGCAGCCGACCCGGCGAGTACTTCTGGAAGGCCACGTCGTACGCGGGAATCCACGAGGCGAGGCGGCGATCGCTCGACGCGCCGAAGTGCACCGCGAGCAGCGTCGGCCCGGCAGAGAGGCTGCTCACCACCAGCGCGCCCTTTTCCTTCAGGCGGCGAAACAGCGCGATGTTGTGCGGGTCGGCGAACATGTCGACGAAGCCCGACGCGCGGTACTGCGCCGACTTCCACGTGATGCAGGCGTCGAACACCTCGGGGCGCACGTCGTCGAACTCGAACTTCAGCGGACCCAGCTCGCGCTCGATGCGTCGCCGCTGCCGGGCGCTGTCGTTCGACTTCACCGCGCCGCGCGCGCGCCAGTCGTCTTCGTACTTCTCGAAGGTGGGGTGCACGCGCCAGTCGATGTACGGCGCAGGCTGCTGCCCCGGCGGCTCGGCCTCGGTGCGTTCGGCGACGGTGGTGGTGCGCACGACGGTGCGCGGCAGCCAGAGAATCTCGCGATCGATCGGCCCCTTCGCGTCGTCGAGCGGCTGCGGGTAGTCGTAGAAGTTCATGCGCCCGGCGATCTCTTCGCCATCGAGCACCAGCATCGGCAGGCGGCGGCCCTCGAGCCGGCAGATCTCGATGCGGCGCGACCGATGCGGGAAGAAGAGCTCGCCCGCCGTCTCGAGAAAGACCTGAGTGGTGAAGATGTTCATCCCGGCGCGGCTGTAACACGAGCGTGGTAGGCAGGGTGCGTGGCGAAGGCGCTCCTGCTCTCGATCTGCATCGCGATGGTGGCGCTCCCTCTGGTCGCCACGCGAGATCGTCACGTCGGCCGCGGCCTGAAGCGCGCGGTGCTCGGGGTGGTGCTCTTCAACTTCCTCTACATCGTGGTGCTGCGGGTCATCGTGCCGAGGTTCGGGTGAGCGGCGCGCTGACCTTCGTGCGCCTCGCCCTCAAGCACCACCGCCTCGCCGCGCTCGTCTGTGCCGCGCTCACTGCGCTCACCGCCGTCGTCGCGTCGACCGCCGTGCCTGACCTCTATTACGTCGAGACCACCGTCTACGTGATGGAGCCCGTCGCCGTGCACCGCCTCGCGAACCCCTTCGCGCCGGTGCCGCAGTCGAAGAAAGAGCTGCTCGACGTGCCCGAGCTGCTCCTCTCGCGAGAGAAGCTCGTCGCGCTGGTGAAGCGCTCGGGGTTGCTCGACCAGTGGGCCCTGGGGCGCCCGTGGGTGCTGGTCCTGAAAGATCAGGTGCAGGAAGAGATCAGCGGCCCCATCGACGAGAAAGATCGCCTCGACGCGCTGGTGGCGATGCTCGAGCGGCGCCTCGACGTGCAGGTCGACGGGCAGAAGGTGAAGATCAGCGCAGAATGGACGAGCCGCGACGTCGCGAAGACGCTCGTCACCACCCAGCTCGGCGCGCTCATGCAGCTGCGCATGCAGCGGGAGGCGAAGACGCTCGAAGACGCCGCCGCCGCGCTCGACGAACAGCTCGCGGGTGTGCGCGCCGAGATGTCGGCGCGGGTCGAGAAGATCGAAGCCGCCCCCGAGACGCTCGCGGGCTGGTCGCTCATCGAAGGAGAGCGGGAACAGCTGGCGCGAGATCAATCACGCGCCGCCGAGCTCATGGTGCAGAGCGAGGAAAAGCACATCTCGGCCGAGGTGTTTCGCCAGAGCAATTCGTTGCGCTTCACGGTGATTCAGCCGCCGCGCGCACCGCGCACCGCGAATGGGCCGGGCCTGGTGGCGCGCGTGGTGCTCGGCGCCGTGGCGTCGTTCTTCGCGGCGGTGGTCTGCGCCGCCATGCTCGGCGTGTTGAGCGGCCGCATCTTGTCGGCGCGACAGCTCGAGCGTGAGCTGCAGCTGCCGGTGCTCACCGAGTTGAGGGTGCGCGCGGGCGGCATCATCGTTCGCCACTCCGCGTCGTCGCTCGCCCTCGCGGGGGGGCTCGCCATCGCCACCGGCGCTGCGCTCGCCTTCACGCGTGGCAACCCGGTGATGACGCTGTTGCCCCCCATTGCGGTCGTCGTCGGCTGGCTGGTGTGGACGCGCCCGCTCAAGTGGCCGCTGCTCGCGGTGTTCCTGCTCGCGGTGGTGGTCGATGACCCCACCGACCGCCCGTACTACGGCTTGTGGCGCTCGCCGCTCTGGGCGCTGGGTCGTCTGCTGTACACCAACGTCGCGCTGTTCACGGGCTTCGAGCTGGCGCTCATCGCGCTCACCGCGGTGATGTTCTACCGCCGCGTGTGGCTGCGCCCGAACGATCGCGCGAAGCTCGACCCCACCACCCAGCAAGCGCCGCTGCCGTTGCAGCTGGTGCTGGTGCTCTCCGGTCTCACCGTGGGCTGGCTGGTGGTCATGGGTGTGGGGCGGGGCGGGGTGTTTCGCGAGGCGCTGTGGCAGTTCCGCGCGCTGCTCTTCATGCCGGTCGCGGCGATGCTCGCGCTCTACGCCTTCGAGATCCCCAAAGACCTGCCGAAGCTGTTCTCGGTGTTGCTCGTCGGCAGCCTCGTCAAGTCGGCGCTGGGCACCTTCTTCATGTACGCCGTCGCCTTCCCGATGGGCGAGTACCCGCCGCACACCACGGGCCACAACGACACCATGCTCTTCGTCGTCGCGGTCGTCACCGCCCTCATGCTCATGTGGGAACGGCCGACGCGAAGACACCTCTGGCTGCTGGTGTTCTGGATGCCGGTCGTCTTCCTGGCGCTCAAGCTCAACGACCGCCGCATCGCGTACGTCGACATCGTGATGTCGCTGGGCATCATCTACGTGCTCAGCCCGATGCACGGCATGAAGCGCAAGCTGACCCGGCTGGGCGTCGTGCTGATGCCCGTCATCGCGCTCTACATGGCGGCGGGGTGGAACTCGCGCAGCGGGGTGTTCGCGCCGGTGGCCAAGGTGCGCTCGATCATCGCGCCCGCAGAAGACACCGAAGAAGAGAGCTCGAACGTCGAGCGCGACATCGAGAACTTCAACCTCATGAAGAGCTGGGAACGGAACATGTTCCTCGGCCAGGGCTTCGGTCACGCCTTCACCGAGTTCATCCCCAGCAACGACTTCCGTCAGTCGAACTTCGGGCACGTCGGCCACAACTCCATCCTCTGGCTGTTCTGGATTGGTGGCGTCTTCGGCTTCACCGGCGTGCTGCTGTGGGTCGCGGTGGCGATGTTCTTCCTGGGCCGCACGCTGCAGGTCGCGACTGCGTGGCAAGAACGCAGCGCGCTCTTCATCGCGCTGTCCGTCATCGTCACGTACCTGATGCAGGCCTTCGGCGACATGGGCACGCAGAGCCTGATGTTCGACCTCTTCCTCGGGGCCGCGGTGTCCATCATCGGCCGGCTCGCCGCGAAGCATCGCGTGTGGCGCGTGGCGCCGGAGGAAGCGGTCGTCTCCGCGACTCCCGCGCCCGGCGCCGTCACCGCGTAGCCATCAGCGAGCAGCCACGTCACCCGCGGCGGCCTTCGAGGCGTTGGCCACCAGCTCCTTCGCGCTGCCGTCGAGCTGCTCGACGGTGGGCTTCACGGTGGCGACGAACTCGCGCGCGCTGGCAGTCGTGATGCCTCCCTTCGCGCAGAGGTCAGCGTACTGCCGAATGACCGAGGCGTAGCGGTCGATGCCCTCGACGTAACGGGCCACCAGCGGCTGCAGCGTCTGCATCGGCGCGGTGTAGTTGGTGGCGAGCGACTGGGCGTACTGCGCTTCCTTCGCCACCCGCTCCTCGGCCGACAGGTGCCGCGTCTGGTGCGCCGCCTCGATGCGCTTGCGGGTCGACTCGAGGCTGCGGCGTGCCACCTCGGTCTCGCGACGCCCCTTCTCCAGCGACTTCCGTGCGGCCTCGAGCCGCCCCAGCACCTCGCCGAACTCGAGCTGCAGCTTGCCGTTCTGGCAGGTGCCGAACTCCCGCTGCGCGTCTCGCAGCCGGGCGGAGCTGTCGGCCAGCGACTGGGCGTGGGCGGTGAGAGAGAAGAGAGCGACGAGGGCGGGAATCGCGATGCGGGTCATGGAGTTTCCAGAATCGAAGGTGGGCCGGAAGCAGCAGCCGCGGCGCGACAGTGCAGCCGCGGTGCCAGAACCACGCACGACGGAGGTGATGCGACGACGAGTCAAGCGGACCACGCGCGGGCGCACCCCTGGCGCCACGCGCGCGGTTCGCGCACCACGTTCAGCGCCTCAGGGGCCCGACGCGATCACCGTGTACGTGTCGCCGGTGCTCGGGCCGCCACTGGTGTCGACGTCGGTCCATTCCACGACGTACCAGCGCGTGGTGAGCGTGGCGCGCATCGGAAAGACGGTCTTCACGAAGGAGTCGGCCGCAGCACGAGTGCCCGCACCGACGAAGCCCGAGGCGTTGAGCACCAGCGCCCCCGACGGCGCGCGCACCAGTTGAATGAGCACCCGGTCTCGCGAGGCGCTCAAGGTCGAGAAGGGCACGTTCGACACCACGCCGCCGTCCTTGAGGCTGTAGATGGCGTCGGTGGCGGTGCTGGTGTCGCTCACCTCAGCGGTGCGCGTGCCCTCGAGCCAGCGAACTCCCTTCTGCCGAAACGAGCCGCCGCCCATCACCAGCAGCTCACCGAGGAGCAGCGGCTGGCCGTCGTTGGCGCTCACCGCTCGCCCGTCGCTCTGCGAGGCGGAGCCCCCGGTCACCCCGGGCACGCAGCCAGCGACGAGCGCGTCCCCCATCGCGGTGCCGGCGTCGTCGTCTTCACGAACGCCGTCGAAGACGACGCGCGCCGCCGGCAGCTGGCAGATCGCAGCGAAGTTCGTCACCCGACACGAGCCGCGACCGCAGAACGAGTCGGTGGTGCAGCCCTGGCCGCAACCCCCGCAGTGCGCGACGTCTCGTTGAAGGTCGACGCAGCGCCCACTGCAGCACTCGCGGCCCGCCCCACAGTCCATCGTGTTGGTGCACGCCGGAGCGCAGGCCCCCGTGCCGCACCTGCGACCCAAGCCGCACTCGGCGTCGCTCTGACAGAGTGCGCACTCCCCGGCGACGCAGACCCCTGAGGTACACGCGGCGCCGCTGGTGCACCCCGCTCGGGGACCCGCATCGGCCACACCCGCGTCGAGCCCGGGGTCAACCGAGCCGCCATCCTCATCCACTTTGGTGATGCCTGAATCGGTCAGGCCGAAAGTCATCATTCCGCTGTCGTTGGAAGGGGCACCATCACGTCCCGCATCAAGCACCGTCATTTCGACACAACCAGAGAGGAACAGGACGAAGAAGAAAGGCCGCATGCGGAGCACCTGAGCGCTTCGGGGAAGACATTCCTGCACCACCTGCACAGTCGATTCGTTTCGAACGTCAAGGGTGCAAGCGCCTGTCCCAGTCCTTCCGGGCCTGTGGCGACAAGGTCGGGACCACAGGCATCACTCCTGCAGTCACCCCGGTCGAAAGTCAGCGGCCGTAACGCATGTCGTCAAGATGTGGCCCCTGTTTCAGCAAAGCAGTGGTAGTGACGCGGCGCGTTGTCGGGTTGAAAATTCAATTATTTTAACGACTTCCATGAAGACAAGGTCGACAAACCGACATGAACTCACTTTTCGGGAGAGTTGCTGCTGGCTCGGTTGCACGGGTGAGCCTGCTCCTGGACTTGTTGGCGCTGGTCGTCGCCTCTCTGGGCGTGACGCTGCTGTCCGGCAATGAGATCACCAGCGGCTTGTCGACCTTCTCGGTGGTGGCCATCGCCACCTGGGTGCTCACCGCGATGGCGCTGCGCCAGTACGACCCGTGGGCCTCTGACCGGTCGGTGCTCGATGACGCGGCGATGCAGTCGATTCTGGTGCTCGCGGTCACCACCGTGCTCGCCGTGATGGGTCTCCTCGTCCCCGCAGGCTCGCTGCCCAACGCCGGCATCTTCCTCCTCGTCGCGTGGCCGACGTCGCTGCTGCTGCGCTCGACCGTCTTCCGCAACCTCTCGCCGCGCTCGGGCCCCATCGACGAGGTGCTCATCGTCGGCACCGGCCCGCTCGCCCGCGCCACGCTCGATGAGATTCGTCGCAAGGGCCGCCACGAAGTGCTGGGCCTCGTGCGCTTCTCGAACGAGACGCCTGCCAAGACCGCGAAGGCCCGCATTCTCGGCGTTGCCACCGAGCTCGAGCAGGTGCTGCGCTCGATGCCCGTCGCCGAGGTCTACTTCGCGTCGAACCACTTCGCGCACGCCGAAGAGACTCAGTCGGCCATCAAGGTCTGCGAGAAGTTCGGTGTTCCTTTCGCGACGCCGGCCATCGCCTACCGGCTCGAGCGCGCCAGCCCGCTGCTCAGCCACGGCATCGGTGACGGCTACGTCCACTACCAGTCGGTGCAGGCCAAGCCGGTCGAGTTCGCCTTCAAGCGCGTCTTCGACATCATGTCCTCGGCCGTCGCCCTGTGGGTGCTCGCGCCGATGCTGCTCATCGTCGCCGCGCTCGTGAAGCTCACCAGCAAAGGCCCGGTGCTCTTTCGCCAGACCCGCGTCGGGCTGCACGGCCGCCCGTTCAAGATGCTGAAGTTCCGCACGATGGTCGAGAACGCCGAAGAGCTGAAGGCGGAGCTCACGCAGCAGAACGAGATGGATGGGCCGGTCTTCAAGATGAAGAAAGACCCGCGCATCACCTCCATCGGCCGGGTGCTTCGCAAGTTCTCCATCGACGAGCTGCCTCAGCTCATCAACGTGCTCCGCGGTGACATGAGCGTCGTCGGTCCCCGCCCGCCGGTGCCCAACGAGGTCGCCAGGTACGAGCCCTGGCATCGTCGCCGTCTGTCGGTGCGCCCCGGCCTGACCTGCATCTGGCAGGTCAGCGGCCGCAACGAGATCAGCTTCGAGCAGTGGATGTACATGGACCTGCAGTACATCGACACCTGGTCCTTCTCGAAGGACATCGGCCTCATCCTCAAGACCTTCCCGGTGGTGCTGACGGGCAGGGGCGCCAGCTGAAAAGGACCGCAGTCCGGACCTCACGCGTACATTGTCGCCCCGTGCTCCCTTTCGAGGGTCCACGGGGCGAAGCCGTTTCTCACCACGTCCTCTCCACGAGCCCCATGATCCGAACGCTCTGTGTCTCCAGCTTTCTCCTGCTCGGGTGCTACGCCCCGAAGGGCGCCTTCGTCGAGGTCGAGACCGCCAACATCACCGACAGCACCGAGTACGTCATCGCGATGGGCGACGTGCTGCAGGTGCGCGTCTTTCAGCAAGAGGCGATGTCGGCCCGGGTGAAGGTGCGCGCCGACGGCAAGGTGTCGCTGCCGCTGGTGAACGACGTGATGGCTGCCGGCAAGTCGCCCGCGGTGCTCGCGGGCGAGCTGCAGATGAAGCTGAAGGACTTCATCAACACCCCGGTGGTGACGGTGTCCCTCGAGGAAGCCCGGCCGCTCATCGTCTCGGTGGTCGGTGAAGTGCCGCGCGCGGGCACGGTCACCATCGAGACCGGCGCGGGCGTACTGCAGGCGCTCGCTGCGGCGGGCGGCATCACCGACTTCGGCCACCACGAGGGCATCTTCGTGCTGCGCAAAATCCCCGGGACGGCGGCGCCCAAGCGCATTCGCTTCAAGTGGCACGCGCTGACGCAGGGCGATGGGCCCGCGGCGCGGTTTCTTCTGCAACCTGGCGACGTCATCGTCGTGGAGTGATGCGCTTCGCCCTCTGCACGGTGCTGGTGTGGTCCAGCGTCGCGGCTGCGGCCGACGTGAAGTACGGCGTGTCAGCCCGCACCGAGCTGCGCGGGCGCACCCCGCTGCCCGGCGACACCGGCACCGTGCTCACCGGAGATCTCGAGCTCGACCCCATCGTCGATCTCGCGGTCGTCTTCCACACCGGAGCCCTCGCGCTGCAGTACGCGCCGGTGCTCATCTGGCGAGAGCCGCAGACCGGTGGGCGCCTGCTGCCGCTCCAGCGCGGTCGCTTCACGGCCGGCAAGAAGTGGGAACGGGCGACGCTCCTCTTTTCGGAAGATGCGGCCTGGGGCCTCGCCGACATTGGAGCGCTGCGCACCGACGACACCCCCAACCAGCCGCCGGGCACCGTCAGCCCCGTGCAGACGCTCGGCGGCGTGCCCTACGTACGCTCGGCGACGTACCTCGCGCTCGATGCGCAACCCTCGACGCGCGTCTCGTTCGGGCTGTCGGGCAGCTATTCGGTGTCGGGCTCGACCGAGCCCGTCGCGACCACCGCCTTGCCGTTGCAGTACGGCCCCACGGGCGCGGCGCGCTTGCGGCTCATCGCCACGCGGCTCGATGCGTTCACCACGCAGCTGGGCGTCAGTCAGGCCACCTTCGTCACCGGCCAGGAGCAGCTCATCGCCGCCCTCACCGAGCGCTGGGACCGGCCTCTTGCCCGACAGTGGTCGTTCTCGATCAACGTGGGCGCAGCGCTCACGCGCGAGGTCGTCATCGCGATGCAGGGCATTCCCGGTACGTACCTCGAGGTGCTGCCCGTCGGCGGCGCCAGCACCACGTGGAACGAGAAGCTCGCAGGCCAACCGCTGCAGCTCAGCGCCTCGGTCCGCGTGGCGCCCTTCGCCGATCGGTTCACCGGCTTCGTCTACGAGCGCGCCGAGGCGTCGCTGCAGGCCACGTGGAAGCCCGAGAAGCAGTGGGTGGTGACCGCGGCCGGGGCGGGCGCCCTGGCGGTGCCCCTGGGGCGCGCGGAACAGAACGGCGATCGACTGCTGTCAGCAGAAGCCGGGGCAACGTGGACCATCACCCCGTGGTTGCTGCTGCAGGGATCAGTCCGCGTGCTATGGACGGAACAGCCGAGGCTGGGGGTCCTTGGGCAGGTTCAGGCGGCTGGGTCGGTGTCGGTGACGGTGAAGGAGCAGGATTCGGTTGCCTGGTGAGGTGCACGTGATGGAGCAGACGAAGACGGTGCTGGTGGTCGATGACGACCCGGAGATCCGCAAGCTCCTTCAGGCCTTGTTCGTTCGGCTCGGCTTTGCGGTGACCACGGCCGCCGATGGTCGCAGCGCCATCAAGCGCCTCGCAGAGGTAAAGCCCACCCTGCTGTGCATCGACCTCATGCTCCCCGAGTCGTCGGGCTATGACGTCTGCGAGCACGTCAACAAGACCTCCCCGCTGCATGGCCTGCCGATCATGGTGGTCAGCGGGCGCACGATGCCCAACGATCGCGCGCAGGCCGAAGAGCTGGGCGTGCGCGCCTACCTCGCCAAACCCTTCACGCAGGCCGAGCTCAAGGCAGCCGTCGAGACGGCGATGGAGGGCGTGACGTGACCCCACCCGTCGTGCTGCCTCCCGGCGCAGAGCCTGAGCTCTTCGACACGCGGTTCGCCCGGCAGGTCGTCGGTTTCGTCTTTCGCGGCATTCGACGTCACCGCTTTCTCGCGTTCGCCTCGTTCGTCTTCATCATGGGCCTGGGCATCGCGGCGGCGGTGCTGCTGCCGCGCACGTACCACGCCGAGTCACGGTTGCTGGCGAACAAGAACGAGCTGATTCGCGCGCTGGGCAACCCGCGCTCGTCATTGCCCACCGACGACCCGACCCGCGCCGCGCGAGAGCTCATCTTCGCCCGCGACAACCTCGTCTCGCTCATCAAGCAGACCAACCTCATGAAGGCGTGGGACGAGAGCCGCCCCCCCATCATCAAGGTGAAGGACTCGCTGATGCGCACCCTGGCCGGCGAGCCGACGCCCGAAGACAAGGTCGACGCCATGGTGGGCCTGCTCGAGAAGAAGCTGCAGGTCTCGACCGACCAGCAGACGGTCACCATCGCCATCGACTGGTCTGACGCGCAGATGGCGTACCTGCTCGTCGAGACCGCGCAGCAGAACTTCCTCGAGACGCGCCACGTGACCGAGATGACCGCCATCAGTGAGGCGCTCTCCATCCTCGAGATGCACGGCGCGCAGGTGCAGAAGTCGGTCGACGACGCGCTGAAGGAACTCGAGCGCGTGCGCGAGGTGCGCCGCAAAGGGGGCAACCCCAGCTCGGCCCCGGGCGCGACGCCCGAGCAACAGCCCAACGCGCTCCAGCAGCCGGCCCCGCCCGCGCCCGTCGAGAAGCCCGACCCCGGCCCGTCGGCCACCGAGCAGGAACTCGCGCAGCTCAAGTTCCTGTTGAACTCGAAGAAGCGCGCGCTGGGCGACCTCGAAGACTTCCGCAGCCGCCGCGTGGCCGAGCTGAACGCCACCCTGCAGGAGCAGAAGGTGCAGTACGCCGATCAGCACCCCATCGTGCTCGACACCATCCAGCGCATCGAGGCGATGAAGGCCGACTCGCCGCAGATGTCGCAGGTGAAGGCCGACATCGACCAGCTCGAGCAGGAATACCGGCGCAAGGGGGGCAAAGACCCCAACGCGCTCATCGAGCCTTCGCGCCCGCGCAACACGCCCCGTCGCATCGGCGGGCCGCCCGCAGCGCTCAGCAACGCCGAGCTCTCTGACGACCCGCTGGTCGAGTTCGCGCGCAACAACCTCCGCGTCGCGTCGGCGAAGTACGAGGAGCTGTTGATGCGCATCGATTCCGCCCGCATCGAGCAGGACACGGCGCGCGCCGCCTTCAAGTACCGCTATTCCATCGTTCGGCCCGCCTCGGTGCCCAAGAAGCCGGTGAAGCCCGACGTGACGCTGCTGTTCCTCGGTTCGCTCGCCGTGGCGATGGCTGCGGCGATTCTGGTCGGGGCCCTCCGGGACTGGCTCTCGGGCCGGCTGGTCGAGGCGTGGCAGGTCGAGCGCGCGCTCAACCTGCCGGTGCTCAGCCAGGTGAAGACTTCGTGAGCGACGTGCTCGGCCTCGTCGGCGGGCTGCTGCTGCTGTTCCTGAGCGTCCCCGTGCTCACCTGGGGTGGGTACCTCGGCTTCCTCGCGCTGCTCTCGTTTCCCCCGAAACGGCCGCAGGCGCCGCAGCCGCCGACGTTCACGTTCGACTTCGTGGTGCCTGCTCACAACGAATCGGTCGGCATCGGCGCCACCGTGAAGTCGCTCTCGACCGTCGCGTACCCGACAGAGCTCTTCCGCGTCATCGTGGTGGCCGACAACTGCAGCGACGACACTGCGACGAAGGCCCGCGAGGCTGGCGCGCTGGTGCTCGAGCGACAGAACAAAGAGCTGCGCGGCAAGGGCTATGCGCTCGCGCATGCCTTCGAGCACGTGCTGAAGGAAGGCGTCAGTGATGCGGTGGTGGTGGTCGACGCCGACACGCTCGTCTCGCCGAACCTGCTCGATGCGTTCGCGGCGCGGCTGGGGGCGGGCAGCGTCGCGGTGCAGGCGCACTACGGCGTGCAGAACCCCCACGCCTCGTGGCGCACGCGGTTGATGCGCATCGCGCTCTCGATGTTCCACCAGGTGCGCAGCATCGGCCGCGAGCGCTTGAAAGTGTCAGCGGGCCTGCGCGGCAACGGCATGTGCTTTCGCACCTCGCTGCTCGAGGAAGTGCCGCACGACGCGTACTCGCTGGTCGAAGATCTCGAGTACGGCATTCGGCTCGGGCGGCGCGGCTTTCGCGTGGCCTACGCGTGGGAAGCCGACGTGCTCGGCGAGATGGTCTCGGGCGGCAAGGCCTCGGTCTCACAGCGCAACCGGTGGGAAGACGGGCGCGCGCAGATGTTGAAGCAGCACGGCTGGCCGCTGCTGCGTGACGCGCTCGCCCAGCGCAGCGCGTTGCTCTTCGACCTCGCGATGGACGTGCTGGTGCCGCCGCTGAGCCGCGTGGTGCTGGCGGCGGTGTCGGGCGCGGTGGCAGCTGCGGTGTTGATGGTCTTCACGGGAAGCGGAGTGGCCGCGTCGGTCAGCTTCGGCCTCGCGCTGTGGGGCCTCGGGCTCTATGTCTTCGCGGGCTGGCTGCACTCGGGCACGGGCCTGCGCGGGCTGCTCGACCTCGCCCTCGCACCGGCCTACGTGGCGTGGAAGGTGGTGCTCGTCTTCCAGCGGCCGAAGGGGCAGAAGAAAGACGAGTGGGTGCGCACCACGCGCGAAGGGGAGACGCGACCATGAGCGCAGCGAGCAACAACGGCAGCAACGTCACCTCGCAGCAGCTCTACCAGCAGCTGCTGACGTGTCTGCGCGGCGAATGGCACTCGATGGTGGTGGTGCCTGCCTCGCCCGGCTCGTCGGCGGCGATGGTGGCCAACGCGCTGGTCGAGGTGAGCACGCTGGTGCGGGGGAAGAAGGCGCGCCTGTTCAGCACCGAGGGCCTGGGCGTCAACGACGTGTCGAAGGTGATCGTCGACATGATGCAGCACATCGGCACGGGCGGCCTCGCCATCGCCAGCATCGACTCGGTCATCAACGCGCAGTCGGGCATCCCCATGACGCTCGCGGTCGACGTCGCGCTGCTGGTGGTGCAGCTCGGCGTGACCGACGTCACCGACGCGAAGCGCACCGTCGAGGTGGTCGGTGAGAAGAAGTTCCTCGGCGCGGTGACCATCGAAGCCGGCGCCTAGGACGTCACCTCCCGGTGCCCCGAGGGCACCGAGCAGAGCGCCGGCAACGGCACCACCTGGGGCGAGTGGACTGCATACGCGGGGTGCCCGACGGGCAGCGCGGTGTGCGGTGGGTCGAGCAAGCTCGACCCGAAGAAGGGCACAGGCAGCGACAACACCGCGATGAACGGTCTCAAGTTGCGCTGCTGTGCGCTCTGCCGTCAGAAGTGGTGCTTGCTGCCGCGCACGCGGAAATCGAGCGAGCGCGCTGCGATCCACCCCGCCAGCGAGGCCGCGTCTTGACGGCCATCGACAGGGAAGCGCGGCAACACCGCCGAGGGCCCCTTCTCAGCGGGGCGAAAGGGCCGTGACTCGGTGGTCCAGATGGGGAACTTCCCCAGAGCGCGCAGCCACTGCACGTGCCGCTGGGCGAAGTGGTGCTTCGGCGTGCCGAAGGGGAACGCGAAGTGCTCGAGCGGGCCGAAGAGCTTCTCGAAGTGCGCGGTCGAGCGCTCGAAGTCGGCCTTCACCACTTCGTCGGGGAACCTCGTCGAGCTCAAGTGCAGGTTCGTATGATTGCCCAGCTTCACGTTGGGCAGCTCTTGCAGGGCGCGCAGCTCGTCGACGGCGGTGAGCGGGTACTCGGGCAGCGCGGGGAGCGCCTGCAGCTCGGGCCGCAGGTTCTCGGTGAGCACGTCGGGCACGGGCGCCATCAGGCCGATCGCCTCATCGCGGGGCGTGCCGCTCTTCAATCGCTCTTCGACCAGGTCCCATCGGAAGCCGGTGCGCGCCTCGGTCTTCTCGGGGCAGATGAAGAACACGAAGTCGACGTCGGGGAAGCGGGGCGCGTTCACGAGCAGCCACTCACCCGCGTCGCGGTAGCCATCGTCGAAGGTGACGCTCAGCCAGCCACCGGGCGAGCCCGAGCGTGCGCGCAAGAGCTCGTCGATGAGCGCCTCGAGCACCGGCGCAGGAATCGAGAGGCCGCTCTGCCAGTCGGTCGCACGTGGGCTCGGCAGCACGCGGTGCAGACACAGCGAGAGCTCGACCCCATCGAGGGCGCGGCCCAGCACCACGCGTCGCACGGGGGCGGGCAACATCTGGCCGGCCTTCGAGGCGAGCGCATCGGGGCTGCCCAGCTGCTGGAGTCCGCTCTTCACCAGCGCGCGGAGACGTTCTTCGTTGCCTGCCATGGGTTGCGCAGAGCATACCGCCCACGTGACTGCGAAGCGCCTCACCATTGGCAAGGTCCCCATCGACGTGCTGACCTTCGCTCAGGCGCTCGACGCAGTGGAGGCACTGGTCGCGTCGAAGCAGGGTGGCTTCGTGTTCACGCCCAACGTCGACCACATCGTCACCGTCGACGAGCACCCGGAGTTCGAGGCGGCGTACCAGAAGGCTTCGTTGTCGCTGGCCGACGGCACTCCGGTCGTCTGGGCCTCGCGGCTGATGGACATGACGTTGCCCGAGAAGATCAGCGGGTCTGATCTCGTGGGGCCGTTGCTCGAGCGTGCTGGTCAGCGAAAGTGGCGGGTTGCATTTCTGGGCGCAGGCCCTGGCGTCGCCGAGAAGGCCGCCACCATCGCGCGGGAGAAGTGGGGCACCGACGTGGTGTTCACGGACGCGCCGATGGTGAACCTGAAAGACACTGCGCAGATCGATCGCATCGCCCAGCAGCTCGCCGAGGCGAAGGCCGACCTGGTGTTGATGGCGTTCGGCGCCCCCAAGCAGGAATTGCTGATCGCGCGCATCGCCGATCGCGTGAAACCGGCCGTGCTGCTGGGCATCGGCGCGAGCCTCGACTTCATCGCCGGCACGTTGGAACGCGCACCGGTGCTGATGCAAAAGACCGGCACCGAGTGGCTGTATCGATTGGCGCAGGAACCTCGCCGTCTCTGGCGTCGGTACCTCGTCGAAGACCCGAAGTTCCTGCGCATTCTCGCGCGTACGCTGCGCAAGTGACGCGAGAGGTCAGTTGACCTTGAGCTCACCCTTCTCGACGACCGCCTTGCCGTCGACCATCACGGTCGAGTCAGGGGGGAACAACCAGAGGCCGGAGGGCACGGTGTTGCTGCCGCCCGCCTCCTGGGCCCTCGACAGAAGGATGTGCGGCTTTCTCAGTCCCCCGGCCGCGACGCGACGAACTTCGCAGGGTCGAGCGTCTTGACGATCCTCGCGGGCACGCCGGCGACGACCGAGAAGGGCGGCACGTCTTTGGTCACGACCGCTGCGGTGCCGACCACCGAGCCGCGGCCGATGGTGACGCCGGGCATGATGCTGGCCTTGGCGCCGATCCACACGTCGTCTTCGATCACCACGGGCTGCGACGCGGGCCGCTTCGAGCGGTCGAGCAACTCGTGAAACGCGGAGTCGACGATCATCACGTAGGGGCCGAGCCGGCAGCGCTCTCCGATGCGGATCAGCTCGGTGCAACCAATCGACACGCCGTAGTTGATGGAACAGTCGGCGCCGATGGTGAGCCGCGCGCCTGCAGTGGTCGCCAGCTCGACCGGTACGTTCACGCTGCGCAACAGCGTGTGGTGGCCGATGCCCATCCACCCCTGGTTGTCGATGCGGGGCCGTTCGAGCGTGCGCACCCCCGCGCCGACCTCGTTCACCGCAGAGAGGTACAACCGCGCGCTCGCCAGCTCGACCACATAGCGGGTGCTCGTGCTCACCAGCTCAGCGGGCGAGCGGCCCGCCTTCACGTCACGCGAGAGCTTCTTCCACGCGTTGCCGAGGGACTCGAACATCAGGGCGCGCCGTAGCAGGGGGCGGCGTCGAAGTCAGACGGTGCGCCGACGTTCGCTTCGAAGCCCACGTTGTCCCAGTCGCGCTCGTCCACGCAGGGGGAGTTCTCGAGGGAGCACCGCTGGCCGGTGCGGTCGTCGGAGTCGCGGCTCGATTCCAGGCGCCTGGCGGCCGTGTGGTACGGCACCTGGCCGCAGGCGACGGCGGTCTCGGCCTGCGTCAGCTTCGCGTTGGGGAAGTCGTTGCACAGGCGCTGCTTGCCGTTGACGTAGAAGAACGAGGTCTGCACGAGGCGACCCTGAAAGTGGTTCTGCACATCGAAGGTCTGGCCCGCCATGCCGGCGTCGCTGCCTCCATCGGGGCCGGGGCCAGGCGGAGCGCTGCACGCCATCAACGCCAGCAGGTGTGCGTGGCGGAAGTTGATGTGATGAGCGGCGCGCATGGTTCGGTTTCCCGAGCAGCCTGTACCACCCTGATTCTCGCGCTCGCAATGACGCTCTGGCGCGTCATCGCGCGACGCAAACCCGAGCAGCGCCTCGGCACCGCGCTGGCGCTCGCGTTCTATTTCACGGTGCCGTTCGCGGTGCTCGACACGCTGGATGGCGGCGTGTGGCTCGGGCTCGGGCACCAGTCCCTCACGCAGTATTGGTACCTCACGGTGTTCTCCGTGATGGCGTGGTGGAAGCCGCGCGTCACGTCTTCGTGAAGTGCTTCACGGCGTGGGCGCCGAGATCGCGCAGTGACTTGCGCAACGAGCCCGCCTCTTCACGCACGCCGCGGAAGTACTCGAGGCCGTAGCTCAACGTCGCACCTGCGATGGCCAGGCGCTCGAGCCTCGGGTGCAATGCGCCGACCGTCTCGGCTGTCTTGTACGCCGCGCGTGAGAGGAACTTTCCGAGCGGGGGCGCGGTGACCGAGGTCATGAGCACCGCTCTGGAGACGGGGTTCACGAGGAACAGGAAGTGCCACGGATCGGCGTCGAGGCGATCGGGGTGCTTGTGGTGAATGCGGGAATCGTAGACGCCGTAGTTGTAGTTGCGCCGCATCCACACGCTCAGGTCGGTGTGCTCGCTGCGGTGTGTGGTGACGGCCTTCTCGGCGAAGTAGAGCTTCGCGCCGGCTTTCTGCAGGCGAACGCCGAGTTCCCGATCTTCCGAGCGATCGAGCGAGCGGTCGAACCCGCCGACCTGGAGGTAGTCGGCGCGCCGAAACGAGACGTTGCCGGTGCACACCATCACGCCGCGCACGGCCGTCGGGTTGTCGCGGTAGCGGGCGACGAAGCGCGCGAGTTGATCGGCGTGGAAGCGCTCGAAGAGTGGCTTGCGCCCGAGATCGTCGGCCGCGGCGATGTGGCCGAGCGCCACGGTGTGCCCGGCGTCGTGCACCTTCTGGTGTTCCGCGAGGAAGTCGGGTGGCATCAGCATGTCGTCGTCGGTGATGACGATGAGCTCGCCCCGGGCCTTCATGATGCCCGCGTGGCGCGCAGCGGCGGCGCCTGCGTTCTTCTGGGTGATGACGGTCAGCGGGAAGGCATCGCTGCGGCGCTCGAGCATTTGAGCGACCGGTTCTTTCGAGCCGTCGTCGACGATGATCACCTCGAAGTTCGGGGTGCCGATGGTCTGGCGGGCGAGCGCATCGAGCAGCTCCTGCAGGAGCGGCAATCGATTGAACGTGGAGATCACGACACTGATGCGGGGCGCCATCGCGGCGAAAGCTGCTACATCGGTGAGCACATGGCCAACGCTCTCGCGACCTGGGCCCGCGCCGTTCGGGCTGACTACGCCAACTCGCAGAGGTACCGCGCGAAGTACCACGGTGACGAAGGCTCGGTGGTGCGCCTGCCCGCCGACGCCGTTCAGAAGATTGGCTTTCAGATGATGATCGCCATGCGCACCATGGGCCTGCTGCGCGACGCGCGCGTGCCGCTGTTGCCGCAGATCGCCAGCCGGCTCATTCGGCACCTCTACGGCGCGGAGATTCACTGGAACACCACGCTCCACCACGGCATCTCGATCGTGCACGGTACGGGTTTGGTGCTCTCGCACCGCGCGGTGGTGGGCGAGGGGTGCATCCTCTTTCACAACGTGACGCTCGGTGAAGGCGTCGACCCTGAGACGAAAGAGACGGGCGCCCCGACGCTGGGCCGCGACGTGCACGTGGGCCCTGGTGCGACGCTGCTCGGGCCGATTCACGTCGGTGATGGAACGAAGATCATGGCGGGCGCGGTGCTCACGTTCTCCGTGCCGGCGAACTCGCTGGTGCGACCGGCCGAGGCGGTGGTGACCGAGCGTGCACCAGCGCGTCCCAAGGCTGTGAAGTGAAAGAGTGCGGAGGTCGCGGTCAGGGCGAGCACTCCCCGTTGCGTGCTGGCCCCTCAGCTTCGAGCGGGTCTCCTCATTTCGGGTGACCTGGGCTGCGAAACTCGCCGGTGGCGACGAGGCCTGAGCCCTGCATCACCGCCTCCCTGGAGGGCTGCCGCGATCACTCCACTCGAGGCACCGTGAAGCCCGCGACCAACGACGCCACCTGCTCCGTCGCAACGGGAAGTCGACACGAGAAGTGCTGACAGAGGAACGCTCCACGACCTGAACGTCCAGCAAGCAGTTCCTTCAGCACTGCTGGCGGCGTGGCACCCGGTGTCGCAGTGATGAGCGACAGCGTCGGCGCCCAGTGGCGATCGAGTTCAGCGCGCACGCGCGCGAGGGCTGAGGCCTCGTCGACCACCGTCAGTTCTGCCGCGCCATCGAGCAGCAGATCGACCGCGCTGAGCAGGTGCCCAAAGCCCAGCGGGTTGCGCGACACCTCGTCCTTCATTCGCTCGAGGTAGACGCGCGCTCGCTCGAGATGCCGCGGCCGGCCCGTGCAGGCCGTGAGCGCGATCTGCGCCTCGGCCAGCGTCGAGGCCCCCGAAGGAAACGCGTTGTCGTGCACCGCGAAGGGCGCGACGAAGAGCTCGGTGTTCGACTTCGGCGCCGCCCGCCACGCCGCGCGCTCCACGTCCCAGAACTGCTCGAACGCGTGATCGCTCAACCGCTCGGCGAGCTCGAGGTGCCCTGCGTCTTGCGTGGTCTGGAAGAGCGCCACCAGCCCCGAGGCGAGATCGCCAAAGTCCTCGAGCATCGCTGGCAGCCCCTGCGCCGTTCGGTGCAGCACGCCGCCGCGCATGAACTCGCGCGCGAGCGTACCCGCGGCCCGCGAGGCGAGCGCCGCCCACTCGGGCCTGCCGAACGCGCGCGCCGCGGCGGCCAGCCCACGAATCATCAGCCCGTTCCACCCTGCGAGGACCTTGTCGTCGGTGCCGGGTCTCACGCGCTTCTCTCGCGCGGCGAAGAGGAGCCCCGAGAGTCGAGCCAGTCGAGCCTCGTCAAGCGAATCGGGCTGCGCGCGCGAGAGCACCGTCGTGCCGTGCTCGAAGTTGCCCGCTTCCGTGACGCCCAACTGCTCACAGGCCCAGGCACCGTCGCTCTCGCCGAGCACCGACTTCACCTCGGCAGGCGTCCACACGAAGAACTTGCCCTCTTCGCCCTCGCTGTCGGCGTCTTGCGCCGCGAAGAAGGTGCCTTCCGGCGAGGTCATCTCGCGCGTGAGCCACTCGACGAGCCGCGTCGCGGTGCGCACCCAGATGGGCCGTGGCGAGAGCCACTGCGCTTCCGCCAGCAGGTGGAGCAGCTGCGCGTTGTCGTAGAGCATCTTCTCGAAGTGCGGCACCGCCCAGCGCTCGTCGACGGAGTAGCGCGCAAACCCGCCGCCGAGATGATCGTGAATGCCGCCCAGCGCCATCTTCTCGAGCGTGAGCAGCGCATGGTCGCGGCACACGACGTTCGCGCCTCGCCGCCACGCACGCAGCATGAACGCGAGGTTCATCGGGTTGGGGAATTTGGGACCTCGCGTCCCGAAGCCGCCGTGGCGGACATCGACTTGCGTCGCCATGCGCTCGCCCGCGGCCTTGAGCGCCTCGACGCTCCAC
Organism: Archangium sp.; assembly: GCA_044371205.1. Classification (GTDB taxonomy): domain Bacteria; phylum Myxococcota; class Myxococcia; order Myxococcales; family Myxococcaceae; genus Archangium_A. The sequence continues at coordinate 31,840 of JBILUC010000018.1, forward strand.
GTGCCGGGAGCCCTATCGAGGCCGATGCCGACGAACTCCTGCAGGCCCTGCTCGAAGGTGCGCGACTCGTGCTCGAGCTCGGCGCGTTCCTTCTTCCACGCTTCGCCGATGCCGATGACCAGCGCGCGAAACGACGGCATGCCGTGGCGCGGCGCGGGCGGGAAGTAGGTGCCTCCGAAGAAGGGGCGGAGCGCGGGAGTCAGAAACACCGTGAGCGGCCACCCTCCGCCCTGACCCATGAGCTGCACCACGCCCTGGTAGAGCTGATCGACGTCGGGCCGTTCTTCGCGGTCGACCTTGATGTTGATGAAGTGCACGTTCATCCGCCTCGCGACCTCAGGGTCTTCGAAGCTCTCGTGCGCCATCACGTGGCACCAGTGACACGCGGAGTAACCGACCGAGAGGAGGATGGGCTTGTCTTCCCGCTTCGCGCGTTCGAGCGCTTCGGGGCCCCACGCGTACCAGTCGACCGGGTTGTCACGGTGCTGGCGGAGATACGGCGAGCGCTCGTGCTGGAGGCGGTTCACGCGTCACGCTCGAATTCCGCGACGGCGGTGCGCGCGACCACGAGCTGCTTGCGTGCGGCGGTGAGCTCAGCCTCGAGGCGCGACACTTCGGCTTCGGCAGCGCTCACCGCTTCCTTCGCGAGCGCGAGCTCAGCGGCGCGTTGCTCTCGAGCTCGCTGATCTCGTTCACGCCGCTCGCGCTCGGCCACGGCGGCAGCGCGGACCTCTTCTTCCGTCGGGGCAGGCGGTGCATCTGCAGGCTCGGGCGGGGCAGGGGGCCGGGGCGGCATCTGCAACACCGGCGCGAGCGGCGCGGAGGGCGGTGGAGGTGGGCCACCCGCGATGCCCAGCGAGAGAAAGCCGGGAGGATCGCGGTCATCGCTGAGCGCACCGGAGGGGTCGGGGTCGAAGCTGCCGGTGGCCGCGATGGCCGAGAGGGTGATCTCCACCCGACGCAACGTCGCGTCCTGCGCCGCGTTGCCGATCTCCCTCAAGAACGCCCCGGCGTGGGTGCGCAACGCGGCGATCGCCGCCTTGTGGTCGGGCAGCGCCTTGATGTCTCCCGCGCGAATGCGGCGCGCCGTCTCGAGGAAGGCGTCGAACGCCTCGCGGGCGCGCCAGTAGGTCTGGTTGACGGCCCACGCCGAAGCGGGAGGCCGACCGAGCTTCATCAACTTCGCGGCTGCGTCCTTGTCGCCCGCGGCCTTCAGCTCACCACCGAGGCGTTTGCGTTCAGCGACGAAGTTCGCATGCGGGGCGCGGAAGAGCGCTTCGATCGCCTGGTCCCAATTCATGGGGACGCAGACAAGCACCTCGACGCGTCAGCGGCACCAGGCCTGCGGCGGGCCGTAGAGCGCGCGCAGCGACGTCTGGTCATCGGTGCCGGGGCTGTCCCGGTCGGAGTTCGGGTACGAACATCACGCTGTTCTTCGCGTTGCTCGAACGTTCGAGTCCGAGCGCGCGGCCGAGCAGGAAGGCAGCCCTCGCGTTGTCCAAAGGGGGAGGCGTGGCCACCGTGACGCTCTTCAACGCGCCCGTGGTCGGGTCCAAGTCCTGGGTGATCGTGTCGACCTCACCCCGCATGAAATGAATCGTCTGGCGTGCATCGGTCGGGAGCCCGTCGACCGCGTCGCCGATCATCTCGAGACACAGGCCTCCGGCGAGCGAGATGTCCCAGGCCGTCGAGGCGACCTTGATCGGGTACGACTCCAGTCCCTGCCGCCAGGTCACGCGCAGGCAGCCCTCGCAGTGGGGCCAGTGAAGGACGACACCTCTCGGCCCGGTCGTCAGCGGGGTCAAGAGGCCGGGCGGCAAGCCAGGGCATGACCGCCGGCACGCAGACGTGACGCCGGCATCGCTCGTGACTGTCGGCGTGAGCTCGGCGCTGAACCCCTCGATCGGCTCGGTTCGGCCGCACCCACAGAGAAAGAGCAGTGCCCAGAACCGCTTGAGCCCTCAATGACACACTCACGACCGGGGCAACGCAAGCTGTCGTGCGATCTCCTCCACGCAGCGCGCAGGCTCCTCTTCGTGCGGCCAGTGCCCCGCGTCCTCGAACGTGGTCGCCGTCGCGTGGGGCCGGGCCTCGCGAAAGCGCTGCACCACCGGAGGTTGAAAGGCTCGGTCACCGACAAGGGCCCTGCCTGCTTCGGGGTGAACGGAAAGGCGTCTCGATCGAGCCACGCTGGGAGCATGAGGAAAGTCAAGCGTGCTTGACCATGAAAGGGCAAGTAGCATTGACCAATGGCGAAGCGACGAGGCGCGTTGGACGAGCTGAGGGCCCTGCAGGCGAGCAGCCTGGGCTTCCTGTTGATCCGGTGCGGGCAGGTGTTCAACGAGCGCGGCATGGCGCGGGTCAACTCCGAGGCGGGCGCGCCCGTGCTGCGAGAAGCCCACACCCGGCTCATTCCCCACCTGATGGTGGAAGAGGGCGTGCGCATCACCGCGCTCGCGCAGAAGACCGGCGTGACGAAGCAGGCGGTGCAGCAGCTGGTGGCCGACCTGCTGGAGCTGGGCGTGGTGAAGGTCTCGGCCGACCCCGACGACGCGCGGGCGCGGCGAGTGATGTTGACCGAGTTGGGCGTGCACGCCATGGAGCACGGCGCCGGCAAGCTGCTCGAGCTCGAGGCCGAGCTGGCGAAGACGCTGGGCAAGAAGCAGCTCAAAGAGCTCCACGCCGCGCTGACGAAGCTCCTGCCGGTGCTCGAAGAAGGTGCGGCCCGTGAAGCGTGAGGTCGAGCACTTCGATCGCTTCGCCTCGCTCCTCGAGCTCGAGCGCAAGGCGCAGCGGGACCGCATCAGTGAAGAACGCCAGACGCTTCCCCTCACCGAGCTCGAGGCGCGTGGGCTGGTGGTGCTCGACGTCGAGACGGTCGAAGAGAACGTCGGTCTCGGCGGGCGGCATCTCGTCACCTTCCAGCACGAGAGCCGACGGAGGTTGGCCACCCGCCTGGGCCCCGGCGACCTCATCTCGGTCTCGCCGCGCAAGGCGCCCGTCGAGTCACCGCCGCAGGGCACCGTCGCGTACGCGAGCCGAACCAGCCTCACCGTGGCGTTCGACCGGCCGCCCCCGCCGTGGATGGGGGAGGGCCGGCTGCGTCTCGACGTGACCGTCAACGACGTCACCTTCGATCGCGCGCGCACCGCGCTCACCCGGTGGAAGGACATGGACAGCGGGCAGAAGCGCGATCGCCGCGAGGTGCTGCTGGGCAACAACCCGCCGCGCTTCGAGAAGCAGCTGCCCGTCACGCCCACCCGCCCGCTCAACGCCGAGCAGCTCGACGCCGTCGCGCTCGCGCTCTCGGCCCGCGACTTTGCGCTCGTGCATGGCCCTCCTGGGACGGGCAAGTCGACCGTGCTGGCCGAGCTCGCGGTGCAGTGGGTGAGGCAGGGCAAGCGGCTGTTGTGTACGGCGGCCAGCAACGCGGCGGTCGACCACCTGCTCGAGCTGTGTCTCGACCAGGGCCTCAACGCCGTGCGGGTCGGCCACCCGGCGCGTGTGTTGCCGCACCTGCAGCAGCACACGCTCGATCTGCTCGTCGAAGATCACCCCGATCGCAAGGTCGCGCGCGAGCTGTTCGAAGACGCCTTCGACTTGCTCGGGTACGCCCGCAAGCAGCGCACCCGGGGCCGCAGCCGCGAGCGCTTCTCCAACGCGCGCGAGGCCCAGTTCGAGGCGCGACGGTTGATGGATGAGGCGCGCGGGCTCGAGCGCAAGGCCGTGGCGTCGATTCTCGGCTCGGCCCGCGTGGTGTGCGCCACCCTGACCATGCTCGAGGGCTCGGTGCTCGGCTCACAGCAGTTCGACGTCGCGCTGCTCGACGAAGCGACGCAGGCCATCGAGCCCATCTCCCTGATGGCCTTTCACAAGGCCCCGGTCGTGGTGCTCGCCGGTGACCAGAAGCAGCTGGCGCCGACCGTCATCTCCCTCGACGCCGAGAAGAAGGGCCTCGGGGTGTCGCTCTTCGAGCGGCTGCTCGGCGACTGGGGCGACGAGGCGAAGCGCATGCTCAAGGAACAGCACCGCATGCACGAGACCATCATGCGCTTCCCCAGCGACGCGACGTATGGCGGTCAGCTGCGCGCGCACCCTGCAGTGCAGGAGCGCTCGTTGAAAGACGTGGTGCCTGGCGCCGAGCTCGACGCGCCTCCCGTGCTCTTCCTCGACACGGCCGGCAAGGGGTTCGACGAAGCGCGCGGCGACGGCAGCGAGGGCGACGCCAGGAAGCGCGAGTCGATTCGCAACGAGGGCGAAGGGGCGCTCGTCGTGCAGCGCGCGCGCGCGTTGATCGCCGCCGGGCTCGACCCGCGGGAACTGGCCGTCATCACGCCCTACCGCGCGCAGGCCCAGTGGCTGCGAGAGCAGTTGCAGGACGTGGCCGAGCTCGAGGTCGACACCGTCGACGCCTTTCAGGGCCGTGAGAAGGACGCGGTGCTGGTCAGCCTCGTGCGGAGCAACACCGAGCAGCAGCTCGGCTTCCTCGAAGATCTCCGCCGCCTCAACGTGGCCATCACGCGGCCGCGAAGACACCTCTTCGTGGTCGGTGATTCCGCCACGCTCTCGAGCCACCCCTTCTACGCGCGGTGGATCGAGTTCGTGCAGTCGGTCGGCGGTTACCGCAGCGCCTGGGAATGGGTGACGGACTGAAGGTCAGCGCTCGGCGTTCCACCGCACGCGATAGGTCGTGCCCTGCTCATCGCGGCGGGTGACCTCGACGGTGCAGCCCTTCGCGCCGATCAGCTCGAGCGCCGCCTGCATGATGCCCTGATCGAGATACGGCACGTGGAGCTCGTTGAGCCACAGCTCGTAGTCGCCCTCACCGAGCCGGGTGGTCTTGTCTTCGGTGTAGTTGTTGGCGGTGCGGAACGAGCGCGACACCCGCCCCACCGAGAGCGAAGGCCCGACGATCTTCAGCAGCGCCACCACCGTGGTGCCGACCAGGGTCTTCTCGAAGCGGCGCATCACGAGCTGACCCAGCCGGTACTCCGCCACCGGAGGTGACAGCTCGGGGAAGAGGCGCTGCGCGACGTTCGAGGTGGCGTCACGCCAGACGGTGATCGGGTAGTCCTTCGACAGCGCCGTGAGGTCGACCCCCAACCGCGCCAGCTCGTTCACCAGCTCAGGCTTGCGCTCGCAAATGACCTGCCCCAGCGCTTCGAAGAGGCTCGAGAAGGCAACGCGCTCGCTCACTCCCGCACTCTACATCGAGCAGGGGATCGCGCTGCACGCGCCCCACATGCCGGTGCGGTTCGTCTTCGCCTCGGCCTCGTACGTCGCAAACTCTTCCCGCCGCGCATCGCCTCCCGGCTTCACGTAGAGGAAACACGCCAGGCCCCGCTTCGCGAGCTCGGTGTTGAGCTCGACGCCATCGACGGTCACGTACGCGAGCGTGCGCCCGAAGCGGTCGGTGCAGGACGCCTCGTCGTAGGCGAGCGACACCGTCTTGCCCGCCACCTGCGAGACGGTGAAAGCCTTCGCTTCCTGCCCGTGGCAGTCGTTCTTGCCCTGCGTCGTCTCGGGCGTGTCGACCAGCAGCAAACGAAGGCGGGTGCCGCCGACGAGCTCGACCGTGTCCCCATCGACCACGAAGTCGACCTGACCCGTCGCGGGGCCGCACTTGCTCATCGTCGGCCCGCAGCCGCTCGCGAGGAGGGCCGCGGCCAGCACCAGCCCCGATTTCATGGACACGCGACGTTGGCGAGGCCCGGCGTGCCGCGGTTGCCGCTCGTGCCGTACACCGTGCCCGCCGGCGTGGGGCACTGGTTGGTGTCGTTGCCTGCAGGGGTCAGGAAGTTCGGGTTCACCTGCTGCGAGAAGCCGTTGCCTCCCCCTGCCGTGGTGACGGTGTCGGCGACGCCGCCGTCGGGGTTGAAGAGCGTCACCACACTCGTGGTGGTGAGCGCCGTGGCCGACAAGGTGGCGATGAAGGGGGGCAGGTTGCCGTTGGCCGCCATGTTCGGGTTGCGGCCGACCACGAAGTACTGGTTGGCCGAGGCGGGCAGGCAGTTGTTGGAGGTGGCGATGATGCGCGGTGCCCCCGTGGTGCCGACACGGAACGCGACGCCGTTCAGGTCGAACGCGCTCTTCGCGAGGAACTCGAAGTACTCACCGTCACCGTCGGCGATGGGGCCGGGGTCGGTCATCCACTCGGTGATGAGGAGATCTCCGTCGGGCGGTGCGTTGACGGGGCGCGGCAGGTTGGTGCCGGTGTCGAGGCAGGTGCCCGGCGCGCGGCACGCGGCGTTCACCGTGCCCGGCGAGCCGAAGTCACCACCGCCGTCGGGGTTCCACTTGTTGGGCGCGGAGCAGAAGCTGGTCGGCGCGTCGTTGGCCGCCGGGTCGAGGAGCATCGGGTCGAGCTGCCACGAGACGCCCGTTGACGAGGGTGCGAGCGCGATCTCGTCGATGCCTGCGTCACCACGCGAGAGGCCGATGCGCTGGTTGGCGCCGTTGGTGAACGACGGGCCGCCGTAGGTGAAGCGCGGCGCGGGCAGGTCTCCGTTCACGAAAGAGTCGGCGCTGCGGGCGAGCAGCACGTACTCACCGGGGTTCACGCGCATGCAGGCCCCGCTGGTGAGCCGCGCCGAAGTGGTGGTCGTGTAGACGGTGAGATCGTTCAGGTCGACCGGAGCGCGCGCCAACAGTTCGAACCACTCGCCGGTGGTGTCGGGCGCCGTGGAGTCGCTCATCACCTCGGTGATGATGAGGTCTCCCGCGTTGGGCGCGGTGATGGACCGCATGCCGCCGTCTTCGATGCAGGTGCCGGTGGTCGCCTCGGGCTCACAGGCCGGGTTGGCCGAGCCAGGCGTGCCTGCGTTGTTGCCGAAGTAGAGCGCGCCGGGCGGGGTGTCGCAGTAGTTCGCCTCGATCGCGAGGGCGGTGGTGGGCGGCTGCGTGGTGCCATCGAGCATGCGGCTGCGCGCTGCGCGACCAGGCACGTTGTAGGCGAACTCCCCGAGCACCAGGCTGCCGCAGCGCACGCCGACGATGCCGCTGGTGTTTGAGAGCGAGCCCAGGCCGGCCCCATAGGTGGCGTTGATCCAGGCCGGGTTGGTTCCCGACCGAACGTCTCCGAGCACGAAGTAGCCGTTCGCCGGAACGACCCCGCCGGTGATGGAGTGCGTCACCTCACCCGTGCCATCGACGTTCTTCTTGTACAGCGTCAGGCCCGTCAACACGGCGTCGGTCGACCGGGGGTTGAACAGTTCGATCCATTCCTGGCCGGTGTCAGTGCCATCGGGGTCGAGCATCAACTCGGTGACGATGAAGTCACCCGCCGCGCGGCCCGTGCAGTCGATGACGTTGCCGCACGACGGGTTCGCCGCACCGGGGCTGCCGAAGTCACCGCCGGCATCAGGCACCCAACGCTGCGGCGCCGGGCAGAAGGCGGTCGGGTCGTCGTTGAGCTGAGGGTCTTGCTTGGTGGGGTCGAGCTGGAGGCTGCGGCCGCTGGTGGGGGCCACGAGCGACACCGCGTCGATGCCGCCGTCACCCCGGCTCAAGGCCAGCTGCTGCGGATCGTTCGCCAGGGAGAGCGACGAATAGACGTAAGCGGGGGGCGGCAGGTTGCCGTTGACGAAGCTGTCAGCCGAGCGGGCCAACAGCACGTACTGACCCGACTGCACGCGAATGCAGTTTTGGCTGACGACGCGCGTCGAGCCGGAGGTGGTGCTGATGACCACGTCGTTCAAGTCGACGTTCGAGCGCGCGAAGAGCTCAATCCACTCACCGGTCGTGTCGGTCACGGCAGACGGGTCGGCCATCACCTCGTTGATGACGAGGTCTCCCGGCGCGGGGCCGGTGATGGCGCGCACCGTGCCGTTGTCGATGCAGGTGCCGGCCATCGCCTCGGGTCTGCACTGGGGGTTCGCGACGCCAGGCGTGCCAGCGTTGTTGCCGAAGTAGGTCGTGCCGACGGGCGTGTCGCAGTAGTTCGCTTCCACCGACGCCAGGGTCGCGTTCGGCTCTTCGAGCCCGTTGAGCTGACGTGAACGGCTGTCTGCAGCGGCGCTGGTGTACGTGAACTCGGCCAGCGTGGTCATGCCGCAGCGAATGCCGACCACCCCGCGCGAGTTCCCCATCGAGCCCAGCGCGTCGGCGTAGGCGTAGTTCACCCACGACGGGTTGGGGCCGCTGCGAATGTCACCTGCCACGAAGTACCCGCGCGCGGGCGCGGTGCCGGCACGAATGACGTGCGACTTGGCGCCCGAGCCGTCGGTGTCACGGACGTAGAGGGTGAGCCCCTTGAGATCGAGCGGCGTGCCGAGCGTGTTGAACACCTCGATCCACTCGCTGCCGGTGTCGGTTCCTTCCGGGTTGATCATCACCTCGGAAATCACCAGATCGCCGGCCATGCGCCCCTTGCAGAGGTCGGTCATGGTGTTGACCGGCGGACACGCCATCAGCGTCGCCGCCGCGAACGCACACAAAACGCGCTTCATCTCATTCACCTTCGTCCTTGTCGAAGCTCCCGGCCTTGGAGTCCGTCGACAACATTCGCTCGAGCTCTTCGCTGGGCGCGAGCACCTGGCCAGACAACGTTACCTGCATCTGCAGTGAATCGAGACCCCGCGAGTTGCGGTACTTCTGTACGACTCCGCGCACCTGCACGTACTCGCCCCGCTTGAACTGCAAGCCGGTCTGCAGCAGCACGTCGCGGTCCCAGAAGACGATGTCGAAGTTCTGGGTGCGGGTGCGCGCCAGCTTCACCACCGCGGGCCCGTTCTCGCGCTGCACCACGTCCTGCACCGCGCCCAGCACGGTCACTTCCTGGCCCAGGCGCTGCTCGAGCTTGAGCATCGCGTCCCACCGGGTGAGCGCGATGTGCGTGTCAGGGTGCTCGTTCTGTTCGCGCTCGAAGCGGCTGATGGCGGCTTCGCGCTCGGCCCACCAGCGCAGGCGCTCGTCGTAGTCGTCGTAGTGCATCGCGCCGGGCTTCCAGATGCCGCGCTTGTTCTCGATGGCTTCTTTCTGCGCGTCGACGAAGTCGCGGTGAAAGCGGCGGCTGCGGCCGTACTTCATGAAGTACGGCGAGTGCCCCGCGCGCACGCACTCGACGTTGTAGTTGACCCACTGGCCGTTCTTCTTCGCGAAGATGTACGCGAGGTAGCGGCCGTAGAAGTCGCGGATCTCGCCGGGGTGATCGCGCTCGAGCCGCACCGAGCTGACGCCCTCGAAGAATTCCTGCGCGAAGTGTTTGCCGTCTTCGCCTGCAGGCGTGGCCATCTTCACCGGGCGCGACGAGTTGCCGCGCATCTTCTTCTTGTACTCTTCCCAGCCGGCGGCGAACGCGTCGCGCTCCCAGTCCTTCTTGAAGGTCTCTTCGGTGTCGACGCCCAGCAGTCGCAGCGAGGCCTGCAGCCCGCGCACCCGCACCGTGTCACCGTCGATGACCGCCGAGGGCCCCTCGAAGGGGAACTCACCCAGCTCGAGGCTGACCACCTCGAGCTTCTTGAGCAGCGCAGACGTCTCGTCGCGCGTGAAGCGCTTCGTTTCTTTCGTGGTGCCGCAAGCGGCGCCGACGACCAGCGTGAGTGTGAGGAGGAGCGAACGCATGGTCAGAAGGTGGCACGAACGTCGAGCTGGAAGCGGTGTTCGGGGTTGGGGATGCGGTTGGCGGTCGACGCGCGTTGATCGAGCCAGACAAACAGGTCGTACCGCAAGGAGATACGGGTCCCCTTCGTGATCAGCCACGCCGCCTCGACGTACGACCAGCTGTTCGTCTCGAGGTAGGTGGGATCTTCGGTGTCCTGGTTCAGGTAGCGCGTGCGGGCGCGCAGCTGCAGGAAGTCGACGGGCTGGCTGCGCACCTCGGCCCAGAACTGCACGTCGGTGCGGAAGCGATCTTTGTAGCGGAAGTCGTCGCGCAGCGTGACGTAGCCCTGCAGCGTGCCGTTGAGCCACTTGTTCTTCGGGAACAGGTCGAACCGCGCCGTCGCCCGGTAGAAGTCGCCGCTGCACGCGTACGGAGCACCATCGGCGGGGATGATGGTGCCGCTCGCGCAGGTGCCGTGCTGCGAGCTGGCGAGGTTGCGGTTGCGAACGTCGACCCACACCGCCGGTTGAAAGAAAGACCAGCCGTTGAAGTCGAGCCGCGCGAGCGCCCACATGTTGGGGATGCCGGCAGGCGTGACGACCTGCTGATCAGCGACCGCCACGCCGGGGATGAACTGCCGGTCTTCCCACGGGTTGACCCAGAAGTTCACCTGCACCCGGGATTCCCAGTCTTTGCTCCAGCGGGCCACCCAGCGGAAGCGCGCGCCAGCCTCGTTGCGGGCGCGCTGCCCTTCGAGCATGTCGGGCGAGGCGATGGGCCGCGCGTAGGGCGTGCCGAAGCCCGGGTCGTACAGCCGCAACGACAGCTCGAACTCGTGCCGCTTCGGGCTGAAGGTGGTGCGTTGCTCGACGCCCCAGCCGCCCATCTTGTTGCTCGCGAGGCGGCCGTCGAAGTTGTGCGTGGCCTCGATGAAGAAGTTGAAGGCCTGAAAGCCGGTCTTCGCGTCGACGCCGATGGCGCCGAAGGGGCCGCCCGTCGGGTAGCGGCTGTATTCCTGGAAGTCGAGCTCGAGCGGGGCCTGCCGGAAGATCGGCAACGCCGCCCAGCCCGTCGCCCCGAACTGCAGGCGGTACGTCGGCTTGAAGGTGACGTGCCCGCCACCGGTCAGCTCGTCGAACAAGTTGTTGAGCGTGCTGAACACCAGCCGGGTGTTGGCGTCGGGGAGGTAGACCGGCGGCGATTTGCAGGCGTCGTTGTTGTCGTCGCGCGGGTCTTCGCAGAAGCGGCGATCGAACATCTCGTATTGGTAGAGCGAGCGCTGCTGGTACGAGCCGAAGCCGTAGAGCGAGAGGCTCGCTTCGCTGCCCAGTTGCAGATCTTCAGCCGACACGGCGAAGCCGCGGAACACGTCGCGGTAGCGGAAGTCGGGCGTGATGTAGAGGTTCTTGCCGTCGGCGAGATCACACCCCGAGGTCGGGTCGGCGATGATGCCCGCGCCCGAGAGCTTGCAGGTCGACGAGAGGTCGACCACGCGGCGGTAGTCGTCGACGAGGTAGATGCCCCGCGGGGTGACGCGGCGGGTGTTGTCGAGCGTGAGGCGCTCGGCGAAGCCCATGGTGTAGGTGCCCACCACCACGCGGAACTGCCCCGGCTTCCACTGCAGGAACACGCGGGGTAGCTGCGGCTGGTAGGTGAAGCCGTCGCTCTTGAGCGAGTCGGTTACCGCATCGTAGCTCGGGGTCGCCGCGCGCCGCCGCGTGGTGAACATCATGAAGCCAGCCGACAGGTTGAAGGGGCCGCGCAGCCGCGTGGTGAGCATGGCCGGCGGGGGCACGTTGTCGGTGGTGGTGAAGCGCCCCTGTGCGTGAATCTTGCCGCCCACCGGCAGCACCGGCGCCGCCGCGTCGATGCGAATGAAGGGGGCGATCTGCACCAGCTGCTCGGCGGTGATGGCCTCCGCGCCGACGAGCTCGGCCGGGTCTTCGATGCGCCCCTTCGCCTTGCGGTAGTCGAGGATGGCGTCGACGTCGGCGTAGGTGAGGCCGGGCAGATCGTAGAGCTGCTCGCGCGACGCGGTGTTGATCTCCACCCCTTCGCGGATGAGCTCGATCAACGTCTCGACGGTGTCTTCCGAGATGTCGCCGCGCTGCTCGAGCTCGATGAGCTGCTCTTCGGTCTCGGCGCTGATCGGGTTCTCGTAGATCGCGCCCTGCGCAGACCAGGCGACCAACAGACTCACGAGGACCGGGAAACGCATCGATCCGGCGAAGTTACTTGGCCAACCCCACGGACGGATCCCGAAAATCAGGGCCGGGTGACATTTCGTCAGTGTGTCAGTTGGGTTTCGGTCTGCCCAGAATGACGCGCGCGCGCCCTTCCATCGGCAGCTCGACTTCTTCGACGTCGAGGCCGAGCGTCTGGCCCAGCTCGGCGAGGTGCCGCATCCACGGCTTGTAGGGCATCGAGTTGTCCGAGCAGCAGGGCACGATGGCGAAGGCGACGCCGTGCTTCGCCGCGTACTCGACGATGACGCGGGTGGCGCCGTCGGGGTGCATGCCCACCACCGCGTCGCAGGCGCACGGCTCGTCGAGGGTGAAGTCGCGCTCGGCGAAGGTGACGGGCAGGTGCTTGTGACGGCGATCGAAGGTCACCACCTCGCAGCCGCGCCGGGTGAGGGCGTCGTTGAGCTTGCCCATGCCGCCGGCGACATCGAACACCCGCCTGGCCTCGGGGAACTTCGAGCGGATCAGCTCGGCGAAGAGATCGAAGCGACGCTTGTCTGCCATGCGGGTGAGCGCCTTACTCCACCGAGTACAGACGCACCTTCTTGTAGATGCGGCGATCGAGCGGGAGCCGCGCGTCGATGAAGCCCAGGGCCTCGTCGAACTCGAAGCTGAAGGTGGGCACGGGCGGCGAGATGCTGACGATGAGCTCGAACGTCCACAGCGAGCTGAGCGTGGTCTTGCCGTCGAGCGCCTCGGCGGGAGGCGGCGGCAGCTTCTCGGCGGCGTTCTTCACGTCGGTCAGCGCTTCTTTGTCGACGTTCGCGTCCTGGCTGGGCTGCACGAGCTCGACCTTGAGCAGCTTGCCCTCGGTGTCCTGCACCACGCGAATGACGGCGCGGCGCACCGACTTGAACTCTTCCTTCATCACCTTCGCGAGCTCTTTGCGTTGCTCGAGATCGACGCCGTTGATGCCGCCCGCGCGATCGTTCACCGGCGCGCGGCGGTTGTTGCTGGTGCCCTGTTCGCCCAGCGGGCTGCCGGTGCGGGCGTACGCCTGCGCGCGCTCGGCCCAGATCTCGTTGTAGAGCTTGACGTTCTGCGAGGTCTGTTCAGCGAGCCCCTTGAGGCCGTCTTTGGCCACACGATCCGCGTCCCCGTTCTTGAGCAGCGCCTTGCCGAGCTGCGAGTAGTACGGGTGCACGAGGCCGCGATCGACCCGGCCACGACCCAGTGTCTCTTTGGTCAACACGCCGACGAGATCTTTGGGGGCCTCGAGGCCATGCAGTCCCCCGCCGTTGATGACCTCGACTTCACGGCGAACGCCGGCGTCGACCGACATGAAGACGGTCGTCGAGCTGGGGATCAGCGCGAGGCGCGGCACGTCGGCGGGCAGCGCGCGCGGCACGTCTTGCGGCGGCACTTCGCGGGGCACGTCAGTCGCGCGCGGAGGCGGCGGCTCGACGGGCGGCGGCAGGGTGCTGTCTTTGACCGGCGGCCGCACCACAGGGAGCGCGGCGATTTGGGGAGGAGTCGGCTCGACTGGCGACGGCGCCCGCACCACAGGGCGTGCGGCGATCTTCGGCGGAGCAGGCGGCGCCTCGACCGCCCTGGGCGGCTCTTCGACGGTGGGCAGCGTGGGGAACTCGGTGAAGATCATCTCGGCCGAGACGATCTTCGGGGGCGTGGTCTCGGGCGGGCGCGTGGCGACCCACCCCGCGAAGGCGAGGTGCGCGGCCGCGCTGACGAGCAGCCCGACCATGCTTCCTGTGTTTTCGGCGCCTCTCACGCGGTCACCAGTCCCCAGTCAATTGAAGAAGGGCTAACAGTTCCGATGCCTTTGCGCATGCCCTCGACGTCGTACGAGCCACAGACCGAGGAGGATGCTCGCCGCTTCTCCAACTCCGATGGAACACCTTGAAACAACGGGGCCTTCCCAACGGCCGACGGGAAGCCGCACCTCACGCGCGAGGCAGATGCGCTGCCCCGAGAAGCCAGGTCGGCACTGTTGTTCGGGGGTGCATTCGCGATCGGCGCTGCAGGGCTTGCTGCACGAGGCGAGCGCCGCGCTGACGCCATCGCAGCGCCAGCCCGAGGTGCACCAGCTCTGGCCGGGGACGCACGCTGATCCAGGCCCGACCTCGGGCAGTTGCGGCAGGCGACAGTGGTTGCTCATCGCGTCGCACACGAGAGGCGCAGCGCACGGGCACGGCGAGCTGCAGTAGGCGGCGTCGTGTTGGGGATCGGTCACGCAGCGCCGACCCGGGCATTGCAGCGCGCTGCGGCAGGGCTCGCCGGCGCCCAGACAGTCGAGATCGGCGGTGCCGCACGTCTTCGTCGAGCAGAGACCGTCGCTGCCGCAGGTGTCTTCTTTCTCGGTGAGCCAGGCGTCGAGGAACGGGGCGTACGCATCGGTGCGCGTGTCGGCGCCGTCGGTGCAATCCGCACTGCGCGTGAAACTGTGCACGCCGATGAGCCGCTCGACTCCGTCGTCCATCAGCAGCAACGTCGGCCCGCCGGAATCTCCCTGACACAGCCCCTTTCCGGTGAAGTCACCCAGCGAGATGAGGTGCGGCGAGAGCTGACGAATCGGCAACTCGACCTCGCGACGCGTGCCCATGCCCCCATCCATCGTGCCGTCAGGGGCGCCGTAGCCCAGCACGCGCACCAGCTGGCCGGTGCGGCCCTCGAGCGAACCCTGATTCCACGCGCGCGGGGAAAGGGCCTGTGGCACGGTCAGCCGCACCAGCGCGAGATCGGCCTCGAGGTTGATGGCGGGGCGCCAGTCCGGGTGGAGCCGCGTCTCGCTGACGGCGAAGGTGTTCGCGCTCGTCATCTCGATCAGCGTGGGCGCGTTGGTCGCGGTGAGCTCGACCGAGGTCGCGCCGAGCACGACCGGGTCGACGCAGTGCGCGGCGGTGAGCAGCGTGCTCGGCGCGATGAGGGTGGCGCTGCAGGTAGACGTGATTCCCGTGTTGCCGCGAATGTCGAGGCGGAAGACGTCGTTCGCCCCGGGGGCCTCCACGCCACCGCGGATGCCCAGTCGTGTGCGGCTCGCGACCTCTGCGCGCGGGAATTCACCACACGCCGCAAGCGCGCTGCACAAGGCGAGGATCGCGACGCGGTTCACGCCGGCGATCCTGCCAGAGTTCGACGCTCAGGAACGACGGCGCCGCGCGAGGAGCGCCAGGCCCAGCCAGAGCGCGAGCGAGCCGGTAGCGGTGCAGCCGGGCGCCACGTCACCGGTGACGCTCGGCACCGAGGGGAGCTTGATGTTCGACCAGGTGAGGTTGGGGGGGCGGCAGTAGCGCGTCGAGTTGAACCCCGACTCGCACACGTTCCCGTTGGGGCAGTCGGTGTTCGACTGGCAGCTCTTCACGCACCGCGAAAAATCACCGCTCGCGGGGCCGGTACACACCATCGCCGTGCCCGTGCAGAAGTCCGTGCCGGAGAAGCACGTGTCGAGCGGCTGACGGGTCGGCTTCTGCTTGATGCGGCAAGCGCCCACGGCGCATTCCATCGTCGAGGGGCAGTCGCTCGAGGTGGCGCAGTTCTTCGTGCAGTAGGTCTCGGGGTTCTGCTGGTCGCTCACGCACAGCCGGCCGCGGCACTGGGTCGGCGCGTCGCACAGCAGGCCTTCGTTGATGCAGTCGGCGTCGGGGCGGCCGCACGCCTGCGTGGCACACACGCCATTGGCAGCGCAGTCGCGCGGGCAGTCGGCATCCATCGCGGGGTCGGCACAGTCGGGGCTGCACACGCCGTCGGCCTTGCAGACGCAGTCTTGATCGACCGGCGTGCAACCCATCACGCACGCGCCGTCGGTGGCGCAGGTCGGCTGCTCCCAGCCCGCCATGGTGCTGCGGATCCAGCTCGCGGCCACGTCCACGCGGCCGTCGTAGCCCTGGTACATGCAGTCTTGATCGCCGTAGCTGACGACGCCGACGAGGCGCTCCTTCGTGTCGCCGGGCATCACCATGAAGCCGGGCCCGCCCGAGTCGCCCTGACAGGTCTGCTTGCCGCTCGTACCCGACTCGATGGTGTAGGCGGTGATCTGCCGCAGGTTGTACGTCACCTCGCGCTTGGTGCCCGAGCTCTGCCCGCGCGCAACGGTGAGCCCGAAGCCCACGTGGCGAATGGGCCGCCCGATGAGCGACTGCGTCATCGGCGTCTCGTTGATGGGAATGGGCGGCACGTCGAGGATGGGCGTGGCGAGCCGCAGCAACCCAAAGTCCCACGCGCTCTGGTTGTAGCTGGGGTGGCGGTACTGCTGCGCGACCTGCACGGCCTTGACCGGCGTGGCTGCGTAGGTGCCGACGGTCACGTAGTACGGCGCCTGCTGGCCGTAGGCGTAGATGCAGTGCGCGGCGGTGAGCACCGTCTTGGGCGCGATCAACGTGCCGGTGCAGACTGACTCGTAGGTTCCGCCATAGCGAATGGCCAGCGCGACGGTGGCCAGGTCTCCGTTGGCGAGCACGCCGCCGATGATGGCGTCATCGCGGGTCGCCTCGAGCGCGGGTGCCCCTTCTTCGGTGGCCGTGGAGGTCGGGCCGCACGCCAATCCACTCAGGGCGCCGGCCAACGCCAAATGGAAAAGGGACTGCTTCATGGAGGCTCCGGGAACGACGTGTAAAACATGCTGCAACCCTGCGAACTGCGGCGGCCCGGTAGCAAGGTGTGTGCCTTTGGGCGACCATGAAGGATTACGACTGACTGCAACGGCAGTGACTGTTCTTCCGCGACGGCAAAGACCCGATCTGACCGAGAGTTGGACAACTGCCGCGCACCGAACCGGGGCTAGTCTCCGCCTCCCGATGTCGACACTTCTTCGTGGCGCGTTCGTGGTGGATCTCGAGCCCGCAGTCGTGGAGCGGGCGGATCTCCGCATCGAAGGGAACCAGATCACGGCCCGGGCGACCGCGCTCGAGCCGCTGGACGGTGAGGAGCTCATCGACCTGCCGGGCCGATACCTCTTTCCGGGGCTCGTCTCGGCGTGGCACCGCTTTGGCGCCGACTTTCTCCGCGGGGCGCCTCGAACCGGCAAGGGCTTTGGCGCCGAGCAGCAGACGCGTCAGCGCATCGAAGACGCGATGACGGGCGATCAGCTGGTGGCAGCCGTCGCTTCGGCGGCGGTCGAGGCGTTGCGCTCGGGCACCACCACGCTGCTGGGCGTGACGGGCTCGGGGCCGCTCGAGCGCGTCGCGAGCCAGCTCGAACAGGTCGGTGTGCGCGCCGTGGTGGGGCGGCTGGTGAGCGAGCGGCGCGGCTCGACGGTGCGGCAGGAGAGCCTCGACGAGAACGCGGCGTTCGCCGGGCGCGCGAGGGGCCGGGTGCGCGGTGCGTTCGCGGCCGAGTCGCTGGGGGCGTTGTCCGACGAGGGGCTCGCAGGGCTGAAAGAAGCCCTCAAGAAGAACGACTCGATGTTGCTGGCCTGCCTTTCGGAAGACCCTGAAGAAGAGAAGCAGAGCCGCCAGACGTTCGACGCAGGGGTCGCAGAGCGGCTCATCACGCACGAGCTGACCGGCACGCGGGTGGTGCTCGCGCACGGCGTGCATCTCTCGTGGCCCGAGATCGCCCAGCTCATCGCCAACGGCACCTGGCTCGCGCACGCTGCGCGCTCGAACATGGCCACGCAGACCGGTCACGCCACGCCCGCCAAGTTCGGCGTGCACGCCTGTCTCGCCACCGACATCGCGACGCCCGATCTCTTCTCCGAGGCCCACGGCGCCGACCTGCGCACCACCGATTCGGGGCAGCCCATCGACGTGCTGCGCTTTCTCGCCAACGGCCACCGGCTGGCGACCGAAGCCTTCGGCACGCCCGTGGGGCCGCTCACCGTCGGCAGCGCGGCGGATCTCCTCGTGCTCGACTACCAGCCCTCTTCCCCTTTCGACGCCTCGACCTTGAGCGCGCACGTGCGCCTCGGGCTCTCCTCGCGCGCGGTGGAGTCGGTGATGGTCGACGGGCTCTGGCGGGTATGGCGCCGCAAGGTGTTGAGCGCCGACGCGGCGGAGGTGGCCCGCGCCGCGCGTGAAGCCGCGCAGGACCTGTGGCGTTCCTTGCAGTCGTGAGCGCGCACAGGTAGGTCACCAGCCGTGATGCTCACCCTCGCTCTTTCGCTGGCGCTCGCCGCTCAACCGGCCGTCGGTGACGTGGTGGCTGACTTCACCGTGAAGGACACCGATGGCGTCGAGCTGACCCTGTCGTCTTTGGTGGATCGGGGGCCCGTGGTGGTCGCTTTCTTCCCCAGGGCCTTCACCCCTGGTTGAACGCGCGAGTTCACCGCGTACCGGGACCGGTATGCCGACATCGAGAAGCATGGCTCGACCGTCATCGGTGTCTCCACCGACGACACCGAGACGCAGAAGCGCTTCAAGGAATCGCTCAAGGCGCCCTTTCACTTCGTCGCTGATGCCGACGCGAAGCTGGTGAGGGCGTTCGACGTGAAGGCGTTCCTCTTCACCATCGCGAAGAGAATCACCTTCGTCATCGGGCCCGGTCGCAAGGTGCTCTCGATTCAAGAAGGCGGTGACGCTGTCGACCCGTCTGGCGCGGTGAAGGCGTGTTCGCTCAAGCCGCCCGAGGCGCTGCAGTTCGTCACCGGGGGCGTCGACGCGGGCGTGCTCGATGGCGGAGCGCGTTAGCAGCGCCTCTTGACCGCCACGGTGAGCCGTAGTGTGTCGCGCCCGCATGAACCTTCGAGCTCTGTCGTTCGGTGCTGCCCTTGGCTTCGTCCTCGCTGTCATTCCTTCGTGTGGTGCGCCCCCGTGTGGTCCGGCGAACTGTGCGGGCTGTTGTGACGCGACCAACAAGTGCGTGCCGCTCTCGGCGAGCAACGCCAACACCGCATGCGGCAGCAAGGGCGCGACCTGCGCGAACTGCGCGGCCAACAGCCAGGTGTGCAACGCGGCGAGCTTCGTGTGTGAGACGGCGATGGGCACTGGTGGTGGCACCGGCGGCGGGACGGGTGGCGGCACGACCGGCGGCGGCACGACCGGCGGCGGCACGGGTGGTGGCGTGGCGACGGGTGGTGGTGCGGCGACGGGCGGTGGCGCAGCGACCGGTGGTGGTGCGGCGACCGGCGGCGGTGCGGCAACCGGCGGTGGTGCGGGCGGCACTGCCTGCAGCGTGATGTCGCAGAACTGCACGGGCGCCGGTGAGTCGTGCCTGTACATCAACAACATGGGCGAGGGCCGCTGCTTCGCCGGCGAGTGTGACGTCGTCTCGCAGAACTGCCCCAACACGGCCGACAAGTGCAGCTACGCGTTCCTCGCGGACGGCGGCGTCGGTCGCACGTGCGGCCCGGCAGGCGCCACGGCCGAAGGCGCGCCGTGCGGCCCCGGCGACACCTGCGCGAAGGGCCTCGTGTGCCTCGGCGCCTCGGCCAACACGATGGGGACGTGCGCCAAGTTCTGTTACACGGACACCGGCTGCGGCGGGAACAACCGCGTCTGCGGCAGCCTCGTACAGATCCCGAACGTCACCGAGCTGCCTGCCGTTTGCGTGCAGCTCACCACGTGCGATCCGCTGCTCCAGAACTGCCCCGCGGGTCAGGGCTGCTACCTGACCACCAACGGCCCGGCGTGCATCCCCATGGGCTCGGCGACGAACGGCCAGACCTGCGGCCCGTCGACGCTCTGCGTGCGCGGCTCGACGTGCCTCGGCCCGACGACGAACATGTTGAGCTGCCGCTCGTTCTGCAACCTCGACGGCGGCATGCCGAGCTGCACCGGCAGCGCGTGCGGCGGCATCGCCAACAGCATGGGCCAGGCCCTGCCCTGGGGCGCCTGCCAGTAAGGCCCTGACCAGAAACTCTCGAGAAGTCCGACGCCGGCGCGGAGTCATCTGCGCCGGCGTCGTCGTGTTCAGCGTGCTTCGTGGCCCACGTCGATGAGCCGTTCCCTCCTGCGCGCGATGCGCTGACTGACGCGGCTCCCGAACAGGCTTTGCTTGAACTTGCCCGCGATGCGCCAGCCGGTGCTCGGGAAGCACGATCTCCGAGCCTCCTCGAAGCGCCTGCGAAGAGTCGCCCTCATCACGACGCGGCCAGGGCGCACACCCGAGCAGTCGGCGAGGGAGCTGAGCCGCCGCCCTTCGGCGGGACAACCGAAATAGCCACCAGCGCAGTCGCTCTCTCCGGCGTCGGACCCTCTGGGATCGAGGGTCGAGAACTCGTCGAGAAGGTCACGAAGACGACTGCTGCTCATCGCCTTCGAAGACCGTGGCACCCGTGCGAGACCAGACCAGCCGCGCGATCTTCTTTGCGCAGACGCCTGCGTCGTTGCACTGCTCATCGATGAGCTCGAGCGCGCCGTTCTGGCAAAGCGGCAGCGTCCCCATTCCAGACGCAAGCCCGGAGGCAGCGTGCCGCTCCCAATCGACGAGAGACAGGCCTCCCCCGGTGACGCAGGCGAGCACGAGCCCGATGCCCAGTCGTCGAAGCGAACGTCGCGAAGGCACGCTCGCATGGTACCGCTACCGCTTGATCAACGCGGGCGACGGAGCGCCAAGGCCCAGCATCGGCTCGGGCGTCGGCGTGGGCGGCTTCGCCCAGCTCCCGAAGCCCGTCTTCTGCTGCTCGGCCAGCTGCGCGCGCTGCGAGTCGGTGTACTTCTGGAACGAGTACTTCGTCTCAGGCCGCACCAGGCGGAGATCGCTCACCACGTGGAACCACGACAGCACCTTGAGCGCGTAGAAGCTCAGGTCGACTTCCCACCAGAACCAGCCCTGGTTGGCGGTGTTCTGGTGGAAGTGGTGGTTGTTGTGCCAGCCCTCGCCACAGGTGATCAGCGCGAGCAGGAAGTTGTTCCGGCTGGTGTCGGTCGTCAGGTAGCGGCGGTTGCCGAAGATGTGTGACAGCGAGTTGATGGTGAAGGTGCCGTGCCACAGCGCAATGGTCGGAATCACCATGCCCCACACCAGGCCCGGCAAGCCGAGCCACGCGGTCATCCCCACGCCCCACACGATGGCGGGCAGCAGCGGGTGCTCGTTGAGCCACACCAGCTCGGGGAAGCGCGAGAAGTCTTTGATCGCGTCGTAGTTCGTCTTCTCGTACCGCGGAGAGAGGATCCACCCCACGTGGCTCCACCAGAAGCCGCGCCGCACGGGCGAGTGCAGATCTTCAGGGGCGTCTGAGAAGCGGTGGTGGTGGCGGTGATGCGCGGCCCACCACAGCGCGCCCTTTTGTGCGCTGCTCTGCGCCAGCCACGCGAGGACGAACTGGAACACGCGGTTGGTCTTGAACGCGCGGTGCGCGAAGTAGCGGTGGTAGCCCGCCGTCACGCCGAACATGCGCACGTAGTACGAGGCGAGCGCGAGCAGCGCCCACTTCCACTCGAAGCCAACCAGCACCACCAGGCCGGCCATGAGGTGAAAGACGATGAACGGCAGGCTCGTCGCCAGGTTCATGCGATCGAGCTTCGGGTCGTGCGGCAGGGTGTTGGGTGCTTCGGTCACGGTCGCCTCCGGTGGAATCCGTGAGGCGATCAACACGCGCGTGAGTCACCCCACTGTCAGCGGGGCGCCGAGAAGCGTCATGCGTCTGTCACGAGACCGGTATTTTGAGGCCGTTGAGCCACGACACGAAGTCGGCGCGCTGTCGCAGCGGCCGGAGATCGGGGTCGCTCTCGGCCTCGCTCGCGTCGCGGTAGCCGCTCTGCGCGGCCAGGGTGAGCAACCGCATCGCGTCGTCGAGCCGGCCCGCCTGGGCCCACGCGCACGCCGCGGTGTACGCCAACGTCGCGTGCGGGCGCTCGTGAAACGCAGCCTCCGCCACGCGCGCCGCGGCTTCGAATTCTTTGCGCACGTAGTGCACGCGCTCGGCCGCAGAGAACGCGCGCACGAGATCGACCCCGGGGATCTCACGCGCCGTCTGCTCGTGACCACCCCGAATCAACGCGCCCGCCCACTCGTGCAAGACGACTGCGTCACCGGGCATCGCCTGGCTCGCCTTCGCCCAGAAGGGAATGGCGCGCACTTCGTCGCCGATGAGGCTGAAGCCGGCGGCGAGCGCGTGCGGAGGCACCTCGAGCCCCTGCACCTGCGCGAAGTGATCGAGCGCGCGGCGGCCGTTGCCCTCTTTGAGCGCAATCCACCCCAGCAGCAGGTGGGCGCGGCTGCGCAGGAGCGGCGGCGTCGGCTCGGCCTCGACCATGCCCTGCGCGATGAACTGGGCCTCGGTCAGCCGGCGCTCGCGGTACAGCGCCTCGGCGCGCTCGATGACCTGCTGCAGCGGGTGCGGCGCGGTGCCGGTGACGTCATCGCCTCGTCTCCACGCGGTGATGTTGGCGAAGGTGCGCACCACCATGAAGCCCACCAGCACCGCCAGCAGCGGCTGCCCCGTGGTGATGGCCCACACCAGCACCAGCGCCGCCAGCCCGAGGGCGACCAGCTGCGCGAGGAAGAAGCCCGTGCGGCCGAAGAAGCGGGTGAGCACGAGGGTGGTGATGACGCCCCCGTCGAGCCCGGTGATGGGCAGGAGGTTCAGGATCGTCCACGACAGGTTGGCGAAGAACAGCCCGGTGCCGAAGTACTTCACGACGCCGCCGCCGACGAGCGCGAACACGCCCGCGCCGATGCCCAGCGCGAGCCCCGCAGCAGGGCCGGCGAGCGTGATGAGCAATTCCTGCCACCACTCGAGCTGCACGGTGCGCTCCATCATCGTGCGGCCGCCCAGCCCGACGAGGTGCACCTGGGGCTGACCCCCGAAGGCGCGCATGGCGAACGCATGGCCGAACTCGTGCACCAGCACCGAGAGCGTGACGAGGCCCGCCCAGAGCAGAGTGGCGATGATCATCGTCTGCAGGTGCTGAGGGTGGCTGGTGTTGAGCAGCGCTTCCCGCGGCCAGCCGGCCGGCGCCGTCTTCCACCCCAGGAACGAGGTGGCGATGAAGACGCTGATGAGGACGTGCGTGAAGTGAATGGTGACGGGTACGCCCGCCAGTCGAACGCGAATCAAGGCGCCTCCTTCGTACCAAAGAGCGCGAGGTAGTCGGGGGCGAACGAGCCGATGAGCGCGCCGGCAGCACCGATTCCCACCGCAAGCGAAACGACGCCAGGCCCCATGGCGAGCGCTGCGAGCAGCGCCACGACGGTGACGCTGAAGATCCACCGGCCCAGCGTGCTGCGTCGTTCTGCCCGAGGGGCGTCGGGGCGTGCCGCGCGGGCGAGGACGAAGAGCGTGCGAATCAACCCGAAGCCAATCGCCCAGGGCCCCACGACCCCCTCGACGACCAGCAGCCCGCCGAGCGTCGCGACGAAGAGCGCGTCGGTTTCCATGTCGAGCTGCGCACCGAAGTCGGTCACCTCGTTGCGCTTGCGCGCGAGCGCGCCGTCGAGCCCGTCGAGCGCCCAGACGGCGACCAGCGTCACCAGCCGGGCGAGATCAGCGACCCCCGCCGCGAGACCCAGGAGCCCCAACCGCGCCAGGGTGAGCGCGTTCGCCCAGCTCGCTCGACCGTGTCGCACCGCGAAGACCACGAGCGACGCCCCGCCCAACAGCAGGAGCGGAACCACCGAACGAAGGAAGGGCACCAGCGTCAGGCCCAGCGTGACCACGCCCGCGTGCACGAGCGTCCATCGGGACCAGGGCGGAGTGGTGGGTGACATCGTTGGTGTGCCTACACTAGATGTCCCGCGCGATGAGCGCCGTTCTCCCAGCTGAGCTCGAGCTTCCCCGAACCGAGGCGCGGCCGTTCATCACGGCGTCGTTTGCCACCTGCCGCGATCAGGTGCTCAGCGCCGAGCGAGGCAGGCCCACCGCCATCTCGTCGCAGGACTCGCTGAAGCTGACCCACCAGCTGCGCACGATGCATGACGGCATTCTGGTGGGGATTGGCACGGTGCTCGCTGACGACCCGCAGCTGAGCACGCGGCTCGTGGAAGGCCCGTCGCCGCGGCGCATCGTGCTCGATTCGAAGCTGCGGCTTCCTGCGACGGCACGCGTGCTTTCCCCCGCGAGTGTGCCGACGATCGTCATCGCCGCGCGACCGGCTCCTGTGGAGCGCGTGCTGGCCCTGCAAGCCGCGGGTGCGCACGTCGTCGAAGTGGCGGCTGGCGCTCATGGTCTCGACCTGCACGAAGCGCTCGCGGCGCTCGCCGGGCTGGGCTTGCGGCGGGTGATGGTCGAGGGCGGGGCGCAGGTGCTCGAGTCGTTCTTCGCCGCGCAGGTCGTCGACTTCGTGATGCACACCATCGCGCCGACGACGCTCGACGGCCCTGACGCGCTCCGGCTCGGTGAACGGTCTCGGGCTGCGCTCTCGCAGTGGAGCGCCCGCAGCGTGCAGTCGGGCCCCGACACCATCGCCATCGGCCCCTATCGATGAGCGCGCGCGCCTGGCACGTCACGGGGAAGCGCACGGTCGCGCTCTTGCCCGTCGAGCACACGGTGCCCGGTGCAGGGGAAATGCAGGTGCGCACCGAGGTCAGCGCGCTGAGCGCAGGCACCGAGCGATTGCTCTTTCGCGATGAGGTCGAGGGCGAGGTGGCGCTCGACGCGGCGTTCGCGAGCTCGACGTCACGGTTTCCGCTGCGCACGGGCTACTCGGCGGTGGGCAGGGTGACGGCGCTCGGCGCAGGGGTCGACGCAGGCTGGCTCGGCGCCCGCGTCTTCGCCTTTCGTGCCCATCAAGACGTGTGGAACGCGCGCGTCGACGAAGTGCTCCGCGTCCCCGACGACGTGCCTGCCGAGCGCGCGGCCTTGCTGGCGAACCTCGAGACGGCCGTCTCGCTGGTGATGGATGGCGCGCCGCTGTTGGGTGAATCGGTGGCGGTGGTGGGGCTCGGCGTGGTGGGCCAGTTCGTGACGGCGATCCTCTCGCGCGTCGGGTTGGGGCCGGTGCTGACCGATGATGCGCGCGGCGATCGCCTCGAGCTCGCGGCGCGTGCGTGGAACGCCAAAGACCGCGCGACGGATGGCGAAGCCGATCTCGTGTTCGAGCTGACGGGGCAGCCCGAGGCGCTGCCAAAGGCGCTGGCGCTCGCGCGGCGAGAAGGCCGGGTGGTCGTCGGTTCCTGGTACGGCACGCGATCGGCGCCGCTGTCGTTCGGCACGCAGGTGCACCGGGGGCGGCAGACGGTGCTGTTTTCTCAAGTGGCTGAGTTGGCCAGCGGGCTCACCGGCCGGTTTACGAAGGAGCGCCGCTTCGGCATCGCGCTCGACTGGCTGCGCAAGCTGCCGCTGGAGCAGATCGTCACCCACCGCATTCCCTTCACGGAAGGGGAGCGCGCGTGGGCGTTGCTCGATACGTCACCCGAAGGTTGTCTGCAGATCGTCCTCACCTACCGTGGAGTCTGAATCGATGTTTCGCGTGGCAGTCCGACGCAAAGTGACGGCGTTCCACCACCTCTTCGGGGGCGACTGGGGCAAAGAGAACGAGCACCACTCGCACGACTATCTGGTCGAGGTGGTGTGCGAGGGCCCCCGGCTCGACGAGCACCAGTACCTCTTCGACATCTCGGTACTCGAGAAGAACCTCGAGAAGGAGCTCGATTCCTTCCGCGGCAAATCGCTCAACGAGCAGCCGGGCTTCGAGGGCAAGAACCCCAGCGTCGAGTTGTTCGCGCGGGTGTTGGCCGAGCGGCTGTCTCCTCCGCTTCGCAAGCAGGGGTTGTCGGCGGTCGACGTGGTGGTGTGGGAACACGACTTCGCGTGGGCGAGCTTCCGCGTGGCGTTGGCGTGAACTGGGTCGTCTTCGCGCCGGAAGCTGACGCGACGTTCGGGCCTCCGTCGGGCGGGTACCTGTACAACCACGAGCTGGCGGAAGCGCTGCGGCGCCTCGGCGAAAGCTTTCTCCCTCTCCCCCAACAGGGGAGAGGGGTGAAGGTCTTTCCACGCGCTGAACTCGTTTCCTCCTCTCCCCAACCCTCTCCTTCGCGGGAGGAGAGGGAGACCGTCGTGCTCGTTGATGCGCTTGGGGCCACCGACGCGGTCGACGTGCCAGGGAAGAAGGTCGCCCTCGTGCACATGGCGCCGCCCTTCAGCGACGGCGCGCAGCGCTTCTTCTCCTCGGTTGACCTCGTGGTCGGCGTGAGCGCCTCGGTGCTCGACGACGTTCGTGAGCGCTTCGTCCTCTCCGCTCCATGTCGGGTGGTCGAGGCGGGTGCCGATCACTTCGAGCCCGTCACGAACGTGCCGAACCGACGGCTCCTCGGCATCGGTCATGTGTTGCCGCACAAAGGCGTGCTCGAGGCCCTCGAGGCATGCGCCGACGTGCCTGGAGAGTGGTCGCTCGACTGGCTGGGCGGGACCGACGTCGACCCCGAGTACACACAGCAGGTCATGGAACGAAGACGAGAGCTCGGCCTCGAGACGCGCGTTCGATTCCCCGGCCGCGTTCGACGCGAGGCGGTGACGAAGGCGCTCAGTCGGTGCGCGGCGCTGGTCTCGACGTCGTTTCGCGAAGCGTGGGGGCTCGCCGCCGTCGAGGCGCTGGTGTGCGGCGTTCCCCTCGTGACGTGGACGACCGGAGGCGTGTTCGAGCGCGCCCGCGCTGCAGGAGCCGGTTGCTTCGTCGGTCGGGGTGACGTCGACCGGCTCCGCGTGGGGCTCACCGACGCGCTCTCGGGTCGCGCCGAGTGGAAGGCCGCGGCGCTCGCCGTCGCGAAGACGTTTCACACATGGGACGACTGCGCCCAGGAGATGATCGCCGCATGCTGCGCACCGTGAGACGTGGCCTCGGCCTCGCCCGCTCGCTGGCCATCTATTACGGCCAGGTGTGGCGCAACCCGCGACGCGCTGCCTTCTACGGGCAGTTCATGAAGCCGGGCTCGCTGTGCTTCGACATCGGCGCCCACGTTGGAGATCGCGTGCGCACCTTCCGTCGCCTCGGAGCTCGCGTCGTCGCGCTCGAGCCGCAGCCGCACTTCGCGTCACTGCTGCGCGCGCTCTACGGGCGTGACGCGGGCATCACCATCCTCCAGCTGGGCGCTGGGCGCGCCGTCGGCGCCGCGACGTTGCAGGTCAGCAGCCGGCACCCCACCGTCTCGACCGTCTCGGAAGACTGGACGCGCGAGGTGCAGGCCGACGCGCGCTTCCACACCGTTTCGTGGGACGAGCGCGTGGCCATCTCACTCACCACCCTCGACGCGCTGATCGCGACGCACGGCGTGCCCGACTTCACCAAAATCGACGTCGAGGGGTTCGAGCTCGACGTGCTGCTCGGTCTGTCGCGACCCGTGCCAGCGCTCTCGTTCGAGTACCTCCCGGTGTCGAAGGCGCGCGCGGTGGCCTGCCTCGAGCGGCTCGAAGCGCTGGGCCCCTACGAGTTTCGTCGCTCGGAGGTCGAGACCACGCGCTGGGCGAACGCGACCTGGGTGAGCGCGGAGGTCATCAAGGCCGAGCTCGACGCGATGCCGCTTCACGGCGGCTCGGGAGACGTCTACGCACGCCTGCGCCATCGGTGAGCCATTCAAGAACTTCATCAACCCCCGAGCCGAAGGCGCTGGCGCTGTTGGGGGCCGACGTGGCGCACCTCACGGCAAAGGGGTCGCTGAGCCCGGCGCGGATGAAGCTCGGCGAACGCGTCAGCTTCCGCGCGACGGTGCGCAACACGGGCACGCAGGAGACCCACGTCGTGGTCGAGGCTCGCATGCACTTCGTGGCGGTGCGGGGCACCTCGGTGAAGCCGTTTCGCATCGCGCGGGTCGACGTGGCCCCGGGCGCGACGGTCGAGCTGCAGAAGTCTCTCGAGCTGGCGCACCGCTCCATTCGGCGTCTTCATTCAGGTCGCCACGTCGTCGAGCTGCAGGTCAACGGCGTGAGACAGCCGATGGGCGCGTTCGAACTGGCCGTCTGATACACGCGCACTCGATGCTGCCCATCGGTCCCTACATGTTGAAGAACCGCTTCATCCTCGCGCCCATGGCGGGGGTGAGCGAGATGCCGTTTCGCGTGCTCGCCTTCGAGCAGGGCGCCGCGTTGTGCCCGACCGAGTTGATCAGCGCGCAGGGGTTGTTCCGCATCAACACGCGTACGCTGCGCTACCTCCGCTACGACAAGAACGTCGAGCAGCCGTACTCGCTGCAGCTGTTCGGCGGTGAGCCCGAAGTGATGGCCAAGGCCGCCGTCATCGCGAAGGAATACGGCGCGAACATCATCGACATCAACATGGGGTGCCCGGTGAAGAAGGTCACCAAGACCGGCGCGGGCTCGGGCTTGCTGTGTGACCCGCAGCGCGCGGGTGAGATCGTTCGGCAGATTCGCGCGGCGACGGGCCTGCCGGTGACGGTGAAGATCCGCACCGGGTGGGATTCGAACCAGAAGAACTTCCTCCAGATGGCCGACGTGCTGGGGGCTGCCGGGTGCGCTGCGCTGGCGATGCACGGGCGCACGCGCGCGCAGGGCTATTCCGGCAAGGCCTCGTGGGACGACATCGCGGCGCTCAAGAAGCACGTGGGCAACGCCTTCCCCATCATCGGCAACGGCGACGTGAAGACGGTGGCCGACGCGACGCGCATGCTCGAGACCACGGGCTGCGACTACGTGATGATCGGCCGCGCTGCGCTGGGCAACCCGTGGCTGTTTCGCGAGCTGCTCGGTGGGCCGAAGCCGACCAACGAAGAGCGCTGCACGCTCGTGTTGCGGCACCTCAAGTGGCACGTGCACCACCAGGCCGAAGCGCGTGTGCACCGCGAAGAGCTGCCGCCCGAGCAGCGCGCCTTGAAAGACGAGTCGACGGGCGTGCACAGCTTCCGCAGCCACATGGCGTGGTACGCGCACGGGCTGTACGGGGCCTCGGCGTTCCGCGCGCGCATCAACTCGGTCGATCGCCAGAAAGACGCGGCCGACGCCATCGAGCAGTTCTTCCTCGGTGCGAACGTCGACGAGTCGACTCCTGCCGATGCCGAGCAGGAACTCGACTACCGCACTGCGCTCGGCTGACGGCGACCGATCAGCTCGTCACGCGCTCGACCCGACAGAGGGCCGAACGAAAAGCAGGGAAGCCACTGATGGGATCTCGCCTGTCACCAGTGATTTCGTGAACTTCCTGAACCGTTTCACGCGCGCGTTCGGCGAAGCAGCGGTGCGTGGACGCGCTCGTCGCTGTGGACGAGTTCTCGCAGCGCAAAGCCGTGCTCGCAGACGAAGCCGCGGGTGCGCGAGCTGAGCGCGCCTTCGACTTTGACGAGCCGGCCGTTGGTGACGACGCACTCGATGCCACAGCGCATGAGGCAGAAGCGGCAGGTGCCGAGCGTGCGCGTGGTCTGGCGGGTCTCTCGACCGGAGAGGGCGATACCCGCGGCGCCGGCAGTCGCAGCGCCAGGGGGAACGCGGCGCAGCAGATCGCGCCGCGTCCATGGCTTGCGTACGACGTGACGAAGCGGCTCGCGGGTCATCGGGCGCAGCAGCCCTCACCCCGCTGGCGCAGGGAGAGGGAGAGCTGTCTTCGTGTGTCTCAGGCCTCGTGGGGAATGGGCTCGATGACGATGGCCTGCGCGATCTCCGGGCACGCCTCTTCACACAGCCCGCCCCCCACGCACGCGTCGGCGTGAAACAGCGGCCGACGACCTCCACCGCGCGAACGGGGTACGGGCACACCTGGTAGCAGAGCCGGCACACCCGCGTTCGACGCCGCGAGGATCGGCAGGTACGGGCACGCCCACCCACAGAAAAAGCGCACCAGCGCGAGTACGAGCGACACTCCGGGGGAGGACAGTCCACATCAGGGACCAGCTCAGTCCGCCGAAGAGCGCAGTCGCCAGCGCCTGGAGGGGATCCACCAGCTCGAAGAGCCCCAGCCGCACCGAGGTCGGCGCACCAAAGAACGGAGGCGGGTGGTCTGAGAGGAGCCGAGCGGGGGTGCTCCAGCGGGTATCCGCTGCGACTCCCGCTCCGTCGAGCTCGAGCGCGCGCAGGTGCCAGAGGGGAAGGCCCACCAGGAGCAGCACCGAGAACGCGAGGAAGCTCTTTCGCGCCCGTTGGTTCCCGCGCCCATGGCTCAGCGTGATGTCGAACGGTTGAAGCACGCGCACGCAGCCTGCCAAGGCGATGCCACTCAAGGCTCACGCAGAATCTGCGCGGGTCAGCGTTTGCGCTGGCCGTGCCCCATGCGCGCCCGGCGCTTGCTCTCGGGGCGGCTGCGCGTATCGCCCGGCTGGCGGAGGCGCGCGATTTCCCGCTGCAGCTCGAGCCAGCTCGCGAAGCGCACCTCTTCGAGCGTGCCGTCTTCGAGCGCGGCCTTCACGGCGCAGCCCGGCTCAGCCTGGTGTTGGCAGTCGCCGAACTTGCACGACTGCGCGAGCGCCTCGATGTCGTCGAAGGTCTTCGCGAGCCCACCTTCGGCCGCCCACATTTGCACCTCGCGCAGGCCGGGCGTGTCGATGATGGCGCCGCCGGTGGGGATGACGAGCAGCTCGCGCCGCGTGGTGGTGTGGCGGCCGCGGCCGTCGTCGCGCACGCCGCCGGTGGTCATGAGCTGCACGCCGAGCAGTCCGTTCACGAGCGTCGACTTGCCCACGCCCGACGAGCCCAGCAGCACCACGGTCTTGCCGCTGCCGATCAACGCGCGCACGGGCTCGAGGCCTTCTCCTTTGAGCGCGCTCATCACGTGAATCGGTGCGCCGCGGGTGATGGCCTCGACCTCGGCGAGCAGCGCGGGCAGGTCTTCGGCGAGATCTTTCTTGTTCAGCACCACGACGGGCTGCGCCTTGCTCTCCCAGGCGAGCGTCATGAAGCGCTCGAGCCGACGCAGGTTGAAGTCGCGTTCGAGCCCCATCACCACCAGCACGGTGTCGAGGTTGGTGGCGAGCACCTGCGCTTCGGTGTTCTCGCCGGCGACCTTGCGGGTGAAGGCCGAGCGGCGCGGCAACACGGCATGCACCAGCGCTTCGCCCTGCTCGGGGATGCGCGCGGCGACCCAGTCACCGACGGCAGGCAGCTCGCCCATCGAGTCGGCCTTGTGGATCATGCGGCCACCGGTGCGCGCCCAGTGCTCGCCGCGATGCGAGAGCACCTTGAGCTGCTTGCGGTAGACGAGAATCACGCGCGCAGGCTCGAGGCCTTTGCTGGCGTGTTCCACCATCGCCTTGTCGAAGTCAGGACCCCAGCCCTGCGCTTGTTTCCAATCACTCACGGGCAGCCTCGACGAATGGCGAGGGCCCCGTCTGACTGGGGCTGATCAACCCGGGTAACCGACCATCTTGTTCTGCTCGGGATCCCACACCTTGAGCGCCAGGGCGGCAGCGATGTCTTTCGGAGCGAGCGAGGTCGTGCCGGGGTGCTGCAGCTCGGGGATGGCCTTCATCGCCTCGGGCAGCCGGTAGAAGGGGATGGCCGCGTTGAGGTGGTGCACGTGGTGGAAGCCGATGTTCGCGGTGAACCAGTTCATCACCGGGCCCATCACCATGTAGCTCGACGACTCGGTGGCGGCCTTCGCGAAGGTCCAGTCTTGCCGGCTGGCGATGTGGCCCTCGGGGAAGTTGTGCTGCGCATAGAACAGGTACGCGCCCGCCATCGCCGCCAGCCACATGGGGATGAGCCAGCCGAACACCCACCAGTCGAGGTGGCCCGTGAAGTACGCCGCGACGGCCGAGCCGTAGACCAGCACCAGCGACACCAGCCCGCCCCAGTGTTTGGTGGGCGCGCGCAACAGCGGGTTCACGCACATGCCGATGGAGAACACCGTGAAGACCGCGAGCAGCATGTTGAGCGGGCTGCGAATGAACTTGTACGCAACCTTCTGAACGGGCTTCAGGTCTTTCCACATCGCGGTGGTGACGACCGGGTAGCTGCCGATGTGCGAGCCGACGATCTTCGCGGTGTGCGCGTGGTGGTAGTTGTGGGTCTCGCGCCACACGCTGGGCGGCACGAGAATCGACACACCGAACACCCAGTGAATCGCTTCGGCGAGCTTCGACTGGCGCAGCAGCGCGCCGTGCTGGAAGTCGTGGAAGAGACAGAACACGCGCACGATGGTGAGCCCCTCGACGAGGGAGAACGCCAGGCGCAAAGGCCACCACGGCGAGGCGATCGCGCCCGCCGCCAGCCCCGCGAGGATGAGGAGGCTCGAGATCGTCACCGCCCAGCTCTTGCCCTTGTCCTCTTCGGTGAAGGGACGGGTGGCGATGATGAGGTCCTTCTCCGTGCGCACGGCGGCGCCGGTCACGGTGCCAGCTTCAGCAGTTGCAGTCGTCATGACGCGGTGGCGCCTAGCACAACCTCAAAGCGCCACCCAAGGGCCGGAAGGGCAGGCATCAGGTCACGTTGTCCCAGAGGTAACCCTCGGCATCGAGCGCGTGATCGGCCAGCGACTTGATGAGCTCGTCGTCGTTGTCGTCGATCTTGTTCAAGTTCGAGCGCACGCGGCGCCGCACCTGGCCCGAGAGCACCTCGAGGATCTCGAGCTCCTTGGTCACCGCGGTCGCGCCCTTCTCGGTGACGGCGGTCGAGACGCGCGACATCGTGCACGCCAGCATGAAGAGGTCGATCATCATGTCGGCGAGCCGGCGGCTGGCGAACTGCTTGCCGATGACGTTCTTGCCGTGCTTGCGCAAGATGCGGTCGACCGCGAGCGCGAGATCTTTGGTCAGCTCTTCGAAGTTGAGCTGCACCTTCTGCAGCGCCGGGTGCAGCTTCGTGAACTGCGCCTTCTCGCGCTTCACGTAGGTGGTCGAGAGGCTGGCGCGGCGCCGCGCGTAGTCGCTGATCACCCCGAAGCCCTTGATGGGGTTGTCGAAGATGCCCTTGAGCGAGCTCGAGAGTTCCTTCAACTGACCGCCGACCTCGTTCATCGCGGTGAGCGCGATGAAGAGGCGCAAGATGTCGTTGGTGCCCTCGAAGATGCGGTTGATGCGCGCGTCGCGCAGCGCGCGCTCGTACGGGTACTCGCGCATGAAGCCGTTGCCGCCGGCGACCTGCAGCGCCTCGTCGATGGTGCGCCACATCGCCTCTGACGAGAACACCTTGGTGATGGCGGCCTCGACTGCGTATTCCTCGTGGCCGCTGTCGATGAGGTGGTTGACCATGTTCACGGCCGACTCGGTCGCGTAGCAGTCGACGACCATGTGACCGAGCTTCTGCTTCATGAGGCCGAACTCGGCGATGGGCTTGCCGAACTGCACGCGCTCCCTGGCCTGCTTCGTCGAGAGGGCGATCATGCGCTTCATCGCGCCGACCGAGCCGCCGCCGATGCCGGTGCGGCCGGAGTTCAGGATCTTCATCGCCACCTTGAAGCCCTTGCCGACCTCACCGAGCACGTTGGCCTTCGGCACGCGCACGTTGTCGAAGGTCACGGTGGTGGTGTTCGACGAGCGCAGGCCCATCTTGTCTTCGTGGTGACCGGTGCTGATGCCCTCGAGGTCTCGCGTGACGATGAAGGCCGTCATGTTGGCGCGCTCGGCCTGGCCGCCGGTCTTGGCGAACACCGTGTAGAACTGCGCGATCCCCCCGTTGGTGATCCACAGCTTGCTGCCGTTGAGCACCCAGTCGTCGCCGTCTTGCACCGCGGTGGTCTTGATGCTCGCGGCGTCGGAGCCGGCGCCCGGTTCGGTGAGACAGAACGCCGCGATCATCTCGCCCGTCGCCAGCTTCGCGAGGTACTTGTTCTTCTGCTCGTCGGTGCCGAAGAGCAACAGGCCGCGCATGCCGATCGACGAGTGCGCGCCGACGGTGACCGCGACCGAGCCGTCGTAGCGCGAGAGTTCCTGCAGGGTGCGCGAGTACGCGGTGGTCGAGAGGCCCATGCCGCCGAACTGCTCGGGGATGATGAGTGAGAAGAGGCCGAACTGCTTCATTTCCTCGATGAAGGAGTCGGGCATCTCGCCCTTCGCGTCCCACTCGCGGAAGTCTTTCTCGTGCGGCTTGAGCAGCTGCTCGATGGAGGAGCGGATGTTCTTGAAGACCTCCTGATCGGTGTCCTTCATCTTCGGGTACGGGAGGATGAGATCTTCTTCGATCGCGCCGAAGCAGAGCTGCGAGATGAACGAGGGCTTGTCGCTGGACATGGGCGGGAAGGTAACAACCCTCTGCCGGCTGCGCGGCCAGAAATCTCGCCGGGTGAGAGCACGAAAGTGGAGCGTCCACGCCGCGTCCCGTTGCATGGACGGCCGGTGCGCCGCACATGCCTGCTGCTGAGCGGTTGTGACGGCACGTGTGCTGCGAGCGCGGGAACTGTGGGCGCACACGATCAGGCATTCAAAAGACTGATGAAAGAAGAAGGCGTGGCTGAAGCGTTGCTGCGCGAGCGCCTGCCGCGGCGATTGGTAGGCCGCTTCGCTGGACCTCCTGTCGCGCTCTCTGAGTCGTGGGTCGACGACCAATTGCGCGGCTCACTCGCCGACGTGGTGTTGAAGGTGCCGCTGCGCGGCGGCTCATCGGCGTTCGTGGTGTGTCTGGTCGAGCACAAGCGCAATGAAGAGCCGTGGGCATTGCTGCAGATCCTTCGCTACCTCGTGCTGCTCTTCGAGCACTTCGCGAAGCGCGCGCCCGCTGGCCGTCTGCCCGTGGTCGTTCCGTTGGTCGTCTACAACGGGGCTCGGGCCTGGCTCGGGGCGCGTCGGTTTCGAGACCTCTTTGGTTCGACTGATGTGCCGCGGCGGCTGCTGGTGAACTTCGAACCCATCTTCATCGACCTGGGCCATGAGCCCATCTCCAGTCTCTCGCGACACCACCTCTTGAAGGGCGGACTGCTGGGCCTCAAGGCGGCGGCGACCCCGACGCGAGACCTTGATGCGGTACTGGGTGCGCTCTTTCGCGCGCTGTCCGGCGAGGACTCGACGCTTCGCTTCTTCCTTGAGTACCTTTCACAGGTGTCTGGACGGGCGATGGCTCGGGTCGTCAAACGCGCCGTTGCGCGGCACAAGAAGGAGTCCGTGATGGAAACGATGGCGGAGATGTGGATCCGGCAAGGCCGCGCGAAGGGCCGAGCGCAGGGCCGAGCGCAGGGCCGAGCCCAGGGGCGAGCGCAGGGGCGCGCGGAGGGCCTCACGGAAGGACTGACGCAAGGCCTTCGCGATTCGGTGCGCCGTGTGCTGAGTCGCCGCTTCAAGCAGTTGCCGGCGACCGTTGAGCAAAGACTTGCCCGTGCCAAGCGCAAGACTCTCGAGCGCTGGCTCGACGCCGCCATCGACGCACGCTCGCTCAAGGCCATCTTCGGGGAGAAGTGATTCAGAAGGCCCGCAGGGTCTTCTCGGTGCCTTCGTCGCCTCGCACGAACGCCAACCGCAGCGCCTCGAGCTGTTCGAACGCCACCGCCTGACCCGAGGCGACCAGCGAGTCCTTCCACAACAGCCGCTCTCGATCGCTCAACCGCCCGTCGATGATGCAGGCGACCGCGAGCAGCCGCCTCGAGACGCGCTGCTCGCCCGCCTCGAGGCTCTTGAGGGTCTCGAGAAACAACCCCACGTCATCGAGCTCGTTTCTCCCCGTGTCGCCCGCGTAGCGCGACACCACACTCAACAGCCGCACGAGGTTGGGGTGGAGGTCTCGCGTGCGGACGATGGCCGCCGCGACGGCGCGCACCGCCGAGAGCCTGCCGGCGTCGCTCATGCTCGGCGCGTCGGAGAAGATCTCCTTCACCATTTCCTCGACGGCGCTGGGCCCCAGCGCCCGAATGCGCGCTTCCTTGAGCACCAGCCAGGTCACCACCCCGTTCCAGAACGCGGTGACGGGAATGCCGACCAGCGGCAGGAGCCCACGCAGCGCCGCCCGGCTCGCGACGCGCCGAATCAGCAGCTTCACGACGAAGTTGGTGACGCCGACCTTCGCCTTGTATGCGAGCGAGGCGAGCAGCAGCCGCCACTTCTTCACCTCGCGATGCGGGTTCACGCCGACGCCGACGTCGACGGGGTTGGGGAGCTCGAGGGCCGCCCGCGCGAGCGAATCGACCAGCGCGTCGTCACTCGATTCGCGATCGGCACCGAAGAGTTCGATGCCCGCGACGCGCGCCAACTCGTGCACCGAGCGCAGCGTGTCCCAATAGATGAAGGCGATTTCGAGAATGGCGGCGACGACGGTCGCGCCACCCACCACGCTCCAATAGACGATCGCGTTCCCCTCGAAGTGGGCGTCTGCGTAGAGCTCGGCGGCCGCACACACCGCCCCCGACAACGCACCCGCGAGCGCCGCGCGCGCCACGGCGCCCCATTGCACCCGACGCAACCGTGCGCGTTCGGCCTCGTTGAGCACGTGCAGCGCGTCGCCTGACGCGAGCGCCTTCACCTTCGTCGAGCGGTTGGCGAAGTATCGACGCCCGACCCTCGCCATGAGCGGCGGGGCCCTCTTCTTCGTCTCGGGGACGCCGGGCGTCATGCGGCGGACTTCTGCTCTGCGCCGGGCGGGGGCGTCAATCGCCGCGTCGTCGCCACGTGGCGGAAGTACTCACACGCGGGTGTCCACTGTCGCTCCATGGTCTGGCGATCGACGCGGTAGAGCCCGAAGCGCGGGCCCCACGCCTCGAGCCACTCGAAGTTGTCCATCAACGACCAGTGGAGGTAGCCGCGCACGTCGACCCCATCGGCCCGCGCGCGCAGCAGCTGTTGCCAGTGCTCGTAGAGGTACTGCGAGCGGCGCGCACCCGAACGATCGTCGAGGCCGTTCTCGGTGATCCACACCGGCAGGCCGTAGCGCTTCAGTTGATGGAGGATCTGCCCAAACCCTTCGGGGAACCATTCCCACCCGATGTCGGTCAGCCCGCGCGTCTGCTTGTCGAGGAACTCGAACTGCATCCAGGGCGCCTTGCCGATGAAGCGGAGGTGCGCGCGCGTGTAGTAGTTGAGCCCCGTGAAGTCGGCCGACTTCGCTGCGCCGTCGATGCGCTCTTTGCCCGCGGTGAAGCCGGGCATCTGCAGCCGCAGGTCGCCGGTCGACAGCGCCTCGAGAAAGCCGTGGTTGTAGTTGCCCTCGGCGAGCCGAACGAGCGCCTGATCGAGCGGGTGCCACCGCCGGGTGGGCGCGAACAACAACATGTTCTGCGCGATGCCGATGGGCGTGCCCGGGCACCGCTCGAGGATGGCCTGCCGCGCGATGACGTGCGCGCGCACGAGGTTGGCGGTGGCCGCGAACGCCTTGCGCCCATCGGCGATGCCCGGCGGCATCATGCCCGCGAGGTAGCCGCCCAGCGCGAACACATTGGGCTCGTTGAGCGTGGTCACCATCACGTCGAGGCCGGTGAGCAGGTCGGCGCAGCGCTTCGCGAACCGCTCCCACGCGACGAGCGACGACGGCTCGTGCCACGGCGTCTCGAGGTGAAACCACTTCGGGTGCGTGAAGTGCAGCAGCGTCACCACCGGGCGAAGGCCGGCCTTCACCAGCGCCTCGAGCCGCGCGCGGTAGCCCTGCCAGGCCGCCTCGTCCCACTCGCCGCGCCTGGGCTCGACGCGGGCCCACTCGATGCTCAAGCGGTACGCCGTCGCGCCAAGCTTCGACATCAACGGCACGTCGTCGAAGAAGCGCTGCCAGTGCTGCACCGAGTCACCGCAGCGGGCGTCGGGTTCCTTGCACTTGCCGGCGCGCTCCCAGTCGCTCCAGTCGTTCTCGATGCCGCCTTCGACCTGGTAGGCCGAGGTCGCGACGCCGAAGGTGAAGTCAGGGGGAAACTCGTTCACTTCGCCGAGCCCATCGCGCGCAGCACGCGCAGCACCGCGCACGCCGCTCCGAAGCCGTTGTCGATGTTGAGCACCGGAATGCCCGATGAGCAGCTCGAGAGCATCGAGTTGAGCGCCGAGTGTCCACCCTCGCTGACGCCGTAGCCGGTCGACGTGGGCACGCCGATGAGCACGCCGGAGTACAGGCCGCCGAGCACCGTGGGGAGCGCCGCGTCCATCCCCGCGACGGCCACGGCGACGGGGTGCGCGCGGATGAGCTCGAGGCGGTCGAGCAGCCGGTGCAACCCGGCCACGCCCACGTCCACCACGAGGGTGGTGGGCACGCCGTACCAGGTCAGGGTGCGCTGCACCTCGCGGGTCACGTGCGCGTCAGAGGTGCCGGCCCCGACGATGGCCACCCGCGGCTCTCCCTGCAGCGGTCTGGGTTGACCGAAGTAGGCCGTGCGCGAGACGGGCTCGTAATCGAGCGAGGCGCGGTCAGCGGAAGAGAGGCCTTCCAGTTGGCTCGTGGAGAGGCGCGTGAAGAGAAAGCGCGCCTGGTTCGCGCGCGCGCTGGCGAGAATCTGCGTCAGGTGTTCGACCGACTTGCCCTGCGAGAGAATCGCTTCGTCGAACCCGATGCGCTCGGCGCGCTTGAAGTCGAGCTTCACTTCTTCTGCGGAAACCATGCGGCGGCGATTAGCCAGCTCTGCCCCGGCGATCAATCTGCGATGCCGCGTTTGGGAACGAAGCTCACTTCGAGACGGTCAGCTGCTGGCCCTTCTGCAGCACGTCGCTCGTCAACGAGTTCCACTTCTTCAGGTCGTCCATCGAGCAGCCGTACTTCTGGGCGATCTTGAAGAGCGTGTCGCCGCCGGTCACCGTGTGGCGGGTTCCCGCCGCGAGCTTCGACGTCGCCGCGGCAGGGGAGGGCGCTGCCGTGCCCGTGGCAGACAGATCGGCTGCGGGGCCGGGCCAGATGGTCAACGCAGCGCCGACCTTGAGGCCGCGCGGTGAGCCGAGCGAGGGGTTCCATTCTTTGAGCTCGCTGACGTGAATGTCGAAGCGCCGCGCGATGCTCCACAACGAGTCGCCCTTGCCGATGCCGTAGGTGACCTTCTTCTTCCCGTTCTCAGTCGTGACGGCGATGGAGCCCGCGAGCGCGACCTTGCCTGGCGGCCCGGAGCTCGTCTTCTCGCTGCCCGCCGGCACCTCTTCGTCGGGTCGCACGGCCGAGAGCCCCGACTTGCGCGCGCGCGCCACCTGCCGCTCGAGCGCGGGGTCGCCCTTGCCGGCCTTGAGGGCCTGCGCGCTGGGCACCGGCACGAGGAGCTCGGTGTTCACCTTCAGCGCCTTCGCGCTCTTGAGGTGGTTCATGCGCAGAATCGCTTCCTGCGCCGAGTGGTACTGCAGCGCGATCTTCGAGAGTGTGTCGCCCTTCTGAATGCGGTGAATCTTGAAGTTGAGCCGCTCGTTGGGCGCGTACTTCGCGAAGTTGGCGGTGAAGGTCTCTTTGCGACCTTTCGGGAGCCGGAGGATGTAGGGCGCGGCTTCGGTCGCGGGCGGGGTGCACCAGCGCTTCAGCTCGGGGTTGAACTCCTGAAGGTCTTCGAGCGGCGCGCCCGAGGCCTGCGCGATGACCTCGAGATCGACCGAGTCGGTGAGCGCCACCTCGTCGAACTCGAAGGGGTTCTCGGGATTGAACTCGTCGAGGCTGAAGCCGAACGCCTCGGGGTGCTTCGCGACGAGCGCGCACGCGATGAGCTTGGGCACGTAGTGCTTGGTCTCGCGCGCGAAGCCCTTCTTCTCGCTCAGCTCCCAGAAGGAGGTCGTGTGGTACGTGTCGACCATGCGCCGCACGCGCCCGCCGCCGGTGTTGTAGCCGGCCCACGCGAGGTACCAGTGGCCGAGGTTCGCGTAGAGCTGGCTCAAGTAATTGGCGGCCGCGTACGTGCTCTTGATGGGGTCGCGGCGCTCGTCGATCCAGAAGTCGTCGCGCAGCTTGAACATCTTCGCGGTGCCCGGGATGAACTGCCACGGACCAACGGCGCGCGCCCATGACCTGGCCTGGGTGTTGAATCCGCTCTCGATCATCGAGAGGTACACCGTGTCGCGCGGCAGCCCCTTCGCTTCGAGGATGGGCTGCATGAGGGGGATGTAGCGAGCGCTGCGCCCCATCCACCTGCGGAACCACTTGCGCCCGCCACCCTGAAAGAAGTGGATGTACTGAGCGACCAGCGGCTGCATCTCCACGGGGATGTCGTAGCGATCCTTCACCGTGTTGACGTCGAAGCTGTCGACGTCGGTCACGCGCTCGAGCGTGAAGGGCAGCTCTCCGCCGGTGAGCTCGGCGGTCTCGAGCGCCGACTCGAGGCGATCGCGCACCAGCGAGCCGTACCCGAGCTGACTCAAGGTGGCGCGAATCGACGCGCCCGAGTGAGCCGCGGGGTCGAGCGTCGCTTCTTCCAGCACCCGCATGGCCTCGAGATCGAGATCAGGCAGCTCGTCGTCGTCATCGTCGTCGTCTGCGGGGCGTGGCGCGCTGGCCGCGGCGGGCGGTTCGGCGACCACTCCAGCGTCGACGCCCGCGTCGTTCGAAGGCAGTGGCTCGTTGACCGCGGCCTGCGCGAGCAACACCATGCCCGGTGGCGGCGGAGGCATCGGCAGCTCGACCTCGGCGGACGAACCGGCCGTGAGCAGCAAAGAGACGACGGAGAACACCATGGGTGGGGCGGGCACCGAGTGTGGGGTGCAACTCCTCAGGGGTCAAACAACCGGCCTCCCCGAGTGTTCCCGTCACGTCGCAGCGTTCGTTCTTGACCTGCTGGCCCCGGCGGGATTGTGGGCGCCCATGTCCATCACCCGCCCGCTGTTCAGCGCCGTCTTCCTGCTCGCCGCGTGTCAGCACGCCGAGCCCACGCCCACGCCACCCGTGAAGGCAGAGCCGGTGAAGCCCGCCGCCGAGCCCGCGAAGCCGCCCCCGACGCCTGCTGAGCAGCTCTCGGCTGCGTGCCTCGACAGCCTCGCGACCGCGAAGCAGGGCCTCGTCGCCGTCACCAACCTGAAGGGCGAGCGCACCGTCGACAACACGCTGGTGCCGCTCAACGGCGTCTCCGTGACCGTCTCGAACGCGCTCAACCGCGCGGGCCTCTACGCCGAGGTGCACCCCGACAGGTCGATGCAGGACGCGGCGCGCGGCTGCGAGCAGCAGCTGAGCAGCTTCACCTCTGAGCTGTTGCTCAACCGCCCGCTCTTCGACGCCATCAGCGCGGTGAAGCTCGACGGCGCCGACGACGTGACGAAGCGCTTCGTGATGCAGACGCTGCGCGACTTCCGCCGCGCCGGGGTCGACAAAGACGAGGCCACCCGCAAGCGCCTCATCGCCATCGACGAGGAGCTGACGAAGCTGAGCCAGAGCTTCAGCAAGAACATCGCGGAAGACACGCGCACGGTGAAGGTCGACCCCGCCGCGCTCGCCGGGCTGCCGCAGGACTTCATCGACGCCCACAAGGCGGCCCAAGCCCCTGGGGGCGACGGCGATGGGGGCCAATCAGACGGCAAGGTCGGCCTCACCACCAACTACCCCGACTACGGGCCGGTGATGACGTACGCGACGAGCGACGCGGTTCGCAAAGAGCTCTACGTGGCCTTCAAGTCTCGCGCCGACAAAGACAACGAGAAGCTGCTGGCGCAGGTGCTCACCTTGCGCGCCGAGCGGGCAAAGCTGCTCGGGTTCTCCGACTGGGCCGACTACGTGACGGGCGACAAGATGATCCAGAACGGGAAGAACGCGTCTGACTTCATCGAGCGCGTCTCGAAGCTGGCGAAGAAGCGCGGCGAGAAGGATTACGCCGAGCTGCTCAAGGAATTGAAGACCCTCGACAAGACCGCGAAGGGCGTCGAAGACTTTCAGAAGGGCTTTCTCGAGAACCGCGTGAAGGTGAAGCAGTACGCCGTCGACTCGAAAGACGTGCGGCCGTACTTCCCCTTCCGCCAGACGCTCGCGGGCCTGCTCGACATCACCGGCGCGGTCTACGACCTCCAGTACGTGGCGGTGCCTGACGCGGCGACGTGGCACCCGAGCGTGCTGGTGTACGACGTGATGCGCAGCGGGAAGAAGCTCGGCCGCATCTACCTGGACCTGCACCCCCGCGAGAACAAGTACAAACACGCAGCGCAGTTCGGGCTCGTCGAGGGAACGCTGACGCAGCTCCCCGAGGGCGTGCTGGTGTGCAACTTCGCCGCGGGCGACGAGCTGATGGAACACGACGACGTGGTGACCATGTTCCACGAGTTCGGCCACCTGATGCACCACATCCTCGGGGGCACGCAGAAGTGGATCCGCCAGACCGGCACCGCTACCGAGCACGACTTCGTCGAGGCGCCCTCGCAGATGTTCGAAGAGTGGGCGTGGAGCCACGAGACGTTGAGCCGCTTCGCGAAGAACGCGAAGGGCGACGTCATTCCCAAGGCGCTGGTCGAGAAGATGCGCAAGGCCGACAAGTTCGGCGTCGGCACCCAGACGCTGCAGCAGATGCTCTACGCGTCGATCTCGCTGCGCTTCCACCAGGCCGACCCCGCGAAGCTCGATCAGCTCGCGTTGGTGAAAGAGCTGCAGGCAAAGCTGACGCCGTTCGCATACGTCGAGGGCACCCGCATGCACTGCAGCTTCGGCCACCTGATGGGCTACTCGGCCGCCTACTACACGTACATGTGGTCGCTGGTGATCGCGAAAGACATGCTCAGCGCATTCGACGGCAAGAGCCTGATGGATACGAAGATCACATATTCCTACCGCGACAAGGTCATCGGCGCGGGCGGCACGAAAGACGCGGCCGACCTGGTGAAGGACTTCCTCGGGCGCCCCTACGACTTCAAGGCGTTCGAGAAGTTCCTCAGCCAGTAGTCCCTCGGGGACGTGTCGACAAAGCCGACACGTTGCACCGATATTTCGTGATGAACGACAGGCCACCACCGGCGTACTGGTGAGGGCATGGTCCCCGACGCATCCATTGGTTCCCCCGCCCTCTGGGCGGGCTTCGTGGCCTTCGTGCTCGCGATGCTCGCCCTCGATCTCGGCGTATTTCACCGCAAGGCCCACGTGGTGACGGTGAAGGAAGCGGCTGGCTGGAGCCTGGCGTGGCTCGCGCTGGCCACGGTCTTTGGCCTTGGGGTGTGGGGCTGGTTCGGGCCTGAGCGCGCGCTGGAATTCGCCTCGGGCTACCTCATCGAGAAGGCGCTCGCGGTCGACAACATCTTCGTGTTCGTCGTCATCTTCTCGGCCTTCGCCGTGCCGCCCGTGCAGCAGCACCGGGTGCTCTTCTGGGGCGTGCTCGGGGCGCTGGTGATGCGGGCCGGCTTCATCCTTGCGGGCGGGGCGCTGCTCGCGCGCTTCCACTGGGCGATGTACGTCTTCGGCGGGGTGCTGGTGCTCACCGGCGTGAAGTTGCTCGTGCAGCGCGAGCAGGAACCCGAGCCCGAGAAGAACGTCGCGGTGCGGCTGTTGCGCAAATGGCTGCCCATCAGCCCCGAGTTCGCGGGCGACGCCTTCATGGTGCGCCGTCAGGGGGCGTTGTTCTTCACGCCGCTCTTCGTGGCGTTGGTGGCCGTCGAGGTGACCGACCTCATCTTTGCCGTGGACTCGATCCCCGCGATCTTCGCCGTCACGCGCGACCCGTTCATCGTCTTCACCTCGAACATCTTCGCGATTCTGGGGCTGCGCTCGTTGTACTTCGTGCTCGCCGGCATCATCAGCCGCTTCACGTTGCTCAAGGTGGGCCTCGCGCTGGTGCTGGTCTTCGTCGGGGCGAAGATGCTGCTGCTCGAGGTGGTGAAGATTCCCATCGCGGCGTCGCTGGCGGTGATCTTCGTCATCCTCGCGGGCTCGATGGGGCTCTCGCTGCTGACGACCGCGAAGAAGAAGGAACTGGCCGCCTGATTCACGAACGAACTCGCCGGGTTCGCCCACTTCGCTGCGCGCGGCCAATCGCTGGTTAGTCTGTGACGGTCATGTTGACCCTGAGACGATCTATGGAGCGCGGTTTTGCCGACCACGGCTGGCTGCGTACGTTCCACACCTTTTCCTTCGCCGATTACTTCGACCCGAAGCACATGGGCTTCCGTGCGCTGCGCGTCATCAACGAAGACCGCGTGGCGCCGGGTCAGGGCTTCGGCACGCACGGGCACCGAGACATGGAAATTTTGTCGTGGGTGCTCGATGGCCAGCTCGCTCACCAGGACTCGTTGGGCAGCGGCGCGGTGCTCAAGCCCGGTGAGGCCCAGCGCATGAGCGCAGGCACCGGCGTGCGGCACAGCGAGTTCAACGGCTCGACGACCGAGGGCGTTCACTTTCTGCAGATCTGGCTGCTGCCCGAGAAGCAGGGCCTCACGCCCG
This sequence comes from Archangium sp., assembly GCA_044371205.1. Lineage (GTDB taxonomy): Bacteria > Myxococcota > Myxococcia > Myxococcales > Myxococcaceae > Archangium_A. The sequence continues at coordinate 75,473 of JBILUC010000018.1, forward strand.
ACTACGAGCAGAAGGAATTCCCGGTCGCCGAGCGTCAGGGAAAGCTGAAGCTCATTGCGTCACCTGGGAAGGTCGACGGCAGCGTGCACCTCAACGCCGACGCGAAGGTCTTCAATGGCGTCTTTGCGAGTGGCGAGCAGGCGACGCATTCGCTCGAGCCCGGGCGCCATGGCTGGGTGCACGTGGCGCGCGGTGTGATCGAGGTGAATGGCCACGCGCTGAAGGCGGGTGACGGGGCCGCGCTCTCGAACGAGGCGTCGGTCTCGGTGAAGGGCCTCGAGGGCGGCGGCGAGGTGCTGGTGTTCGACCTCGGGTGATCAGAACACCGTCGCGTTGCCGCTGGAGCCCAGGCCGTAGCTGTTGCCCTGACCGCAGACCGTCGACCCGGTGTTGGCGTTGATGCGGCAGCAGAAGGGGAAGTTCGCGCCGGGTGCGCCCGCCACGCAGCTGAGGTGGTAGCGCCCGGCGGTGGTGGCCGTCATCCCCGGGTAGACGAAGGTACCGCCACCCCACGCACCGCCGTTCGCGTTGCTGGCGAGGGTGCAGGTCACCGCGCCGTCGCGCACGTTGATTCGGCAGCAGAAGGGGGTGCCCTGAAGGCTGCTCAGATACGAGGCCTCGCCGCACGAAAGCTCGAACGCCGACTCGGTGTTGGCGACGAGCTCGTTGACGATGACGCGCCCGTTGCCCTTGGGCGAGAGCGTCAAAGAGACGTCGGCCGAACTGCCGGTGGCGAAGACCGAGGCCCAGCCCAGACCCACGCCCTGCGTTTGGTTGGTGTGCTGCACCTCGATGATGGGAACGCCGAAGGCGACGTTGGCGCTCGCAAGCGCGGCGCGGCCCGAGCTGCCGGCGACGAGCTGGGTGTCACCGGTGAGCGTCACCTGCTGCGTCGTGACCGGGCCCACCTTGCTCTCGAGCCAGGTCTTGAGCTGGTTGAAGTTGCCGTTCACCTGCGACGCGATGGCGGGCGTGTCTTGCGCAAACACGGTGAGCTGGCCCCACGCCACTGAGGCGATCACCAGCGCCGAGGCCACGAGCCAGCGCGCGCGCACCGTGCGTCGGCGCTCCAGGAGCGCGAGGCGCTGCTGGAGCGCGTTCACCTGCGCCACGAGGTCCTGCACCGAAGGCGTGGGCTCATTCATGGCGGTCATCTTCACCCCAAACTCAGACCGCTCAAAGTCTGACGACCGGCGCCACCGATCTCAGCGGGACAGCCGATGCACGTGCGTCTTGCCACCGACGCCCTTGAGCGAGACCTCCCGCGCTTCACCCCGGTAGCCGGCGCCGCTGATCACCGGCCCCGCGCCGGGCGCGCTCATCACCGACGTGGTGGCCCAGATCTCGCCCGCCGACGCGAGGCCCTGCACGCGCGCCGCCACGTTCACCGTTTGCCCGAAGTAGTCGAGGCGCTCTTCTGAGGTGACGGCGAGTGCGGGCCCTTCGTGGAGGCCGACCTTGAGCCCGGTGTCGTGGCCTTCCTTCTTCATGCCGGCGTTGAGCGCGTCCATCCCCGCCATCATCTCGACGGCGGCCTTCGCGGCGTCGGTGGGCTCGTTGAAGGACGCCATGATCGCGTCGCCCATGGTCTTGATGATGGCCCCGCGGTGGCGCTTCACCGCGTCAGAGAGCACCTTGAAGTGTTCGCGCACGAACGCGTAGGCGCGCAGGTCCCCGGTGCGATCGAGAGCTCGGTGCTGCCCTTCAAGTCGGTGAAGAGCAGGGTGAGCGAGCGCAGCCTCAGCCGCAGGTCGGCGTCGAGCGTCTGCACGCGGAAGAGGTCTCGAAAGGTCTGGTTGTTGAGCAACATCTTCGCCGTGAGGAAGGGGTGCATGCGGCTGGGCGCGCGCTTGATGACCTCGGTGAGCCCTTCCCAGTCGACCTCAGTGCCGGAGCTTGCCGCGGTTGGTGACCCGCACGCGCACCGGGCCCTCGTTGATGGTGACCTCACCTGGCGACAGCCCGGTCTCGCTACCGCTCACGTCGACGTCGTTGGTCCCGCGGCTCGCGCTGGCGCGGGTGTGGTTCAGCATCACCTCGCTGTGCGCATCGAGGGAGAGCAGCCGGTACGCGGTGCCCGGGCGCGCCTCGAAGGTGAACTCGGCCTGAGCGCCCATGCGCACCAGCCACAGCCCGAGCGCCTTCGTCTTCAAGAACGCCTGCAGCTCGCCGCTGCGCTCGAAGTTGGCGCTGAAGTACATGCGCCAGTAGCTCTCGACCGAGTTGAACGCGTCGATCTCGAGCGGGCGCACGCCCAGGTCGGGGGTGAAGCTGACCTCGACGCGATCATCGAGGTTGGCCTCGATGCTCCGATGACACACCACGCAGTACCACTCGCGCGAGGGCACCGCGTCCATGCGGGTCACCTGGTACTCGACCCCGCCGCAGCCGGGGCAGATGAGGTTGAAGCGCAGCTCGAGCAGGCCCACTCGCGAGGCGTGAAGGAAGAGATCGACCGCCGCCGTCTCGTGGAGGTCGTGCGCGGCCGCGAAGGCGAGCGGGTTGATGCGAAAGCAGCGCCAGTCGTCGGTCGTTTCCATCACCTCCGCCAGCGCGTCGATGTGTGACCTGGACAGAGAAGACACACCCCGCAGCGAGGTGAGGCGTTGGGCGAAGAGCTGGCGGTTGAGCGGCATCGAGGTCGCACAGTACTCAGCTTCCGCGGCCGCGGGTCATCGCTGGTGCCACCGTCTCCGGCTTGATGGAGGGGAAGAGGGCGTTGTTCGACGCCCCGAGCAGCGCCTCACCGCCGTACCTGCCGCGCGCGCACATGAGCGGCAGCCAGCCGTACATGTTCTGCGGCTCGGTCTGCAGGCGGCGCTGCGTTTCTTTCGCCAGATCTTCCAGCGAGCCCAGCCGCTCGAGCGTCGCGGTGCGACCGTGCGCCTGTTCCCACGTCTTCGCGAAGGTCAGCGCGTCCATTTGGTCACCGCTCACGAAGAGCGAGGTCGGCAGCGTGCGCGCGTCGAGGGCCGCCGCGGCGACGAAGCGCGCTGTGTCTTCCCACGTCGCCCATGCGGATGACCCCGTTCTGGCCGTCGACCATGCCGAGGAAGCCGAGCACGTACTGGTCGGTGAAGATGCCCTGCATCACGTGCACCACCGGGAACTGCGCCGTCTCTTCCTTGCGCGCGGCGTGCGCCAGCGCCCGGCGCCAATCGGAGTTGACGTTGAGGCCCTCGGGCAGCGCGAGGAAGTTGTACGAGTCGTCGGAAGGGATGAAGCGCCGCGCACCCGCAGCCTTCGCGGCACGGAGCAGCGCCAGTTGCGCGTCGACGATGACGTCCGGCCCGCCCTGCCGCGTCGAGACCACCGCAGTGGCGCCCTTCATCGCGGCGCCGCGGGCCGCGTCGTCGGCGGTGACAGCGTCGAAGGCCATCAGCTCGACGCGGGGGCCGGCCAGCGCCGCGGCCTGGGGCTTCTTCGGGGCTCGCACCAGTGCGCGCACCCGCGCGGTGGGGTTCTCGAGAGCTGCGTTGACGACCAGGCCGGTGCTCTCCGGTCGTCGGTTTCCAGGGCCGATCGTCGCCGCCTACCTCGCGCGGTAAAGGTGCGCATCGAGGTGGTGCGCAGCGACCGCCGGGTCGAACTCGTCGAAGAGGGCATCGATCTCGCGATTCGCATCGGGGCACTCGACGACTCGGCGCTCTCGTCGCGCAAGCTGGGCGAGGGGCACGTCTCCTTCGTCGCGAGCCCGAAGTTCCTCGCGCGGCACGGGCCTCCGACGCCGAAGCAGCTCGAGGACCTGCCGACCGTCGGCGTGCGCGCGATTGAAACGTGGGAGTGGCCAGGCGGCCAGGTGCGCGTCGAGCCTTCTCTGGTCGTCAACGAGCTCGAGATGGTCGCCGACGCAGCGATGGCAAGGCTCGGCGTGGCGCGGCTCCCGTCGCCGGTCTGCAGGGACGCGGTCGAGAAGGGCAAGCTGCAGGTGCTCTTCACCCTCTCGCCCGCGGCGCTGTGGCCGGTGTTCGCGGTGTTCCCCAGCCGCAAGCACCTCTCGGCGCGGGTGCGCTTCTTCCTCGAGGCGCTCGTCGCGCACGTCGAGCCGATCTTGCCCCTCGAGAAGGGAAAGGGGCGACGATCAGAATGACTGCGCTTCGAGGCGCGCCGCCTTCTTCTCGGCGACGAAGTCGATGATCGCCAGCGCGATGAGCCCGAAGCCAATCGCCGCGAAGGCGAGCTGGTTCAAAGTCGCCAGCCCCGTGATGAGCGACTGGCCGATGGCCCACGAGCTGAGCGCGCCGCCGACCGCGAGGTGCCCCCACGGTGCCCAGGGCGCGCGCATCAAGCTGCCGATGGCGACCCCCAGCGCGAGCGCGCCGCTGACCACGAAGAGCACGAGCGCGGGCACGAGGGCATCGTCGAACGGAGTGCCGACGAGCAGCACGTTGGCGGGGAACTCGACGCTCTGGCCGCTCGGGTCGCGGAGCAGGCTCCACGTGAGCGCCATGGTGAGGAGCGCGAGGAACAGCTCGACGGCGATCAACGCGCGGGTGGCGATGGGGCGCGGCATGGACTCCTCCTGCGGCGGTTCCACTGCAAGGTTCGCGCGCATGTGATCTCGCAGCGCTGATGGGGCTCCGGCCCGTTCCTGCGCACGGTTTGCGCGGGCGCAGGTGGTCGGTGCGCACTTTTCGACGCGGCGTATGCTGCGCCGCCCTTTCGAAAGGAATCCGCATGTCGACCGATCTCTTCCCGGTGAAGCCCTGGATTCAGGACCGCGCCCACCTCAAGAGCATGGCGGAGTACGAGCGCCGCTACCGGCTGTCGCTCGACAACCCCGACTGGTTCTGGGGCGAAGAAGCGAAGGCGCTCGACTGGTTTCACCCGTGGCACCGCGTGTTCGACGCCGACTACGAGGCGGTGGACTTCTCGTGGTTCTCGGGCGGCCGACTCAACGCGTGTCACAACTGCGTCGATCGCCACGTCGACAAGGGCAACGGCGATCAGACGGCCATCATCTGGGCGGCCGACGAGCCCGGCGTCTACGAGCGCATCACCTACCGCGAGCTCAAGCACCACGTGGCGCGGCTGGCGAACGTGCTGCTCGCGAAGGGCGTGAAGAAGGGTGATCGCGTCGCGATCTACATGCCGATGATCCCCGCGGCGGCGTACGCGATGTTGGCGTGCGCGCGCATCGGCGCGGTGCACTCGGTGGTGTTCGGTGGCTTTAGCGCCGAGGCCCTGCGCGACCGCATCATCGACGCCGGGTGCAAGCTGGTCATCACCGCCAACGAGGGCCTGCGCGGCGGGCGCAAGGTTCCTCTCAAGGCGACGGTCGATCGCGCGGTCGACGGGCTGGCGATGGTCGAGACGGTGCTGGTGGCGCGCCGCACGGACACGGCGGTGCCGATGACTGCGGGCCGCGACTTCTGGCTCGAGGAAGAGGCGGCGAAGCAGCGCTCGACCTGCACGGTGGAATGGATGGGCGCCGAAGACCCGCTCTTCGTCCTCTACACCTCAGGCAGCACGGGCAAGCCCAAGGGCCTGTTGCACACCACCGGCGGGTACCTCGTGTACGCCGCGAGCACGTTCAAGAACGTGTTCGACTACCACCCGGGTGACGTCTACTGCTGCGCGGCCGACATCGGCTGGGTCACCGGTCACTCGTACATCGTGTACGGGCCGCTCGCGAACGGCGCGACGACGGTGATGTTCGAGTCGATCCCCACGTACCCCGATGCGGGGCGCTACTGGCAGATGGTCGACGAACTGGGCATCACCATCTTCTATACGGCTCCCACCGCGCTGCGGGCCATCGCGCAGGCCGGCAACGCGCCGGTGCAGAAGGCGTCGCGCAAGAGCCTGCGCATTCTCGGCTCGGTCGGTGAGCCCATCAACCCGGAGATCTGGCGCTGGTACCACGACGTCGTGGGCGACAAGCGCTGCGCCGTCGTCGACACGTGGTGGCAGACCGAGACGGGCGGCATCCTCATCTCTCCGTTGCCCGGCGTGACCCCCACCAAGCCGGGCTCGGCGACGCTGCCGTACTTCGGCGTGCGCCCGATGGTGGTCGATCCGCAGACCGGCGTGGAGCTCAAGGGCAACGGCATCGAGGGTGCGCTGTGCATCACGTCGGCGTGGCCGGGGCAGGCGCGCACCGTGTACGGCGATCACCAGCGCTTCAAGGAGACGTACTTCAGCACCTACAAGGGCAAGTACTTCACCGGCGACGGCTGCCGGCGCGACGAAGACGGCTACTACTGGATCACCGGGCGCATCGACGACGTGATCAACGTCTCGGGTCACCGCCTCGGCACTGCTGAGGTTGAGAGCGCGCTCGTCGCCCACGAGGCCGTCGCCGAGGCCGCCGTCGTCGGCTACCCGCATGATCTCAAGGGGCAGGGCATCTACGCGTACGTGGCGCTCACCGTCGACGGCGCGGCGCTCGACCCGCAGCAGCTGCGCGGTGCGCTCAAGGAAAAGGTGCGCCAGGTCATCGGCCCGTTTGCCTCGCCAGACGTCATTCAGATCGCCGTGAAGGGCCTGCCCAAGACGCGCAGCGGGAAGATCATGCGCCGCGTGCTGCGGAAGATTGCCGCGGGCGAATACACGGGCCTGGGAGACCTGAGCACGCTCGCCGACCCCGACGTCGTCACGCAGCTCATCGAGGGACACCAGCAGCTCGTCGCGAAATAGCGCGTCAGGTCGTGCGCGCGCAGTGCGTCTGCCGCGCATGACTTTCTTCGACTTTCAGAATGGGCACTGGCATCGCGCGGCGTATCGCAGCGATCGCCGTCGACCGCCCCGCTCCTGAAAGTCTCCCGCCTCGACGGGACACCTTCACGAGGCCGGGTGGCGAAAGCTGCCCGGCCTTTTCGTTTTCGACTTCTACGGCAGAAGCCCCATCGGCAAGGGCACGGGCCTCCAAAACCCGCAGCTGAAGGTTCGACTCCTTCCTGCCGTGCAGCGCATCCCCCTTTTCGGACGAGACGTGACCAATGGAGGTCCAGCGGGCCGTAACCCCGCCGCTCGCTCGCGAGCATGGTGAGTTCGATCCTCACCTCGTCCACTTTCATGGCGGCTGACGACGAATGGTCCGTCAGCGGGCAGTGACCCCGCGAGCCCTGTGCTCGGTGAGAGTTCGATTCTCTCCAGTCGCCCTGCAGTTCGAATGGCCTGTGACGCATCTGGTGAGGCGAGTGGCTTGTCACGTCATCGAGACGGGTTCGATTCCCGTACGGGCCGAGAGCAGTTCAGTTTTGCCGACCTGGCAGTGATGGTTCATGCACCCGCCTGAAGAGCGGTGGATCCTCGTTCGATTCGAGGGGTCGGCACTTTCGTTTCCGTAGCTCAGTTGGACACAAGAGCGCCTGGTTGCGGACCAGGAGGTCGGGGGTTCGAGTCCCTCCGGGAACACAGGGTGGTGGCGCGGCGCGTGCTTCTGCTTCACGCAAGGAGTCACCATGCCCAGTGCAGCCGCAACCGTTGCGCACCAGCCGGGGTTCACGTCGTCGCCGACGCGCTTCCTGTTCTTCACCGGCAAGGGCGGCGTGGGGAAAACGTCGTTGTCGACCGCTACCGCGATCGCGCTCGCCGATGCGGGCCGGAAGGTGTTGCTGGTGAGCACCGACGCGGCGACCAACCTCGATGAAATTCTCGGCGTCGAGCTGCGCAACACGCCGGTGCCGGTGCCGGGTGTGCCCGGGCTGTCGGTGCTCAACATCGACCCCGACGCCGCGGCCGAGGCGTACCGGCTGCGGGTGCTGGGCCAGCTCGCGCCGAGCGCGACCGAGACGGAGCGCGCCACGGTGCGGGAACAGCTCTCAGGCGCGTGCACGACGGAGATCGCCGCGTTCGATGAATTCGCGACGCTGCTCGCCGACACGACCACGTGGTTCGATCACCTCGTCTTCGACACCGCGCCCACGGGGCACACGCTGCGGCTGTTGAGCCTGCCCAGCGCGTGGACGGGCTTTCTGCACGGGAACGATCGAGGCGCGTCGTGTCTGGGGTTGCACTCCGGGTTGACGATGCAGCACGATCGTTTCGCGCGCGCGCTCGCGGCGCTGTCCGAGCCCGCGCTGACCACCGTGGTGCTCGTCACCACGCCCGACGCACGTGCGGTCACTGAAGCGGCGCGCACCTCGCACGAGCTCAGCGCGCTGGGGTTGAAGCAGCAACGCCTGGCGATCAACGGCGTCTTCCACGCCAGCCTCGCGAGTGACCCGGTCGCCACCGCGCTCGAGGCGCAGCATCGCGAGGTGCTCACCCACCTGCCCGAAGCGCTCGCGCGCTTACCGCGCGACGAGGTGCGTCTGCAGCCGTTCGACACCGTCGGCCTCGCGGCGTTGCGGGCGTTGTTCGGAGGGGCGGCCGTTCCTCCCGCTCCCGCAGAGGCAACGGGCGCGGCGCCGCAGGTGGAGGCGCTCGAGGCGCTGGTCGACGTGCTCGCGCAGCAGCCGCAGGGGCTGGTGATGGTGATGGGGAAGGGCGGCGTGGGCAAGACGACCATCGCGGCGGCGCTGGCGGTGGCGTTGACGAAGCGCGGCCTCACGGTGCACCTCACGACGACCGACCCGGCGGCGCACCTCGTCGAGGCGCTGGCCGGTCAGGTGAACGGCCTCGAGGTGAGCCGCATCGACCCCTCGGTCGAGACCGAGGCCTACGTCGAGAAGATGATGCTCACGCGGGGCCGCGGCTTGTCTGCCCCGGAGCAGGCGTTGCTGCGCGAAGATCTCGCCTCGCCCTGCACCGAGGAGGTCGCCGTGTTTCACGCCTTCTCGCGTGTCATCAGCGAGTCGCGGCGGCGCTTCGTGGTGCTCGACACGGCGCCCACCGGCCACTCGATGTTGCTGATGGACGCGACGGGCGCCTACCACCGCCAGGCGTTGCGCGATCTGCCCGGCAGCGTGATGCCCGCGCGGCTCACCACGCCGCTCATGCGCCTGCAGGACGCGGCGTTGACCCGGGTCATCCTCGTCACGTTGCCCGAGACCACGCCGGTCTCGCAGGCCGCCGCGCTGCAAGACGATCTGCGCCGCGCGAAGATCGAGCCATTCGCGTGGGTGGTGAACCGCAGCCTGAGCGCCGCCGGTGCACGCGACCCGGTGCTGGCCGCGCGGCTGGCCGGAGAACGACGGCAGCTCGCCCGCATCGCCCGGGGGCTGGCGCGGCAGGTGTACGTCGTGCCGTGGCAGGCCACGCCCCCGGTGGGGCTCGAGGCCCTCGCTGCGCTGACTGGCGCACACACCGACCAGCCCTCTCGCGGGGCACGCGTTGGCTGACCCAGGCGCGACCCGTCAGGCCCGCGCACGCAACGCGTCTTCCCGACATTGGGAAGTGGCGCAACTCGGCAGCGCGGCGGCCTCTGAAGCCGACGGTTGAAGGTTCGATTCCTTCCTTCCCAGCTTCGGGTCCTTGGCACGTCCGGGATTGCGGCCGCCTGTTAAGCGGCATGAGCTGGGTTCGACTCCCAGAGGGCCCTCACGCAGAATTGCAGCGAGGAATCCGTCATCCCCTGAAGGGTCAAACCGACATCGCTTTCTTCAACTCGTCGAGCGCGCTCCTGGACGCTTTCGAGTTCTCGATGCTCACCCTTGTCTTCTTGAGCGCCGCAGCGTTCTTCGTCAGCGCCGCCACGCCCTTCGCGCCGAGGTTGCGCAGATCGAGCGTCAGGCTCTTCAACTTCCCGAGCACGGGGCTGGCTGCCAGCGCGACGACGAACGGCTCGGCCTGCACGTAGTCACGAACCGTCAGGTGCTGCAGCGACGGCAATTTCCCGAGCGCTTCGGCGAACGGCCTGGGCTCTGCGTGGGAGCGAATTGCCTTCAGGCTCAGCGTCGACAACTTCGGAAACGCTGACAGCCCGGTGATGGTGTCGACCGCGATGTCGCCGTTCAGCTCGAGCGTGGTGAGCGCCGGCCCCTGGATTCCGCCCCACGAGAGCACGTCACCGTTCAGCACCAGCTTCGAGATCCGTGAGCACGCCGCGAAGACCTGCTGCACGCCACCCAGCTTGCACGGCTCGTCGGCCGTTCCGAGCGTCAGCGAGTCCAGCACCGGAGGCGCCGCTTTCGCGATCGGCCCCAGCGCCCACGCCAGCCGCAGGAGGTCGTCGTCGTTGCGCCACCAGGAATGATCGACTCCCAGCTCGACGTTGCGAACGAAGCGCACCGCCCGCGCCGAGAACACGTCGTTCATCAGCGCAGTGAGTCGCGCGTCCGCACCGTCTTCGCGCCGCCGATCGTTTCCGAAGAAACGCACGGTGTGGACCACGCCGTGCCGCCACTCGAACTCCACTTCGCCGCGCTGGAGTTCCTTCAGCACCGCCGCGCTGAACAACGCCTTCTGGTGCTTCTTGAGCGCCGCAGTGAAGACCGTCTTCTTCGCGGCCGATGACGCAGCGATCAGCGTGCCGAGGGGATCATTCTCCGACTGCAGTGCGTCACCCCACACCAGGTACCCGGCGGCGTCGTCCGGCTTCTCGATGATCGCCAGCTCGAAGTCTTTCGGAGGCGGCGGTGGTTTGGGCGCCGCTTTCGCTTGCGCAGCCGCGACAGGCTTGCCGGCGTCCTTCTGCTTCGCGCGCGCCACGGTCACCTGCTCCGGCTGCGCGCAGGCCAGATGCATGAAGCCCGGGCCCGTATGCGTCGCCCCGAAGGACTCGAAGGTGCGCTCGATCGCCAGACGTTCCTCGTCCTTCGCAATCGTCTTGTTGCACGTCATGCACTTGCTGCGGCCGGTCGGCGCGCGCTCGATGTAGGGGTACGCGCTGGACGCAGGCTTGCCTCCGGCGCCGGGTGTGAAGAGGTCAGCCAGTTCCGGAATCGAGTCTTTGTATTTCTCGTAGACCACTTCGAAGCGGCCCTTCGAGTCCTTCGCTCCACACGCGAGGTGAAACCAGAGGTGGGCGATTTCCTCGTCGTAGCTCTCGATCGCCAGCCCGTAGCGCAAGGCCCCGGCGTCGATCTTCTTGCGGCACGCGCGGCAGCTGGAACGTCCTGACTTCGCCTTCTCGATCACGTCGTTGGGTGCGAGCGGGTGCGCCATGGGGCCCGGAGAGTAGCGGACATGCGCGCGTCGAGTGGAGGGCGGTGACGGCGGCCCTCACGCAGAACGACAGAGCGCGACGAGCTGCTCACCGACGTCTTTGAGCGCTTTGGGGCCGATGCCCTGCACCGAGCGCAGGGCGGCGGTGCTCGTGGGCCGCGCTTCGGCGACGGCGACCAGCACGCGGTTGGTGAGCACCCGAAACGCAGGCACCCGCCGCCGCTTCGCTTCCTGCAGCCGCCACGCGCGAATGCGTTCGACCAGCGCGGCGTTCACGCCCGACGACGGCAGCTCGAGGGCCGGAGCGCGTTCGCCACCCCCACTGCGTGCCCGTCGTTGTCGGCGGGGACGTTTGCCGAAGGTGCGCTCGGGCGCGGGCTCGCTCTTCGGCGTGAGGCGGGCGCGCGCGGCGTCGGGCGTGCCCACCAGCGTCAGCCGCGTGAAGGGGATGCGCTTGCCGTCTTTCTCGAAGACGTCGTCGGTCTGCCGCAGCTGGCCCGAGCGCACGAGCCCCGCGACGAGCCGCTCGAAGCGGTTGCGCGCGTCAGGCGCCTCGCCGAGCAGTTCCCGGCACAACCGCCCGCTCGCCTGGCCCGGCTGGGTCGAGAGGCGCGCGAGCAGCTCGCGCATCACGGTGAGCTCTTCGAGGGCGGGCGCGACGAACCTGACCGCGATGCACTCGGCGGGGGCGCAGACGTCACAGCGGCCGCACGGCTTGCCCGTGTCGGTCTGGTCGCCGAAGTGCTGCACGAGCGAGAGCATGCGGCAGCGGTGCCCTTCGGCGAACTTCGCCATGAGCCCGAGCTGGTCGACGCGCAGCTGGCGTTGCGCGGCGTAGGGGGCCTGCCAGTCGTCGTGGCCGCGGGTGAGCGCGTCTTCGGTGACGCCGCGCACGCCACCGTGAATCCACAGCTTCTCGAGGGCCTTCTCGAAGTCGTCGACCTTGATGCGGGTGCGGTGGCGCACGGTCTCGGCGTCTTGCGGCGAGTCGCTGAGCGCGCGCTGCAGCTTCGCGAGCACGGCGGGCTCGGGGTAGTCGCGCTCGAAGAAGAACTCGTGCGTCTTGCGGTCGACGAAGTGGTGCATCAGCACCGCGCGCGAGGGTTTGCCGTCGCGGCCGGCGCGGCCGATCTCCTGGTAGTAGCCCTCGACGCTGCCGGGCAGGGCGAGATGGATGACGGTTCGCACCTCGGCCTTGTCGACGCCCATGCCGAAGGCGACGGTGGCGACCACGACTTCGAGCTCTCCACGGAGGAAGGCAGTCTGGGTGCGGTCGCGCTCTTCGGCCGAGAGGCCTGCGTGGTATGGCGCCGCGCGGAAGCGGCGGGCGAGTACTTCGGCGGTCTGCTCGGCGCTCTTTCGCGTCGCCGCGTAGACGATGGCGGGCAGGCGACCCGGCTTCCCCAGCCAGTCGGCTGCACGGGAGGGGCGCTCGCTGGGCAGCACCTCGAGGCACTCGATGGCGAGGTTGTCGCGGCGGAAGCCGTGAATGAGCTGCCGGTTGCCGGGCTTGAGCTGCAGCTGGGCGACGATGTCTTGCTGCACGCGCGGGGTGGCGGTCGCGGTGAGCGCCATGACGGGGGCAGGGCGGAGCGCCGGCAGGCGCGCTCCGAGCAGCCGGTAGTCGGGGCGGAAGTCGTGGCCCCACTGCGAAATGCAGTGCGCTTCATCGATGGCGATGAGCGAGGGCGTGCGTTTGGCGAGCAGCTCGGGGAAGCCGGGCACACCGAGGCGCTCGGGGGCGATGAAGAGGTAGTCGAGCTGGCCTGCGAGATAGTCGCTGCACACGCGGCGCGACTCGAGGCGCGGCCTTCCGGAATGAATGCGCTCGGCGCGCAGCCCGAGTGACTTGAGGCGCGCGACCTGGTCTTCCATCAACGCGATGAGCGGGCTGACGACGAGCGTCGTCCCCCCGCGAGCGAGGCCGGGCAGCTGGTAGCAGAGCGACTTCCCGGCGCCGGTGGGCATGACGAGCAGCACGTCGTGGCCGGCGATCGACGCGTCACACGCTTCCTGCTGGTGCGGTCGAAACGCGGCGTGCCCAAACCGGCTCAAGAACGCACTCCCTCTCCCTGCGCCAGCGGGGAGAGGGCTGGGGTGAGGGGCCGGTGTCGTGGTGAGCAGGGGCGCCGAAGTCGGCAGGCGCGAACTCGGCCCCTCACCCCGACCCTCTCCCCGCTCTCGCAGGGAGAGGGGGCTTGCCCCACCCCCACCACCGCCGCGGATTCGACCGATCACCGACTCGACGTACTTCTCAATTCCCGAGAGAAACTCAGGCAGCGCGCCCTGACCCTTCGCGATCTTCTGCAGCCGCGCTTCCCACGCGCCGGTCATCGCGGCGCTCTTCACTTCGGCATCGACGACCTCGATGAGCCCGAGGCCCTTCTCGGTCACGGCGAGCGACTTCCCCTCACGCACGACGTACCCACGCGTCAGCAGGGTCTCGATGATGTTGGCGCGGGTCGCGGGCGTGCCGAGCCCGTTTTCCTTCATCGCCTCGGACAACTCGCGTTCATCGAGCGTCTTCCCGGCGGTCTCCATGGCGGTGAGCAGCGACGCATCGGTCAGCCGCGGAGGAGGCCGTGTGCGCTTCTGCACCGCCTTCGCGTCGAGCACCTTCAGCGCCTGCCCGCGCTCGAGCCCCGAGGGCAACATCGCGTCGTCATCGGCGTCTTCACCCGGCGCCTTCTTCTCACTCGGAGCGCGCACCTGCCCCACATCGAGCACCTTCCACCCGAGCTGCTCGATGGCGGTGCCGTGGCTGCGGAACACGTCGACGACACCCGGCGTGACGATTTCCGTGACCACCTCGGTCGCGGCCCACGTGAAGTCGTCGTGCCACGCCTGCAGCAGCCGCCGCGCGATCAGCTCGTACACCTTGCGCTCATCGCCGCTGAGCGAGCGGCCCTGCGGATTCGTGGCGGTGGGGATGATGGCGTGGTGGTCGCTCACCTGCGTGTCATCGACGAAGCGGCGACCGAGGGGCCGCTCGCCCGTACCCGGAGCGACGTGCGGCGCGAACATCGGCGCGATGGCCTGGGTGATGGGCCCCAGCGTGCGCGCAACGTCAGCGGAGAGGTGCCGGCTGTCGGTGCGCGGGTAGCTGATGAGCTTGTGTTGCTCGTACAGCGCCTGCGCGAGCTCCAGCGTGCGTTGTGCGGAGAACCCGTAGAGCCGGTTGGTGTGTCGCTGCAGCTCGGTGAGATCGTAGAGCAACGGCGGCGGCAGCTTCTTCTGCTTCGAAGTGACGGAGGCGATCTTCGCCTCGCCGCTCTTCGCGCGCTGCACGATGGCCTGCGCCTCTTCACCTGACGCGGGCAACCGACGGGGATGCTCGCCGGAGCCCGGTCGATGCCAGACGCCGTCGTACTTCGCTCCCTCACGGGGAGAAAAGGTGGCGACGACCTCGAGGTAGTCCTCCGGCTTGAAGTCGCGAATGGCGAGCTCACGTTCAGCCAGCAGCGCGAGCGTCGGGGTCTGCACGCGGCCAACAGAGAGCTGCGAGTCGAGCGACAGCCCATACGCGCGCGACAGATTCATGCCGACGAGCCAATCAGCGCGAGATCTGCCCAGCGCGGCAGCGGCGAGCCCATCGAAGTCACGTTGAGGACGAAGCCTCGCGAAGCCCTCGCGAATGGCGCTGTCGGTGAGCGACGAGATCCACAACCGCCGCACGGGCTTTCGGCACCCGGCCGCCTCGGAGATGAAGCGGAAGATCAGCTCACCCTCACGCCCGGCATCGGTGGCGCACACCACCTCGCTGACGTCGGGAGCGGTCAGCGCGCGGCGAACGATCTCATATTGATCTTTCGTGCCGTCGAAGACCCGCAACGGCCACTTCGAGGGGAACATGGGGAGCGTCTCGAAGCTCCAGCGTCTCCACCGCGCGTCGATGCCCTCGGGTTCTTCGAGGCCGACGAGGTGACCGATGGCCCAGGTGACGACGTAGCCATTGCCGCTGAGGGTGCCGTTGCCGCGCGTGGTGGCGCCGAGCACCCGGGCCAGGTCACGAGCGACGGAGGGCTTCTCGGCGACGACGACGATGCTCACGCCCACGCCTTCTACTGCACCGCACTGACATTTTGTTCAGCCCCTGCCCTTTGTCAGCGCTGAGTACGACGTTTTTTGGGCGCGCCGCCCGACGAGCGAAGCCAGAACGCGTTGCCTCCCCAGCCCGGCGCTCTGTTTCCTGCGCAATGAGCCTCGCGCACGTGGCCTCGAAGCGGCTCACGAACTACCGCCGCACGAGCGACGCTGGCAGCTCGCGATGACGGTGCCGGCCTCAGGCTCGGACAAACCCCGGAGCTCTCTGGTACACTGAAATCCGTGATGCCATCGCGTTCACGTCGCTGTCGCCGCAGTGGTTTCTCTCTGGTCGAGCTGGGCATCGTCATCGCGGTCATCGCGGTGCTCTCGGGCATTCTGATCATCGGCGCTGGGTACTTTCGCGCGGCGAAGCAGCGCACAGCCGTCGACCTGGTGCTCACCATCCGCAAGGCCGCCAGCCAGTACGCCCTGCGGCATTCGAGGGGGCTCGCCTACGGCCGCTCCGCGAACCAGAACGACCCCCAGAACGTGACGCTGGCCGGTTTGCGCGGCGAGGGCTTCCTCCCCACGAACTTCACGACGCCGTGGGGCAACGCGAACATCCGCGTCGCACCCGAGAGCGGCGCGGCGGGTACGCCGTGCGCCAACTGGGCCTGCGTCAAAGTCGACATGCCCGTGCCCACCGAGGAATGCGCGGACGGTGCGAACTCCTACCTCGTGCAGAACCTCCGCGACCGGGCCGTGCCCAACGGGGTGAGCTGCAATGGCTCGACGCTCTCGGTGATCCTCCGGTGAGAAGTCGAACGCCTCGGGGCTTCACGCTGCTCGAGCTGGGCATCGTCATCGGCATCGGCATCTTCCTGACCACCGCCATCGCGGTGTCCATCAAGGGTATGACGCAAGCCGCACGCACCCAGCGCACCGGCGATGAGCTGTCGACGCTGTCTCGCACCGCGGTCGTCGCGCTCAAGCGAGGTCTCACGCCCAACCCGGCCACGGGGGGCTGGCAATTTCGCACCACGGGGACCACGAACGTCCCCGTCTCCGCGAACGCGCCTGTCTGTTACGACCTCACCCGTGCTCCCGGAGCGAGCCCAGTCACCTGCGCAGTCACCACCTGGCGGGCAGCCTACGTCACCCCCTCAGCGATCCCCGCCGGCTCACCAGTGCTCGAGGCCCTCGGCGGCTCGACGCTCACGGCGAACGGTGGCTACAACCCCTGGTGCCTGCCCTACGTCATCTGTCTGTACCCCATGCGGGCCGAGGCGGTGACCTGCGTACCCACTGATGATCTCGCCTCCAGTGGGCTCGAGAGCACCCTGCAGTGCGGGGCCTGCAACATGAAAACGGCGAACGACGAGCCAACCACCTGCGTGCTGATCGCCTCTTCGCCCTTCAGCCAGGCATTGCCCGCAGCCAGAATGAGCTACCTGCCCGACGAGCCGGGAGTCGGCCCGGCGCACATCCCGAACCTCGGCCCCTACAATTCCGTCCCGCGAACCGCGTTCTGAGGAGTCTTATGAACTGCCAGATCTCACCAGCCAGCCGCCGTGCGTCCCGAAGGGGCTTCACCCTCATCGAGCTCGGCATCGTCATCGGTGTCACCGCCATTCTCGCCGCGGCCATCGTGCCCGACATCATCGAGACCATGCGCAACCGCATGGCCGAAAAGTCCGCCGTCGACGTCACGGCGCTGCATGACTCGGCTCGCCTCTTCTTCGCCCAGAACACCGCACGCCCCAGGCGCTGGCCCGGTGAAACATCATCGGGCCAGTGCAGCGTCGGCTGGGCCTTCGCGAACTTCAAGGTCGACATGATCAGCGGCGGCTACCTCGCGACGGGCGGCGCGCCCAATGATCCCTTCAACAACATCTCGGGCAATTTCCTGCTGAACCCGTGGGGCCATGCGTACGACGTGGGCGTCTACGCGCCCCCGGGTGCGGCGACGCCGGCGTGCCTGTTCTCGGTCAGCACCTTCGTTCCCACCTCGGTCGAGAACGCCTTCACCGCATTCCTGCCCCAGGCCACCTGTGGCGCCGGGTGCCCCAGGGCCACCTCGGGCGCAAATCCGCCGGCTGGCTTTTCTCGGTGCTGCAGCTTCGCCGCGAAGCCCGGCGCGGCACTGCTCACGGCGTGCGGCGACCGCATGAAGGTGGGTCGCAACACCACCACCAATGCGTTGGAATGCCAGTTACCATGAGCGCCCAGTTGCGACGCGACCGTTCACGCCGGGGCTTCACACTCATCGAGCTGGGCATCGTCATCGGGGTCACCGCCGTGCTCGCGGCGGCCATCGTCCCTGAAATCATCGAAACGATGCGCAACGGCATGGCCGAAAAGGCAGCCGCCGACGTCAGCCTCATTCAAAATTCGGCGCGCCAGTTCTTCATTCAGAACCCCGCCTACAGCGGGCGCTGGCCTGGAGAGACCTGGATCAACAACTGCAACATGAATCCGGTGAACTTCACGGCGGAGCTGGCGAACGGTGGGTACCTTCGTACGGCCCAGCCGCCGAACGCCCCGGCCTGGTGCAAAGGCGCACCCAACCAGCCCCCCCCAAACGACCCGATGTGCAGCCCCTGGTACGAGAGCTACGACATCAGCGTCTACGCGCCCCCCGCGGCCGCCACGCCCGCCTGCCTGTTGGCCGTCAGCACCTTCGTGCCCACCTCGGTGGCCAACGCCTTCATCTCATTTCTCCCTCAGGCGACGTGCGGCGCGGGGTGCCCCAACCCTTCGGGTACAACGCCTCCCGCCGGCTTCACCCGCTGCTGCAGCTTCGCGACCAAACCGGGCGCCGCCATTGCCGCTGAGTGTGGCACCCGCCCGGTGATTCGAGACGCGACGGGCGCGCTGAAATGCCAGCCGCTCAGCCAGCAGAATCGGTAGCGCCCCGGCCTCAGTGGCCGACGTTCTTCATCGCGCCGTAGATGGGCAAGAAGATGCCCACGGCCAACAGCATCAGCATGCTGCCGCCAATCAACAGCATGATGGGCTCGATCAACGTCGAGAGCGCCATCAGCCGCGCCTGCGCACGGTCCCGAAGGAAGCCAGAGAGCCGACGGAAGTATGCGTCGATGGAACCGACCATTTCGCCCTGCGCCAGGACGCCGGCCGCCATCGAGGGGAAGAACGGGTCGCGAAACCCGTCTGACATGCGGCCACCCTTCTCGATGTTGGCCAGAATGTTCTGCAACCGCACCTTGAGCGCGCGCGAAGTCACCGCGTCTGAGACGATTCGGAGCGAGACCGTCAAAGACACACCCGAGTCCAACATCAGCGCCAGGTTGTCGAAGGCGTTCGAGAGCAGCACATTCTTGAGCGGTGGGCCGAAGATCGGCACGCGGTAGAACAGCTCCCACAACACCGTCTTGGGCCCATCGGGCATGCGCCACCAGGCCAGTGCCGAGCCGATGCCAATCAACGGCACGAGCCACCAGTACCCGACCACCGAGTCCGACAGAAAGACGAGAATACGCGTCGGCAGCGGCGGGTTCGGGGGGAAGATCTCCTTGAGCTGTGGCACCACGCCCGCGAGCAGACCCACCGCAATGAAGAACAGCACGACGAGCGAGATCGCCGGGTACATCGTCGCCTTCAGCACCTGTTGCCGCAGCGCCTGCTGCTGTCGGTAAGCCTCCTCGAGCGCGCCGAACACCTTCTCGAGCTTGCCGGCCATTTCTCCTGCGCGCACGTTGCCAATCACCAACGGAGGGAAGACCCCCGCCTTCTCCATGGCGTCGGCCAGCGTGTAGCCCGAGCGAATGGCCCCCTGAATGGTCGAGCAGGCTTCCTTGGCGACGCGGTCGGTCAGCGCTTCGCTGACCGAGTCGAAGGACGACACCATGTCGATGCCCATCGCCAGCAGGCCGCGAAGAAAGCCGAAGATGTCGATCAACACCGCGCCACTGAGCGCGCGGGGCTGCATGGCCGACGCAACGATCGCGACGAGGTCGGGCCGTGCGTCGACGAGCGTGAGCCCCGCACGCCCGAGATCTCCACGCAGCCCTGCGACGTCTTCAGCCGCAGCGCGGCCTTCGACGAAGCTCCCTGACTTCCCGATCGCTTGGTAGCGGTAGTGCATCCGCTCTCACTGCGCCTTTTGGCAAGTCAAGTTGAGCTTCGCCGTCAGCGGGCAGCTGTTGCCCGGCCCGAAGTTCTCGGTCGCCACCACGCCCTGCCATTGAAACGTGTCGCCGGCGTTGAGCACCACCCCCAGCGGCTCGACCGTGAAGAGGCCCTGGTAAGACAGCAGCCCCGCCGGGGTGATGGCCGTCGTGATGCTCGGGCTCCCCTCCGTGCAGACCTCGCCGACGCTGGCGCACAGCAAGGTCGCCGCACTGCCCTGGGTGACGGTGACCGGTTGCCCGATGAGCGAGCGGTCGTCTTTCGTCGAGTACAGCGGCACCCCGTCGGGGTCGAGCAACGATCGGTCAGACCGGGGTGCGTAGGTCACGGTGAAAGGATACGGGTCCGCAAACGCGCAAGGGGCGCCGGCGCGGGCAGCCGTTGCAGTCTGCTCGATGTTGATGATTTCCCGCGGCAATTCGCATTCCACCGGCGGCCCCACGAACTGATTGCAGCCAGCGAAGAGCAGCCCTCCGGCCACGGCGAGCGATCGCATCATGAATTGCCTCCCTTGCGTTTCGATTTGCCCAACGTGACCGGGCCCACCGTGGCCTCGATCTCCTTGAGCGTCGCGTCCCCCTTGAGGAGCAGCGCGAGCCCGTTGTCCGTCATCGTCTTGAAACCACCCTTGCGAGCCGCGTCGACAATCTGCAGGTTCGACGCGCGCGCGTAAACGAGTTCCTTGACGCTCTTGTCCATCGGGAGCACCTCGGCGACCACCGTGCGGCCCGCATTGCCGCCCTGGCAGCGCTCACAGCCCGGCCCTTGCTGAAGCACTTCGAAGGGTGCAGCAGGGACACGCCCAGCGCCGAACACGCTCTCGGCCAGTTCAGGGATGAGGTCCGTCGGGTCAAGTGGCTCGCGAACCGCACAGTGCTTGCAGACCTTGCGCATGAGCCGCTGCGAGAGCGAGCCGATGAGCGTCGTCGAGACCTGGTACGGGTCCATGCCCAGGTCGAAGAGGCGCCCAATGGCCTCGACCGCCGAGTTGGCGTGCAGCGTCGAGAAGACGAGGTGGCCCGTGTTGGCCGCGCGAAACGCCTCGCGCGCCGTCTCTTCGTCGCGGATCTCACCCACGAGGATGACGTCCGGGTCCTGGCGGAGGAAGGCGCGCACCGTGCGGGCGAAGGTGACCTCCGACTTCTCGTTCACCTGCACCTGCTGAATCGACGGGAGCCGGATTTCCACCGGGTCTTCGACGGTGAGGATCTTCGTCACGCCGTCGTTGATGCGGCTCAGACACGAGTACAGAGTGGTCGTCTTGCCAGAGCCCGTCGGTCCGACGACCAGCACCAGCCCAAACGGGAACCGCAGCAGCTGGTCGATCGCCGTGCGGTTCCACGAGGCGTAGCCGAGCTCCTCGAGCGTCGCGAGCGAACGCGTGTCGTCGAGAATGCGCATCACCATCATCGGCCCCTCGACCGTCGGGCTCGACGCAAAGCGAATGTCGAGCTTGCGGCCGCCGAAGCTGAACGAGAAGCGGCCGTCGTGCAGCCGGCCGAAGTCAGAGAGGTCGACGCCTGCCATGCCGAACACGACGTTGGTGAGGTTCTCGTGGCGCGTGCGCGGAATCGACAGCGCGACCTTCATCTCGCCGTCGACGCGGTAGCGCACCACGGTCGTGGAGGCCGTCGGCTCGATGTGCACGTCGCTGGCCTTCTCGAGCACCGCCTTGGCCAGGATGTACTGGAAGAGCGCCTTCACCTCGCCAGACTCGATGCTGTCGCGCGCGCTCTCGACGATGCGGTCGGCATCGACCGTCTCGAAGGCGATGATCTGCAGGATCATCTCGATCGCGCTCGCGGTGGTGATGACGTACTCCCGCTTGCCCAACTGCCCCTCGACCTGGTCCGTGCCAGAGGTGTCGAGCGGGTCGGCGAGCAGCAGCATCGATTTGCCGTTGACTGACAACGGCAGGATCTTGTGCTCTTGCAGCACCTTGACGCCCACGAGCTTGACGGCCGCCCGGTCCACCATCGTGACCTTCAGCTTGTTCGGCTCGAGGTAGCTGAGCTTGAACTGCGCAGCGAGCGTGCGGGCGATCTCGTCAGGCCGAACGAAGCCGTTCGAGATGAGCACCTCGCCCAGCAGGTCGCCGTTGCGCTTGGCCATGCTGAGCGCCTGGTCAAGCTTGGCCTGGTTGAGCACGCCCGAGTGCAGGAGCATCTCGCCCAGGCGCAGCCGACCACCACGGCCCGGCGCGGCTGTCGGCATTCGTTTGACGCTCGTCGGCCGCGCGGGCGACGCAGCAGGGGGCACGGGGCCTTTGGAAGGTGCGTCAGCCATCGCTACTCCATGTTCACGGTCGAACGATTGGTGACCACGCCGTTCTCGGTGATGTCTTTGATGGTGAGGTCGCCCATCGCGTCGCCGGGGCGCACCGTGTACACGCGCCCCTTGTAGATGACGAAGGCTTCCTTGAAAGGTTGCACCGTCACCGACTTCACGATCAGGTCTTTGACGCCGTTGCCCACCGAGCTCGGCGGGGCGCTTGCGATGCGCGGCGGCGGCTTGGGCAGGTCCTTCTTGCTGGTGCCCTTCGAGGCTTCGATGCCCAGCTTCTCTTCGAGCTCGAGGCGCTTCACGCGCGCCTCGAGGAGGCGGTTGTATTCCTGCTCGAGCAACAGCTGGGCGCGCATGCTCTTGAGCCGCTCGATGACCTCGCGCGACTGCAGCGGCGCCAGCGCCGTCTCTGCGGTCGGCGCTTCCTGGGCGGAGGCTGAGAGCGCCACCAGCACCGTCACTGCGAACACCACTCTTCTCATTGCGTCCTCCCGAAGATGTCGACGTCGACCAACAGCGTGAAGTCTCCGCCCGCGCGGCGTGCCGTGACGGAAGTGACCGTCACCGGCAGATCTTGAAGTTCCTCTTCCACCATCGACATGATGGAAATCGCGTCATCGCCTTCCATCGCGATCGTCAGTCGCGCCCGGCAGACCTGGAGGCCCACTTCGCCACCACTTGGGTCTTCGAACTGCAAGGCGGCCTGGCCAAATTCGGCGCCGCGCGCTTCGACGTGCACGGCGGCACCGAGCACCTCGCCGGCCTCCAGCATGCGCGAATAAAAGACCGAGAGCGCCTGTGGCGAAGGGTGCAGAGGGCCGGGGGGCAGAGCTCGAAGCTCGGCATGACGCTGCTTCAGGGACTCGATGTCCTGCGCGAGTTGGGTGTTGAGGCTCTGGGTCGACACGTACTGATCGTACGAATCGCTGGCCGTCATCCCCAGCCACCCCGTGACGAAAACGAGCAGAACGATGATGACGTAGAGCAAGGGCATGGTGAGTGAACTCACGGCGCCGGCGCGGGCGGCGCCAGCTTGAGGTTGTATCGAACGAGGTGGCCGTCATACTCCTCGGTGATCTCGGCCTTCGAGAAGAAGGTCGACGCACTGAGCGCAGCGCGGAGATCGTCGGTGTTGAAAGGGGCTGCCTGCGGACGACGCTCGACGACGGCAATGGTACCCGTCGGGTCCTTCTTGACGCTCAACATGACGACCTGCGGCGGGAGCAGCGTCGTGAGGTCGAACATCTCGTCGCGAATCTGCAGAGACCGGGCCTGCGCAACGCTGCCGTAGCGCTCGGCGTACACCGACGAGAGCACGTTGAGCTGTTCCAGCTTCTCGGCGTCGAGCGCTCGGCGCTGCTCGACGGCGCCCGCCACCTTCGAGTCGATCAAGAACCAGACAGCCGTGGTCACCAGGAGCGCGAAGGCCGCGATGGCGAGGAAGCCGGCGGCCCTGCGTCGCGAGGTGGCGCGGCGCTTCTGGGCGACCTCGAACTGGTTGAGAAACCGGGCCGACTCGACCCCCTGCAACGATTTGATCCCGATGAGGGGCCCGTTGGGTTCCAGGAACTCGGCCTTGAACCCCTGCGCCTGAAATTCGAGGAAGAGCTGCTCATCGCTGCAGGTCAGCACCGGAGCGTCCATGCGCGCGCTGGCGAGCGTGCGCTGGATCTCGGTCACCACGTCACCCTGCGCGTAGCGCACGGCGACGACTTCGTTCCCCCGAATGGCCGTCATCAGGTACTCGTCATCGATCACGTCGACGACGAGTACCTCATGATTGCCGCCGTCGACCGCGTCCACGGGGGGCTTGGTCCCCAGGAAGACCTGCGTGCGCTCGATGATCGAGGGCTTGGGGCGCCGCCGCTGCACCGTCGCCAGGACAGCCGCCGGGTAGGGCACGATGCGCACGTCTCGTGAAAGTTGCCGCAGCTTGCCCAACAGCGAGTCAGGGGCCACGTACACCTGGTACACGTTGGGGTCGACGGGCTGCGCTGAGTAGCTGTTGTCGCCCGGGTACTGCTGCGTCATGGCCGCGTCGAGCGTGCGTGACGTCGCGAGCACACGCCCCACCTCCGAGGGCATGACCCCCACGAGCAGGGTGCCTTTCGGTGGAGCAGCGATCAGACCTTCCAGGGTCGCGTATTGATTGGACCCCTCGACCCACACGCGTGAGGGGTTCATCACGATGACTCGTTTCATGGGCCGCCTTCACTCCACCGACGGTTCGAGGCGCAGCGGGCGCTCCTCTGCGTTGGTTCTCTGCACCTCGCGCGGCGTGACGGTGATGATGAGTTCCGAGTTGCGCTCCGAGCCCTCCTGCTGGCCGAAGAGAATGCCGATGATGGGAATCTTCGAGAGTGCCGGCAGCCCCTTGCTTCGCTTCTCTTTGCGCGAGGTGATGAGCCCGCCGAGCACCAGCGTCTCGTTGAGCTTGGCTCGCACCACGCCGCTGTAGCTGCGCCGCGAAGTGTTCGGCAGTTGTACCGCGCCTCCCTGGAAAGCGAAGGTGTCGATGCTCAGCACTTCCTGCAGCACGAGCCCCAGCGCGATGGATACATCGCCCTTCTCGAGGATGCGCGGCATCATCGAGATGATGAGGCCGTTCGAGACGGTGGCCGTGCTCACCGTCGCCTGTGCGGCGCCGCCCATCACGATGGTGTTGGTGATCTGGTTGACGTAGCTGTTGATTTCTGCGAGCTCGACGAGGGCGGGCAGGTTGTTGCCCAGCGCCATCGTGGGCTGTGCCAGGACCTTCACCGCGCCCTGGTTCTCGAGCGCCTTGATCAGCGCGTCACCCGCGCGCCCCGAGATGCGCACCATCGGCGCTTTCACGCCAGCCGTCTGGCCGTTGAAGATGCTGTTGGAGCCAGCCCCGCTCAAAGCCGAACCGCCTTCGAGCAGCAGCGGGCCCAGCTGCACCGCCGCCAGGTTCCAGTCGACACCTGCGGCCTTCACGTTGTTGAGGTCTACCTGCATCACGCGGACCTCGACCGTGACGCTGCGCCCCATCTCTGCCTCGAGCGCATGGAAGTACGACTCGATACTCGGCATCACGCTGGGGAGCGCACGGACGGTCACGAAGCCAGCGACCCGATTGACCGAGAAAGATCCGAGATCGGGCCGCGGCTGCTGCCCCTCGCGGGGGGCGGTCGCCTGCTGGTCAGTACCAAGCAGCCGCCCCAGTGACTTGTCGACCTCTTCCCACAGGCCGTTGCTGTCAGAGCGCGTCGAGAGCGCCACCCGGGCACCCATGCCGCCAGACGACGACCCCGACTGGCCCTGGCCCGCTGCGTCTCCTCCGTTGGTGATGCCCGTCTGCCAGTTCTGAACGACCACCGGCATCGAGATCTTGAAGGTGGAAACCGCGTAGACGAACACGCGAAGAAAGTTCCGGTCGATCTCGACTTCATAGCTGTAGCCCAGCGGCGTGAGAATGACGGCCAGGGCGGCGTCGAGCGGTTGGGCCTCGAGGTCGACTGCAGGAATCTTTTGATCCGTGCGGACTTCCTTGTCGACGACCAATGCCAGCCTCGCAGACCGGGCGATCTGATTGAGAACCGTGCCGAGCGGCAAGTCGTTGCCCCGCACCGTGATGCGGGTGCGGGAAAGGCGCGTCTCTGCGTCTTCCGTCTCGCGCAGCACGTCGCTCACCAGCAGCCCCCCCGGCGCAGACGCGTGCACCGTCATGGCTGGCAGCACCAGGCACAAGACCCCCAACTTCACGCCAAATGACATGCGTTCATCCTCTCAAGTTGTGGCGCGGTCACGGGCAGGCTCCGGCCGTTCTGCAGGTTCCGTCGGCGCAACATGCTTGTCTCGAGCCGCACTGCGAGTTCCTGGTGCACGCGGCGCAGCGATGGCCCACACAGGCGCCCCCCGCGCTCGAACCAAGGCAATCCAAAGAAGAGCAACACGTGCCGCTCAGGCACGTGCCGCCGCAGCAGACCGAACCCGCGCCGCATTCCGCGTTGTTCGTGCACGAGATGCACTGGTTGGCCAGACACTGCTGACCTCCGGGGCAGTCGGCCCCGGTGCAGCACTCGCCCGAGGCGCACAAGCCGTTGCAGCACACCGACCCGGCCCCGCACTGCGAAGACTGGGTGCAGGCCTGGCACTGGTTACCCCGGCAGACGCGGCCCCCGCAGGCGGTTGAGTCACAGCAGTCACCAGTCTTGCAGCCACCGTTGCAGCACAGCGTCCCCGCGGGGCAGTCGAACTCGCTGGCGCAGGTGGTACAGCTGTTGTTGACACAAGCGCCCTGCGCTCCGCAATCAGCGGTGCCACAGCAATCGCCCGTCACGCAACGTCCCGAGCAGCACCGGCCGCCGGCCCCACATTGTGCGTCAGCGGTGCACGAGGTGCACTGGCGGTTGACGCAGGCCTGTCCGCCGGGGCAGTCGGCGTTCTGGCTGCACTGCCCGGCGACGCACACACCATTCGCGCAGACTTTCCCGGCTCCGCACGAGGACGACGTGACGCAGGCCGCGCACGAGCCCCCCGCGCAGACCGTGCCGGCGCTACAGTCCGTGGCTCCACAGCAGACGCCTTCGCGGCAGTCGCCGCCGCAGCAGGTGTTGCCACCGCCGCACTGGCTGCTCGCCGTGCAGTCGGAGCACTGGAACCCCGAGCAGCCGAGGCCCGCGCAATCGCCAGTCGTGCAGCACGAGCCTGCCCGGCACTGGTTGTTGCAGCAGACTTCGCCGGCGCCGCATTGGCTGTCGCTGAAGCAGATCCCACACACGCGATTGCGGCACGCCTGGCCCGGCGCACAGTCGGAGCCCGTGCAGCAGGACCCTGTCGAGCATTGCCCGTCGCAGCACACCTTCCCGGCGCCACATTGTGCGTCGCTCGAGCACAGCGCGCAGCGCCCTCCGACGCAGATGGGCCGAACCGCTGGGCAGTCGGCCGAGGCGCAGCAGTCGCCCTCCTTGCAGGAACCGTTGCAGCAGACCGAACCCGCGGCGCAGTTCGCCGAGGTCGTGCAGGTCTGGCAACCGTTGTTCACGCACGTCCCCGAGCCGTTGCAATCAGCGGTCGTGCAGCACGAGCCCACCGTGCAGGTCCCGCTGCAACAGACGCTGCCTGCCGAACACTGGCTGCTGTCGGTGCACGCGAGGCAGGCGCCATTCTCGCAACGCCCCGAGGCGCAGTCGGCGTCACCGCAGCACTGCGAGAGGCCGCAGACCCCACCGCAACAGCGCCAACCGGCCGGGCACTCACTCGAGCGCCGGCACGTCTGACATTCGCCGCCCCTGCACACTTCACCTCCAGAGCAGTTGGCGCCCGTGCAGCACGCGGCGGCGCTGCACGCGCCGTTGCAGCACGAGAGACCCGCGCCGCACTCTGCGTTGCTGGCACACGCGCGGCAACTGCCGTTGCGGCACACCTGGCCCGTGAGGCAATCACCGTCACCGCAGCAGGTGCCGGGGCGGCACCCACCGCCGCAGCACACGCCGGTCCCGCCGTCACCGGTGGTGCACGCCGTGCCAGTGCCGGTACAGGCCCCGCAACTGTTGTTGGTGCAGGCGCTGCCCCCGCAGTCAGCCGCGCTACAGCAGTCGCCCGCCACACACGCGCCGTTGCAGCAGGTGTTCCCGGCACCACACTGAGAGGCCTGAGTACACGCCACGCAGCTACCGCCCATGCACAACCCGCTGGGGCAGTCTGCGCCCGAGCAGCATTGCGCCGTGGTGCACGCACCACCGCAGCAGCGGCTGCCGGGGCCACACTGGGTGTCGCTGGTGCAGGTCTGGCATCGGCCGTTGGCGCAGACCAGACCGGCGCTGCAATCAGCCGACTGGCAGCACTCACCTGCCGAGCAGGCGCCACCGCAGCAACGCTCGCCGACCGAGCACTGTGAGTTCGTGGTGCACGCGCTGCAACGCCCGTTGACGCACGCGCCGCTGCATTCTGCGTTGCTGCAGCAGTCTGCCGCGGGTCGGCAGCCTCCATTGCAGCACTTGCCGGTGCCACCGTCGGCCGACGCGCAGTCAAGATCGCCGCTGCAGGTCTCGCACGAGTTGGCGACGCAGGGGCTGCCGCCACACTGGCTGGCCGAGCAGCAGCTGCCCACCACGCATGCGCCACCGCAGCACACTGCGGCAGGCCCGCACTGGGCGTCGTTGGCGCAGGGCGCGCACTGGTTGTTGGTGCAGAGCCCACCCCCAGGACAGTCTGAGTTCGCGCAACATTGACCCGTCGTGCAGGCGCCGTTGCAGCACACCGAGCCTGCGCCACACTGGGCGTTGGTCGAACACTGAGCGCACGTATTGCCCACGCAGAAGGGCTTGGCCCCTGAGCACTGGCCACTGGCGCAGCAGTCGCCCTGCTTGCAGGCGCCCCCGCAGCAGACGCTGCCGGCGCCGCACTGCGCGTTGTTGGTGCACACCCGGCAGTCGCCGCTGACGCACGCGAGTGAGCCCGCGCAGTCACTGCTCTTGCAGCACGAGGCGCCCGCCTGGCACACGTTGTTGCAGCAACGGCCGTTGGGGCAGTCACCATCGTCGACGCAGTTGCGGCAGGTGTTGTTGGCGCACACCCCGAGCCCACCAGAACAGTCTTCCGACTTGCAGCAGTCACCTGCCTCACAGCGACCGGCGCAGCACTTCTTTCCCTGGCCGCAGTTGGCGTCGGTCGCGCAAACCACGCACTTGTTGTCGACGCAGATGTCGTTGCCGCACTCGGCGCTGGCGCAGCAGTTGCCCTGCTTGCACGAGCCGCCACAGCACCGGGCGCCCGCGCCGCACTCGTCGTCGCCCGTGCAGGCGCGGCACGCGCCAAGAATGCAGGCGGTGCCGGCCCCGCAGTCGCTCTGACCGCAGCAGGTCGCGCCCGGCTTGCAGCGGTTGCCACAGCACTTGCCCGTGCCACCACAGTCCGAGTCGTTGACGCACGCCTTGCACGAGTTGTCGATGCACGAGCCGCCCGCGCCGCACTCGCTCGAGGCGCAGCAGTCTCCCAGCACGCAGGTCGCAACGCCGCCATCGCCGCCGCCGCAGCAGCGCCCGGCGCCGCACTGCGAGTCGTCGCTGCATGGCTGGCAGGTTCCGACACTTGCGACGCCGCCATCGAGGCTCACACAGGTGCTGCCACCGCACGCAGCGCTCACGGGGCTCGCGCAACACTCGCCGGTGCCACACACGCCTGCGCAGCAGCGCTCGCCTTCGGCGCACTCGCGGTCGGAGGCGCAGGCGCTGCATTGGGAGTTCGTACACACCTGTCCCGCTTCGCAGTCGGACGTTGCGCAACAGTCGCCTTGAGCACAGCGGCCGGCACAACACACACTCGCCGCGCCACACTCCTTGTCCTGGCGGCAGTCACGGCACCCGAGGAGGCCGCACACCTGGCCCGTCATGCACTGCGAGACGTCGCAGGTGGGCCGGGGGCCCGCGTCGGGCGTGATCACGGTCGGGGTACAGCCGGCGAGCACCAGAAGGGTGCCCCCAAGAAAGTGGGCGAGGACGCGAGAGTTCAACGGGGCTGGCTCCCTCAGGGGCTCCACGTGACGGCCAGGGAACGGACCACGGGCGTCACGCTATCGCGGGTTGTCGTGAGCTTGACCTGAATTTGGATGTAGCGGCGCCGCGGCAGGGCGATGTCGTCGAGCGGAATGAGGCCGTTGTTCTCGAGCCGGAACTCTTCGGCGCGAGTGACTCCTGGCACCGCTTGCCCATTCCACCACGGGACTGAGCTCAGACCCGCCACGGTGTTGGCGACCTTCACTCGTGCCGAGATCGTCGAGTTGCTGGGCTTGGTGACGTCGAGCGTCAGACGCATCCACCGGGCTTTGGGGGTGGCGATGTAGTTCGAGTCGTAGACCACCGTCCAAAGACCCGGCGTCAGACCAGCGTTGATGGTCTGTTGCCCGGTCAGATCTGTGTACGTGTAGAACGAGCGGCCAGGCGCCCCCAGGGTGACCTGGTTGGAACCGTCACCGTTCATCCGAGTGAGCAGACCGTGATAGTCGATGGCCCAGACGCGATCGGCGTTGTCGACCGCCACCCCCTGAATCATCTGTGCCTGCCACAAGGTCGGAATGGTGATCCGAGAGAAGGCCATCGTGACGCGATTCATGCGGATGATGTGGTTCGCGTTGTCGGCGGCATATACGTAGCCGTCTCGCGACGACGCGATGCCTCGGGGGTTACCGCCCGTGTACACGAAATTGACCGCGCCCGTCGCCTTGGTGATCCGCGAGATCCCCTCACTGGCGTAGCAGCCAAGCCACACATAGTCCCGGTCGACCGTGATGCCATAGGGCGCGCAGCCCGGGCCGTACACGGCCGCGATGGTTCCTGTGTTCGCGTCGATGGCAGTGATGTAGCTGCCCCCCTGAACCCAGATGGAGTTGTTGTTGTCCGCTGCCGCCCCGTAGGGGTTCCCCTGCACTGGCACGTACCGCAGCGTCTTGCACCGCGGAGGGGAGGCGCTTCCAGGCTCGAACTCGGTCCCCGAGAACTGAATCATGTAGCTGTTGGAGAATGAGCCGACCCATGCGTTTCCGAGCGCATCGGTCGCCAGCGCGCGCGCGACGCCCGGCACGTCAGCGAAGCACAGCATGTGGCCGTTGGAATCGAGGTGCGCGACACTGGAGCGATACACGGCACTGTAGTCCGCACTGAAACCGCGGTCGGCGACCCACACCGTCTGGTCGAACGCGTTGACCGACGTCCGTGACGGCGAGAACCCGTACGCGGCGCCCGCGCTGCTCGGCCAGCTGGGAACGACCCCGATGGGAAACGGGCCGGCTTCGGCCCCGGTGTCCGTGTTGTACCGCAAAACGCCACCAACACCCGTCCAGGGCACCCAGATGTAGGGGGTCGAGAGCGGCACGGCTGAACCATTCCAACAGAGCTGGCCCTCTGCGCACCCCGGGCTGAGGTTCGACCCCGCGGCGGTGGTGCCCAGGTAGGTGCCTTCGTCGAAGGTGCTCTTGGTGTTGAACTGGTGAGTCACCGAGCAGAACGCCTGGCATCGACCCGTCCGTGGCCCTGCGCCGTCATCGTCACAACACGAGAGAGCCCCGCCACACTCGGCGTCACTCGTGCAACTGGTGCATGCGCCATCGGTGCAGATCTTGCCGTTCGGGCAATCGGTCGCGCCGCAGCACACCGCACCGGCGTAGCAGGCGCCCCGGCAACACCTGGCCCCCCCGCCGCACTCGGTGTCCGAGGTGCATTGGGAACAGATGCTGCCCGCGCAAACGAGGCCGTTGCACTCCGGGGTGGCCACCACGGCCCCCGTCGGCGAGCAACAGTTACCGGACTGACAGCCTCCGTTGCAGCAGATCTGGCCGCGGCCGCAGTCGGCGGTACTCGAGCAGGCCGAGCACGAGTGCGCCGTGCACACCTTCCCGGCACCGCACTCGGAGTCGAGGCAGCAGGTGCCATTCACGCAAGCCCCGCCGCAGCACTTCTGCCCAGCGCCACACTGCGAGTCGCTCGAGCACGCACCGCAGAACCCCGAGGCGTTGCACGTCGTCCCGGCAGCACAATCAGCGCTCGTACAGCAGTTGCCCGCCTGGCAAGCCCCGCCGCAGCACACGCTCCCGGCGCCGCACTGGGTGTCGCTGGTACAACTCGAGCACCGGCCACCCGCACACACCTGACCTGAGCCGCAGTCGTCACTCGAGCAACACTGGTCGGCCGAGCAAGCACCATTGCAGCACTTCGTGCCAGGTGCGCAGTCGCCGTCCGCGCTGCAGACGCCACAGCTGTTGCCGCGGCACACGTACTGACCACAGTCAGCCGTGCTGCAACAGTCGCCGTCTTCGCACGAACCATTGCAGCACACACGACCCCCACCGCAGTCGGTCGACCTGGTGCAAGCGGAGCAGCGATAGGCCACACAGACTCGGCCGCCCGAGCAAAGTTGGCCTGCGCAACAATCGCCCGCCACGCACGACCCGCCGCAACAGACCGAGCCTCGGGCGCACTGTGCGTCGCTGGAGCAGGTCTGGCATGCGTTCTCGAGACACTGCAACCCCGACGGACACTCAGTGTCCCCGCAGCACTCGCCGCTGAGACAGCGATTGCCGCAACACACTTCGGCAAAGCCGCAGTCGGTGGTCACCGCACACGACTGGCCCACGTTCTTCGCGTGACCTGACCTGGGCCTGATGACGGTGCACATGCCGTCTGAGCAATCGAGGGTCGAGCCGCACGCAGCGTCGGGGACACAGCCACCTTGAACGCAACGCGCCCCGGCGCCGCACTCGAGATCGCCCCGACAACTGGCGCAGTGGGCGTCTCGGCAAACCTGACCTGTCGCACAATCTTCAGCTCCGCAACACTCGCCGGCCCGACACAGACCGCCGCAGCAGGTTTGACCCGTGCCGCACTGGGCGGACGTCTCGCAGGCCTGACAGGAATTCTGGCGGCACAGCCTCCCCCCGCAGTCAGCGGCCCCGCAGCAGTCGCCCGGAACGCACGAGCCGCCGCAGCAGCGTTCCTGCGAGCCACAGTCGAGGTCCGAGCCGCAACGTGTGCAGGAGTTCGACACGCAGCTCGAGCCGCCACCACATTCGCCATCACCGCAACAATCGCCGGCCCGACATACGCCACCACAGCACTTCGCCCCGGCCCCACACTGAAGGTCTTCCGTGCACGCCTGACAAACGCCATCGAGACAGGCCTGGCCCTCAGAGCACGAGGAGTTCGACCGGCAGGTGGCCAGCACGGCCGCTGCTGCGAAGGCTGGGGCGCAGCGGTGGTCTACACAGCGACGACCGTCGCAGTTGCCGGCCGAGCAGCAGTTTCCGTCAGTGCACTGCCCAGCGCAGCAGACACGACCGTCGCCGCATTGCCGGTCGGCAGAGCACGAAGTGCACGAGGAAGCCGCCGTGCACGCCCCCCCGCAGCACATCTCGCCGTCGCCACACTCACTCGAATGTTCGCAAGGCCGACAGCCGGCCGTGCCGCACACCTGACCGGCGGGGCAGGTGCCGCTGGGGAATGGACCGGGGACACACTCGGTTGAGCGCGATACCCGGCACCCGAGTGCCGAGACGAGCAACCCGAGCGCGAGTGCACGACGTGAGGACATGGCGCCTGGTTCAGCGCTTCAGAGGAAGAAGCAGATGCTGACGTTGACCTGGGTGACCGGCGTCGTGGGGACCTGGCAGGCCTGCCCGCCGATGTTGCCGTTGGCGATGATGTTCTTGTCGTCCTTCACGGCAGTGAGAATGTCCTGCGCCATGGCTGGCGTGGGCGTGGTGAAGCGAATGAGCACTGCGTTGCCCGTTCCCGTGCTCCCCGCGCCCGCCAGTTGCCCAAGGCGAACGTCCGTCATGACGATGGCGTCGGTGGAACCCACCGCCCCAGAGACGGTCCACGTCGTTTGGCCAGCCGGCAGCGGTGCGATGAGGCCACGCGCGGCGAGAGTCGAGAGCTGGCTGGCCGTCGGGTTGGCGATGCCGCTGAGCGCGCCGCCGTTGAGGCCAGCGAAGGTCGAGGCTGCTTTGCGGACGCTGTTCGACGCATCGACGGCCTTCGTCACACGCGCCGCAAGAATGAAGCCTCGACCAAACACCACCACTGCGGCGAGCACCGCGATGACGGCGATCACGATGCCAAGCTCGATCAAGCTGAAACCACGACGGGAACGACGGCGAACAGTCTTGCGATTGGAGGTCATTCAGGGCGCTTTCTGTGAACGTTGTGGGGGGGAACGGGAATACAACAGAAGCTGGGAGATGCTACTCGCAGCACCTGAGGTCCAACAAGAGGCTTTCGGTCGGGCTGGCGACGGTGGGGCGACGGCTGCAGCTCGTGGGCGCACGTGAGTCAGGGGCTGGGGGGCTCCGCTTGAAATTGTTCAGGGCGTCATCTGCGGTGGGGAAAGGCGAGAGTCGGAGGCGAGGTCAGTTGCAGCGGCCGCCGGAATCGAGGCGCACGTTGATCCAGCTCTCGCCGCAGCCGGCGATGGTCTGCACCCTGATTTCGTTGTTGCCCTGGTTCAGGTGCGGGCGCAGGTCGACGTTGGTCCCAAACTGCCAGCTGGTGCGGAGTTCGCAGCGCTTCCCGCGACCTCCCGTCCGGCACTGGCCGTTGGGACCGCACCAGACTCGAGTGCCGTTGACCCAGATGGTTACCCAGTCGTCGAAGCCCACCCGAAGGAGCCGGGCTTCCCGCAGCAACCTCTTGCTGGGCACATTGACGTTGTACGAGCGGGTCCAGGGTCGGATCGCCGGTGCTGTTGTGTAACCGATGCACGGAGCGGTGCTGAGCCGACCTGTCGGTTCGCAGATGGGTCAGACAGCGGCGGGCACGGTGAGGACGCCGAGCTCGGCCTCGAGCTCGGTGCCGACGAGGCGCGCGCGCGTCGTGGCGAAGTTGAGCGGGGCCAGCTCGAGGTACCTGTCCTGAGGCCAGTGCGGCAGGACTCGCAGCACGTCGCGCAGGTAGCCCTCGGGCTCGAGGTTGTGCAGCTTGCAGGACGCGATGAGGCTGAAGAAGGCGCTCGCTGACTGCGCCGCATCGTCACTGCCGACGAAGAGCCACGCCTTGCGCCCTGTCGCGATGGTGCGCAGGGCGCGCTCAGAGGAATTGTTGTCGAGCTCGAGACGACCATCCTCGAGGAAGCGTTTGAGGGCGGCCTCCTGGTTGATGCTGTAGCCAAGCGCAGACGAGAGCGGCCCGCGCGTGCCCTTCACCTTCTGATGCTCTGGCTGGGCCCACTCGAAGAAGGTCTCGACGTACGGGCGCACGCGCTCGTCGCGCAGACGCTTGCGCATGTCGGGCTCGAGCCCCTTCAATTTCTCGTCGGCTTCGAAGAGGCGCTGGATGCGCAAGAGCGCCTCGCGCGCTACCGGGCTGCCCGCGACGGCGGCCTCCCAGTACTTGCGCCTCGCATGCGCCCAGCAGCCGACCTCGACGCAGAGCCCCTCTTCGTCCTCGTCGCCATCACCCCGGTAGAGCACGTCGTAGACGCTCTTCGCGTCGGCCTGCACGTAGCCGGCGTACCCGGCCATGAGGCTCTTCACCGCGTCGCTCGTCTCGCGGGGCACGTACTCGAAGAAGGCGTGCGCCTTGTCGAAGAGCTGCACGAAGAAGTGGCCGCGCCGGCAGGGCTGCTTCTTCTTCGTGTCGCCCGCGAGCGGCTGCACCGAGACGCCCGTCGCGTCGGTGTTGCAGCAGAAGCTGGTCGCCACCGCGGACTGCTTCGCAGCAGCCACCACCGTCTCGCGCAGCAGCGCCCCGATGTCGCCCAGCCACCGACTCATGGTGCCGCGGTCGATGCTGAGGCCATCGCGCAGCCAGGCGGCCTCGAGGCGGTGCAGCGGCATGCCATTGAGGTACTTCTCGATGGCGAGCCGAGCCACCAGCGATGGCGTCGCGAGGCTGCGAGGGAGAATCTCCGGCGGGCGTTCCGCGGTGTGCGTCTTCTCGCCGTCGACGCCCTCGACGACTTCGCGGTACTTCGCGCGCATCACCTTGAGCCGCACCATGCTGCCGCGCCGCCACTTCAGCTGGTAGCTCACCTCGAAGCCGCTGCGCGGAAGCTTGCCCTCCAGTGCCGCATCCACCAGCACCACCGACTCCTCTGGCAAGTCGAGCTCGCTGAAGTCCCGGCGGCCCGTGGGCTTCCTCGGCGCCTTCGACGACGCACCGCCGGGCACGGACGGCACGACGGACTCGGGCATCGGCTCGAGCCGCTTCGCAAGCGCGTCGAGTTCAGCGAGCTTCGCGGCGAACTCAAGCTCGAGCTGCTCGATGTCTACGCGCTCGGCCTTGGCGATGAAGAGCCGCTTCTTGAGCAGCTCGAGCTCCAGCTTCACCGCGGTGTACGCCTCGCGCAGCGTGTCTCGCTCGGCCTGCGCATCGTCTCTCTCGGCTCGGGCGGCGTTCAGCTCGGCTTCGAGCGCGGCGATGCGCGACTGCGCAAGCGTCAACTCCGTCGCGGGCTCGCTCGCAGGCACGGCCCTCATCCAGCCATCCTCCGCGCACCCGCAACCTCTCAGTGCACGCGCGGCTTCACTTTCCTCGGCATCGCCATCGCCTCGAGCCCGGCGACGAGCTCGTCGAACTCGGACTCGCTCAGCTGCACCGTCGCCGCGTCGCCTCGCGGCTCGGGCACGCGAAACGTCCCGCGGTCGAGCCGCTTGTAGAAAAGACACAGGCCCGTCCCATCGAAGAAGAGCACCTTCACCGCCGCGTGCCGCTTCCCGAAGAAGACGAAAAGCGCACGGCTCCGCGGCTCACGCCCGAGTCTCTCGACGACGAGGCCCGCCAGGTGGTCGAAGCTCCATCTCAGGTCGATGGGCTCAAGGCCTACGAAGACTTCAACACCTCGCGGCATCACCGCTTCAGGCCCTCGAGCACGTCGAGCACCGCTGCCAGCGTCTCAGTCGAGAAATCGCCTGACACCTCTACGCGGAACTCGCCGACCCTCACCACCACCGGGGTCGCGCTCACCGTGGGCTCGTCCGGCACCACCTCAACACGCGCCCACCGCACCTCGCCTGTCGCACTTCCTCGCTGCCTCGTCGCTGTCGCCATCCGGCGACCTCAAGCCGGCGATCGCTCCCAGCTCAAGCACCGGTCTGTGCATCGGTTACCCAGGTGGCTGAAACGGTAGACACGCCGCGCTCAAAACGCGGTGCCCTCGCGGGCGTGCGGGTTCGACTCCCGCCCTGGACAACGATGGAGGGTGAACCGGCGAGGCGCCGGCGCCGCCTTGAACCCGGTGCGCACCGCCAGGTGTGGGGCTCGAGACCTCCGCCCTCCGCATCACCGCAAGCGCGCAGGCGGTCATCTGCGCGCGCATCTGGAAGGTGACCTGGCGATGGCGCCAGACCTCATTCGAAACGAGTGTGCGTCTTTACCGGCGTGGGGTTCGAGTCCTCCGCTTTCCGCATGGAGAGTGAACGCTGATTGGTCGGCGGCCCGCCTGGAAAGCGGCGCGGTCTCGAAAGGGGCTGAGGATCGTGCCCTCCGCTCTCCGCAGTCCTGGAACGTCATCTGGCTCGTGGGTGCCAGCCCGTCTGCTACGCGGTGAACTCCTTCAAGGAGAGGCAGGTTCGACTCCTGCACGTTCCGCTGCTCACCACTGCTGTTCGTGCTGCCCGCGCTTGTTCGACTGGGCGTCAAGTCGGATGATCAAGTCATGACTGCTTTCATCGACCTTCGCGCGCTCCTCCTCGGAACTCCGGGCGACCGGATACCGGTCGGCGGTGCTCGTGTCGGTGAGAGTGCTCAGCAGCTCCTTCAGAGCAACGAGATTACGGGGGCCGAGGAGTCGGCGCCCTCGACTGAGGGCCGGCTGGTGTACACCGAAGGCACTGTTTTTCGAGAAGCCCTCGATGGAACGAGGGTCGAGATCCCGCTGAGGAGCCGCGTCGAAGGCGTCGCTGCGAGGGGCGGCACGCTCCGGTTTGGGCAGATCGCTGTCAGGGTGGAGAACGGCCAGGTGGGGCGTGTCTTCGTTCGCGGCGAAGCGCTGGAGCGATTGTCGATTCGCAGTGAGAGTGACATCGCAAACCGATTTGGCGTCCCTTCCGGGACCGAGACGGCTTTCGGCCGTCGCGACCATCACTACCCCGAACGCCAGCTCGTCATCGGATGGTCACTCCGAGAGAATCGCCTCGAGTACGTCGCTCTCGGGCCAGACCCGTGGCGAGAGCCTCGACGTGGCGCTCTTGATCTCCTGGCTGAGCTGCTGTGGAGCTTTGATGAACTCGATGGCGGCGGCTGGGTCGAACCCAGCTCTGGGTCGCTGCGCACGCGGTTTCGTCGCATTGCGTCCTTGGCGCGCGCCCTTGGGCTCGGCGAGCCTCGGGCAGTCGCTGCCGGAGAGTTCTTGGACGACGAACTCAGCGAAGAACGCGAGCGGGTCCTCGTCGAGATATCGAGGACCACCAGTCCCGAGGCGACGGCTGGCGCCTTCCCTGTTCGGGTCTACCAGCGGCTCCTCGAGCACCGTCTGCAGGCAGAGCGCGTCATTGGCTTCAACCGAGGTGTGCTCGAGTGCAGCATTCCGACGCTCGCCGGCGTCATGGTGGCGCAGGAGGCTGTCGCAGAATCATTGAAAGAAAGCCTGACCGTGGTCGACGGCTGGCTGTGTCGCCTCATGGACCCGGAAGGCCGAACCTTCTCCGAAGCCGAACTCATCAGGAGTTTCGGTTGGCCCGATGTCGACGTGAGGCAGCAGGAAGCTGAGGAGGCCTGGGGCGAGTAGAGCACCGCACTTGCTCGCCACGGGCTCGAAGCCGGAGTCAACGGCCGAGGTGAAGAGCGAAGTCACGTCTGAAGCCATCGACCAACTCGCCAACGTACCCGCGCGGATTGCTCACGACCCGTGTGCCACGGATGCGCTCGTCGAACGCGAAGTGCGTGTGCCCGAAGACCCACGCGTCAACCTTTGGGCCCATCAGGCTCTCGAGGTCGCTGGCGTATGCGCCGAGGAATGGAGTGGAGGCGTCCTCCGGCTTGCAGCCGCGGAGCGTCGGTGCGTGATGCGTCACGACCACCGTCGGGCCATCGTGTGGTTGCTCGAGTTGACCAGCGAGCCAGGCTCGAGCGCGCGCGTGCCACTTGAGCGTGTCGCTCGGTCGCAACCGGCTGAACGCCGGCGACACGCGGATCCGTTTGTAGTCGGACATGCCCGCGCGAGCGTGCTCCATCGCGAAGGTCGGCTCGACCGTGCCGTTGCCGCGCCAGTCGGTCCACAAGCTCGCGCCGAGGAATCTGGTGCCGCCGATGACGACGGCCTCGCAGTCGAGGACGTGAACGTTGCTGCCGACCGCGGCCTCTTTGAGCTTCTCAGAGAGGCGGGGAATCGCGCCGCCGTAGTACTCATGGTTGCCCGCCAGGTAGACGACGGGGCAGGGGAAGCGCTTCGCAAAGGCGACGCCGCGGCCCTTCACGTCGATATCCCCGGCGAGGATGACCACGTCCACGTCGTCGCTCGCGGGCGGGTCGAATGGACCGAACTCGAGGTGCAGGTCTGAGTAGACGCGGATCCGCATGACGTCCTCGAGTGACGACCTTCCCGTTGCGCCGCTGACGTTCAGCGGCCGAGGACCTCTTCGTATCCTCGAAGCTGCGAAGTCCTTCGCGCGTGAGCAGCGCCAACTTGGCGTCGAACTCCTCGACGACTGGCTGAACAACGGACCGATGCAGCTGGGAGACGTGCTCCCCGAAGGCTGGAGGTTCCGCGTCGTGCTCGCCTTCGAGGGGAAAGCGCTCGTCCTCCATTCTCTCGGTCGCGCCGACCTGCTCAAGACCAAGCTCTTCGCGCTCTGCGACCGCGGCACGGACCTTCCCGACTGCGTCGACCTCGCGCCCACGGCCGCCGAGCTGGCCGAAGCACTGCCCTGGGTCTCGTTTCAGGACGCCAACCCAGACTGGCCCGCACACGTCGCCGCCACGCTCGCCGATCTTGGCAGGAGGCTTGGTCATGGCGTTTAATCGAACAGTTCCCGAGCCTCGGCCCGCGGCTGAACTGCTCACGGCGCGCATGGTGGGTATCGGCATGAACTTCGCCGCCACGCCCGAGCGCGACGCAGACCTCGAGTCGACGCTCGTGCACGCCTCGCAGCTCGGCATGGACGATGGCGACCTCCGCGTGCTCTCGGTCCTGACCACCTGGCTCGGTGTTCACCACGCGCACATCAACGCGGACCGACTGGTGCGCCTCGCCACCGCGGAGACCTCCGCGCGGGTGCGTGCCTATTGGGCGGCCATCGCTTCGTGGCTCGCCAAGGACCGCCGCTTCGCACGGCTCAACACCGCGTATGACGGTCCTCGCGTCGACCTGCTCCCTGTGGGCACGGACTTCCAGTTGAAGCGCCGCGGCGAAGACCCACGCTTCGTCGGCTCGAAGTTGAAGGCCCCGGCTGGAACACTCCGCGACCGCAACGACGACGTCTTGTCACCTGAGGTGCTCGCCCGGCGGCACGCTGGCTACCGCAACCGCCTGCTGATGGGCCCAACTTGGCGCGCGGACGTGTGGACCGTGCTCGAGCGCGCTCCGGAGCTCACCGTGGCCGAGGTCGCGCGCCGCGCCTCATGCTCGTTCGCCACCGCGTGGCAGGTTGTTCAGGACTTCAAGCTCCTGCGCTCCGTCGAGTCACGCGAGACGGTTGGCTGACCGCGGGGAAGTCCTTCACCGCTCAGCCCGCGGGCGGTTATGCTTCAGTTCGAACATCCGTATAACGGGGTCCAGTCATGATTAAGAAGCTCTCCGCCGTGGGAAACAGTCTCGGGCTCATCATCGAGCGCCCCATCCTCGAGCTGCTCGACATCACCAAGGACACGACGCTCGAGGTGAAGACCGACGGTGAGTCGCTCATCATCCGCCCGGTTCGGCTCAGCAAGAAGGACCGCGTTCGCGAGTCGGGCAAGCGAATGATGGCGACCCACGCCGAGACGCTGAGGAAGCTCGCGAAGTGAACGTCGACGACATCGTCTTCCTCGACGTCGATGACATCATCGAGCTGCACGCGAGCCAGCTCGAGCTCTTTGGCGGTGGGGCGGGTCTGCGAGACCAGGGCCTCCTGGAGTCGGCGGTCGCACAGCCGCAGGCCAGCTTCGGAGGCCACCTCGCCCACGACGGTTTGTTCGCAATGGCCGCCGCCTACCTTTTCCACCTCGTCAGCAACCACCCCTTTGTTGATGGCAACAAGCGCATCGGGCTCATCGCAGCGCTCGTCTTTCTCGACCTGAACGGCGTGTCCATCGCCCACCCGACTGAAGCGCTCTACGAGTTGACGATGGGCGTGGCTGAAGGGCGCATCGACAAGGCCGCCGTCGCGGCGGAGCTCGAACGAGTCGCAAAGTCCAGGGGCACCTGAGCGCGACCGTCTCGAGAACGACTGGATGACGTTGGCCACCAGAGGTGTGGTCCCCAGCAGCCGCGAAGTTCCGGCTTTGGAGACGACATGCCTCAGATACCCTTCACCGTTGCCTGGCCTCCCGAACCTCCACGCCCAGCATCGTTCGCTGCGCCATCTACACGCGGCAGTCCGTGGCGCGGCCTGGCGTCGACGCCGCGGTCACCTCGTGCGAGCTGCAGGCCGAGCGGTGCCGCGCCTTCATCGAGCAGCGGAGCGTGGCCGGGTGGCACGTCGTGCAGCGCTTTGACGACGAGGGTGAGAGCGGCGCGACGCTCGGGCGCGACGGCCTCATCGACCTCATGCTCGCCGCCGAGGACGGCGCCATCGACCAGGTGGTGGTGCATCGGGTCGACCGGCTCTCGCGAAACCTCAGCGGCTTCGTCCACCTCCTCGACTTCTTCACGCAGCTCGACGTCGGCATCTCCTTCGTCGACGGGGCGCTCGCGTCTGGCGGTGGCGCTCTCGACAGGCTCCAACTCAGCATGCTCTCCACGTTCGCCGAGTTCGAGCACTCGATGATTTCCGAGCGACTGCGAGATGCGCACGCGGCACGGCGAGCTCAGGGCCTCCGCTCGGCGGGCCGGTTGCCCTTCGGATACACCTCGTCAGCCGAGACGAAGCAGCTGGTGCCGCACCCGGAGCAAGCCGCCTTCGTGCGGTCGTGCTTCACACGCGCGGCGGCTGGAACACTTCCCGCCGAGCTTGCCGCCGAAGGGAAGCGGCGGGGCGGAGCGCTCGCCCGATGGTCGGCCCGCGCGGTGACGCGGATGCTCCGGAACCCCGTGTACATGGGTCGGCATCCAGACGGCGCTCCGAGCGACCACGAGCCTCTCGTCTCCCAGGACCTCTTCGAACGCGCGGGAGCGGCCATCGCCGGGCGCCGAACGGCGCGCGCGCAGATGCGGCGTCTCTCGAAGGAGGAGGACTTCGCAAGACGCTGAAGTGCGCGCGTTGCCGGAAGGCGATGATTCCAGCGGCGAACGTGCCGATGCGCGCGCTCAAGGCCGCCACGCCGCGCTACTACCGTTGCCGCACGCTCGGCTGCGAGGGCGAGCCGCTCAGCGCCGCCGAGGTGGAGCAGCGCTTCAGCGTCCTTCTTGCGCAGCTGCCAGCCACCTTCACCGAGGCGCAGCGTGAGGAGGGGCTCATTCGCTCCTCGCTCTGGGCCTACCTCACGCCACTCAACCGACGCCGCAGCGCCGAGCTGCTGTTCGCCTTCCTCGCGTGGGACGTCCCAACCAGCGCCTTCATCGTCGAGCCCTCCGACTTCGACTGGTCGTCCAAGCTGGGCGTCGCGCTCTCGATGCGCCACGTCCTGTCGGAGCTGACGCGCGCTCCCGTCGCTCCGAGAACGCCGCGTCCGCGTGCCCCGAGGAGGCCAAGACCCCCGCCGAGCGAAGCGCAGCCACTCGAGCCGCGGGTGCAGGCGTTGATTGAGTGGCTCGAGCGCTTGCGCGTGACGACTGACGCGTAGCTGTTCTGCCGAGGCCATCCGGCGCCCCGTCAATTGAGCAGGAGCCCAGGAGCAGACGTGCGCACCAAGTCGAGCAGCCTGCCGGCCTCGACGTCTGCAAACTCCCGAGTCTGCATCAGCGTCAGACGCTGGAAGGGATTGTGGCCGGCCTCCTCTGGCTCCTTCTGCGGCCTTCGCAGCCCCTCGACCTCGAGGAGCAGTCGCTCAACGCGTGGGTCGTCCATGATGCTCCGGAAGAACGCCTTCGCCCCCCGCGACTGCGTCCCAAGGTACCGGTGCAGCCGCCGACACATCGCGACGCCAGTATTGTGGTCCTCGGCTTCGTGTCGGTTCGAAGGCTTGCTGGGCGACCGCAGGCCCACGACCATTCGCGCGGCACGCGGGTCCATCAGCGCGCCGTGAACGAACCGCCGGAGCGCCGTCTCTCGCTCTCCCAGTTCGAACCGGCCGAACGCCTCGATGAGCGGAGCGCCCGGGTCGCCGCTCGCGACCGCAGCCTCGATGGCCTTTGCCCACTTCCGCGTGTTGAGCGCCACATCAGCTCGATGTGAGGCGGCCATGGTGATGGCTCCAGCTTCCGCTTCGAGGCGAGCGCAGACGTCGAGCGCTTCGTCGAACCGCGACGCCTCGTTCAGTGAGAGCGCCAGATTGGCCAGTCCCCGCGTGTACGGTCGAGTTCGGTGGTCGACCCAGAATGATCTTTTGCCGAGGGACTTCGGGAAGAGCTTCTTCCCCAGCTCCACCGTCTTCCGGAAGTGGCCAATGGCGATGTCGAGCTGATGCTGCTGGTACGCGATGAGTCCGAGGTAGTTGTAGCCTTCCGCGTACCCATCAAACGCTTCGACGAGCAGCTGGAAGACCGCGCGCGCTCGGTCGTACTCACCACGCTCA
The DNA here is from genome assembly GCA_044371205.1 of Archangium sp. Lineage (GTDB taxonomy): Bacteria > Myxococcota > Myxococcia > Myxococcales > Myxococcaceae > Archangium_A. Next base: position 118,126 of record JBILUC010000018.1, read on the forward strand.
TAGTAGTCGGCGGCGTGCTCCTCCGTGTCGTTCGGCACCGTCCGCCCCTGCAGCTCGAACCGCCAGTAGAAGGGGTTGTCGCCATTGAACTGGTGCTCCTTCTGATCGCGGAGCTTGAGCCGCCACCTGATGAGCTCCTCCAGGTACTCGAGCTCGTGGTGGTGCTCCTCGATGAGGTGAGCGGAGGGAATGAGATCCTGGGGATCGACCAGCATCAACTGGCGCGCGAAGGCGATCAGGTCGTGTCGGAACCGGCCCCGAAGCCGATCGGAGCGGTACTCGTAGAGGTCGGGAAGGACGTCGAGCTTCTGCTCAATGGCCCGCTTGATTGGCTTCCAGCTCAACTTGATGTCGGGGTAGCGGTGACGCAGCAGCCCCTCAAAGTCGAACTTCTGACTCCGGCGCCGTCCGAGAATCTCGAGAGCCTCGGCCTTCGAGTAGATGGTGAAGAGGATCTGCTGCTCCACCTTCCCCGAATCTGGTGCCCTCGCCCCGTGGACGATGAGCAGTTGGCTGCCTCGCTGTCGAACGTACGCCATGGACCCTCCGTTGTGTGCACGGAGAATCGCAGCTCGATGATGTTGTGTCAATGAAGTGAGTAGAACACAACAATCACGCAGGCTGTCGGGTCGTCAGCTCACCTGTTCTTCCTGCCTGCCTTCTTCGCCGCCTTCCTCTGTTCCTTCTTCTTCGCCTTCGCGTCTGCGTCGCGAGCGGGGCGCGCGGGCATGCCGAAGGGCAGGGGGAACGAGTCGGGCGGCATGGAGGAGGCCTGGCGCATCCAGGCGTCGATGCCCTTCTGGCTGCGCATGTCGAACCCCGCTTCGGCGCCGGCCGCGAAGAGCGACTTCGCCATTCCGAAGTTGCGCTTGTCGGACAACGCGGCGGACAGCTTCTTCACCGCGTCGCTGCCGAGCTCGCGCAGGCATGCGTCGGCCTGCTTGAGGCCGAACTCGCGCTTGAGGAACGAATAGAAGGCGCGGAGCTCGGCGATGATGCCGCTCGCCGCCGCAGCGTCGATGCTGACGTTTCGGGGAATGATGCCGAAGACGACTTCGCGGAGCTCATGCGCGTCGAGCGTCGCGATGGTCGCGTTGTAGGAGCTCGCGGCGTAGTCGAGGACCAAAGGCGCGATACTGAGTTCGGCGAGCGCCTGGGCTTCAGGAGAATCTTCGAAGCGTTCGAGGAGTTCGTCCTCGAGGTCGGCGCGAGCCTCGTCGTCGACCTCCTCCTGCATGCCGAGCTCGAACAGGTCGGCCATCAGCTCAACCGGCAAACGCTCGACCACTGGCTGGTGTGGGGCCCGCAGCGTGACTTCGACGTCCACGGCGTGCGTGCTCACCTTCACGATGTTGGTGACGGGCGGCCCTTCGCCCTTCCACGCGACCTCGAGTGCTGACCTCTGCGTCAGCAATTGTGGCAGCGAAAGGCAGATGGCCTCGGTGATGGTGAGCTCCGTTGCCGATGGCGGACGCGCGACGAGGTCGGGGTCGACGGCGACTGGCCACGGCCACGCCTCCGCGCCCGCGACCTCCCAGCGGTGCTTCGACGCCTCCTTGCGCAGTGACGGAGCGAGGTCAGCGCCGCGCTCGAAGTTGAGCGCGAAATGGCGCGGCAACTTCATTTCCTCGACGCGTTCGAGTGCGCTCGCCGCCTCGTGGAAGAGCAGGTACTCATCGAAGCTCCCGAAGAGGATGAAGCCGTGGCTCTCGCCCATCTGTCCGATGACGACGAGCGCGGCGTCGCGCAGGCCGAACTGCTCGATGGTGACGGCGAAGACGCTCCGGTTGGCGGGGATGTGGGCCCACGGTCGTGCGCGATAGAGCGTCGCCGCCGAGCGGAAGAAGGACGCCACCGCTTCGGGTGTGAGGCCGGGACCGAGGTAGGTCTGCTCTTCGTCGGCGTGGTCGCCCATGTGCTCGCGCATGCTCGCCATCACCGCGTCGACCTCGGGTGTGGGGCCAACGACGATGTCGAGGTTCGGGTGCCCCGCGCGGAGGACTTCGGCGAGCTCCGCCGTCGCGACGCGGATTCTTGAGGGCGCACCAGCCTTGCCAACCATGGGCCGCGGATTTCATGCCGACTTCTTCGGCTGGTACAACAACGAGCATCACCACTCTGGGCTCGGGCTGATGACGCCCGCCGATATGCACTTCGGTCGGGCCCAGGAGCGCCACGCCGCGAGGTCGCTG
>JBILUC010000067.1:0-34200 GCA_044371205.1 Archangium sp.
TCGAGCTCGAGTTCGCCGCGAAGCTGGCCGAGCTGGACGCGCTGGCGAAGCGGCTCGACTCGCTGCCCGAGTCGGTGGTGCCGTCCGTGGCGAGTGGCTCGTCGACGCCGCGCCCGCCAAAGAAGCCCACCGGCCGTCGGGACTTCAGCCTGCTGGACTTGCCCGAGGAGACGGTCGAGTTGGTGGACGCGGCCCTCGAGGGCAAGGCGCGGCGCAGCGGCTTCGAAGTCAGCTACCGACTCAAGTGGCGTCGCGGAGGCATGGTGCGCCTCAAGGTGATGCGGGCGAAGTACGAGGTCGAGCTCGAAGGCGCCGAGGACGCGAAGACGTCCACGGCCGAGCTGCCGCCTGAAGTCCTCTCGCGCAGTCTGGCGACGCCTTCGCTGGTGGCGCGCATCGCCATCGAGAAGCACCTCGACGGCATGCCGCTGCATCGCCTCGAAGACGCGTGGCTGCGCGACGGCGTCAGCATCGACCGCGGCACCATGAGTCGGTGGCTGGGCGACGTCGGCGCGCTGCTCAACGAGACGGTGGTGGCGGCGGCGAAGGAGTGCGCGCTGCGCACCAGCTTCTGCTGCAACACCGACGCGACGGGCGTCTCGGTGCAGCCGCTGAAGGGCGACATGAAGAAGAAGCAGCCCTGCAGGCGCGGCCACTTCTTCGTGCAGCTCTTCGACAAGGCGCACGCCTTCTTCGAGTACGTGCCCCGCGAGACGAGCGACGCGGTGAAGCGCCTCATGGCCGGCTACACCGGCTACGTGCAGGCCGATGCGAAGAGCGTCTACGACGTGCTCTACCGCGGGCCCGACGGCGAGGACGACGAAGGGCCCTGCATCGAGGTCGGATGTTGGGCCCACGCGAGGCGCAAGTACTGGGAGGCCGCCATCGCGGGCAGCCCAGTAGCCCGCGAGGCGCTCTTGCGCATCCAGCGCATCTTCGAAGCCGACGAGAAGCTGAAGGGGCTCGAGCCCGACGTGCGCAAGCGCCTGCGCGACGAGCGGGTGCGCCCGTACGTCGACGCCTTCTTCGAGTGGGCCCACCCAGAGCATCAGAAGGTGAAGGGCACGCGCGGGCCGCTCTCGTCGGCGCTGGGCTACTCCATCAACCAGGAGGACGCGCTCAAGCGCTTCCTCGACGATGGTCGGCTCGGGCTGGACAACAACTCGTCCGAGCGCGCGCTGCGCACCATCGCGACGGGCCGCAAGGCGTGGCTCTTTGTCGGCAGCGACGACTCGGCGCAGTCCGCCGCGGGCTTCTTCAGCCTCATCGCGTCCTGCAAGCTGCACAACCTCGAGCCCGAGAGCTACCTGCGCGACGTGCTGCGAGTCCTGCCGCACTGGCCTCAGGACAGGTACCTCGAGCTGGCCCCGCTCAACTTCGCCACGACGCGCGCTCGCCTCGACGTCACGCAGCTTGAGGCTGAGCTCGGCCCGCTCACCGTGCCCGCAGCCGCCTGAACCGCGCGCGGCCCCACTGCCATCGTCACGCCGCGCTCAAGCACCGGCTCGTGCATCGGTTACTCAGTTTCGGATGCGAGCAGGGTCGGGAAACGGGCACCCATCTCGGAAATGAGGTCGAAAGGTGGCGCGAGAGAATGTCGCGAAGGACCTCAATCAGAAGCGCCAAGCCCTACGGCACCGGCTGCAAAACTGCCAGCACGCCACGGCCGAGCGAAATAGACGAAGTCACAGGCAATACGAACGAAGTGCTGTTGTTCGAGCACCTACCCTGGAAGCTCACTACCCCGGTGTAGTTGCCAGGCTGGAGGTTCGAACCGCTGATGGCCGCCTTGAAGTTAACGGGGCCGCAGTTGATGGTGGTGCCCCCGGTGTTCGTGTTCGACGTACAGGTCGCGACGGCGGTGCCCGCGCTTCCTACAGACTGGCCCGTGGTTCGGTTCGTAATGGCCACCGCAACGATTGACCCGATGCTTGCCGACTGTGTCGAGCCCGCGCACTCGATGTGGGCAGCATCAGCAAGAAACTCGACGGTGATGAGGCTGCTCGTTGTGGCGAGTGAGAAGTCAAAACTCGCGAGGGTGAATGGCCCACGCGCATCGCCCGGATTCGGAAGAGTGGCCGTGTTCGAGACGAAGGAGCCGCCGCCTTCGAGTTGCGTGTCTCGGGCAACCAACGCCAGCCCAACACCGGCGGGCCCCCGAGGACCTGGGTCACCGACATCTCCCTTGGTGCCCTGCGGGCCGGAAACACCGTTACAGGCGAAAGTGCTCCCCGCGGCAGACGTGAATTGGGTCCCGCCGGCTGGACAGTTCGAGTCACCCGTTGAGAGGCTGACCGCGGCCACCGACTGCCCCGGCATGCCCCTTTCGCCCACGGCACCTTGGTCGCCCTTCGGGCCTTGCGCGCCCTCGGCCCCCTTCTCACCGGGTGGACCCGCTCTGTCCGCACACCCGCTCACCAAGACCAACAGCGCCGAAAGCACACCTGCCCGCATGAGACCCCCTCGCCTGAACGGCCACCAAACTAGCGGCTCATAGAGTCTGGCTCCACCCCATGGTCAGCCGAACGACCTCAGCTGTCATGCCGACAGCCGCGTTGTGCTGAGGGCACTTCTGACTGTCGCTCCGTCTGCTAACTGGTTGCGAGGCGCGCTTGTTGAGGGGGGTCGGCTGATCCAGGTGCCCGTGGGAGAAGTTCTTTATCGTTCGGCGCCAACCGAGCCGGGGCTCAGGGCTCCCCGCGGCTCGCTGGCGGAACACAGGCGAGAATGAGTTCCTCCAGAGACTTCTGCCCGGGCTTGAGCACGACTGCCGGAGGGCCGAGTTCCTCGCCGTGGGCAGCCGCGATGAGTTGTTCGAGCGAGTAGCCGCGGCGTGCGCGGCCTTCGGCACCGGCCCTTTTCGTGGCTGCCCTGAGACGCGACTTGATGTTCTCACCCACAGCCAACACCCGAGTGCGTGTCGTAGGGGTCCTGCACCACGACGAGGGGCAGGTCACGACCACACACCTCACATTGTGGTGTCGTCTTCGAGGCCGGGTCGGTCGAGAGGAAGATGCGCGTGACGCTCTCGCAGGCGCACGCGCCGAGGCGCTTCGAGAGTTCGTTCAATCGCGTTTCGATGGACTTGGGCATGAGGTGTCTCCTTGGTTTTCAGCCGGGGGATTTCTCGAGACGCCGCTCGAGTTCGGTGAGGCGGCTCTCGACGTCGAGCTGTTCTCGGGTGCTGGCGAACTTGTCGAGGAGGGTGCGGCAGGCGCCGAGCCTCGTGGACTCGGCCCCTTGATCGCGCAGCTCGACGAGCGTCTTGATGGTGGTGGCGGCCTCGGCGGCGAGCAGGCCGAGGGTCTGCTCGAGCAAGGTCGTCCGGCATTTGCGGACCTCGACCTCGAACGCGGGCTGGGCCTTGAGGCGGACGATGGTGCGCTTCGAGATGCCCAGCCGAGCAGCGCACTCTTCGTAGGTGTGGCCGGCCGCCAGCAAGGCCACGAGCTGCACTTTCTTGGTGCCATTCGAGGTCATTCAGGTTCCCCCTCAGACGCGTCGTCGATGGCCCGGAGGGCAAGAAGCAGGGGAGGCCGAGCGCCGACGAGGTCACCGTTCACGACGGCCTTCAGGGCGTCAGCTAGGGCGTTTGCTACATTTGCTACAGTCTGAGGCTGATCGACCGATCTCGACCGACCTCGCTCAGACGGCCCGGTCGCAGAAGTCCCTGAGTTCCCTCGGAAACCATCGCTCGACCCACCTCGACCGACCTCGTTCGAGGTGGCCTGATGCAGGTTCAAGTCCCCTACTCCTCGCAGAAAGAAGCCCCGGAGGCCGAAAGGTCTCCGGGGTTTTTCTTTGCTCAAAGGGCTACCGCACGCGCCGCGCACGCCCTTCCGAGGCGATGGCGCGCCCGTTGAGCCAGTCATCGAGCAGCGCGTCGTTGAGGGCGTCGGCGACCACGTACAGCCGCGAGGCGAAGGCGCCCGACTTCACGGGATCTTCGCAGGTGACACCGCCCGGCTCGAGGTACGACGAGTGGCAGAACTCGGCGCGCTCGCCGTCGAGCCGCAGAAACCCGACGTGGAAGTCGAAGCCGATCACCACCAGCCCGTCCTTGAAGCGTGCGCGGATCTGCTGAAGCGCCTCGGCGTTGTCCCTGGGCCGCAGCCACTCGACCTTCGTTCCCCGCGCGAACGTGCTCACCAGCACCGCGGAGGCCTGCTGGGCGAGGTAGACGCGCTCGATCTGAAAGCCTGCCTGCTCGAAGACGGTGGTCACGAAGTAGCCGCACGCGATGGTGCCTTCGCCCGGCGTGGTGCTCGTTCCGTAGAACTCCCACGGCGTGCCCTTCCACGCGGGAAAGGCCGCATCATCGAGGTAGGCGAGCACCGACTCTCTGGCAGCGACCCGCGCGCTCTGGCGGCGCTGCTTCCACGTGGCGGCGAGCTCGGTGCGGCGGTTGTCGAGCGCCTGGCGCGCTGCCTCGTAGGTCTCGACGGGCGTGGCGCTGAGCACGAGCGAGAGCGCGAGGAACACGTCTCGAACAACGCGGCAGGCGCAGCGGTGGTTCCGTGGCGGCCCCTGGGGTTGTGACTCGTCGATCCACAAGATGGGGTGAGGCAGGCTTCACCCTCCCATGGTCGACCTGCCCAGTCCGACGTCTGATCTTCGGTTGGGCCAGTACGGCTCGGTGTTCGTGTCGTGCTTTCTGGGGTGGCCCAACGCGAAGAACCTGGCCGCGGTTCGTGACACCCAACGCTCGCTCATCGCCAAAGGCGCAGGTGACAGCGTGGCTGGGCTCGGCGCGCAGGTGACTAGGGAACGATGGTGCCGAGGTTGGCGCCGCCGCTGAAGCCGTTGCCCGAGCCGTTCAAGTCGCCGTAGCACCACACGCCCGCGTCGACGGTGTACCGGAAGGCGTAGCTGTGGCCGATGACCCCCGCATCGGGGACCGGCGCCTGGAACTCGTTGTTGTTCCCGACCAGCACGTTGAAGGTTGCCGGCGTCCACGACCACCCGTGGCCCGGGTCCCCCGTCTGCGGGCCGGTGCCGAGCTGCGCGATGATCGGCGCGGCCGCGTTCGGCGTGAGCCCCGGCTCGTAGAGCTGCCCGTAGACCATGCCGAGCCGCGCCGACGTCGCGGGCGACTGCAGGTTGCAGAAGTCGAACTCGTCGTGTGCGCTCACCACGATGTCGTACTGCTGGTTCACCTCGTAGCCGCCGACGTTGGAGCCGTTGAGGTCGCAATACGTCCAGCTCAGGCCGTCGAGTGAAGCGCGCGCCGAGACCGCCCGGTTGCCGGTGTACGCGGGGAAGCTGGTGAGCTTGAACTGGTCTTCACCCGTGACCGTGACGTCTTGATCGAAGCTGGCCTCCTGCCAACCCCACAGCGTGCTCGTTGACGCGTCGTCGCGCGGGCCGTTGCCGATCTGAACCCGCAGGTTGGGGGCGGCTCCGGCCATCGCCGTCACGGTGGGGATCAAGACGCTCGCCGTCGTGGTCAGCGGGCGGCCACTGGCCAGGTTCGGGGTGGAGACCGAGTCGATCCGGCACGACTGAATCAGCGCTGAGGCCACCGTGAGGCGGCCCGCCTGTGCGTCCTCGAAGCCGTTCTGCGAGCCATCGAGATCGCAATACACGAAGGGGCGCGCGCCGACCTGCACGCGCATCGCGACCGAGTACGAACCGAGCATCGAGGGCGCAGTGAAGGCGAGCTGGTAGCGATCGGCCGCCATCGCGTCGTTCACGAAGTTCGCCGCCGCCCACGTCCACGAAGTGGGCGCGCTGCCGGTCGTGCCGTAGCCCAGCTGCACGGTGAGCGGGGTGCCCTGGCCCGCGGCGTCGGTGAGCGTCGGCACCGTGATGAGCGCCGAATAGGGGAGCGTCGTCGCGTTGCCCAGCCCCGTCTGGGCCGAGTTGGCGCTCTCGAGCTGGCAGTTCGAGACGTCGAACGCCGAAGCGGTCAGGGTGCCGAGCTGCGCCTGCTGGATGCCGTTGGTCGAGGCGTCGAGGTCGCAATACGTCCACGCGCCGGTCGACCCGACGCGGAAGCGGTACGCGAAGCCGTACGCACCCGCAGTCGGCCCGGTGATGCGGGCTTCGTATTCTTCGCCGCCCATGCCGTCGTCGACGTTGAAGGTGGCGTTGCTCCACACCCACGACATGACGGCCGGGTCCGCGCCAGTGCCATAGCCGACCTGCCCTTCGATGCCCGCAGCCGCGCCGTTCGCCTCGGTGAGCCCCTGCACGAAGACGCGCCCGTACACCTTCTCGGTGGGGCGGCCCTCGAAGCTCGCCAACGTGGAGGGGAACTGCAGCTTGCAGGAATCGATCGTCACGTCCTCGACCGTCAGCGAGCCCGCTTGATCCTCCGTGAAGCCGTTGGTCCCGAGCCCATCGGCGTCACAGTAGCTCCACGGGCCGTTGTCGTGGCTGAAGCGGAAGGCGAACTTGTACGAACCGACGCCCGGGTTGGGCAGCGTGGCCTGGAACTCGTCGTTGGCGCCGCTGCCGGTGTCGACGTTGAAGGTGGCGTCGACCCACGTCCACGTCGAAGGGTCGCTGCCCGCTGCCCCGTAGCCGAGCGCGCCGCGAATGCCCGCGCCTGCGCCGCTCATGTTGGTGACGCCGGTCTTGAAGACCTGCCCGTAGACGACCGGGCCCGAGGCCGTGCCGCGCCGAGAGAGCATGGGCGGCGGTTCGACCGCTTCGCCGCCGAGCTTGCACCACTCGACCGAGGCGCGAATGACGGTGATGCGCGCGAGCTGCGTGGTGAGCACGCCGTTCGAGCTGCCGTCGCGATCGGCGAGCGTCCACGTGGTGCCGCCGTCGACCGAGAAGCGAACCGCGACGAAATAGATGAGCTGGGCCGTGGTGGTGGGGCCGGGGAGCGCGACCGGGCCGCTGTACGAGTCGCGCGACTTGTCTCCGCTCGCAGCACCATCGACGTCGCCGACGTAGGCCGCGTCAGCCCACGTGAAGTCCGTCTGCGCGGGGGTGGCGCTGACGGTGGTGGCGAAGCCCACCTGCGCCCGCACACCGGATCCCGCTCCGGTGCCCGCAGTGACGTTGGGCACCTCGACGTGGCCGATCACCGTCACGTTGACGGTCGCCTGCCCCGAGGAGTCGCTGGTGTCGGCGGGGTTCTGCAGCGTCGCCTGCGTGATGGTGCGCGTGACGTTCGACTCGTAGGTGAAGGCGTTGTTGAGGGTGTTCGCTCTGCCGCCGGGGTTGGTGACGGTGACGTTCACCGCGCCGACGCTCGCTCCGGCCGGAGTCAACGCGGTCAGCTTGCGATCGCTGTCGAAGGTGGTGGTCGCGGGCACGCCTCCGAAGGTGACGGTCGCGCCGCCCACGAAGTTGGTACCGTTGATGGTGACGGCGGTGTTGCCGGCGAGCGGCCCCGAGGTGGGGGAGATCGACGTGATGATCGGCGAGACGCCTGAGCCGCCGTCAGGCGTCGGCGTCGGGGGCGGACACGCGGTGAGCAACACGACGGAAGACAGGACAAGCGCGCGAGAGTTCACGCCCACCTTCTAACAGGTCAATACGTCGCGCCGGAGACCTCCTTTCTGTCGAGAATGAAGCGGCCGTTTTCAGTGCGGAGCGGGTGCTTCGAGTGGGGCGGGTACTGGCCGAACTCCTCTTCGGACGTGGGGTTCAGCGAGAGCACTCGATCGTCGTCGCCGTAGTGCAGCACCACGTTGAACGACTCGTCGCGCTGCTCGCGCTCGTCTTCGCCCGGCGCGAGGCCCTTCTTGAGGTTCGACGTGGGCCAGCGGCAGGTGACATCGGTGCCGTTGGCGGTGAGGGTTCGGTTCGGTCGCCAGACCCAATGGGTCCACGAGAACGCTTCGGCGTAGCGCGGCTCGCTGCGGTACTTCGACACCTGCCGGGTGCGGTGCTCGGTGCGCGTTTTGGGGATCTGCCTCGTCTTGCGCACGTCGCAGTACTTCGTGGTGCAGCTCTCCCCGCCACCCGAGCACGACTGCTTGCACGTCGCGAAGCCATTCTTGTTGCTGGTGCACACTTCCCGGCATGACTGCGGCCTGCTGGTGCACTTCTGGCCGCACGACTCGCGCTCGGTGTAGCTCTCGGTGCGGTAGCCGTCAGGCACCTGCTCCGTGTAGCGCTCGGTCTCGAAGTGATCGAACACCTGTTCCTGATGGTGTTCCCGTTTGCCGAGCGACTTCACGTTCTGCGCTTCGGTCGGCATGTCCTCCTTGAAGCCCTCGAAGGCCACCGACTCGTAGCGCTCGATGGTGATGGTTCGCTTCCAGCTCACGTCGGTGACCCGGGCCTCGAAGTCGCGCGGGCGCAGCTTGTTCCAGCGAAAGACTGCGCCGCTGGCGAGGCAGGCACCGACGATGCCCGCGATGACGAGACAGCCCTTGAGCGGCGAGGCGCGGGTGATGGGCGGGAGCGGTGGCTCAGCTCGCCGAGGCGCCTCGGGTTCTTCGGGCTCTTCGGCCTCGAGCGCGTCGGCGCCACAGTTCGCGCAGCCCTTGTCCGTGCGGCGTTGATCCGACCCGCAGTACGCGCAGCGCCAGTCGGGGCCGGCGAGCGCCATCGTGAGCAGCGACTCCTCGGTGACGGAGGCGGCCTTCGAGGTGTCCTCCGGCATCTCCCACTCTTCGGAGCCGTCCTTCGGGTTCTTGCAGTTCTGACAGACCTTGAAGCGCCCGAGGTTGCGGTGCTCGCAGCTCGAGCACTTCCAGGTCATCTCGATCTGTCGGCTGGTCATCGCTTGCTGACGGCGGCAGCGGGGCAGGGCAGGTGCACCGCGGCCTGCGCCGTCGTCGTCACGTACACACGCAGGTACGAGGCGTGCGGGTAGACGCCGGTGACCTCGATCTTCGCCACGTTCGAGCGGAGGCAGCCGAGATCGCCGCCGAAGCCCACGTCGTCGGAGAGCTTGCTGCGCACGGCAGCGAAGCGCTGACCGAGATCGAGCTTCAGCGCGGCGCGCGCCTGGTCGCGAATGCCTTCGTGATCGAGGCTCGCCTTCAGGCCGAGCAGGAAGCTCTTCGTGTCGACCGTCGGCTCGAGATCGGGAATGCGCAGCTCGTTGTCGACGACCACGGGGTGGCCCGCAAAGTAGAGGTCTCCATCGAGGTTCGCCGAGATCCCGGCGGCCTTGATCGGCCCGGCGAGGTGCAGCTTCACCACCAGCTCGTCTTTCTGTGACGCGTAGACCTCGGGGTTCGTCAGGTAGAGCTCGGGGAACGACTTCGAAAAGAAGAGCTTCCCATCGGTGAAGGCGGCGCTCATCGCCTTCGCGAGTTCTTCGTACCTGGCGGCGATCGGCACCACGACGGAGAACGGGCCCGAGGGCAGTGTCGCGACGTTCGAGAGCGGCGGCGGCTCGGGAGAGAGCTGGGCGGGCGAGCAGGGCAACGTCACCGACGGCTCGACGACGAAGGCGATGTCTTTCTCGAGCCCTCCCGCGATGACGGAGGGGCCCGCTTCGATGCTGGTGACCTTGAGCACGGCGCAGGCCTGCGCGTCACCGACCTCGAAGGGGATGGGGGCGGCGACGCGCTGGTACGACTCCTTCACCTTCGGCCCGAGATCCCACGAGAAGGCCTCGATGTACGCCTCGGTGGCCTTCTGGGCCGACTCGAGCGCGCCGGCGAGGCCCTGCAGCGTGCGCAGGCGCATGTCCTTCGTCTCGAGCTTCACCTTCGCGCCCTGAAGTCGCGCCTTCCAGTCGCTGGTGATGATGGGCTCGCCGACGACGCTGACCTGCACGGGCACGTTCAGCTTTCCGACCACGGGGAGATCGGCCCCCAGCTGCAGGTCGGTCTTCACCTCGACGCGCGAGTCGGCGAACCGCAGCGTGAACTCGCCGCGCTTCCATTCCACCGCGCGCGGGCCGCGCAGATCGAATGTCGTCTCGCCCGACTCGGGGATGGTGGTGTTCAGGGCATGGCGAAGGCCCTCTGCCGTCGCCGCGAGGTGCACCACGAGCTTCGCGGGCACGGGATCGGCGACGAGCGCCGCGGTCGAGGCCGACGGGCGCGAGGGGTAGAGCGGAACGCCAGCACAACCGGTGAACAGCGCGAGCAGGATCGCGAGACGCATGCCGCTGACCTAGCTCCGTCGCCGCTCGAAGGGGAGAGACTTCACCGCTCGACGAAGCCGTCGGCGAGCTGCTCGGCGATCAGCGCGTCCGGGTCGCCCGGTCGCTCCTTGAAGACGGGATCGTCATCGGGAGCGCCGAGCCGCAACTGAAACCCGCCACTCGACTTTCGCACCGACCACACGCGCCCATCGGGATGAATGAAGACCCGCCAGTCGTCTGCAAGCTGGGCGGGCTTCGCCAGCCGTTCCAATTCTTCCCCGCGTGGATCAGCGACGCGGCGCGATCGCAGCAGATCGAGCAGCGCGAAGAACCACCGCTCCGACGGGAGCGCCGAAATGGAGATCGACTCGAGCGTTCGCCCGGCGTCGATGCGACCCAGCATGTCTCCGCGCGCGAGCGAAACCTCCACTTCGTTGGCCGGCATCGAGAAGAGGTGCAGGGTGGCCTCGGTGGTGCGGCTCCACTCGTCGCTGGGGTAGCGCAGCGTGAGCCCGGCGAGGTGCACCGAGAGGTAGCTCGACGAGACGGACCACGGCATGCGAACGAACAGCTCTGGTGCAGTGGGCTGTTTCCACGGCGCGTGAAACAGCGCCTCGGACACGGCCTGCTCGAAGAGCTCGCACACACCTTCGAAGGTCAGCCCCGCTGCGGTCGCGTCTCGAGCGACGCGCCTGCGTACGTCGAGGCGTCGCGTCGCGCTCGCGTCGTCGTCTGCCCAGCCTGCGAGCACTGGCAGCTCGGGCCACGGTGGCGGCACGACGACCTTCATGTCTTCGGGAGAGGTACGTCCGCCCGCATCGACGGTGAACTCGGCGACCTCCTGCCACCTGGCGTACACGAAGCCCTTCGGTGCCGAGGCGCTCGGCTTCAGGCCGTTGACGAAGACGCGCAGCAGCCCAGCCTGCGCGTCGAGCAGATAGAACCACTCGAGGTCGCCGGTGTTGGCGAACTTCTCGGGCGTCGCGCGCTCGGTCGAACCCGAGATGAGCCGCGCCTCTCGAATGCGACGCGCGGCTTCCTCACGACCGTGCTTGCGCAAGGCGTTCAGCAGATTGACGCCGAGGCCGTCTGGGTACGAGTCAAAGTGATTGTAGAAACCGCGCCACGTGCTGCCCTCGACGACGGCGACGATGCCCCGCGTGCCCATCTCTGCTCAGCCTTTCACCGCACCGCTGGTGAGCCCGCCCACCAGATGTTTCTGGAGCGCGAAGAACAACGCCATCACGGGCGCCGAGATGATCAGCGCCCCCGCCGCGAAGTGACCCCACTCGGTCTTGTACTCACCGACGTAGCGCTGCAACGCGACGGGCAGGGTGAAGCGGGTCGCGTCGTTGAGCAGCGTGGCCGCGAGGATGAACTCGTTCCACGCCTGCATGAAGCTGAACAACGCGGTGACCGCGAGCGCGGGCCTGGCGAGTGGCAGCACGACCTTGACGAAGACCTGGCCCGGAGACGCGCCGTCCATGATCGCCGCTTCCTCGAGCTCGCGCGGAATGGTGTCGAAGTACCCCTTCAACATCCACACGCAGAACGGCAGCGACGACGTCGCGTACACGAGCACCAGGCCGCCCAGAGAGTCGAGGAGACTGAGCTTCTGGAGGATCGAATAGAGCGGCACGAGCATCAGCGTCGCCGGGAACATCTGCGTGATCAGCAGCACCTGCATGCCCGACTGCTTGCCCGGAAAGCGGAAGCGCGAGAGCGCATAGGCCGCGGTCACCGCGAGCGTCATGCCCACCAACGTCGTCGCGCCGCTCACCAGGAGGCTCGCGAGCAGTTGGCGACCAAAGAGCCAGCGGCCTTGTGAGTCGGTCGAACCGAGCACGTCGCGAAAGTGATCGAACGTGATCTCAGTTGGCAGCGGGTTGGCGCTCATCGACAGCGCCTGCGTGGGGGACAGCGCCATCTTCACCACCCATAGCACCGGGTAGAGCGTGATCACGCAGGCGACGGCGAGCCCCGCGTGCAGCGCCCACAACTTCCAGGTCGGCATCGTCTTCGTGCTCACGCAGCCTCCTCACCGGAGATGCGCTTCGTGACCTGCGACCACGCGAAGAGCACACAGAAGATCAGCACCGAGTACGCCGCCGCGAAGCCGTACTGCTCGTTGCGCTGGAAGGCCCAGCGGAACGCCTCGCTCACGAGGATGTCCGTCGCGCCGCCCGGCTCGCCACCCGACACCAGGTAGATGACGTTGAACATGTTGAACGTCCACACGCTGCCGAGGATGACGGCGGGCAGCAGCGCAGGGCGGAGCAGGGGCAGGGTGATGCGGCGGAACTGCGTCCACTTCGAGGCGCCGTCGACCTCGGCGGCCTCGTAGAGATCCTGCGGGATCGACTGCAGCGCGCCCAGCGACACCACCATCATGAAAGGGAAGCCGAGCCAGGTGTTGGTGATGACGTTGGCGGCGAAGCTCGTCGACCACTGCGTGAACCAGCTCACCGGCTCGATGCCCAGCGACGAGAGGATCGCGTTGATGGCGCCGAATTGTCTGTGGAACATGCCCTTCCACATGAGCGCGGTGATGTAGTTCGGCACCGCCCACGGAACGATGAGCAGCACGCGGAAGACGCCGCGCATCTTGAGCAACGGCTCCTTGAGGAGGATCGCGAGGAAGAGCCCGATGCTGACGTGCAGCACCACGTTCGCGAGCGTCCACAACAGCGTCACCACCAGCGTGAAGTAGAAGCTCAGCGGCTCGGTGATGCGGTAGCCCTTCGAGGTGAGGATGTCGGTGAAGTTCGCCGACCCGACGAAGGTGTAGTCGCCCGCATCGTGGTGGAAGAGCGAGAGCGAGAGCCCGATCACGAAGGGGATGACGATCAAGACGAACAGGCCCGTCGCCGCCGGCGCCACGTACGCCAGCCCACGCCCTGCTTCGGGGTAGCGCTTGCTGAACGGAATGCCCTTCGCCTGCTTGAGCTGCCACGCGATCCAGCCTCCGGCGAGGGCGAGCACGCCGATGATCCACGGCAGCGGTGACGTCGTGGGGGGCGCTTCGCGGTTCAAGGCGCGGTAGCGGCGTTCGGCGAGCTGGCCGGCGTCTTTCGGGTCGACCCCGCCCTGCAGCACGGCACGCAAGGCGAGCTTCATCGGTTCCCACACGCGGGCCATCTCGAGCGTGTTCGGTGTCGGCGTGCCGCGCTCGGCGACGGAGCGGAAGGCGCCGATCGTCTGATCTTTCGCGACGACCTCCTGCTCGTAGGCGGCGAGCTCGGCGGGGATCTGTCGGCCGATGGTGACGCGGGTGATCGTCGAGTCACCCAGTGAGAGGAACTGCGCGAGCGCCTGCGCCTGCTCGGGCTGCGTGCTGCGTGACGAGACGAACGCCGCCTCGACGCCGAGGAAGGGCGCCATCGGCTTTCCCGTCGAGCTCACCGTGGGCAGGGGGTGAATCGACCACTTCACGCCGGGGTCGATCTCGCCGGTGAACCACGGGCCGCTGATCACCATCGCCGCGCGGTTCTCGTTGAAGAGCGCCTTCACCAGGGCGCCGCTCACTTCCTGCGGCATGAAGTGGCGGTCTTGCAGCGACTTCACCCAGCGCAGCGAGGCGGCCATTGCGGGCGTGTCGAACTGAGCGCGGCCCTTCGCGTCGAAGAGCTCACCGCCGAAGCCGAAGAGGATTGGGGAGTGGAAGTAGAAGTCACCCGCTTCGTAGGCGAGCCCGAACTCGTTGCGCTCGGGGTGCGACGCCGAGGCGAGCAACGTCTCGAGCTCGTCGGTGGTTGTCGGCGGTGCGAAGCCACGCTCATCTCGCATGAAGAGTGCGAGGCACTTGATCGAGAGCGGGTAGCCGTAGTGCTGACCGTCGAGCTCGAGCGCGTCGACCGAGGGCTTCAAGTACTTCGCCTGCTCGAGGCGCCCGCCGGAAGGGGCGACGATCTTCATGCGGTGGAACTGGCGGAGCCGCTCGTGCGCGAAGATGAAGACGTCGGGGCCGGCGTCGTGCGGAATGGCGGAGGTGAGCTTCGAGCTCAGCGCGTCGTACGGCACGGCGAGCAGCTCGACCTGAATGCCGGTCTTCGCGGTGAAGGCTTTCGCGGCCTGCTCGATCGCCTGCTCCTCGCCGCCGCGGTAGCCATGCCAGAGCTTGAGCGAGGGCTCTGCGAGCGCAGTGGTCGCCAGCAAGCACAGCAAGACCGCCAAACCTCTCCCTGCGAAAGCGGGGAGAGGTCGGACGAAGTCCGGGTGAGGGGCGGTGCGAAGTGAGCCCCTCACCCCGGCCCTCTCCCCGCTGCGCAGGGAGAGGGAGTTATCCACGCGGCGCCTCGGGATGACGCAGCGCCTTCGAGCCATCGCTGCTGAACACGTGCAGCGCGTCTCCGGTCGGCGTGACGCCCAGCGTCTGCCCGACCTGCACATCGACGTTCTCGAACCTCGCCGCGACCGGCCCGGCCGACGTCTTCAGAAACGCATACCCATCGAAGCCGAGGCGCTCGACCGCCTCCACCTCGCCTCGAAGGGGGCCCTCAGCGCCGACGCGAAGATCCTGCGGCCGCAACCCGATCTTCACCGCGCCGCTCGCGTCACCGATGGCGGGCAGCGAGAACCCGTTCCCTACGAAACGGTCACCCTCGCGCTTCGCGTCGAGCAAGTTCATCGACGGAGATCCGAGGAACGTCGCGACGAAGGTGTTGGTCGGCCGGTTGTAGAGCTCGAGCGGAGGGCCGAGTTGCTGCAGCACGCCCTTGTTGAACACCGCGACGCGCGTCGCGAGCGTCATCGCCTCGACCTGATCATGCGTGACGTAGATCATCGTCACGCCCAGCTGCCGGTGCAGCCGCGCCAGCTCGCCACGCATCTGCACCCGCAGCGCGGTGTCGAGGTTGCTGAGCGGCTCGTCGAACAGAAACAACTGGGGCCGACGCACGATGACGCGGCCCATCGCCACGCGCTGCCGCTGACCGCCGCTGAGCTCCTTCGGCTTGCGGGTCAGCAGCGGCCCCAGCTCGAGCATGCGCGCGGCCTCGGCGACGCGAGCCTCGATCTCGGCCTTCGGCATCTTCCGCAGCTCGAGCCCGAACGCCATGTTCTCGCGCACGCTCATGTGCGGGTAGAGCGCGTAGCTCTGAAACACCATGCCCACGTCGCGATCGCGCGGGGGCACGTCGTTCATCGACTTGCCGCCGATGAAGAGCTCGCCTGCGTCCATCGACTCGAGGCCCGAGATGATGCGCAAGAGCGTCGTCTTGCCGCAGCCCGAGGGGCCGACCATCACCAGAAACTCGCCGGCCTTCACCTCGAGATCGACGCCTTTGACGATGGCGTTGTCGCCGAAGCTCTTCTTGATGCCGACGAGACGAACGTCACTCACGAGGTGCGAGAGGCTAGTCAACGCGCCCTGCCAGGCGTTCAGAAACTCAGTGACGCACCGTGTCGTGAACCCGATGTTCAGGTTCGGCCGTATGGGTTGTCATGGCGTCGCCCGATGGTCGTGAAACACCGAACGGGGGCCTCGATCCCATCTGCGTGGCTCTGGTAGGGACCTCCCCGTGCGTACCTTCAGTCTGATCCTCGCCCTGGCCTTCGTCTCGTGTGGGCCGACCGACACCGCGAAGCTCTACAAGACGACCCCCAAAGCGCCGTCGCTCGACGCTGCGCAGATCGAGAAGCTCGGCCACCTCGGCCCGACCGTCATCGATCAAGGCGTGAACTTCGGCGTGTACTCCGAGCGCGCCGAGCGCATCGAGATCCTCCTCTTCGACAACCCCGAGAGCCCGCTGCCGACGCGCCAGTTCCCGCTCGAGCGCTTCGGCAACGTGTGGAACCTCCACATCCAGGGCATCGGGGTCGGTCAGCACTACGGCTTCGTCGCGTGGGGCCCGAACTGGCCCTACGACCCCGCGTGGATTCCCGGCAGCGTCACCGGCTTCAAGGCCGACGTCGACGCCGACGGCAACCGCTTCAACCCCAACAAGTTGTTGTGGGATCCGTACAGCAAGGCGATTCACCGCGATCACGACTGGAGCAAAGGCAGCCTCGCCACCGGCCCAGCCCGAGGTGACTCGACGTGGGCCGCCGCGAGCAAGAGCATCGTGGTGCAGAGCAAGTACACGTGGAGCGAGAACGAGCTGTCGTACCGCGCGCGTCGGCAAGATCAGAACAGCCCCGGTCACCGGTGGAACGACATGGTGCTCTATGAGCTGCACCCCAAGGGCTTCACCGCCAGCACCTCGTCAGGTGTCGAGCACCCAGGCACCTACCGCGGCCTCGGCGAGAAGGTCGCGTACTTGAAGGAGCTCGGCGTCACCGCGGTCGAGATCATGCCCATCCACGAGAAGCCCAGCGAAGGCGGCTACTGGGGCTATTCCACGCTCTCGTTCTTCATCGCCGAGAACACGTATTCCTGGAAGCGCGACCAGCAGGAGATCATCGACGAGTTCAAGTGGATGGTCGACGAGCTGCACAAGGCCGACATCGAGGTGATTCTCGACGTGGTCTACAACCACACCGGCGAGGGCGGCTTCTGGCGCGATCGGCTCGAGTACGACTTCAACCCCGACAACTCGATCCCCTTTGGCCTGGTGAACATCGACCCGAAGGAAGTGGTCGGCCTCTACAACTTCCGCGGGTTCGACAACCACGCGTACTACGCGTTGACCGAAGACAAGCAGAGCTACATCAACAACACCGGCGTTGGGAACGAGACCCGCTGCAACCACACTCCGTTCCGCAAGTTGATCGTCGACTCGTTGCGGTACTGGGTCGACGAGATGCACGTCGACGGCTTCCGCTTCGACCTCACGCCCGTGCTCGGCGAAAAAGATCTCAAGTACTCCGTGTGGGACGACCCGAAGAACACCGTGCTGCAGGACATCGCCGACGACCCGGTGCTGCAGCAGTACAACACCCGGCTCATCAGCGAGCCGTGGGCCGCAGGTGGGTACGATCTCGGGCTCTCCTTCAACGGGCCGAACAACAACGAGTTCAGCAACGGCTTCGGCACCCGCATCGGGCTCTTCCCCGCGTCACAGAACAAGCCCGGCACGGGGTGGGGTGAGTGGAACGGCCGCTTCCGCGACTGGTGGCGCTCGTTCTTCAACAATGACGGCTTCAAGCTCAACAGCACCGAGGTGAAGGACGGGGGCTTCTTCCTCACCGGCAGCTCCGACTGGTTCCGGTGGAACGATCGCAAGCCGTACCACGCGGTGAACTTCGTGACGGTGCACGACGGCTTCACCATGTACGACCTCTTTTCGTACGACCAGAAGCAGAACCGCTGCGGCCCGTTGAACCCGGTGTGCTGCACCGAGCCCAACAGCGCATGGTGTGAGATCGAGTCGGGCGAGAACAACAACCGCAGCCGCAACTGGAACGACGAGGTGATGAAGCGCCAGCAGATGCGCAACCTCTTCGTGGCGATGATGATCAGCCAGGGCACGCCGCTGCTCTGGGCCGGCGACGAGTGGATGCGCACGCAGCTCGGCAACAACAACGCGTACTCGACCCGCGCTGACAACCCGTACAACTGGATGGACTGGGGGGCCTGGGCGCCGCAAGACGCGCGGCACCGCATGTTCGACTTCGTGAAGCAGGCCATCGCCTTCCGCAAGTCGCACCAGTACGCGTTCGCCCCGATGGACTACGGCAGCAGCGCGCCGTTCTCGTGGAAGAGCGCCCAGAACACCGACAAGACCAACTGGGGTGACAAGCAGTTGATGATGCACTTCTACGACCGCACGAAGGGCCCCGAGCTGGCGATTCTGATCAACGGTGAGGGGGGCGATGTCACCTTCACGCTGCCCTCGGGCCGCACGTGGAAGCGGGTGCTCGATACGCAGAGCTACTTCGACCTCGCCGAGACGCTCGTCTCGTCGAACAAGCCTCAACGTCAATCGGCCAACATCACTTTGACGAATGGCGAGACGATCGGAACCGCCGACTACACGCTCAAGGCGCGGACGATCGTGGTTCTCGAAGCTGCGCCCTGACGGACTGCGTCACGTTGACGCACCAAATATTCGAAGCGGGCCCTTGCAGGCCCCGGTTCTGCGGCGCACCATTGCCTTCCACTCCGGGGGGAGCGCCGCCATGACCATCGAACTCTTCGTCTCCAACAAGTCGTACAGCTACTCGCAGGCCCGTCGCCATGAGCGCCTGCCGGCTGACTTCGAGGTGCACGTGCGCGACGACAGCCTCCGCGTGGGAGATCGCTGCGCCGACATCTCAGAGGCGGGCATCGGTGTGGCGACCCCGAGGCCGTTGCCGCCCATGACGCTCGTTTCGCTGCGCATCCATGCGGATGCGGGTGAAGACATCGACGTGCTTGGCCGCGTGATGTGGACGGCGCCCAACCGCATGGGCGTTCGCTTCGAGCAGGCCGATCAACGCGTGACCGATCTCGTCGCGCGGTTGCGTTCGAACTATCAGCGGATCTGAGCCGCGAGGCTGTGTAGAAGCGGTGGTTCCGTGCGCGCCGCCTTTCTTCTCGCTCTCGTCTCGACCGCCGCTCTCGCTCAGGCGCCCGACAGCCGCTTCAGCGCGGGTGGGTACTTCCGCATCATGGCCCGGCCTGACTTTCAGGGCGGCAATGGGCGGCTCGGCTATTGGAACCTGAACGGTCGCCTCATGAATGAGGGCCCCTACGCGGCGCTCGAGATGAAGCTCGACCTGCTGCAGGCGCCCCCCGGAACGACCGACATCTGGGCGAGCCTGCACGCGCGCATCGAGGGCGGCTCGGTCACCACCGCCGACGCGAGCAACGGCTCGCTGGTGAACTTCCGGTTGAGCCAGCTCTACGCGCGCGCGGGCAACATTCTGGCGCCCAACCTCGTGTGGCAGCTCGGCACGCTGCAGTACTTCTTCGGCAACCTCGGCCTCTACGACATGCGGCCGGCGCAGCTGCTCGAAGACACCATCGGGCTCTCGGCGAAGTGGTCTGCGTCAAACGTCGAGGTGCTGCTGGCGGTCGGTGACTCAGGCTTCGCGACGCGCGGGTTTCAATACGTGCCGATGATGACGGCGGGTGGCGCAGTGCGCGTGCGGCTCGGGGAGCACTTCGAGTTCGGCGGAGGCGGGCAGGTCACCGTCGAGCCCTTCATCGCCGGCAACCGCTTCTCGTCGTACGTCACGCCGAACCTTGGGTACGAAGACTTCGTGCGCAAAGAGGTGCTGCGCCGCTTCGTCGAAGAGAACCCCGTGGGGGGCGCCGACATGTTCCCTCGGCCGGTGCAGGGCACGCAGCTCAACGTGTCATGGCGCGGCGTGGGGTACGTGGGCTTCGGCAAGCTGGGGCCGATCGAGTGGAACAACCTCTTCGTGCGCTACCAGCGTCTGCACCCGCAGAACTTCTATTCAGACACGTGGAATGGGCGCTCGGTCGACGTGTACATCGCCGACGTCACGCGCGATCGGTATGCGTTTCAGATCGGCGACGAAGTGATGTTCAAGATTGTCCCCGACCTGATCGACGGCGTGTGGGCGGCCATGTACGGGTTCGATCGCGATCTGGCGAACACGATTCAGGCCAGCGAGGCGAACCGCCAGTACATGTCGACGGTGCTGCGCCTGCAGCTCTACTTCACGCGCACGGTGCACCTGCTCGTCGAGAACGCGCTGTCTCAGGAGCGTTCGCTCAACGGCAACCTCTTCCGCTCGGCGTATGACTCGATCTTCCAGAACAGCGGCGGCATCGCCGACACGCGCGGGCTCGAGTTCGGCGACGCGTCGGTGCGCAATACGTGGCAGTTCAAGACGGGCATCGTGCTCAACCCCACGGGCTTTGGCATCTACGCGCGCCCGTCGATCCGGTTGCTCTATGGCTTTCAGCTGTCGAGCCAGCACGCGGCGTTCGGCAACGCGTTCGTCGAGAAGCTCGACCAGTTCGACGCCTTCAGGCCGACGGAGTCGATCATGTGGCACCACCTGGTGTCGTTGGAGTCAGAGGGGTGGTTCTGATGCGCGCCGTCGTTGCTCTCGTGCTGGTGCTGGCCAGTGGGTGTCTGCCGAAGCTTCCGCGTCAGCGGCTGGCGGAGCGGGCGAAGATCGCGGTGGGGTGGGTGGTGGACCCGGCGTACTCGGGCGCTGCGTTTGCCCCGCCTGACGCGCTCAAGCAGGCGATGGCGAAGGAATTCGAAGATCACAACCTCGAGGTGGTCGAGGTACCGGTCGACGTGTTGGCGCCGCAGCGGCTGACCGACGCGCGCTTCGAGGTGCTCAAGAAGGCCGGGCAGGTGAGCGACGCGAAGTTCGCGATGCTGGTCGAGCAGCGCGTGCAGTTCTTCTCGCAGATCGACGGGCGCTACCGATGGGAAGTGGGCACCTCGCTCACGGCGTCGCGCATCGACGGGCCGTCAGCGAAAGACCCGTTCGAGATCCCGGTGATCCTGATGTTCGATCACGAGCGGGAAAAGGAAGCGATCGTCTACGCGGCGACCGACGTCGCGAACCGCGTGGGCACGTTGCTCGACGGGGTGCTGGCGGCCCCGGCCCCAGTCCCCGCGGTCACGCCGCCTGCGCAGTGATCACCCGCGCCACAGCTTGAAGAGCGGCTCGGGCACGATGAGGTTCCAGCGGTTGACGATCTGATCTCGCTTGGTGCGCGCAGTGCGCTGAAAGTACGCAGGCGCACGAAGGCTGCGTTTCTGCAAGTCGAGCAGCAGTCGCTCCGGAGTGCGCGAGTTGCCCGAGAGAAAGAGCCCGAGGCGAGAGGCGAGCAGCTGGCCGCCTTCACGGTTCTTCAGGGCGCTGAGGAGATCGGCCGGGTCGAGCTCGGTGACGGCCTGAAACGCGCTCCACAGCTCTTCGACGGGAGGCGAGAGGTCGAGGCGGTCGAGGCAATCGACGAGGGTCTGGGGCAGGGTGGTGACGCGAATGGGCTGGCCCGACCGAGACTCGGCGTCTTCCCAGCAGTGGTCGTGACCTTTGGGTGGGCTGACGGAGGTGTGCACGACATCGCCGTGAACGAAGTGGATGCGGCGGCTGCTGATGAAGTGCACGGAGAACACTGCGGGGCCGAGGCCGTGGAACGAGAGGGCGCCGTCGTACGCGATGATGGCGTCGGGAGCGGATCGAGCGGCGAGGGCCCAGGGATCCCAGAACCCGGCCTGAGCGTAGAGCCCGCGGCGAACGGTGAAGATCCGGTTCTGGGCGAGGTGGTAGTTGAGCGCGTCGCGCGCGACCCTGGGGTTGCGGCCCATCTGGACATAGGCGGCGCGCAGCTCGTCGAGCGTGAACACGGGGTTCTTCGCGATGAACTGAGCGGGAGACCACAGCTCGAGGCTCGGGAGGTTCTCGCTGCGTTTCCTGCTCCGTTGAGGACGAGGGGAGTTGAGCGTCTTTTTCATGACAGTTGCCACCGTAGCGCGAAAAGTGTCGAATACTACACTCTTCTAGCGGCAACGACAACCAACCCGGATTTTCGGGCCCGACCTCCCCCAGCCTGGCCGACTTTGTCTCGAGATCGAGGGGCACGTTCGCGCGGGCCCGAACGAACGCGATCCGGGCCCCACGCGCTCCCCAGGGCAAGCTGTTCACTTCGCCCCTGCGCCATGGTCTGACCCACCCGATGCGCCTGACCGTCGCCGTCGCCTGCCTCACGCTCACCGCCTGTCAGGCGCACCGAGCGAGTACCCCCGACGGCATCTATTTCGTGATGGTCGATCGCTTCTCGAACGGCGACCGCACCAACGATCAATCGATCGACCCGAACGATCCCCACGCCTTCCACGGAGGAGATCTCCGCGGGCTCATCGATCACCTCGACTGGATCCACTCGCTCGGCTTCGACACCATCTGGCTGTCCCCCGTCTTCAAGATGCGCACCGAGAAGTGGCACGGCTACGGCGCCTTCCACGGCTACTGGACGTGGGATCTCACCCAGCTCGAGCCGCGCTTCGGCGACGAAGCCCTCCTCACGCAGCTGCGCGCCGAGCTCGATCGCCGCCACATGAAGCTGGTGCTCGACCTCGTGCTCAATCACGTCGGCCCCGACGCGCCGCTGCTCACCGAGCACCCCGACTGGTTCCACCGCCTGGGAGGCGTCACCGACTGGAACGACGCCACCCAGCTCGTGATGCACGACGTGCACGGCCTGCCCGACCTCGCGACCGAGAATCCCGAGGTCTTCGCGGCCCTGCTCGGCGCGGCGAACAAGTGGCATCGCCTGGCGAGACCCGACGGCTTTCGCCTCGACGCGGTGAAGCACCTGCCCCTCGACTTCTGGGCGAAGTTCAACGGCGCGTTCGACTTCATGAAGCTCGGTGAGCTGCTCGACGGCGACCCCGCCCTCGTCGCGCGCACGTGGCGAGAAGGCCGCTTCACCTCGATGTTCGACTTCCCCCTCGCGTTCGCGATCGCCGACGTCTTCTGCCGGGGCGAGTCGCCCGCGAAGCTCGCCGCGATCCTCACCAACGATCGCCGCTACCCCGACCCGTCGCAGCTCGTGACGCTGGTCGACAACCACGACCTCCCGCGGCTGATGAGCGTGTGCGGCAACGATCTCGACAAGGTGAAGCACGCATTGACCTTTCTCCTCTCGATGCGCGGCATCCCCTCCATCTCCTGGGGCACCGAGCTCGCGATGGAAGGCGCGAAGGAACCCGACAACCGCGCCTCGATGCGCTTCGAGCCGCACCCGCTGCAGGATCACCTGCGCGCGCTGATGGCGCACCGGCGCGCGACGCCCGCCTTGCGAGACGGCGCGGCGCTCACCACGGAGCTCACGGCCAATCGCGTCACCATCGCCCGCATCGCCGAGGACGGCAGCACCTCGCTGGTCACCGTCGAGAACGGGCGCACCACGGTGACGCCGGGCCCGCGCTCCGACCCGGCGCTCGTCACGCAATGGCGGACCGGCGCCAAGACCCGGCGTGTGACCTTCAGGGGAGAGGGAGCGGTCGTCGGCTCCGGCCCCGAGCTCGGCGACTGGAACCGCGCGCAGGCCGTGCCGCTGCCCGTGACGCTCGAGCTTCCGCTCGGCGGTGTCTTCGAGTTCAAACGAATCATCAATGGCGACTGGGAAGCGGGCCCCAACCGCACGCTGCTCGTGACCGACGCCACCACCGACGTGGCTTTCTGACGCCTTGCGTCAATTGCATTGACTCCAGAGTCAGCGAGGCCTACTTCCCCCGGTGCAGGTTCACCCGGAGGTTTGCATGGCGCAGAGCACTCGGCGCGTCGCGATCATCGGAGGTCTGCGGACCCCGTTCGTGAAGGCCAACACCGTCTTCAACGATCTGACCGCACTCGATCTCGGTCGCATCGTCGTTCAAGAACTGGTGCAGCGGTACGACCTCGACCCCAACGAGCTCGACGAGCTGGTCTTCGGTCAGGTGGTGCCCTCGATGACGGCGAGCTCCATCGCGCGGGAGATCGTGCTGCTCACCGGCCTGCCGCGCCGCGTGCAGACGCACACCGTGATGCGCGCGTGCGCGACGTCGATTCAGGCGGCGGTGAGCGTGGCCACCTCGATTCAGCTCGGTCACGCGACCGTCGGCATCGCTGGCGGCACCGAGTCGATGAGCGACCCGCCGATCTTCACCAGCCGGCCGCTCGCGCACGCGCTGGTCAGCGCCTCGAAGGCGAAGAATCTCGCCGGCCGCTTGAAGCCCTTCCAGTCGCTCAAGGGCAAAGATCTGCTCCCCGTGCCGCCGGCGATCGCCGAGTACACGACGGGCATGTCGATGGGCGACTCGGCCGAGAAGATGGCCAAGGAGAACGGCATCACCCGCAAGGAACAGGATGAGCTCACGCTCGCCTCGCACCAGGGCGCCGCCCGCGCGTGGAAGAACGGCTCCTTCAAGGACGAGGTGATGAGCGTCCCCATCCCTCCGAAGTACAAGGAGGTGGCCAGCACCGACAACATCGTGCGCGCCGACACCTCGATGGAAGCGCTCGGGGCGCTCAAGCCGGTGTTCGATCGCCGCTACGGCACCGTGACCGCCGGCAACGCGTCTCCGCTGACGGATGGCGCCGCGGCGTTGATCCTCATGAGCGAAGAGAAGGCGAAGGCGCTCGGGTACACGCCGCTGGGCTACCTTCGCTCGTGGGCGTTCGCCGCGACGGATCCGGGAGATCAGCTCCTCCAGGGCCCCGCGTACGCCGCGCCCATCGCGCTCGATCGCGCCGGCCTCACCTTGAAGGACATGGATCTCATCGACATGCACGAGGCCTTCGCCGCGCAGGTCGCGTCGAACATCCAGGCCTTCGAGTCGAAGCGCTTCGCCGAGAAGCTCGGCCGCGCGAGCGCGCTGGGTGAGGTCGATCGCACGAAGTTGAACGTCAACGGCGGCTCGATCTCGCTGGGCCACCCGTTCGCCGCGACCGGAGCGCGCATCCTCCACCAGTCGCTGCGTGAGCTGAACCGTCGCAACCTGAGCAAGGCCCTGGTCACCGTCTGCGCGCAGGGTGGGCAGGGTGCCGCCGTCGTCCTGGAGCGTGAGTGATGAGCAAGAACTTCTCGTATGCCGTCGAGTCGAACGTCGCCGTCATCACCTTCGACATGGAAGGCGAGCCGGTGAACACCATCGCGCCGCAGATCAGCCAGGAATTCGAAGGGCTGATGACGCGCGCGGCGAGCGACGTGACCGCGAAGGCGATCGTCTTCATCTCGGGCAAGAAGGACACCTTCATCGCCGGGGCGAAGATCGACTTCCTGCAGACCATCAAGACCGCCGGTGAAGCGAGCGGGCTGTCGCGTCAGGGCCAGGCCGGGTTCGATCGCCTCGACGCGTTCGAGAAGCCGGTCATCGCGGCGATTCACGGCGCATGTCTGGGCGGCGGCCTCGAGTGGGCGCTGGCGTGTGACTACCGCATCGCGACCGACAGCCCGAAGACGACGCTCGGTCTGCCTGAGGTGCAGCTGGGCCTCATCCCCGGAGCGGGTGGCACGCAACGGCTCCCGGCGCTGATCGGCGCGCAGGCGGCGCTCGACCTCATCCTCACGGGCAAGAACTTGAAGGCGAAGAAGGCCTTGAAGCTCGGCGTGGTCGACGAGGTGGTGCCGCCGCCGATCCTCAAGCAGATCGCGCTCGCGCGGGCCAACGAGCTGGTGGCGGGCACGCTCAAGGTCGAGCGCAAGCGCGGGCTGGCCCCGGCCATCGCGCGCAGCAAGTCGTTCCCCGAGATCCTGAAGGGTCTCACCGACAAGGAAGCGTGGGCCGAGCTCGCGCTCGAAGACAACCCGCTCGGCCGCAAGGTGCTCTTCGATCAAGCGAAGAAGCAGCTGCTCAGGAAGACCCGCGGCAAGTACCCGGCGCCTGAGCGCGCGCTCGAGGTCGTTCGCATCGGCCTCGAGAAGGGCATGAAGGCGGGCCTCGAAGCCGAAGCCGCGGCGTTCGGCGAGCTGGTGATGAGCGATGTCAGCAAGCAGCTGGTCGAGATCTTCTTCGCCACCACCGCGATGAAGAAGGAGAACGGCGTCGCCGACGCGAAGGTGAAGCCGCACGAGGTGAAGAAGATCGGCATGCTCGGCGGCGGCCTGATGGGCGGCGGCATCGCCTACGTCACCGCGTCGCTGCAGGGCGTGGCGGTGCGCATCAAGGACAAAGACGACGCGGGCGTGGGTCGCGCGCTCGGGCACGTGCGCGGGCTGTTCGATGAGCGGGTGAAGAAGCGCTCCCTGACCTGGCGCGAGGCGGAGAAACAGATCGCGCTGGTGACGGCGACCACCGACTACTCGGGCTTCAAGAACGCTGACGTGGTCATCGAGGCGGTCTTCGAAGATCTCGAGCTCAAGCACCGCATGGTGAAAGACATCGAGCGGGTCGCGCGGAAGGACACCATCTTCGCGTCGAACACCTCGTCGATCCCCATCACCGAGATCGCGAAGGCGAGCGCTCACCCCGAGACCGTGATCGGGATGCACTACTTCTCGCCGGTCAACAAGATGCCGCTGCTCGAGATCATCACCCACAAGGGCACCGCCGACTGGGTGACCGCCACGTGCGTCGAGGTCGGCAAGAAGCAGGGCAAGACGGTGATCGTCGTCAACGACGGCGTCGGCTTCTACACTTCGCGCATTCTCGCTCCGTACATGAACGAGGCGGCCTTCCTGCTCGCGGAGGGCGCTGACATCGCCGAGCTCGACAAGGCGCTCGTCGACTTCGGCTTCCCTGTGGGCCCCATCACCCTGCTCGACGAGGTGGGCATCGACGTGGCCGCGAAGGTGGGGAAGATCATGCACACCGCGTTCGGCGATCGCATGTTGGCCCCCGAGACGACGGACGCGCTGGTGAAAGACGGTCGCCTCGGCCGCAAGGCGCAGAAGGGCTTCTACCTCTACGAGAACGGCAAGAAGGGTGAGGTCGACGAGTCGATCTACGCGCTCACGCCGCAGGGCAAGGATCGCAAGCGCTTCGATCGCTACGAGATGGCCGAGCGTTGCGTGCTGCAGATGGTGAACGAGGCGATTCGCTGTCTGGGCGAGGGCATTCTGCGCTCGGCGCGCGATGGCGACATCGGGGCGATCTTCGGGCTCGGCTTCCCGCCGTTCCTTGGGGGGCCGTTCCGCTACGCCGACGCGCAGGGCATCGGGAAGATCCTCCTGCGCACCGAGCACTACCAGGAGCGGCTGGGCAAACGCTTCACGCCGGCGCCGTTGCTCCTCGAGATGGTCAAGTCGGGCAAGAAGTTCCACGCGTGATGTTGACCCACCACGCGCTCAAGGTGTTCGAGCCGCTCCCGCTCGCCGAGCGGCTCTTCGTGCGCGCGCGCCTGTTCTCGGCGCCGCTCGATGAGATCGTCAAGCACACCACCGGCACGCGGATGCTCGACGTGGGCTGCGGGCACGGGCTCTTGTGCTCGATGCTCGCGGTGGGCTTCCCCGATCGACAGGTGGTGGGCATCGACCCCGACCCGAAGAAGATCGACTGGGCGCGCCGCAGCGTCGGGCGCCTCGGCAACACGCGCTTCGACGTGATGACCGTGGAGCGCCTCGCCGCCCTCGAGCCCGCCTCGTTCGACACCATCACCGTGAGCGACGTGCTCTACCTGTTGCCGACCAGCGAGTGGCCCGACTTCCTCAACGCGTGTCGACACCTGCTCAATCGCGGCGGAAGGTTGTTGCTCAAAGAAGCCGAAGACGACGGCGGTTGGCGCACGAAGAAGGCGCTCTTGCAGGAACAGGTGATGGTGCGCCTGCTCGGTCGCACGAAGACCTCGGGGGCGATCGGCTTCTCTCCGCGTGAGGCCACCCAGCAGCTGTTGGCGAACGCCGGCTTTTCCATCAAGCAAGTCCTCTCGCTCGCAGCGGGCAGCACCACGCCCCACGTGCTCTTCATCGCCGAAGTCTGACCTCCCTCTCCCTGCGTGAGCGGGGAGAGGGTCGGGGTGAGGGGCCCAGCGTGCGCACGCCCCTCTCCCGGCGCTTCGCGCCACCCTCTCCCCGCCTTGCAGGGAGAGGGAGACGAAATTCTCGCCCCCTGAGAGCCCCCAGAATCCGACACCGGCGACCCGTTCATTTCCGCGTCACCTCTGGCTAGTGTCGCCCCCGCAAAGGGACGCCCCGCTTCGTTGAGCGCGGCGATTGTTTCCGGAGGTCTCACCGTCATGATGCGACTGTTCTTCCTCGCGCTCGCGAGCGCTGTCCTCTCCGCGTGCTCCTGCACCACGGCGACGAAATGCAACGACTTCACCGACTGCGCCGCGGGCCAGGTCTGCGTGATGGGTGAATGTCGGGCGACGATCGGCACGGGCAGCGGCCCCGGCAACGGCGGAGGCACTGGCGGTGGCGGGGCCGGCGTCGGCGGCGGTGGAGCCGGCGTCGGGGGTGGCACCGGCGGCGGCGGCATCATCACCACCGGCTGCGACCCGAGCACGCCGGGCGCGAACCTGACGAAAGACACCGACTGCGACGGCCTGTCCGACGCCGAGGAATACGGCACGGACTACAGCGGCCAGAAGACCAACCCGTGCAACTCCGACACCGACGGCGACGGCATCCCCGACGGGGTCGAGGTCGGCAAGACGTCTTCGGTCGAGAGCGCGTGCACCTTCACTGCTGACGCCGAT
Source organism: Archangium sp. (assembly GCA_044371205.1). Taxonomy (GTDB): domain Bacteria; phylum Myxococcota; class Myxococcia; order Myxococcales; family Myxococcaceae; genus Archangium_A. The sequence goes on from JBILUC010000067.1 coordinate 27,986, forward strand.
CCGAACTCGAAGACCAACCCGACCGCGCAAGACTCCGACATGGACGGCGTGGCCGACGGCATCGAAGACGCGAACCGCGATGGTCGCCGGCAGGTCACCGAGACCGACCCCGTGCGTGAAGACACCGACTGCGACGGCTACAGCGACGGCGACGAGCGAATGATGGTGGCCGGCTGTGTGACCGACGGCACCAAGCGCGACACCGACGGCGACGGTCTGCCTGACGGCGTCGAAGGAGGCCTGCAGCCGGTGGGCGCCGACCCGACGGGGTGCATGTACACCGCGCTCACGTACGACGCCGACAGCGCGGTGAAGACCAACGCCTGCAGCGCCGACACCGACGGCGACGGCATTCAAGACGGCGCGGAAGACACCAACTTGAACGGCCGCGTCGACATGGGCGAGCTCAACCCCGGCAACATGATGGACGGCATGGGCGTGGCGCAGCAGGCGTGCGCGACGGCGAACTTGAAGCCGGTGACCTTCCACTCCAGCGGGCCGAGCGACGTGCAGGTGGCGCTGGTGCCGGGCTTCTCGGAAGTCAGCCCCATCTCGGGCCCCGGCGGTGAAGCGGGCTTCATCTTCTACGACCCGACCTCGAAGATCTCCGGCATCGCGATCTCGAAGATGCCTGCGGGCGCCGACGCGAACGCGGAAGAGGGTGACGGCCGCTCGAAGATCACTGGCGTGTCTGGCCCGCTGACGCAGACCTTCGCCACGTGGGACGGCTTCACCAACTCGGTGCGCGCCATCTACGACGTGTCGGCGACGCGCGACGTGAAGGCCCAGGCGAACTTCCTCGCGCAGCAGTACCTCGGTACCGCGGCGACGGGCCTGTTGACGGGCCAGGGCGGGGTGACCGGTCCCTACAAGGTGGTGGCCCAGTACGTGCGCCGCACGGGCACGCGCGCGGTGGTGGTCATCGCCTTCGTGCCGGCCAACCTCTACACGGGCCAGGCGCTCTTCCAGATCAACGACGCGGCGGGCGGCACGGCGCTCGCGCAGTTCGGCGACTTCGCCAACACGCAGTGCGAAGTGTTCGCGGCGACGGTGAACCAGGCGGTCGACTTCCTCTGGGTGGTCGACGACAGCTGCTCGATGCAGTCGAGCCAGACGGCGACGGCGACGGCGGCTTCGCTCTTCGGTCAAAAGGTGATGAGCGCGGGCCTCGACTTCCGCGTGGGTGGGGTCAGCACCAGCTCCAGCTCGTTCAGGGACTGGACGAGCAGCATCCCCACCATGCAGAGCTGGTTCAGCGGAGGCAGCGCCTTCGGCACCAACGGCTCGGCGACCGAAGCCGGCTTCGCGGGCGGCCAGTCATTCTTGAACCGCGGGCAGGGCGCGGTGCGACAGACGGCGCAGCTGCACCTCATCTTCCTCACCGACACGCGCGAGCAATCGTCCAACATCAGCGCTGCGGTGATGCAGACCTACCTCTCGGGCCGCACGCCCGAGCGCACCGTGGCGCACGGCATCCTCTGCCCCGAGGGCGGGAGCTGCGGTGACGACCCCGAGACCAACCCCGGCAAGTACCACGCGCTGATTCGCGCCACGGGCGGCGTCATTGCAGACATCAACGTCTTCAAGCCCGCGAACCCCACGCCCGCGCAGCAGGCGTCTCAGGGGGCGGTGATCGACGCCATCCTCACCGCCGTCATCGGTGGCACGGGTACGCAGCTGCAGCGCCCGCCCATCTCCGCGACCATCAAGGTGGCGGTCGCTTCGACGCGTGGGGCCTGCAACGCGCAAGACGTGCCCCGCGATCGCACCAACGGGTGGGACATCGACGCCGCGACGCGGCGCATCGTGTTCTTCGGCAACTGCATTCCCAGCGCGGCCGGCGTGCAGGTGGCCGTCAGCTACAAGTACTGGAATGACGGCTCGCCGGACCCGAACGGTGACGCGTGCGGCGGCACGTGTGTGGCGCCTCAGGTCTGCAACCCCAGCACGCGTTCGTGCGTCTGCTCGTCGAACTGCGGCGGCTGTGGCGCGGGCTTCGTGTGCAACGTGAACACCTGCGCCTGCGACCCGGAAATCGGCTGACCCTCAGGCGCAGCAGTGCATTCCTCGATCCGCACGGTCCTCTCGCGTGACGTCTTCGCGAGAGGCGCCGATTCGACGACGCAGAAGGTGGGGTCGTCGCGCTGGTCTCCCCGGCGATGTTCGATGCGCTTGGCTGAATCGTGCGTCGTCGTTTGCTGCGCTCCGCCCCGCGTCATACAGTTGACGAATGCGTCATACAAAGAGCCGCACAGAGCTGGTGTCTGTTCGACTTCCGGTTGCGTCCGCCGCCAGAGTCGTCCGACTGGCGAAGCAGCGGAAGACCACCGGTGTCGGCCGTCATTCGCGAGGCGATTGACGCGCTGGATGCGCCGAGCAGGCCGAGTGTCTGGGACCAGGTGCGGCCGATGGTGTCGAAGCGCGGCTCTGGCGTGGGTGACCTCTCCACCGACAAGCGGCACCTCGCTGACTTCGGTCGCCCGTGATTCCCATCGTCGATACGGGGCCGCTCGTGGCCCTGCTGGATCGGTCGGACCGGCATCATGCCTGGGCCGTCGAGGTGTTCTCCGGAGTGACGCAGGGACTGGTGACCTGCGAGGCAGTCATCGCCGAGACGCTCTTCTTGTGTGCGCGCAACCGCATCAAGGGTCGGCCCATCCACGCCCTGCTGGAGAACCAGACGCTGCGAGTGCTGCCGCGTCTGGTCGATTCGCCCAGCAAGGTCTTGCAGCTCATGCGCCGCTACGAGTCCGTTCCGATGTCGCTGGCCGACGGCGCGCTCCTGCACTTGCACGAGACGCTTTCGAACTCGATCGTGGTGACCTGTGATCGGGATTTTCGAATCTATCGACGAAGTCGCAATCGACCTGTCGAGGCGCTGGCGCCCGACGGTGTGTAGCGCGCTGGTCGACGGAGCAGCCCGCTGCTAGGCGCAGCGAATGTCCGCCGAGCTCGACTTCGCGCAGCACAGCCTCGAGCAGTGGTTCGCGGGGAGAACCCTCGCGCGCGTCGAGTCTGAAGCGGGGGCGCGCCTCTTCCGCGGGTGCGATCTGGGCCTCTTCAACTCGCTCTCGGGTCGGCTCTCGAACGTCGCGCGGCGCGGGCCGCAGCTGATCCTCAAGTTCTCGAGCGCGCTGACGGTGTCGGTGCAGCTCGGCGACGCGGCGAAGTTCCTCAAGCGCACCGCCACCGACGAGGTGAAGTGGAGCCGCGCCCGCTTCGTGCTCGACGACGGCACCGTCATCCACCTGCAAGACAACCAGCAGCTCAGCCGCGTCGGCATCGCGCGCTCGAAGGACAAGGGGGCGCTCGACGTCAGCCGGCGCCCGCCGTCCATCGGCCAACTGCAGGCCGCGCTCGACGGGAGCAACCAGGAGCTCAAGGTCGCGCTCCGCGACGGTTCGCGCGTGACCGGGCTCGAGAGCCACCGCGTCGACGAGGTGCTGTTCGTCGCGAGACTTCACCCGGAGCGCGTGCCCGCGTCGCTCTCACCCGCGGAGTGGCAGGCCCTCATTCGCGCCATCGAGGCGAAGCCGACCATCGCGCTCGACCTCAACGGGCCGTGCCCCCGCTGCGGCGAAGCCCTTCAGACGCGCACGCAGTCAGGTGACGAGACCGTCTTCTGTCAGGAGTGCCAGCCGGCGCGAGCTCGACCTGAGGGCGACCAGATGCGAGTCAAACCGCGCCCGCGGAAGTACCGCGGCTAACTCGCAAGTCAGGGCTTCTCAGGGCGCTGCGGTGCTGATCAGCAGCCCGTTGTCGCCCACGAGCCAGAAGTTCGCCTCGTCGAAGGCGGTGAGGTCTCGCACCGGCACCTGGTCGGTGTAGTGGAGCGTCCACTCGCCGCTCCACTGGCGCACGTAGCCAAAGACCGTCGAGAGGTAGAAGCGCCCGACGCTGAACGCGCGCACGGTCGTGTAGTCAGCAGTGCTGGGCGGCGAGATGCGTTGCCACGCGCCGTTGACCCGCCGCAGCACGAGCCCGTTGTCTCCCACCGCGACCACCTCGCTCGCCGACACCGCCCACAGCCCGTTGAGCTGCCCATTGGGGCCGCCCTGCGGGAGCGACTCGCTGTCAAAGCCTCCGTCTTCCTGCAGGCGCAGCACGACCGGCCGACGCGGGTTCGAGGTGGTGACCCCCACGGCGTAGAGCGCCTTCGCCGAGGCCCCGTGCGCATCGACGAACTGCACCGCCGGCACCACCGTGCCGTGGAGCGCGACCGGGCCCACCCCGTCCCACGAGGCGCGGCGACCGTCGCGCAGCACGACCTCGACCTGCACGCCCCCGTCGCTCGAGGGGAAGCCCACCAGCCCCGCCACCGTCTGGGGGAGGTTGCGAGCGGGCCCACAGCCTCCATCGCTCGTCGCCGTCGCCAGCCGCCCGGCCCCCGACGTGCCGCCGCCCACGAAGGCGCGCCCCGTCGCGTCGGCCCACACCGCGTTGAGGTTCGCCGGGCAGCCAGCACCCCAGTCCCGGAAGCCCGCGTCGGGCTCGTGGAAGAAGAGATGCGAGCCCCCCGCGATCCACAGCGACTGCGGCGCGAAGGCCCACGCTGAGAGGAAGTCGTGATCCGGGTCATCGAGCGCGCGGGACCGGGTGAAGGTGAAGCCCGCATCGGCGCACGCGCCTTCGTCGATGAGCGCGTCGCAGTCGTCATCGAAGCCGTTGCACTGCTCGGCGCGCGAGGGGGCGCTCAGCGCGTCGACGTCGTTGCAGTCGCCGGCGTTGTCCACGCGCTCCGGCTCGCACGACCACGCACCGGAGTCGGGGTTGCCGAAGCCATCACGGTCTGCGTCGACAAAGGTGAGGCGGCAGCCGGCGTCATCGAGCCCTCCGTCAGCGCCGAGCACCTCGAGCGCCGCTTCGAGGGTGAGCACCTCGCCGCGGGGCGTGACGAGCTCGACGCCCCAGGTGCCGACGGGCACACCAGCGGGCACGAGCGCGTCGACGGTGCGCGTGTCGACCCAGGCCACCTCCTGCAGTTCGATGCGCGCGTCTGCGTTGACGAGCGCTGCGCTCACGCTGGTCTGGAAGGTCGACTGGGCGGGGCGATCGAAGTCGAGGGGGCCTGCGGGCCACCACCCCTCGCCCTGGAGGGAGATGGCCCCACCGAGCGTCGAGCTCACCTCGCGGGGCGAGACCTGCGTCAGCGTCGGCGCAGGGCGCGGCGCTGAGCAGCCAGCGAAGAGCAGCAGGGCGAACACCGCGCGGGCCATGGCTTCACGTTAACAGGCCCCCTCGCAAGGGGTGGCACCTCGTCGCTCGTGTGCGCGGCGTCATGCGAGGGCGGCGATCTCGACTTCTGCTGACCGTGAAGTTCGACGTTCGTTCGTATTTCAGTTGAAGGGCCAACGAATCGTCCTGTAGGGAGCGGCCGGGGGTCGTCATGTTGCGAGTTGCTGTTGTGGTGTCGGTGTGTGTCCTGGGCTCGGCGTGTTTGCAGCCCACGAGTGAGAATCGCCTCGACGGTGGGCTCGATGGCGGCCTCGCAGACTCGGGCCTTCCCGCTGTGGACGGTGGGGCGCCCGACGCAGGTCCGGTCGCCACGCCAGATTCAGGCATGGTCGACAGCGGTGCGGTTGACGCAGGCCAGGAGGACGCTGGCGCAACCGACGGGGGCCCGCTCGACGCGGGAACCTTCGGCACCTGCGCCAATCCCATCTTTCTCGCGCCGCAGCAGACCTTCGCTGGCGGCTACACCACGACGGTTCGCGCGACGGCCATCGAAGACCAGCTGCCCGTCTCGTGTTCCACTTCAGTGGGCGGGGCCGAGGCGGTCTACGCGTTCGAGCTCACGAACCTTCAAGACCTCTCGGTGACGACCAGCGCTCCCGCCGGGACGACGGTCAATGTCAGCGTGCGCGAGATCGATTGTCTCGGGGCTGAACTCAGGTGCACTCATCTTTCGCCGACTGGGTCGGCAGCAGTTCAGCTCACAGCCCTCACCGCGGGGCGCTACATCCTCATCGTCGAGTTCGAGTCGGGTCCCTACGTCGACGTCACGGTCCGGGTGAGCAAGACCCTGTTGCCCGCGACGAACGACGACTGCGGGAGCGCTGAACCGGTGCAATTCGTCAACGGGGTCGGGCTGATCAGCGGCAACCACTTCGGCTCTCTTGGACTTCGTGTGGGTGAAACAGGGCTCCGTGTAGTGGCCTGAAGGAGCGGAAAGAGGACGCGCACGGTCGATTCTCCGTAGGTTTCGAGTTGCGAGA
>JBILUC010000116.1:0-10259 GCA_044371205.1 Archangium sp.
GGCGCTGGTGTCAGCGCGCGTCACCTGCGTCACGCGGCCCGTCGCGTCAGTCGTGAAGCGCGTCGTCTCGTTGAGCGCATTGGTGGAAGTCTCGAGGAAGCCGCGCGGCCCGTAGACAAAGGACTGAATGAGTCACCCGTTGACCCTTCATCATTTCGACGCTGGCACGCGGTGATCGTAGCGCGTCGAGCTCGACGAGGTCTTCCGGGAGGCCGAGTGACATTCGAGTTGCGCAGCTTCGACCTCGCCAGTGGCGCAGCGAGCGAGCCCCTCAGGATCGCAGGAAGTGAAGAAGTTGATCGGATACGGGCGTCGTCTCGCCGAAGCACTCCCTCATGGAGGGCGGTCTTCCCCTGGGGACGTACACCAGCCCTTCCTCGCGCAACGATGAGGCGACCAGCGAAGCGCCACGACGAGCATGGAGATCGTGCCACCTTCCGATGGGGAGTGAGAGAAGGTCAGCAAATCGCGTCAGGCCCAGGTGTGAGAGCTGAGCGACGATCATCCGGTGGTGCATGCCGGGCGACTGGTCGGCGACGAACACCTCACCCTCGCGCAGGACCAGGGGCAGCGAACGCCATCGCTGTCGAAGCGCATCGAGGCGCTTTCCACCGCGAGAGACCTCGCGGACTGAGGGCAGTGTCGAGACCAGAAGACTCGCGAACACGCAATCGTGATCAGGCAACTGGTTGTTCAGTTGAGTTCCGACCACGGCGCCCAACGCCTCATGCACTTTCGTCACGGGCTCCTCCCCAGAATCGTGGCTTCACGTTTCATCGCATTGGCCCGCCACGACCCCTCCATCCAGGACGAGCGAGTCGATGCAGTTGCAGTGACCACTGGTGCACTGGGCATCGGAGAAGCACAGCGCACGACACCCGCCGTCGAGCGCGCCGGTGCGGGCCGACTTCAGCCAACGTGTCTCTGCTTCGGTTTGACTCACGAGGAGGTGGCCGCGGCTGTTCATCCAGTCGCCACCGACAACAGGCGCCAACGCCAGCACTTCCTTTGCTGTGGCGCAGAGGCGACGTTCACCGACGATGTCAGCGAAGCATCGATCAGCAGAGCGAACCACGAAGCACTCCTCGTTCGCAGAGCAACGAGCGCCGTCGCCATCGCACGAGTCGTAGCAGCCACCTTCAAGACAGGCCGCACCGACCTTGCACTCGACACCTCGCTCGGGCGCACAGCGAGGGCGCACCGGCTCTTGTCGGGCACAACTGAGCACGGCCAGAACCAGCGTGATCGAGTCCCTGATGGTCATGGGCCAACCGCATCGTAGCCGCGCTCGCAGCCCCAGGGTGTCGTGCTTGCCCGTGCGACGCGTTCAGAGGTTCCGTCTTCTGCGCGTCTGTCTCAAAGTGCGAGTCCCATGACTCTCTGGCTCTCGTTGATGTTGGCGGCAGCGCCTGCGCTTCAGGTCGAAGGCGACCTCGTCAAGCCTGTCGCGTTCTCGCAAGAGGAACTGGTGAAGCTCGGCAGCGTGAGCGTCGAGTGGAAGGACAAGAAGGGCGAGCACAAGGGCTCGGGTGTGCGGCTCGACAAGGTGCTGCTCGCCGCCGGGTTCAGCGAGGGCGCGTCGGGGCCCAAGGTCGACCCGAAGGTGAAGCATGAGGGCCTGCGCTCGACGGTGATTGCACTCGCGCCTGATGGCTTCAAGGCGGTGTTCAGCATGGGCGAGTTGCTCGAGACGCTCGGCGCGACGAGCGCGTTCGTGGTGTGGGAGATGGATGACAAGCCGTTGCCAGCCGACGTCGGCCCGTTTCGGTTGATCGTCACCAGCGACAAAGGCTCGTCGCGGTCGATCTACCAACTGGCGACTCTGCGGGTGATCGACCTCAAGGCCCGCTGAGCCGTAGACTGTCGGCATGACTGCGGCGAAGCAGAAGCTCAGCGTCGAAGAGTACCTCTCCAGTGAAGAGAAGACGCAGGAGCGGCACGAGTACGTCGCCGGTGAAGTCTTCGCGATGGTCGGCACGACGCCTCTGCACAACCAGATCAGCCTGAACGTCGCGTCGAGCCTGCGAGCTGCCCTCAAAGGGCGGCCGTGTCGTGTGTTCATGAGCGACATCAAGCTTCGGGTCACGGCCGCGGACGCGTTCTACTACCCAGACGTGTTCGTCACGTGTGGTGCAGCAAATCCAGGCAACGAGGCGAAGCTCGCGGTCGATGCGCAGCTCGTCATCGAAGTGCTGTCTGACGGTACGAGCGCCTACGACCGCGGCGACAAGCTTCACGCGTACCGCAAGCTGCCCTCGCTCGAAGAGTACGTCCTCGTGTCTCAGGATCTTCGACGCGTCGAGCTCTACCGACGCGGGCCAGCTGCCGGCTGGACGTTCTTGACCTTCGAGGGTGACGAGATCGTGCGGCTGTCGAGTGTGAAGCTCGAGCTCCCGCTCACCAGCATTTACGAGGACACAGACGTTCGGTGAGTCAGGGCTGCTTCTTGAAGCGTCGAATGCCGGCTGTGTCTTCGGCGATCAGCGCGCCCTTCTCGACGAGGTCTTGGAGGAGGTCGAGCGCGAAGGGGTGACCTTCGAGCTGCGCGGCGTCGATCGCGGCTTCGGCTTCTTCGGCCGTCATGCCGTTGCTCACTGCAGCGAGCGCGGCGAGTTCGAGCGTGGTGAGTGGCTTCGTCAGGCCTCCAGGAGCGGCTGAACCACGGTCACCCCTCTCCCCGACCCTCTCCCCCGCGGGGGGAGAGGGAGAAAGTCGTCGTGTGAGGAGGGGCTGGAGGGAATCAGTCACCTCGCGCATCGAGGGGAAGCGAGCCGTCGGGTCGAGCGCGGTCATGCGTGCGACGACTTCGCTCAACGCATCGTCACCGAGTGAAGGCAGGCCTTCTTCAGTCACCAGGCGAATCACTTCAACGTCGTCGCCCTCGAACGCGCGCCGCCCGCTGAGCGCTTCCCAGAGCACCACGCCCAGCGAGTACTGATCACTCGCCGGAGAGGTCACCTCGTCCATCAACTGCTCGGGCGCGGCATAGGCGAGCTTGCCGCCGCCAGTCCCCTGCCCGCCCAGTGACGCGATGCCGAAGTCGATCAACTTCACGGTGCCGTCGTCGGCGATGAGCAGGTTGTGCGGGCTCACGTCGCGGTGCACCACCGGCGTCAGCCGACCGCTCGCGTCTCGCAGCTCGTGCGCGGCCGTCAGCGCCAGCGCGCAATCGTGAACGATGCGCACGGCCTCTTCACGCGACACCGGCAGCCGTGACTTCAGCTCGCGCCCTGCGACGTATTCCATCGCGAGGAACCACTGACCGGCCACCTCACCGAAGTCGAACACCTTCACCACGTTCGGGTGGTGCAGCCGCGAGAGCACGCGCACCTCATCGAGGAACCGCTCGACGAAGCCCGCCTGCGACGCGAGGCCCGGCAGCACGCGCTTGATGACCACCTCTCGCGAATCACCGACGCGCCGCGCGAGGAAGACCTCACCCATGCCTCCGGCCCCGAGCCGCTTCAGCAGCTCGTACCCGCCAAACGGGGTCACTTGACCTCGATCACCGTCATCGAGCCGATGAGCGGAGTGATCTCCGCGCTGCTCTCTTCACCCACCGCGAGCCGCGCCGGGTGCGCGATGTTCTGGCCGAACGTCGGGTCGAGCTGCGTCCATTCCCCAACGTACGCCTCGACCCACTCGTGCCAGTACAGCGCCGGCACCTTGTCGTCGTTCATCAGGTACACGAGGCCGTCGACGCGCTTGGCGGGAATGCCGACCGCGCGCAGCAGGGCCACGCTCAGCAACGAGTGCTCGGTGCAGTCGCCCTTCATCTGCGCCAGCACGCCGGTCGCGTTGTCCGACGAGGCGCCGTAGTCCTTGATCAACTTCTTGTTCACCCACTCGTTGATCAACTGCGCCGACTTCCACGCGTCTTTCTCTTTGCCGACGATCTGCTGCGCGAGCTTGATGATCTCCGGGTTGTCGCTCTCGACCGCGATGGTGGCCTTCAGGTTCTTCCCGCCGTTCGGATCGAGCAGCGGCCGCGTCTGAAGCTTGAGCGGAGCCGTCGCCGAGATGGTCACCTCGGCCGTCTCTTCGTCGATCGCCTTCCACTTCTGGCGGTACGAATCGATCCAGAACTTCTTCGGCACGCCCTTCACTTTGAGCGTCAACATCCCGGGCACGCTGACGCCGCGCTCCGGCGGAGGCTTCGGCAGCTGCACGCGCGTGAGCGAGAACACCTCGACCACGTCGATGCGCTTGGCCACGTCTTCGGCCTCGAGGAAGGCCGACATCATCGGCCCGTAATGCACCTCGAGCATGCGGCCCTTCTCGTCGAGCCACACTTCGGCAGGGACCTTCTCCTTCTCGCTGAGCGTGCTCACCTTGCGCAGCTTCGCGGACACGCCGGCGACGACGCGGGTCTCGGTGCCCAGCGGCGTGGTGGTCACTCCGTACTGCTCGAGATCGGTGGAGTCGGTGATGGTGCCGATCACCTTCGCGTTGCGCTTCAAGGCCACGCGCGCCTGGTCGGCGTCTTCGACGACTTCCTTCGACGGGGGCAACATGCGCACTTCGTTCGGCTGACCTTCCTTCTTGCGCACCACGCGAATGCCGTTGGGCATCGCGGTGCCCTGGAGGAGCTGATCACCGCCGTCGCCCTTCTGTTCCATCTCGAAGCTCAAGAGCCGACCGCCAGGCTTCGATTCGTAGATGCGCGTCTCCTTCATCATGCGGTCGCTGATGGCGTTCGCGCCGACCTTCGCCTTGAAGTGCATCTCGTTGACCGAGATCACCGCGTCCTTCGCGGGCGAGAGTGTGACGTGGCTGTACATGTACCCAATCTTCTGACCCTTCAGGTACAGCCCCATGTATTCGCCCTTCTCGGGGCGAGGCACCTTCACGATGTCTGACAGCGGCTGCTCTGCATGCGCGAGCGGCGCGAGCAGCACACCGAGCGAAACGAGAGCGACGACGGGAAAGCGACGCAGCATGTGGCTCCTTGGACGCAGGCAACCCAACCCTATGCATCGGATTGTTCGACGTCATGGGGCAAAACAGAGGGCGCACCATCTATTTGGCGCGGTACACGAGCGGTCATGGCGAAGACTCTCCCGACGAAGGGCAGCCCCCGCGATGCCGTGATGCACCAGCTCAAGTCGCTGCACGCCGACGACGCGAAGTGGAAGGACGGCAAGACCTTCAGCCTGGTGTACTTCGCCGGCGACGAGGTCTCGCAGCTGCTCAAAGACGCGTACTCGGAGTTCATCGCTGAGAACGGCCTGTCGCCCGTCGCATTCCCCTCGCTGCGGCAGATGGAGTGCGAGGTCGTCTCGATGGCTGCCTCGCTGCTCGGCGGCGACGACGACGTCTCGGGCACCATGACCTCGGGCGGCACCGAGAGCATCATGATGGCCATCAAGACGGCGCGCGACTGGGGCCGCAAGGTGAAGGGCATCAAGCGGCCGCACCTCATCGTGCCCGCGTCGGCGCACCCGGCCTTCGACAAGGCGGTGCACTACTTCGACGTCGACTACTCGCACGCACCGCTGAAGGCCGACTTCACCGTCGACGTGGCGGCGATGGAGAGGCTGATTCGCCCTGAGACGGTGCTGCTCGTCGGGAGCGCTCCCGCCTATCCGCAGGGGGTCATCGACGACATTCCCGCCATCGCGGCGCTCGCGAAGGCGAAGGGCCTGCTGTGTCACGTCGACGCCTGCCTCGGTGGGTTCTTCCTGCCGTTCGCGCGCAAGTTGGGGCGGCAGATGACGCCGTTCGACTTCGCAGTCGACGGCGTGACCTCGATGTCGGCCGACCTGCACAAGTACGGCTACGCAGCGAAGGGCGCGAGCGTCGTGCTGTATCGGAGCGGTGGGCTGCGGCGGCACCAGTTCTTCACGTACTCGGGGTGGAACGGGGGGCTGTACGCGTCTCCGTCGTTCTGCGGCACGCGACCGGGTGGGGCCATCGCGGCGGCGTGGGCGGTGATGCACCACCTCGGTGAAGAGGGCTACCTCACGCGCGCGCAGAGCATCCTCGACACCACGAAGAAGATGCAGGACGGCATCTCGAAGATTGGCGGCATGAAGGTGTTGGGCGCGCCGGTGGGCGGCGTGTTCGCGTTCTCGAGTGATTCGATCAACGTGTACGAGTTGGGTGACGCGATGGACGCGCGCGGGTGGAAGTTGGATCGCCAGATGAACCCGCCGGCGTTGCACGTGATGGTGACCCCGGCGCACGCGGCGGTGCTCGAGAAGTTCCTCGGCGATTTGAGCGAGTGCGCGAAGAGCCTGGCTGCGGGTGAGCCGGCGCCCGATGGCAGCGCGGCGATGTACGGCATGGTCGGTACGATCCCCGATCGCGCGCAGGTCGATGATTTCCTCGTCGAGTTCCTCGACGGTCTTTTCAACCGCGCGTGACCCACGTTCTCCTTCTCCCTGCAAAGCGGGGAGAGGGCCGGGGTGAGGGGCCCGACTCGAGCGCACCAGCCCCTCACCCGGCGCTGCGCGCCACCCTCTCCCCGCTGGGGCAGGGAGAGGGGAGACATTCATGATTCTGCTCGCGCTCATCGTCTTCCTCTCCTTCCTCGTCGAGGCCGCGGCCGGCTTCGGCAGCATGGTGATCGCGCTCACGTTGGGTGCGCTCTGGTTCTCCGTCGACGAGCTGCTGCTCTGGCTCGTGCCAGTGAACCTGGTCCTCTCTCTCTGGCTCGTGGCGCGCGGGTGGAAAGCCATTCGCTTCGCGTTTCTCTTCCGTGGAGTCGGCCCGCTCATGGGCCTTGGGCTCATCGGCGGATCGTTGATCGCCACGCAAGCCGCCACCGCCTGGTGGCTCAAGCCGCTCTTCGGGCTCTTTGTGATCGCCGTGGCGATCTGGCAACTCCGCGCGACGCTCGCGCCTTCCACGACGAGCACTCCCCTGCCCCTCGCGGCGCGTGTCACCGCCCTGCTCACCGCCGGAGTCATTCACGGCATCTTCGCGACCGGCGGACCGCTCGCCGTCTTCGTGACAGCCCGCGAGCTGCCCGAGAAATCAGAGTTCCGCGCGACGCTCTCCATGCTCTGGGCCGCGCTCAACGCTGCGCTGCTCGTGAAGTGGGTCTTCGACGGCGCGCTCACCTCGAGTTCCCTCACCACCAGCGCGTGGATGCTGCTCCCCCTCCTCGCCGGCATCGGAGTGGGTGAATTCATCCACCACCGCCTCGATGAACGGCGCTTCCGCATCGCGGTGGCGATCCTCCTGCTCGCCGCAGGAACCGTGTTGACCCTCAAGTCTGTCGCTACAGTCGGAACCTCTTCGTGAGCGAGCCCCTACGAGACGTGCTGCACGCGCTGTTCTGCCTGGTGACGCCGGCGGTGGCGATCTGGGCGGCCGATCGCTTCAAGCCACTCAAGGTGCTCGGCCCCGTCGTGCTCGCCTACGCAGCCGGCATCGTGCTCGCCAACGCGCCTGGTGTTCACCTCGGAGAGACCTTCGGCACCAACATCGCCGGTGGCGCAGTGCTCGCTGCGATTCCGCTGCTGCTCTTCTCGACCGACCTCAAGAAGTGGGCGACCCTCGCGCGCGGCCTCCTGGTGAGCTTCGCGTGCGCGTGCTTCGCCGCCGTCGTCGCTGCCGGAGCCGTAGGCTGGGCGTTCCGTAACTCCACCGACGAGTGGTGGAAGATCGCCGGCATGCTCGTCGGCGTGTACGTCGGCGGCACGGCCAACATGTCGGCCATCGGCTTCGCGCTCGAGACGAAGCAGGAGACCTTCGTCGTGCTCAACGCCGCCGACGTCGTCTGCGGAGGCGCGTACCTCTTCTTCCTGCTCTCGGTGGCGCAGCGGCTCATCGCGAAGTTCTTGAAGCCCTTCCCCGTGGCCGAACACCAGGAACCGTTCGATCACCCCGGCGAGACCTTGAGCAAGTGGACGCGCGAACACGTCGCGCCGATGAGCAAGGCGTTCGGCCTGACGATCCTCATGGCGGGCGCGTCGGTGGGGCTCTCGTTGCTCATCGTCGGCAAGCTCCACATCGGCTTCGTGATGCTCGGCGTGACGACCTTCGGCATCGGCGCATCGCTCGTGAAGCCCGTGCGCGAGCTCAGCGGCTCGTTCGAACTGGGCGAGTACGCACTCCTCATATTCTGTGCCGCCACCGGCAGCCTCGCCGACGTCACGCGCGTCACGGGCACGAGCCTCATGCTGCTCTCGTTCGTGTTCATCGTGATGGTGACCGCGGCCATCATCCACTTCGCGCTGTGCTGGGTGTTCAAGATCGACGCGGACACGGCGATCATCAGCAGCACCGCGACGATCTTCGGCCCGCCGTTCATTGGCCCCGTGGCCGCGGCGCTCAAGAACCGTGCGCTGGTAGGCCCGGGGCTGACGCTCGGGCTCGCCGGCATCGCGCTCGGCACCTACCTCGGGCTCTTCACCGCCTGGGGCCTCAAAGCCCTCGCAGGCCAGTGACGGTGCACTGAAGCAAGCCGAACGCGCAGCCGCTGGCTACTGTGCGCCATGGCCGCGCCAGACGCCCCCGTTCGCCAGTCGATCGCGCAGCGCCTCCGCGAGGCGCGGGCCTGGACGGACGGTCTCTTTCGACTCCTCACGCCAGCCGGGCTCCTCGAGCGGCCGATCGCTGAGCGACACCGACTGCTCTTCTACGTCGGGCACCTCGAGGCCTTCGATTGGAACCTGATCTGCCGCGATGTTCTCGGTCAGCGCTCGAGTCGCCCGACCTTCGAGCAGCTCTTCGCGTTCGGCATTGACCCGGTCGACGGAAACCTGCCGGGTGATCAGCCCTCCGACTGGCCGCAGCTCGAAGAACTCCAATCCTGGAACCGTGAGCTCCGCGAGGCGGTCGACCGGGCCATCGAGTCCGCGCCGTTGACGGGTTGGCTCGCGGGCGGCTGGGCGTTGCACCTCGCGCTCGAGCACCGGCTGATGCACGCCGAGACGCTCGCGTACCTGCTGCAACGCATGGACGTGCGCTTCAAGGTTGCGGGCCCGCTCCCGGAGATCACCTCGCGCGCCGCTGATACCTCGATGGTCCGCATCGAAGCGGGAACGACGTCTCCAGGGCTCTCGAGGCGCACCGCGCCGCACCTCGGGTGGGACAACGAGTACGAGGCGCACCACGTCGAGGTGCCAGCGTTCGAGCTCGCGCGACTGCCTGTCAGCAACGCGCAGTGGCTCGAGTTCGTCGAGGCCGGCGGCTACCGCGAGCGCACCCTGTGGAGCAACGAAGCGTGGACGTGGAAAGAGCAAGAAGCGGTCACCCACCCCGCGTTCTGGACTCAGCGCGACGGCCGCTGGTGGTGGCGCGCGATGTTCGGCGAGGTGCCGCTGCCCGAGAGCTGGCCGGTGTACGTGAGCCACGCCGAAGCGCAGGCGTACGCGCGGTGGAAGCAGGCACGACTTCCAACGGAGCCCGAGTGGCATCGCGGCATCGAAGGCCTCCGCCCGCAGAGCTGGCTCGCGGGCGTGCACGGCAACTTCGGCGGCAAGCGCTTCGATCCCGTCTCGAGCGGCACCCACCCTGCAGGCGAGACGCGACAGGGCATCGCCGACCTCATCGGAAACGGCTGGGAATGGACATCGACCGTCTTCGCGCCATTCGCCGGCTTCGAGCCCCTGCCGTTCTACTTGGGGTACTCGGCGAACTTCTTCGACGGGAAACACTTCGTCATGAAAGGAGCGAGCGCGATGACCGATCTCTCGCTGCTGCGGCCCTCGTTCCGCAACTGGTTCCAACCGCACTACCAGCACATGTTCGCGAAGTTCCGACTCGCGAAGGGGGACAGCGATGCGTGACGAACTTCGCCGTGGGCTCCTTGCGCCGCAGAAGACGCTCCCCTCGTCGCTGCTCTACGACGCGCTCGGCTCGGTGCTCTTCGAGGCCATCACGCTGCTGCCCGAATACGAGGTGGCGCGCGCCGACCTCCGGGTGCTGACCGCGCACGCACGCGAGGTGATGCCCTTGCTCGGCGATCGCGTCGACGTGGTGGAACTTGGCCCAGGTCACGGGCGCAAGGCGCGGCTCGTGCTGTCAGAGCTGCAGCGCACCCAGAGCGAGGTCGCCTTCGTGGCCATCGACGTGGCTGCAGCGGCCCTCGAAGGGTGCAAACGACAACTCGAAGACCTGCGCGGCGTCTCCGTCATCTGCGTGGAAGACACGTTCATGGCGGGCCTGCGTCGCGCGCCCCGCATCGCGCCGCGGCGGCTGGTGCTCTTCCTCGGGAGCAACCTGTCGAACTTCGATCGCACCGCCTCGCTCGCCTTCCTGAAAGACGTTCGCGCGACGATGACGCCGGGCGACGCGCTGTTGCTGAG
>JBILUC010000019.1:0-120139 GCA_044371205.1 Archangium sp.
GTCTCCGACACGTCGATCGCCACCTGCGACATGGTGCACGCCGAGTTCATCGCCGCGGTCTTGAAGCAGAACACCACGGCAGTGGTGCCGTCGTTGAGCGTGAAGGTCTCCCCGTCGGCGACGTTTTGCTCGCTCTCGGTGCGGATGGTGCCCGTGGCCGCTGCGAGAGGCTGATTCGCCGTGCAGCTCGCGTTGCAGGTACCGCAGGCATTGGCGTTGCGGTCGTCGCAGGCCTCAGATCCGCTGACCGTTCCGTCGCCGCAGAACGGGCCGATGAGGCTGAGCGCAATGTCACACGTCGCGTCACACCGGCTGCAGGTCGGCGAACCGTACGGGCACACGGCCTCGGTGGTGGTGTTGCCGTCGTCGCACGTCTCGAGGTCGGGCCCAGTGCCATTGACGATGTTGTCGCCGCAGAACGGACCCGTGCGGGCGATGAGCGCGGTGCAGTTCCCGTTGCAGATGTTGCAGTTCGGCGTGCCGTACGCGCACGACGTCTCGGTCACGGTGTTCATGTCGTCGCAAGCCTCGGGTCCGTTGACCGCACCGTCACCGCAGACCGGCCCGGTGAGGTTCAAGACCGCCCTGCAGTCTGCGCGACAGGGCGTGCAGTTCGCTTGACCGTAGGGGCACGTGGTCTCGGTCGTCGTGTTGCCGTCGTCGCACGTCTCGGCGTTGGCGCCCGAACCGTTGACGACGCCGTCGCCGCAACGTGGCCCGGTCAGCGAGAACGCCGCGAGGCAGTTTGCCGTACAACCCGTGCAGTTCGCGGTTCCGTACGGGCACGACGTCTCGGTCACCGTGTTCATGTCGTCGCACACCTCAGGGCCGTTGACCGTGCCATCGCCGCAGGTCTGGCCCGTGCGGGCCACGGTGGACCGGCAATCGGCCGCGCAGACGTTGCAGCTCGCCGTGCCATAGGGGCAGCTGGCCTCGGTGGTCGTGTTGCCGTCGTCGCAGACCTCTCCGTTCGCCCCGTTCACGGTCGAGTCGCCACACCGGGGGCCCGTGAGCGAGAAGGGGGCGAGGCAGTTCGCAGTGCAGGCCACGCACGTCGCCTGACCATACGGACACGCCGTCTCGGTGGTGGTGTTGCCGTCGTCGCAGGCCTCCGGGCCGTTGACCGCGCTGTCGCCGCAACGAGGACCGTTCACGAGGTTGAGCACCTGCGAGCAGTTGGCGTTGCAGGCGGTGCACGAGCCGGGGCCGTACGGGCAGGTGCTCTCAGTCGTGGTGTTGCCGTCGTCGCACGCCTCGGTCTGACCCCCTTGCTGATCGCGGAAGCCGTCGCCGCAGACGTTCGAACGGCAGCCCTGGACGCAGTCGTCGAGGTTGCTCGAGTTGCCGTCGTCGCACTGTTCACCCGCTGCGGTGTTGAGCGTGTTGTCGCCACACTGCGCCGGCGTGCAGTTCGAGTCGCAGAACTGCGACTGGCCCGCGGTGTCACACTGCTCTCCGGCCTGGGTGTTGAGCAAGCCATCGCCACAGGAGACCAGGGTGCAGTCCAGGTCGCACGTGCCGCTGTTGCCAGCCGTGTCACACACCTCGCCGCGCGCGACGTTGCGTTTGCCGTCGCCGCAGAAGGCCACGGTGCAGTCGGTGTCGCAGTTGGTGGTCTCGAGGCCGGCATCGGCCGACGAGCCGCCGGCGAAGTCACACTCTTCTCCTGCCGAGGCATTCACCACGCCGTCGCCGCAGCGGTGGCGGCTGCAGTTGAAGTTGCAGGTGGCCGTCTGACCGCTGGTGTCGCACGACTCCGGCGAAGGCCCGCTGGTGCGCGTCAGGCCGTCACCGCAGAACGCGTTCTTGCATTGCGCGGTACAGAGGTCGCTGTTCAGCGCGTTGCCGTCGTCGCACTCTTCATTGAGGGCGATGTCGATGAACCCGTTGCCGCACTGACCGGTCGACCGGCAGTCGGGGGCGCAGGTGTCACCAGGGAGCGTGTTGCCGTCGTCGCAAAGCTCGAAGCCACCATCCCTGAGCACGGGGTCGACGAGCCCATCAGAGCACAGCTCGCGACCGCGGCAGTCGAAGCGGCAGCCGTCGCCCCCGTCGCGGTTGCCGTCGTCGCAGGCCTCATTTCCACCGTCAGCCTTCACCGGGTCGACCAGCCCGTCGCCACACGCCTCGAGGCCGCGGCAGTCGGACCGGCAGTTGTCTCCAGAGGCGATGTTGCCGTCGTCGCAACGCTCGGTGCCGCCATCGAGCAGCACGGGGTCGAGCTTCGCGTCGCCGCAGACCTCCCGCCCCTGGCAGTCCGCCCGACAGCCGTCGCCCGAGCTCGTGTTGCCGTCGTCGCAGATCTCGCGACCACCATCTCGCAGCACCACGTCGGTGCGGCCGTCCCCACAGGCTTCGACGCCCAGGCAGTCGGAGCTGCACCCATCGCCCGAGATCAAGTTGCCGTCGTCGCAGACCTCTCCAGGATCGAGCTCGAAGTTGCCGCACCTTTCGACTTTGCAGGTGGGCCCACAGAGGTCCCCCGCGTCGAGGTTGCCGTCATCACACTCTTCGTCGCGCACACCGCCGTCAGGGGCGGAAGCGAAGAAATCGCGCACGCCGTTGCCACACTGCTTCAGAACGCACAGGGGCGAGCAACGCGGCCCACCGTTGGCGAGGGCGCCGCCGTCCGGGTCACCGTCGTCGCACGCCTCTCGCCCCCCGTCGGCTCGAGTGTCCTGCGTTCCATCACCGCACCGCTTGAAGCGGCAGGTGATGGCACAGTCTCCCGTGCCGACACGGCCGTCATCACACTCTTCCTGCACGTCGGTGATTGCGTTGCCGCACACTTCACGCGAACGGCAATCACCCGAGCACAAATCGCCAGAAACCGTGTTGCCGTCGTCACACGCTTCGTTGCCACCGTCCGAGCGGGTGTCGAGGGTTCCGTCACCACAGCGCTTCAGCTTGCACGACGTGTTGCAGTCTTCTGTGCCGATGCGCCCGTCGTCACAGTCTTCGCCGACGTCGACGATCTGGTTGCCGCAGATCTCCAGCGACCTGCAGTCGGCCGAACACCCGTCGCCCGAGCCACCTCCGTTGTCACACACCTCGAGAGGTCCTCCGTCGGGGAGGATCAGATCGATATCGGCGAAGCCATCGCCGCAGCGGCCTTCGCCACGGCAGTCGGCGCGACAGCCGTCGTAGTTCTTCACGTTGCCGTCGTCACACTTCTCGCCAGGGTCGGACTTCCCGTTGCCACACGTGGCGGTGATCGAGATGCACTCGTCACCGTCTTCCGTGCATTGCGTTCCCGGCGGGCAGACCAGGCCGGTGCTGCACTCGACGCTCGCGGGAGAGAAGCAGCCCGCCGCCGCCAAACACAAAGAGGTGAGAACCAGAACGCGCTTGAGCATGGTGTCAGAACTCGATGGCGGCGAACGCACCGGCGCTCGTGGGGGTGATCAGGGGAACGATGGTGACCCTGGCGGCCTCGACGTTGACGGACTTGCGGTACGCAATCGGCCGGCTGACGTAGAAGAGGATCGCGGACGTGGCGAGCGCTGCCCCGCCGACGCCGTAGAGCACGAAAGCACCCGTTTGCAGGCCGTTCGCCGAGGTGCGCCTGTTCTGCAAGTCGGGAGAGGGGACACACGCAGCGCTGGTCGACACGCACTCGGTGACCCCCGTGTCGTACTGCTCGAACCCACCGCGCGCTGCGAGGTGCACGCCAACGCCCGCGCCAAGGGCGGCGACGCCAGCGCCCAGCACGCCCCACGGCACCGCGGAGCTGAAGGCCTGCCGGTACTCGGTCAGCTCTTCGGTACGGAAGACCTTCAGATCGAACGTCTGCGTATCTCCGCCCGCCAGCACCACCGAGCGCTCGTCGGGCAGCAGGCCCTCTTGTGACGCGGAGAAGGTGTGCGGGCCGGCTCGAACCTGAGCCTCCCAGTTCCCCGGGCCGACGAAGAGCGGTCGACCGTCGAGCTTCACCTGCGCGCCCGCAAAGGAGCACGTGACCTTCACCCTGGTGAGCTGCCGCTCGATCAGCGCCAGATAGCGTTGCGCCTGCTGAAACTTGTCGTCATCGAGCGGGGCCGCGCCAAATTTGAGGGCCGCGGTGAGGTGCTCGTGCACCTCGATCGGCTGGTCGAGGTTCACCAGGGCCAGCGCGAGGTTGTAGTGAATCGCCGGGTGATCCCACACCTGCAGCGCGTCGCGGTAGGTGCCTGCCGCCTTCGGGAAGAGCGACTCTTTGAGCGCGGCGTTGCCCTCGCGGAACAAGGCGATGGCTTTCGTCTGGCGATCACGGGGCACTCCTCTGGCCCAGGGGCGCTCAGGCTCCTCTGCTCCAAGGGCTTGACCGGAAACCAGACTGGTCAGCACGAACAGCACCATCCACGTGCGATGCATGGGCATCCCCCTCACTTCAAGTCGTCGATGACCGCGCTGCCGAGCTGCTTCTCGACCTCGCGGGCGCGTGCCTCGGCCGCCGCCTTCAACTCGTCGGCCTTGCGCTTCTCACGCTCGGCGTTCTTCTTCGCTGCTTCGGCTGCAGCCTTCGCCTCGAGCGCCTGCCTGGCGTTCATCTTCGCGTTCGTCTCCGCCCTGCGGGCGATCTCAGCGGCTTCTTCGGCTGCGACGCGCGCTTTCTCTGCCTGGGCATTGGCCTCGCGGGCCTCCTTGAGCGCCACGGCAAGATCGGCAGCCGACTGCTCGGCTCTCGCAGCCGCTTCGGCGCGCTCCTTTTCTTTCTTCTGCGCGTCCTGGAGGGCGCTCCTGGCGGCGGCCTCGGCATTCATCGCCTGGACCGCCTGCTTCTGCGCCTCGGCGCGCGCACCGACGATCACCACGAGCGCGACCGAAGCCGCGGCCGCGAGGAAGCCGAGGAACACCAGCGCAGCCACCGTCAGCGTGCGCCGTCGCCGAACCTGACGGACGGAGAGCTCGATGACGGCCTCGAGGAAGGCCTTCTGCTGCGTGGGCAGGTTTCCGCGGTATCGGCGTTGAAAGCGCAGCGCTTCTTCAGCGAGCTCGCCGCGCCAGAGCAGATCTTCGGGGTTGCCTTTCTGGCTCCATTGCCGCGTCGCCGTGCGGATCTGCTCGAGAAACGCCGAGTCTTCGCCGCTCTCTTCGAGCCAGCGCTTGAGCATCGGCCAGCTGTGAATCAGCGACTCGTGCACGATCTCGACGGTCGCCGCGCCGCCACCTGTGTTCACGACCAGCAGACGCGCCTGAACGAGTTCATCGACGAGGCTCTGGACCTCGGTCGAGTTGGTATGCAGTTCGCGCAGCTCGTCCATCCCGACGATGGCGCGGGTGCGATCGGGGGTGACGAGGCGCAGGAAGATCGCGCGGAGCAGAGGCTGGGTCTGGGGAGGCAGCTTCTCGAGCACCTGGTTGGCGTGGGCCGCGAGCGCGCCAGCGACACCGCCGATGGCGTCGTAGGCGCTGCGGGTCAGCAGGTGACGGGCCGCGTCGCGCGCGTCCCACAGCTTCGAAGCGGCAAACTGGAGCAGTGGGAGCGCACCCTGCGTGGTCGCGAGGTGCTTGATCATGTCGTCCACGATCTCGGTGTTCTCGAACTTGTACCCGGCGAGCTCAGCTGGCGAGACGATCGCTTCCCGCAAGCCGTCGGTGCCCGGCGAGTTCAAGAACACGAGGCCCTGGCTCAATTCGGCCATGAAGCGCGGATCTTCGGGAACGCGATCGAGGAAGTCGGATCGAACCGAGAGTACCAGGCGGATCGGTGATGTGGCGTCGTCCGCCACGGCGGTGAGCGACGCAGTGAACGCCTTTCGCTCTGCCGCATCAGGCACCAGCGTGTAGAGCTCTTCGAACTGGTCGACGAAGAGCAGAATGTTCTTCTTCTCGCGGCGCGCGCGACCCCGGAGCACCGCGCCGACGAAGCCGGGCTCCTTGACGAGCCTCTCCTCGAGCTTCTTCTGCTCGGCCATCTCGTCGGCGATCGACACCGAGGTGCTGAGCATGGGCGAGATCAACGACGCCAGGCCGGCGATGGGGTTGCGACCCGGCCGAAGCACGAGCGCTTCCCAGTTCTCGCCTGATCGCTTGAGGGCCGGAACGAGACCGGCGCGCACGAACGACGATTTACCTGCACCCGAGGGGCCGACGATGCCGATCAGCGGGCGCTCGCGCACGCGGTTGACGGTGGCCGCGATCTCGGGCCCACGGCCGAAGAACCGGTTGGCGTCGTTTTCCTGGAAGGCTGCGAGACCCGCGTAGGGGCTCTCGTCCATCTTGAGCTCACGCGAGTACCGGCCGGGCATGAACGGCTCGAGCGCGCGAAGGAGGGTGACCGCGTCGGGGAAGCGCTGTTCCTTTCGCTTCAGCAGGCACTTGTCGACGATGGAGATCAGCTCGGGCGGCACGTCAGGCGGCGCCTTGCTCTTCATCGACGGCATCGGCGTGTCGAGCATGCCGGTGACCATCAGTTGGTGGCCCTTGAGCGGGTCGAGCGGGTGCTTCCCGGTGAGCATCTTGAACAACATGATGCCGACCGCCCAGATGTCGGCGCGGTGATCGATGGCGACGCCGATGCCCCACTGCTCGGGGGCCATGTACGAGAGCGTGCCCATCATCGCGCCCTGCTGCGTCAACTCAGACTCGTCCTCGTCCTCGAGGCTGGTCTTCGGGGCGCGCGGGCGACTGACGGCGGCCGGCGCCTTTTCGTCGCCCTGGAGCACCTTGGCGATGCCGAAGTCGAGCACCTTGGTCTGCCCCGAGTCGGCGATCATGATGTTGTCGGGCTTGAGATCGCGGTGAACGATGCCCTGGCTGTGCGCGTACGCGAGCGCCTTGACCACTGGCACGATGAGCTCGACCGCGCGCGGAGCGGGGACTGGTTTGCTCTCGGGTGCGATCCTGGTGAGCGTGTTGCCGGTGATGTACTCGAACACCATGAAGGGCATGCCCTGCCAGGCATCCACTTCGAAGATGATGACGATGTTCTCGTGCTGCACCGCGGCCGTCGTGCGCGCCTCGAGAATGAAGCGCTTGGTCAGATCGGGCGAGTGCGTGCGCAGGAACTTGATCGCCACCCGTCGGCCCAGTCGCGTGTCGCGCGCAAGGTAGACCGAGCCCATGCCGCCGCGGCCCAGAAGACGAATCACCTCGTAGTGGTGAATGCGGGTGCCGACCTCGGGCTCCTGCATTTGCACTTCGGGGTTGGTGTGCTCGCGGCTGCCACTGTCGCCCGACACCGGCGTCATCGATTGCGAGGAGCCGGACGAGCGAGGCGCCTGCGAGATGCCCGACTTCGACGAACCGACCGGCGCCGCCTGAACACGTGACTTCGACGCGCCGGGGATGGGGTTGGTGAGCTGCACCGGCTTCACCGCCGGAGGCAGCGTCGTCGACGGCGCGAGCGTCGCTTTCATTCCGGGCGCTGGCGGCTTGCTGTCGTTCTTGATGACGGTCTGCTGGTCCGCCTGCGGGTCGTTGGTCGTCTTGCTCAAGAGATACCTCGCAGAAGCGGTGACGCTACGGCGCTGGGCTGGGCGAAAAAGCGTAGCCGCTCGCAGCCGATCAGTCTTCGCCCTTCAAGATCTGGTCGAGCGACTTCGAGGGGTCCAGATACTCGGCAAATTTCCGCGTCAGGTACTTCTGGGCCTGCCCGCGCAACAGCATCCCGGGATCGCTCGCCTCACCCGCGATGCGCTTTTCTTCGATGGCGAGCTGACCGTCGATGGTGACGCCCATCGCCTTGCCCTTCATGGTCGCGCCGCCTGCGTTCCATTCCGAGACGACGTTGTACTTGCGCTTCCAATAGCCGAGCAGGGCTTCGACCCGTTTCCGCGCCTCGTCGGCAGGCAGGGCGTTGGGCACTTCGAACTTGAGCATCCCCATGGTGTCTCCTCAGGTCCTGCGGGCGGTCTGGTGAAGTTCGAGCACGATGTTGCCTTCTTTGAAGAGGCGCACCGCACCCGAGGTCTGGCTCACCACCAGCGCAATGGACCGCGTGGTGGCGGTGATGCTCGCAGCGGCCGCGTGACGCGCGCCGAGCCCGAGCGGGATCTTCACGTTGTCGTCGGTGGCCGAGAGATACCGGCCGGCCGCCAGCACCACGCCGTCTTCGCGAATGACGAACGCTCCGTCGAGCACCGAGAAGTTCTTGATCGCTTCACGGATCCTGGGGTCGAGCACGTTGCGCTCGGACTCGCTGATGCCCTGAAAGGGGTTGATGGTCAGCTGGCGGCTGGTCTCCATCACCGCGTTGTGATCGCCGATGGTGATGATGGTGCCGATGGGGTGACCCTCGAAGCCCTCTTGTCCGATCTGCAGCGCGAGCTGAATCAACGCGTCGACGACCTGAGAGTTGAACTCATCGCCGAGCTTCACGCCTTCGATCGCCACGCGATCGTCGAGCGAGCCGCCGATGCGCATCGTCATCATGGTGTCGATGTGCCGGCCGATTCTCCCCGTGAGGCAGAGCACTGCGTCTCCTTCTTTGAAGTTGCCCTGGGCCAGCGCCGAGACGATCGCCATCTTGACGCGCTCGGTGCGCGAGTAGTCGTAGGCGGGGATGACGATGGTCTTCTCTTTGCGCGCCAGCAGCTCTTGTCCGATGACTTCGCTCGTCACGGCATAGATGAGCTTCTTGCGACACTTGCGGCCCCGGAGGTCAGATGGCGCGATCAGCGCATCGCTGATGACCAGCAGGTGGTCGACGTCATTGGTGCTCGCAAGGGTGAGGGCACTTCGCAAGAACTCACGATCGAGGCGCGTCGTCTCCGACATGACGGCATTGTGCTTTTCGTCCGAGTGATTTCAAAGGCTTATTTCGGAGTTGCTTGACTGTGCCCGCAACCATCTCCATAGTGCCGCGCCTTCATTTTTTCGCCACTCCGAGGAGCCATGTCCGAAAAAGGTCAACTGTCTCAGAAGGATCTGAAAGCGTTCAAGAAGTCCCTCGAGGAGATGCGCAAGCAGATCATCGAGACCGCTCGGAAGACCATGGAAGAGGAGTCGAACTTCGACACCGACGATCTCCCCGACGAGATCGACCAGGCCTCCAGCGAGTACGCCCAGTCGATGGCGTTCCGTCTGCGCGATCGCGAGAAGTTCCTCCTCAAGAAGGTCGAGAAGGCGCTCCAGCGCGTCGAAGACGGCAGCTTTGGCGTGTGTGAGCGCTGCGAAGAGCAGATCAGCCTCAAGCGCCTGCAGGCGCGTCCGGTGACGACGCTCTGCATCCGCTGCAAGGAAGAGCAGGAAAAAAAGGAAAAGTCGTACGGCTGAGCCGAAAAGCTCAGCTCAGCTCGACGCGAACCAACTGGCGGCCAATGAGAAATTGGTCGCCGTTGTCGACGAACGACGGCGCGCCGAGCCGCAGGAACGTGCCGTTCGAAGAGCCGAGATCGCGCAACAACAGGCGCTCCGGCGCGACCTGCATCACGGCGTGACGACCTGACACGAAGCCGTCGGAAGGAAACGTGATGTCACCGTTCTCACGGCCGATCGCGTTCTCTCCGTCCTTGAGCGGGAAGGCGCCGCCACGAATGCCGCCCTCGAGCAACTGCACCAGACGGAAGCGATGACCCGCGTCAGGAGAGCCCCACGCCGTCGCTCCGTCGTCTGCGGGCGCAAGGGGGGGGACCGGCTCGACCACCAACCGCTGGCGACCCACGCGCACTTCACCACCAGGGGGCACTTCGCGCTCGGCGCGCAGCCGCGTGAAGACCCCGTTGCCCCCACCGACGTCTTCGACCGCGAGGCGGGCGCCCGAAAAGAACAGGCGGATTTGCGTGTCAGCGACGAACGGATCGTCGGAGATCGAGAGATCTCCGTTGCGGCCACAGAGCATGACGTCGCCCCGCATCGGGATCACCGACTCGGGCCCTCCGTCAGCGCGAACGACTCGGACGGCAACGCGGGGGCGATTCGCAACCATGAAGCGCATTCTAGCACGAGCTTCCGAAACGTCCCCGTTTCAGGGGACTGACCGTTCAACAGTGGCGTTGGGAGTGTCAGCGTGAAAGTCTCGCGTTCGACCGTGGCCGCCCCGGACGAACACATCGGCAAGACCGTCGCCAACAAGTACCGCGTCGAGCAGATGATCGGCGAAGGCGGCATGGGCAAGGTCTACAAGGCCACCCAGCTCTCGCTCGACAAGCCGGTGGTGCTCAAGGTGCTTCGTCAGGCTTTGCTCTCTGACGAGCGAACGGTGGCGCGCTTTCAGCGTGAAGCGAAGGCCGCGAGCCGGCTCAACCACCCCAACTCGATCAGCGTGCTCGACTTTGGGCAGGCCGACGATGGGGCGATGTACATCGCCATGGAATACGTGCAGGGCAAAGACCTGCACCACATTCTCTCGCGCGAGTGGCCGCTGCCCGAGTCGCGGGTCATTCGGGTGATCTCACAGGTGCTTTCCGCGCTCGCCGATGCACATTCCGCTGGCGTCATTCACCGCGATCTCAAGCCTGAGAACATCATGGTGGAGCAGCGCCGCGGCGAGGCCGACTTCGTCAAGGTGCTCGACTTCGGTATCGCGAAGATCGTCGACGGCACCAACGACGAAGGCCCCGCGCTGACCCGGGCCGGCTTCGTGTGCGGCACGCCTGAGTACATGTCGCCCGAGCAGGCCCGCGGCGCACAGCTCGACCATCGCAGCGATCTCTACGCGGTTGGCGTGATTCTCTACCAGCTGACGTGCGGCATGCTGCCCTTCGATTCCGATTCGGCGGTTGGCTTCGCGACCAAGCACCTGACCGAAGTACCGCCGCCACCCACCAAGCGGCGCCCCGAGGCGAAGGTCAGCCCGGGCATGGAACGCCTCATCATGAAGGCGCTCGCGAAGAATCCCGACGATCGCCCGCAGACCGCCGAGCAGTTCCGCGCTGAGTTGCTCGCCATCGAGAAGGAACGCCGCGCCGCCGTTGGTACCTCTGCCCGTCGCCCGGCGTCCAGCTCGGCGCCGGGTCTCAACGGCGTGCCCCGTAAGGTCACGCCTCTTGATCAGCAGGAAACGCGGGTCAACCCCCCGCCGTCTCCGTGGGCTTCGAACGAGAACACTGTCAAGGCGAAGGCCCTGCCCGAAGCGGGTCCCGTGCCAGATGTCCCGGTCACCGCGCCCACGACTTCACCCAGGCGAGACACCATGCCGGGCGCGGGCGCGAGCTCGATCATCTTCAAGGTGGCCACGGCGCTGCTCGTGGTGCTCGCCCTCGGCATCGGCGGCCTCTACGCGTGGAACATGATGCAGAAGAAGCCGGAGGTGTACGTGCCGCCTCCGAATGCGCCGCTGACCGGCTCGGGGCGCCCGTTCGAATACGACCCGCCCCGGGAAAAGCGTCGTCCGGGTGAGTCGTCGCGCATGGGCCAGGAAGGTGATGACGCCTGGCACAAGGGGGCGATGGATTTCGCGTTGTCCCGCTACATGGACGCGTGGAACGCCGACCCCCAGCCTGAGCTCGCGTTGAAGATCGGCGAGATCTACTTTCAGAAGGGCATGGATGCCGAAGCCCGCAGCTGGTGGACGCGCTACCGCAAAGACGTGCCCAACTCGAAAGCGCTGCCGTACATCGACCAGGTCTTGAAGGCCGACTGAGGCTGTTTCAGCTCAGCGCTTCGACCTGCAGTGTCTGCTGACCGATGCGCAGCCGATCTCCCGACTTGATCGGGCGCTCACCCGTGACGCGCACGAAGGTGCCGAGTCCACCCGAGAGATCGCGGAGCACCGCGCCGTCGTGCAGGGGCGAGATCTCGCAGTGCCGCGGCGCGAGGCCCTCGTCGTTGGGGTACGAGAAATCGCAGCGGCCCTGGCCGACGGTGAGCACGGGGCCCGGGCTGAGCAGACAACGCCCGCCGCGATCGCCCAGGAGCACCTCTTCGACCGCGTAGTGCACCTGCCCGTTGGGAACGGTCGAGCCGTACACGAGCACGTCGGCGCGGTTCCACGGCTGCGGAGGATCGATCGAGCCCACGTAGCGGAACAAACGCAGGCCCGTGCAGAAGGTGCCCCCCACGGGAATGGTCTCGGTGTTGTTGATGCTGACGTAGACACCCGACGTCGAGCTCTCATCGCGCACGTAGAGCTTGCCGTCGCGCACCTGAAGCGTCGCGTGCAGCGGCGAGATGAACGGATCATCGGGGAAGAGAATGACGCCCTTCGAGCGACCCACCTGCGCGCCCGTCGCGGCGAGCTTGAAGCGCTGACCCCGCGCGGGACCAGCGAGCACCGTCAGCCCGAACCTGGGGCCGGTCTGCAATTGCGGGTTGGGCTGCGTCGGCGCAGAAGACTGGAAGGTGGGTCGAGCCGGAGGACCGCCGCGCGCCACCGGCACGGAGCCACTCGACGCGTTGCGCTTGAGGCCGGGTGGCTCGGGTTGAGGCATCGGCGCGCCCGGAGTCGTCGCAGAAAAGTCAGGCTTCACCTCGAGCTTCGGCGCGACTTCGGTACGAGCCGCCGTCGGCCAGGCAGGTGATGACGTGGGCGGTGAGATTCCGTCTGTCGAACTCCCACACGCCATGCACCGCACGGCGGCGACCACGTTCAGGAAGTCGCACGACGGGCATATGACGTGAAGGCTCTTGGTCAACAGCGCGGCCATGAGGGGCCAGATAGTCAGTCAAGCGAGCCCCTTTCGCAACAATGACGATGACTTCCGCCCTTTCGTGCTGAACGGGTGGCCGGCCGGTTTCGGAGGGGTGACGCATTGCGCCAGAAGCGGTCGATGTTACGCTTCCGTTCGTTTTGATTCGTCTCAACGACATTCTCCAACGGGTTTCGGCGTACCACCCTGACCCCGACCTGGACCTCATCAAGAAGGCGTACGTCTACTCCGCCAAGGTTCATCAGGGGCAGGTTCGCAAGTCTGGCGAGCCGTACCTGATTCACCCGCTCGAGGTCGCCGGCCTTCTGGCGCAGCTGCGTCTGGACGAAGCCTCGATCGTCGCCGGCCTGTTGCATGACACCGTCGAAGACACGCTCGCCACCATCGAGGAGATCAAAGAGCTCTTCGGCGAAGAGGTCGCGCTGATCGTCGATGGCGTGACGAAGCTCGGGAAGTTCTCTGCGAGCCAGCAGCTCTCGCAAGAAGAGAAGCAGGCCGAGAACTTCCGCAAGATGTTGGTGGCGATGGCGCAGGACATTCGCGTCATTCTGGTGAAACTCGCCGATCGCACCCACAACATGCGCACGCTCGATCACATGAGCGAAGAGAAGCAGGCGCGCATCGCTCAGGAAACGCTCGACATCTACGCGCCGCTCGCCAATCGCCTCGGCATCTCGTGGATCAAGACCGAGCTCGAAGATCTCTCGTTCCGCTACACGCGCCCGAAAGACTTTCAGGATCTCGAGTCACGCGTCGCCCGCAAGAAGAAGGAACGCGAGAAGTACATCGAAGACGTCGTGGGGCTCATCGAGGCCCGCCTGAAGGAAGCGGGCGTGCCCGCGAAGGTGAGCGGTCGCTTCAAGCACTTCTATTCGATCTTCAAGAAGATGCGCTCGCAGGGCATCGAGTTCGAGCAGGTGCCTGACGTGATCGCCTTTCGCGTGATCACCCCCGAACTCCAGCACTGCTACGGCGCGCTGGGCCTGGTGCACCAGATGTGGAAGCCGGTGCCGGGCCGCTTCAAGGACTTCATCGCGATCCCCAAAGCGAACATGTACCAGTCACTGCACACCACGGTGATTGGGCCGCTCTCGGAGCGCATCGAAATTCAGATCCGCACCGAGGAAATGCACCGCGTCGCGGAAGAAGGCATCGCCGCTCACTGGGCCTACAAAGAAGGCAAGAGCACGATGACCCGCGACGACGAGAAGTTCGCGTGGCTGCGTCAGTTGCTCGAGTGGCAGCAAGACCTGAAAGACCCCAAGGAATTCCTCGACACGGTGAAGGTCGATCTCTTCACCGACGAGGTCTTTGTGTTCACGCCCAAGGGCGACGTTCGCTCGCTGCCGCGTGGGGCCACGCCCGTCGACTTTGCGTACGCGATCCACTCTGGCGTTGGTGAGAAGTGTGTCGGCGCGAAGGTGAACGGGAAGATCGTTCCGCTCCGGTACAAGCTGCGCAACGGCGATCAGGTCGAGGTGCTGACCAGCCCTCAGGCACACCCCAGCAAAGACTGGCTCACCTTCGCGAAGACCAGCCGCGCTCAGCAGAGAATCCGCGCGTTCATCAAGCTGCAGCAGCGAGAGAAGAGCTTGATCCTCGGGCGCGAGCTTACCGACCGTGAGTTCAAACGCTTTGGGCTGAACCTCAACAAGATCATGAAGAGCGGCGAGATGAAGCCGCACGCAGAGACGTACGGGTTCCGCAGCGAAGAGGATCTCCTCGTCGCGGTCGGCTACGGGAAGATCCAACCGGGCCAGTTGGTCGACGCGATGGTCCCGAAGGAAAAGGTCGAAGAGGTTCGCGAGAAGGAAAAGCAGCCCTCCGAGCCAGGCTCACCGAGCGTGCTGCAGACCGTCACCAACTTCGCAAAGAAGGTCGTGGGTCGAAAGTCGTCAGGTGGGGTGCTCATCGGCGGCATCGACGACGTGCTCGTGCGCTTTGGCCGGTGCTGCAACCCGGTGCCCGGTGACGCCATCGTCGGCTTCATCACGCGCGGTCGCGGGGTCACGGTGCACACCGCCGCCTGCACCAAGGCGATGGCGACCGACCCCGAGCGCAAGGTCGACGTCGCGTGGGACGTGAAGGGCGATTTCCGCCGGCCGGTCAGCCTCCGTGTGCTCACCGCCGATCGACCGGGCCTACTCGCCGAGATGTCGCAGATCTTCAGCAAAAAGGGCGTGAACATCAGCCAGGCGAACTGTCGCGCGACGAGCGATCAGCGCGCCGTGAACACCTTCGAAGTGACGATCACCGACTTGAAGCAGCTCACCGATCTCATGCGCAGCATCGAGAAGTTGCCCGGCGTCCACTCCGTCGAGCGGGTTTGATCGATCTGGCCAGGCTGGGGCACCTGATAGGGTCGCCTCATGGTTCGTGATGTCATTCAGACCCCGGATGCACCGAAGGCGATCGGCCCGTACTCACAGGCCATCTCCGTCAACGCCGGCCGCATGGTGTTCCTGTCCGGTCAGATCCCGCTCGACCCGGCGACCGGCGAACTGGTGACCGGTGACATTCAGCAGGAAACCGAGCGCGCGATGAAGAACCTGGAAGCGGTGCTGGCGGCCTCGGGCATGACCTTCGCGAACGTGGTGCGCTGCGGCATCTTTCTCACCGACCTGGGTGACTTTGGGAAGGTGAACGAGGTGTACGGGCGTTACTTCCCCACGAACCCGCCAGCCCGCGCGACCGTACAGGTCTCGGCCTTGCCGAAGGGGGCACGGGTCGAGGTTGATTGCATCGCAGTGGGGTGACGCTGGCCGGCGTCGCCTTCGGAGAAGTCACATGAAGAATTTCGTCCTCCTCGTCGTGGTGCTCTCGTCGGCAGTGGCCGCGGCGCAGACCGTCACGCCTGAGTTCACGCCCCCGCCGATGGTGCCGGCGAGCCCGCCGCCCATGCCCGCGGCCGAACCCGCGACGGCGCAACCTGGTACGCCGCCTCCGCCTTCCGTCACTCCCGCGCCCGGCTACGTGCCGGGGCAGACGGGAAAGACCGGCTACCAGTACTCGCCCTACGGGCAGCCGAAGACGACCGAAAAGCCAGGCCCTGAGATCGGGCTCATGGTGAGTGAGTCGTTGTTCGGCGCGCTCACGGCAGCAGGCGTCACCGTGCTCCCGTACTTTCTGCTCTTCGCCAACGGCACGCTCGGTGACCCGACGATCTCATCGGTCGTCTTTTGTCTCATCTTCGGCGCGGCGCCGCTCGCAGTCGCACAGACGCAGGTCAGCCTCGCCAACGGCAGCCGCTTCTATCAATCAGAGACGTGGATCCCCGCGCTCACCGGCCTGGTCGGCATGGCCGGCGTGCTGGGGGTCTTCGCACTTTCGGCGAACGGGACGTTCTGGTTGCCTGCAGGGCAAGCCAGCGGCGGGGTGCCCAACGGGGGCAGTGTGGCGTGGCTCATGATCGGTGCCATCGGCCTCGTGCCCCTGCTGCAAATGGCGGCCATCAACCTCTTCAAGCAGCCCAAGCCCGGCATGAACTTCGCGATCGGTGATCCCGCGAAGAAGGGCGGCATCGCGTTTGCGCCGCCAACGATCACGCCGGTCATCGCGCCCAGCGCTGGGACGACGGCCGTGGGCGCTCAGTTCTCGGTGCTGCGCGGGTTCTGGTGACTCAGAACAACCGGTAGCCAACACCCAGCCGCGCGGCCCACGCGCCCTGCGTCACGGGCATGCCCAGCGGCTCACGAGACACGTCGAAGCCGCCGTGCCCGGAGACGAGCAGGCTAAAGCCGCCCCCGAGATGGAACTCCGCACCCGCACCGAGCAGCGGCGTCACCTGGTAGCCCTGCGTGAACGCGATGGACACCGGCAGCTCGAAGAGCGCGATGCCCGAGATGGTGTCGGTGAAGGCGTACGAGGCGGCGAGGGTGACGCGCGGGCGAAGGCCGACGTACGCGAAGTTCGCTGCAGCGAGGTAGCGGGTGCCGCTGTTGAACTCGAGGCCGAGCGCGAGGCCCGGCGCGATCTTGAGGCGGCCTTCTTCGTACACGGCCAGCTTGAAGCCGATCTCCGCGAGGGCCGAGGCCTTGAACACGTTGAACGCCGCGCGCGCTTCGAACTCTGTGAGGCCAAAGCCCTGTCGGTAACCCGCGCCGACGTCAGGTGCCCCGAGGAAGCCGTAGATCGCGTTGGTGCCAGCGGGGAGTGACGCCGGGGCGAACACGCCGCCTGTCGTGCGTCGCGTGCTCGAGATCGACGGAGCTGCAGAGACGGACACACCGGCCGACTGCGCCACGACGAGACTGACGAGGAAGGTCGAGAGCATGGCTGCAACGTACCTGTGCGGGGACGTTCGCCAAGTTTTCGCGCGGGCGTGGCAGAGCAGGGCGGCCGAAATTTTGACCGGTCACCGATGCCGCTACAGCCTTGTCGCATGCCCCGAACCAGGACGCGCAGTGCAGCAGCCGTGCGGAGTCGTCGGTTCCCCCGGTTTCAGCTCGACGTCGACTGGTTCGTCGAATCGCAAGGCAGCTCGAGCATGGGGCGCGGCCTTCAGATCTCCGCACGCGGTGCGTTGCTGCCGGTGACGTGCACCAGCCCGTTCACCGACGGCGTCACGCTCTACCTCTCGCTGCCCCTGCGGCCGAAGATGTTCAAGGCGCGATGCACGGCGGAACAAGAGGAAGGCCGGGGCTGGGTGCTGCACTTTGACGAGGTCTCCCCCCTCGATCTCCAGCTGCTCGGCCACACCCTCCTTTCCGAGTTCGGCACCGAGTCTTTGCCTGTCTTGATGCATCGTTCGACGCAGTCTCTCGAATTCTGACGTCAATTCAGCAGGTTGGCCGTTTGAGTCGGGTGTGGGCTTTGGGTAAGACGTGCGCATGCTTCCCACGCCTGCCCACACTGAGTCCTCGCTGAAGAACGTCACGTCTGATCGTTCCCGCAAGCCGCTGGTGCTGGTCGTCGACCCCGACGAATCGACGCGATCGGTGTTGGAAATGGCGCTGACCCGGGATGGCTTCGACGTGTGGAGCGCCTCCGGGCGCGCGGAAGGGATGCTGCTCCTCTCTGGGCACCTGCCCGACGTCATCGTGCTGGAGTCCGATCTGGGTGGTGACCAGGGCTTCACCTTCGTCGCCGAGCTGCGGGGCGACCAGCGGCTCCAGAAGATTCCTGTGATCCTCCTCGCGCGGCCTGGCGACGCGAACGTCGAGGCGATGGCTGACGTGGTGGGCGTCGACGATTTCCTGCAGAAGCCTGCGTTCGCGCGCGACGTGGCGGCGATGGTGCGCGTCGAGCTGGCGCGTCGCGGTGACGAGCGCTCGATGTGGTTCGACTCGGCGGTGCTCCCGCCAGTGCAGTTGCTGCGCGCCCTGCTGTCGTGCCCGCGCTCGGGTCGCCTGATGCTGGTGGGGGGGCGCGCCGAGATCCGCCTCCGCGGGGGGAAGCTCATCGACGCGCGCTTTGATGGCCGGGGCAGCGATCTCGACACGGTCGTTCGCAGTCTGGCGCTCACCGATGGCGAGTACGAGCTCAAGCTCGAGCCCATCAACGGCTTCGCCGAGCTGCAGTGCGGCCTCCGCGAAATGGTCGAGCTGGTCATGCCGCGGCTCCAGCGCTGGGCGCGCGTGCTCGAACGCAGCCTCCCGCTCGAGTCGCAGCTGACGGTCGAGTTCAGCCGGCTCGCCGGCGCGCTCAAGGCGATGCCCGACGAGGTGAACAAGATCGTTCAGCTCTTCGACGGCTTTCGCAGCGTCGAGCAGGTGCTCGTCGACAGCCCTTTCCCGGAGACCCTGACTCTCGAGGTCGCCACTCGTCTGTACCTGATGGGGGTGCTCGCTCCGTCGAAGCACGCTGACCACGACGTGCTGGAGCTCAAGCCGATGCCGCGCCTGTTCGAGCCCCGACCTGCCGAGGCGGAAGAACTCATGCGTCAGCTCTTCGCGGGCACCGCAGAGATCCGCGCAGACGAGGCGCAACCCGGTTCGGACGAAGACTGGTACGCGCTGGATCGCACCGGCCTCGAGGTTGCTGAGCCCAACGGGGGGTGGACGACCGCTCCCGTGCCCGAAGTGCTGGCCGATGGCCTCTCGCCCGAACTCGCTCGCCAGCTCGATGCCTTCCAGACCCCGATGCAGGTCGAGGCGCCGTCGAAGCCGGTCGAGCAACAGCAGATGTCGCAGTTCGCTCAGCGTGAACACGCGATGGCTGCGAGCGAGACGGCGATCGAGATCGCGCTGCAGCAGGCGGCCGAACGGCCCGGCGCCGAAGATCCCGAGTTTGACGAAGAGCTCTCCCGCTTCCGCGCGCAATCTCGAGGCCGCCAGTCGCGCATCGAGACACCGTGGATGACCCCGGTGGTGACGCCGGATCAGATCGCTGAGGCGTCTGAGCCGCCGGCCCCAACGGTCGTGGTCGAGCCTGAGCCGATGAAGGTGTCGTCGGTGTTCGTCGCGGCCGAGCCGAGCTCGCCGAAGTTCGCGCCTGCGCTCGACCTGATGTCGCTCGCCGCGCCCGTCGCCGCGAAGGACATCGTGGCCCGGTCGGCCGCCGTGGTGACCGTCATGACCGCGCCGATTCCTGTCGTCGCAAAGATGAGCGACGAGGCCTTCGACGCCGAGTCGTCGTTCTTCGCCTCGAACGAGGCCTCGGAACCCATGACCGGCGAGACGTTGACGCCGCCGCTGCGCAACGACCGGCGGTTGTGGCCCTTCGTGGTGGCCGGGCTGGCGATCGGCGCGCTGGGTCTGGCCATCGACGCCCTCACCGGGACGCCTGCTCCTGTGGCGGCGCCCGCACGCGCCGAGGTGGTGGCTCCCGCGACCGTGACGCCTCCGCCGAACCTGCCTGACATCGAAGCGCCCGAGTTCTACGTCGAGGAGGCGGTGCCGGCCGTCGACGTGAGCGAGAACCTCGCCGAGGCGAAGAAGTTGAACGAGCAGGGCCAGTACAAGCGCGCCATCAGCGTGCTCGAGCAGGTGCTCACCGACGACCCGACGTCGATCACCGGTTGGACCCTGATGGGCCTCGCCAAGTACGACTCGCACGACGTGGCGGGCGCGAAGGCCGCCGCCTACAAGGTGCTCGAACTCGACCCGAAGAACCCACGCGTGCACCTGCTGCTCGCGACCATGCACCTCGACGCCAACGAGAAGGAGCTCGGCAAGGCTGAGCTCGAGAAGTATCTCGAGCTCGACCCGAATGGTCCGCACGCCGACGAGGCGAAGGCGCTCCTGAAGCGCTGAGCTTTTCTCGCGGTGCGTCAGGGGGCGGGGTAAACATCTGTTCACCCCATGCGCGTTCTCGGCATCGATCCCGGCAGTCGTTTCCTGGGCTACGGCGTGGTCGATCTCCGCGCCAACAAGACCCTTCACGTGGCGAGCGGAGTGGTGCGCGCCGACGGCAAGGCGCCCCTCTCGCGGCGGCTCGAGACCATCTTCATCGAGCTCAAGGGCGTCATCGACGTCTTCAAGCCCGAGGCGGTCGCCGTCGAAGGCGTCTTCACGCACAAGAACGCCCGCAGCGCGCTGGTGCTGGGGCACGCGCGCGGGGTGGCTCTGCTGCTCGCGGCTCAGGCGGGCCTCGAGGTGCACGAGTACGCGCCGGCCCGGGTGAAGAAGTCGGTGGGCGCGGGGGGCAACGACTCCAAAGACTCAGTAGCGCGCATGGTCGAGCGATTGCTCGCGCTCGAAGAGCCGCTCGAGCGGGCCGACGCCTACGACGCGCTGGCGGTCGCGCTTTGCCATGCGCACCAGTTCCGCATGCCTCGGGTCGCCGCGCGCTCGAGCGTGGTGGCGCGGAAGAGCCAGGTCGGTGACGGCTTCTTTGCGCGGTTGAAGCCGTCGGTGGTGAGGGCCGTGACGTGATCGCAGCGTTGAAGGGCCTCGTGCTCGAGAAGAACCTGAACGACGTGGTGATCGACG
Organism: Archangium sp.; assembly: GCA_044371205.1. Lineage (GTDB taxonomy): Bacteria > Myxococcota > Myxococcia > Myxococcales > Myxococcaceae > Archangium_A. The sequence continues at coordinate 20,384 of JBILUC010000019.1, forward strand.
TGAATGGGGTCGGCTACCGGGTGCACGCGTCGCTGCTCACGCTTTCGCGCATGCCTGAGCTCGGCCAGCCCGTCACCGTGCGCGTCCAGACCGTGGTGCGGGAAGACGCGCTCGATCTCTACGGCTTCCTCGACCGCAACGAAGAGACGCTCTACCTGATGCTCAACTCAGTGAGCCAGATCGGCCCGAAGGCCGCGATCAACGTGCTCTCGGGGCTGGAGGTCGAAGATCTCCGCACCGCGATCTTGAAGGGCGACGTGGCGCGGCTCACGAAGATCAAGGGCGTTGGCAAGAAGACCGCTGAGCGCATCGTTCTCGAGCTCAAAGAGAAGGTGAAGCTGCTCGACGCCGGCACAGCGGCCGCCAGCACGAGCGTGAAGCCGTCGCGCGTGGGCTCTCCGATGAGCGACCTCGTCAGCGCGTTGGTGAACCTCGGCTACAAGGAAGCGCAGGCGCAACAGGCGGCGCAGTTGGCCGAAGAGCGCGCAGGGGCCGAGGCCCCGTTCGAGCTGCTCTTCCGCGAGTCGCTCAAGTCGCTGCGGAGCTGAGCGGGCCCCGTTAGGGGGAAGCCCGTGAAAGTCGCGATCATCGGCGCGGGGATCTCCGGTCTGGCCTGCGCAGAACGACTGAAGGCGGCAGGTTGCCAGGTCGAGCTCTTCGAGAAGAGCCGCGGTCCTTCGGGGCGAATGAGCACGCGCCGTGGCGACGACTGGCAGTGCGATCACGGCGCTCAGTACTTCACGGCGCGCAGCCCGGAGTTTCAGGCCGAGGTCGAGCGGTGGAGCGCCGCCGGAGTCGCAGCGGCGTGGGCGCCCCGGATGCGCGTCTTTGGCAAGCGACCTCAACCCTCGAGGGAGACCACGCAGCGGTGGGTCGGTGCGCCGCGCATGACGGCTCCAGCGGCGTGGCTCGCGCGAGGCTTCGAGCTGCGGCTCGAGCACACCGTCTTTGAGCTGCGACGCGAGGGTGAAGGGTGGCGGGTCGTCAGCACAGAGCAGGGCATCGCACCCGAACGCTTCGACGCGGTCCTGCTGTCGGTGCCAGCACCTCAATCCGTGCCCCTGCTGGCGCAGCACGCTCCACAGCTCAGCGCCCTCGCGGCCAGCGCACGCATGCGCGGGAGCTGGGCGCTGCTGCTTCGTTCTGCAACGCCAATCGCAGTGCCGTTCGACGCGGCGTTCATCAACGAGGGGCCGCTGCGGTGGGTGGCTCGAGACAGCAGCAAACCGGGACGCCCCCCTGGCAACACGTGGCTCCTCCATGGCGAGGCCGAGTGGAGTGAGCGCCACCTCGAGACCAGCCCCGAAGAGGTGAAAGATCTGCTCCTCGAGGCATGGGCCGGGTGGGTGCGATCGGTCGACGCGAGGTTGCCACCGTGCGAGTCGACGCTGCACCGCTGGCGCTACGCCGATACCGAGCCTCCGCTCGGGCGCGCGGCTGTGTTTGATCGCGAACTCCGCCTCGGGCTGTGTGGTGACTGGCTCTCTTCGGGCCGAGTGGAAGGCGCGTGGACGAGTGGGCGTGCTCTCGCGGACCTGGTGCTCGGCTAAGCGCGACCGAAGAGCATCTTCTTCATCGACAACGTCAGCACCGCCCCGACGAGCGCGACGCCGAAGCTGTACAGGTTGAAGCCCGTCACGCCGTAGCCGCCGAAGAAGCTGAAGACCCAGCCGCCGACGAAGGCGCCGACGATACCCACCACGATGTTGCCGAGGAGGCCCTGACGCGCGTTGTTGCCCGCGATGATGCTCGCGACCCAGCCCGCCAGCCCTCCGAGGATGATCCAGCCACAGATGCCCATGTGCACCACCTCCGTTGAAGACAGTACGCGCAACGAGGGCCGGTCATTTCAAAAGAGCGCCAGCTGCGGTTCCAGTCGGGGAGGACGCCGAAAGGTGTGCGGTCGATCGAAGCTGATCTTGTTGGTGTTGAAGCCGAGCCGTCGCACGCAGCTCTCGAAGACCTGGGCGATCGCGTCGGCGTACGGCCCTTCACCGCGGCCCCGTGTGCCCCACGCCGACTCGTAGAGCTTGCCGTTTCGCGTCTCGCGCACGCGGTGGAGGATCTTCTCGGCGCGCAAGGGCAGGGCGATTCGCATGCGCTCTTCGAAGACGGTCTTCACGCTGCCCGGCAAGCGCAACAGCACGTAGCCCGCGGTCGTCGCGCCCGCACCGCGTGCAGCCTCGAGCACCTCGGCCATGCCCTCGTCGGACACTCCGGGGATGATTGGCGCGACCATCACCCCCACGGGGATGCCGGCCTTCGCCAGCCGCTCGATGGTCTGCAGCCGACGGCGCGGCGTGGCGACCCCCGGCTCGATCGCGCGGGCGAGCTTCTCGTCCCAGATGGGGATGCTGATGGCCACGTGCACCGACGCATCACGCTGCAGTTGCCACAGCACGTCGATGTCTCGCTCGATCAACGGCGCTTTGGTGATGATCGCGACGGGGTTACGGAACTCGGCACAGACCTCGAGGCACGAGCGCGTGATGCGCAAGGTGGCCTCGGTCGGCTGGTAACAGTCGGTGACGCCCGAGAACATGAGCGTCTCCCCTTTCCACGAGGGGCGCTCGAATTGGGTGCGCAAGAGCCTCGCAGCGTCGCGCTTCACGAGGATCTTGGTGTCGAAGTCGGTGCCCGCGCCCCAGGAGAGGTACTCGTGCGAGGGGCGCGCGAAGCAGTACGCGCAGGCGTGGTTGCAGCCGCGGTACGGGTTGACCGAGTAGCTGAAGCTCAGGTCGGGGCTGTCGTTCCTGGCGATGATCGTCTGTGACGCGTCTTCGAAGAGCTCGACCTTCGCGGTCGGGATCTCGTCGAGGTACTCGACCTCGCTGCTCGCCCACGGGTTGGGCGGATTGGCGATGGGCTGGGGGCGCATGCCCCCGAATGAGACACTGAACGCAGGTTCAGGTCAAGACGCGAGGATGCGTTCGAGCCCGAGCTTGAGCTCTCCGGCGTCGGCCTTCTTGCCCATCGACGTGAGGAACATCGGCACGTCGTTGAGCTCGAGCTTTTGGACGTGAAGCGTCTCGTTTTCCCAGTCGAGCGTCTTGCGGCGGGCGCTCGCACCAAGCGCTCCCATCCACTCGATGTCGGTCTCGCGCACGCCGGCGCCAGCGACGAGGAAGCCGTCGTCGGTGGTCACGGCGAGGGCCTTGAAGCCTTCGCGTTCGCGGATCGACTCCAGGTAGAGGTTGAGGGCGAGGTGGGCCTTCTCACTGCGGCGCTTGCGACGTTCGGGCTTTCGCATGCTCACAAGTCTGAAGCACCTGCGACATGAATCAAGAAACTGACCGACAATGGCGACCCCGATGACGAAGCGAACGTGCCCGACCTGCCGTGCCGCGATGCAGCCGGTCTTCGCCGAGAAGGTCGAGCTCGACTGGTGCAACCGGTGTCGGGCGATCTGGTTCGATCGTGGGGAACTGGCGGCGGCGCTCCAACTCGACGGGGAGACAGAGGTCACGCGCGATCACCCCGTAGCCGATTGCCCGGCGTGTCGGCGCGGCATGGTGTGGACGGCGCGCATCGCAGGCACGAAGGTGCTCGCCTGCCTGGATTGCGCGGGCTGCTTCGTCACCGAGGCCGAACTGGTGCGGCGACGCGCGACGACGCCGCTGGCGGCCGAGTTCATCTGCGGGGCGTGCGGCGATCGCTACGAACTCGAGCAGGCGACCGCGACGGGAGCGACCCTGGTGTGTCGACGCTGTGCGCCCCCGAAGCCTCCGGAGCCTCAGCCCGAGCTCCCCTCGTTGCTCGGGCGCATCGTGAAGATGTTCACAACATGAGCCTTCACCGCGGGAGCCGAAGGCGACTGCTCCGTTCGGTTGATCGCGCCTGTTGAAGGAACGAGTGTGGGCACGAAGTCTGCGGGCGAGCTCGACGCGACGACGCCATGAGCTCGAAGGCTGCCGTCTCAGCGAGCCAACATCTGCGCGATGGGGGCGTGTCTCTCGATCCACGCCAGAGCGAACAGGGCCCTGAGCACCAGGTGCCCCCGCTCTGTGCCCAGGCGAACGCGGTCGTTCCACTCGACATCTCCCGCTTCGCGCAGGCCGCGCTCTGCATCCTCGAGGCCGAGGTAGACCAACGCCGAGTCACCGTCGGGAGCGTGGGTGAGGGTCTCGACCCCGAAACGAATGTCACCATCGGTCAGTTCGCACTCACGCAGGAAGCGGACGTGGCGTCGCCACCGGTGCGGGCCCATGGGCTGGGAGGACTCCTTCCCCCACTGCTCGCCCGCGAGCCGTTTCGCCACAGCGATGGCGTGCAGGTAGGCGGGCGCGAGATCGTCGGCCAACTCCGGGTGCCTGTCGGACGTGTTCTGCATGAAGAGGTCGCGGAGCCCCTCAGGCATGGTCGCCATCTGCGCGACGCGTCTCTCGACTTCGCTGCGTGGCGTGAGACGCACGTTCTCGACCAGCGCGAGGTCATCGACGATCTCAACGCAGCGATCTGGATCCAGTCGGGGCAGTTGCACGACGAGGTGGGGCACCACCGCATACGCCACGTCGAGGATCGTGCCCTGGTGCAGAAACGATTCGTGCAGCGGGTCGTAGGCGTATTCCTCGGCGTACCCGCTGATCGCGTCGTTCCAACGCGTGATGAGCGTGGTCACGGCGGCGATGTCGTCACCATCGGTCGCAGAATTGCCGAAGTGGGCTTTCAAGTCCGCCCAACGCTGGCTGGTCAGCGGCAGCGGCTCGTTCTGTCTGGGACTCACACAAACAAAACGCCGCCGACCTTGCGATCAGCGGCGTTCGAGCTGGGGAACTAGGATTCGAACCTAGATAACCAGAGTCAGAGTCTGGTGTCCTAGCCGTTGGACGATTCCCCAAGATTCAGCTGTCACTTCGACGACTTCGTTTTCTTACCAGACACCCCGTCAACCGGCACCACATAGATGCGAACTTCGTCGTTCGCTTCGTAGATGTTCAGACCTTCCCAGCCGCCTTTTCCTGACGTGTTGGGAATGTGCACGGCCTTCACACCCGGCTGATTGACGATGCTCTTCCGCGGATGCGACGTCGAAGGGTAGACGTTCTTGTAGAACTTCAACGTCCCCTCGAAATCGGTGGACGACTTGTAGCGATGCTCCGCCACCTTTCGTGCACCATCGGGGAGCTGGGCCCCGAGTTCCGACTCACCCCACGCGCTCAGCCCGAACAGCACCAGCAGGACTGAAGACGCTCGCCTCACGGCCGCGGCAAGTACCGATGCCGTCGTGGCCTGTCAAGCGTTCACGAACCGAGCAGCGCGTGCTTCGAGGCGAGCCAGTCCATCCAGATCGCGACGGTGGCGTGAATGAGGGCGCCGTAGAGGAAGCTTCTCGTCCGCACACTCAAGATGCCCAGCGCGATCGCCGCGATGATGCTGCCCAGCGTCTCGAGCTCAGCCTTGCCGAGGTGCATCACCGCGAACGGCATCACCTGCACGAGGATCGCCGGCCCGCGCCCCCACTTCGGCGCGATGCCGTGGATCATCCAGCCGCGGAAGAGAAACTCCCACGCCACGAAGTAGAGGAGGTACCCAAGCTCGTACGTGAGGAAGAGCGACCACTGCACCTCGGTCTTTCCGCCCCCGAGGTTGGCGGTGTACGCGCCGGTGCTCGCGAGCGGGTAGATGCCCTTGAACGAGTCGAGCTTCGAGGCGACCCACGTGGCCGGCAGCATCACCGCGACGAAGAGCAGCGAGATCTTCAGCCCCGCGCGCCAGTCACCCAATTGCATGCCGTAGCGCTCGTGAAAACTGCCCCGCGTCGCGATCGCGAGGATGAGCGGCATCACCAGGTAGAGGACGAAGCTCGTGCCGAACCACCACAGAAACCCGAACACGTTGTTCCACGGGTGCTGGTCGAGCGAGCTGCCGACGATGGTGCGGAAGTACCCGGCCGAGCCCTGGTAGTGCGAGACGATCATCAACACGCTCGCGCCAATGAGGATCACGGCCGGCTCACCCCCGAGCCCATCGAAGAGCGGGGCCACGCGGCTCCACATCGACGGAGGGGCCGGCTGCGGCTCCGCGGGCGTGACTGGTTCCAGGACTCAGGCTCCGAGGGCGGCGTCGAGGCGTGCGAGCGTTTCTTCGCGGCCCAGCATCGCCAGCGTGTCGCCGATGCCGGGGCTCGTGGTGCCGCCGGTGGCCGCGACGCGAATGGGCTGCGCGATGGCGCCCTTCTTCGCGCCCGTCTCGGTGGCGATCGCGTCGACGATGGGCTCGATGAGCACAGCCGTCCATTCCGGCAGCGCGATGAGCTTCGCCTTCGCGATCGCGAGCATCTTCTTGCCGGCGTCGTCGAGGTGCTTCGCCTTCGCGGCCGCGTCGAGCGTCACGCCCTTCGCGTAGTAGGGGCGAATCGAGGTGGCCATCTCGACCAGCGTCTTCGCGCGCGGGGCGAAGGCCTTCACCGCCGTCTCGAGCTTCGCGTCGACCTTCACGTCGGGGAGCCCGGCCTCCGCGAGGTAGGGCAGCAGCGCGGCGCCGACCTCCGCCGGGGGCAATGTCTTGATCCAGTGCGCGTTCACTGCGAGCAGCTTCTCGGGGTTCCACACGCCGTTGGTCTTGCCGACGTGCGCGAGGTCGAAGAGCTCGATCAGCTGCTGGCGCGTGAAGAGCTCGTCGTCGCCGTGGCTCCAACCGAGGCGGCAGACGAAGTTGAGCAGCGCGTGCGGCAAGATGCCGTTGCGGTGGTGCGCCATCACGTCGGCTTCGGGGTGCTTGCGCTTGCTGAGCTTCTCGCCGTTCGAGCCCATGATGAGCGGGAAGTGGGTGAACACGGGCGGCTTCCACCCGAGCGCCTGGTAGATCGCGATCTGCGAGTACGTCGAGTTGATGTGCTCCTGCCCGCGACCGACGTGGCTGATCTCCATGTCGTGATCGTCGACCACGCACCCAAAGTTGTAGAGCGGGATGCCGTCGGTGCGCAGCAGCACGAAGTCATCGAGATCTTCGTCGGGCTTCTCGAGGCGACCGTGCACGAGATCCTCGAAGCCGATCTTCGCGCCGGTGGGCTTCAGCTTGAACCGAACGACATGCGGCTTGTCGAGCTTCTCGGTCTTGTCGCGCCACGGGCTCGAGTACTTGAACCCGGCCTTGCGGAGATCGTCCTTCTCGCCGAGGCCCTTGCTCGCGGCGAAGTCTTTGCGCATCTGCGCGGTCTCTTCTTCGGTCGTGTAGTCGCGGTACGCCTTGCCCTCGGCGATGAGTTGATCGGCGATCTCGTGGTACCGCTTGATTTTCTCCATCTGGAAATACGGCGGGAACGGGCCACCCTTGTTCGGGCCCTCGTCCCAGTCGATGCCCAGCCAGGTCAGCCCGTCGAGAATGGCCTTCACCGACGCAGGTGTGCTTCGTTCCTGATCGGTGTCCTCGATGCGGAGGACGAAGGTGCCTCCGAGGCGACGGGCGTAGAGCCAGTTCCAAAGGGCCGTACGGGCACCTCCAATGTGGAGGTAACCCGTGGGTGACGGGGCGAATCGCACGCGAGGCTTCATGGAGCCGCGGCCTGTAGCATGGAGTAGGGTCCATTCAATGGTCGTCACAGTTCGAAGAGGGCTCGTCATCGCCGCGCTGCTCGCCGGCATGGCGCACGCCACCACGTTGCTCGCGTTGGATCTCACGTCGCTGACGAAGGGCTCGTCGACGATCATGCGCGGGACGGTGCGAAGCGTCTCGTCGCGGTGGACGAAAGACGGCGGTCGCATCATGACCGACGCGGTGCTCGACGTGAGTGAGACGTGGAAGGGCGCTGCCGTCAAAGAGGTCACCGTCATGCAGCCCGGCGGCGAAGTGGGCGACGTCGGCCAGCTCGTGCACGGCACGGTGAAGTTCAAGGCGGGCGACGAGGTGGTCGTCTTTCTCGAAGGGCGGGGCGATCGCTTCCTGCTCACCGGCATGTCGCAGGGGCGCTTCAAGGTCGAGCGCTCGAGCGACGGCAAGTCGATCTTCGTGCGGCAGGAACTCGACGGTGAGGCGCTGTTCGTCGACCCCTCGACGCACCAGCCCACCCAGCCGAACTCGATCGCGATGACCCTCGATCAACTGCGCGCGAGGGTGAACGCGCTGGGCGGCAGCACGGCGCCGCTCGAGCCGACCCGTCCTCCGATCAAGGTCACGCCATGATGTCGCTGTCACTGGTGACGGCCCTCGTGCTCTCGCAGAGCTACGTGCGCAGCCGCGTCGATGACAAGAATCCGGCGTCGCAGTGCCTGTGGTGGAAGGAAAACACCACCGTCGAGTTCCACCAGAACGCCGACGGCAACCCCGAGAGCACGGGCGACTCGGAGTTCGTCGCCGTCGGCAAGGCCATCGCCAGTTGGCAGAACCAGCTCTCGACCTGCTCCAGCCTCTCGGTGGTGGACGGGCCGCGCACTTCGAATCGTCTGGTGGGCTATTTCGAAGACGCCACCAACGAGAACATCACCGTCTTTCGATTGAAGAAGTGCAGCGACGTGGTGCCGGCGGGCAACGCGTGTCGCACCAACGACAACTGCGGCAACAACTTCGACTGCTGGCAGCACAACGAAGCCGCCATCGCCATCACCACCACCTCGTACAACCCGAAGACCGGCCGCGTGCTCGACTCCGACATCGAGTTCAACGTGCCTTCGTTCTTGTTCACGACCGTCGACTCGCCGCCGTGCCCGTCTGGGCAGCCGGCACTCAACTGCATCGTCTCCGACATTCAGAACACCACCACCCACGAGATCGGCCATTCGCTTGGCCTCGCGCACAGCGGAACGCCCGGCAGCACCATGAGCCCGCGCGCGATCGCGGGAGAGGTCAGCAAGCGCACCCTCGACGCCGACAGCGCGCGCTTTGCGTGTGAGGCGTACCCGAAGGGGGCCGCCGCGAAGACCTGCTTCATCACTCCCGTCGATGACTCGCTGGGCAAGGCGGTGGGGTGTTCGACTGGTGAAGGCGCGGTGTTGGCGCTCGCGGTGATGGCGCTGCTGCGAAGGCGGCGCGCGGCGTGACCATTCCCGCTGCCAGAACGTTCGCCCTCACTCTGGCGTGCCTCGCGTCGATCGCGAACGCGCAGGAGTTTCAGCGGACACTGGCCGGCATGTCGGGTGACACGGTGTTGTGCGTGACGTGGGCCGATCGCAACTTCACGTACCGCGTCGACGCGCAGGGCAGCATGCGCACCCCCGGCGAGACCGAATTCACCGCCATCGACGCCGCCTTCACGACCTGGGAGACGGTGGCGAACAGTTGCTCCGACTTCCGGTTCCTGCGTGGGGCGCGCATCACCAACCCTCGCGTCGGGAAGGGCACCGACACCGACAACGTGCTCACTTTTCGCGACGCCGACTGCGGCGACATCGTGCAGCCGAGTGATCCCTGTCTCGCCGACGGTTCGTGCGGCAACGTGAACCGCTGTTGGGATCACAGCAGCGCGACCATCGGCCTCACCACCGTGACCTACAGCACGCGCACCGGCGTGGCCGTCGACGCCGACATCGAGTTCAACGGCTCAGGCTTCTTGATGACCACCATCTCGTCGCCTCCGTGCGTGATCGGCCGCGAAGACGTGACGTGTGTCGCCTTCGACGTGCAGAGCACGGCCACCCACGAGATCGGCCACGCGGTCGGGCTCGATCACGTGCTCAACGATCAATCGACGATGGCGCCCACGGCCCCGATCGGTGAGACGGCGAAGCGGGTGATCGACGTGGGCACCGCCAACGGCTTCTGTCAGACCTACCCGCGCGGCCAGCCGCCGACGCCGTGCGACGAACTGGCGGTGCAGCGCAGCCGCATCATCGCGCGCAACACCGGCACTTTTGGCATCAGCTGCATCAACTCGGTGGCGCCCGAAGCTCCGCTGATGGCGCTCGTGTTGCTGGCTTTCAGCCGTCGCCGAAGGGGCTGAATCATCCTTCAGTTCGAGCGGAGTGCGCTGTAAGCCTCCTCGTCGATGTGGTCATTCCTGGTTATCGCGATCGCCGCGCAGGTTCCCCTCGATGGCGGGACCGACGGAGGGGTCGAGGAAGAGCTCGAGCGTCAGCGCATCACCGTCGTCACCGGCAGCCGAACCGAGCGCCGCGCCGCCGACACCATCGTGCCGACCGAGGTGATCACCCGGCAGCAGATTGAGCAACTCGGCGTTCGCGATCTGCCGCAGTTGCTGCAGCAGCACCCCGGCGTCGAGATGGTCTACACGAACCGTGGCACCGGCATTCGGCTTCAGGGCCTCGACCCCGAGTACGTGCTGATCCTCGTCGATGGTCAGCGCATCTCGGGGCGCTCGGGCTCGATCACCGACATCTCGCGCTTCAGCCTCCGTGAGGTCGAGCGCGTCGAGATCGTCAAGGGGCCCGGCGCTGCGCTGTACGGCGCTGACGCCATGGGCGGCGTCATCAACCTCATCACGCGCCGACCGCAGAAGATCTTCGAGGGCGCCGTGCGCGGCATGTTCGGCACGCTGCTGGAAGGTGACGTTCGCGGCAACGTGGGCTCGAAGCTGGGGCCGTTCGAGCTGCGGGCTGGTGGCGGGTACCGAACGCGCAACGCCTACGACTGGGTCCCGTCAGATCCCGAGACGAGCGGGGCAGGGTTGAAGCGCATCGACGCGGACGCCGAGGTGGCGTTCGTGCCCGACGAATCGCTGCGCGCGTGGGTCCGGGCGGCGTACGTGTTCACTGATCTCAACGGCGTCGACATCAACGACAGCGCTGCGGTCTTCGATCGCTACCAGCGCACCGAGCAGTTCGACACCTGGGTCGGCGTGCGCAAACACTTCTCGCAGGGCACCACGGCCACGGTGCGCGGCCACTTCGGGCTCTTCAAAGATCAGTTCCTCGTCGATCAACGCGGCAGCCGCGCCCTCGATGACTACTCAGCGAACCTCACGCGCTTGTGGGAAGGCTTCGGGCAGGTCGATCACAAGGTGGGCAACCACACCCTGACCGGGGGCGTGGAGGGCTTCAGTGAGCTGCTCGACTCGACGCGCATCAACCCCACCCGGGTGCAGCGCGGCCGCGTCGGCGTCTTCGTGCAGGACGAGTGGGTGCTGCAGGAAAAGGCAAAGTTCGCGGTCTCGCCGGGCTTCCGCGTCGACGTGGACACCCAGTTTGGCGCTGCCCCCTCGCCGCGCCTGGCGTTCAAGGTCGACCCGATCCCCGAGGTGACGTTGCGGGCCTCGTGGGGCCTCGGTTTCCGCCCGCCGTCGTTCAGCGAGCTGTACCTGCAGTTCTCGAACGCGGGCATCGGCTACATCGTGCAGGGCAACCCGAAGCTCGTCGCCGAACGCAGCGGCAGCGTGAACGTCGCCGTCGACTACCGGCCGCCGATCGAAGGCTGGGTGTTCTCGGCGAGCGCGTGGCACACCAGCCTCACCAACCTCATCAACATCACCGCCGACGGCGTGCCCAACCCCGACGATCCCGTGGTCTTCAACTACGAGAACGTGGCCAACGCGTACACGCAGGGCGTCGAGCTGAGCGCGCGCACCCGGCTGAGCAAGGGCGCGTACCTCGACCTCAGCTACATGGGCCTCGACGCGCGCGACGTGACCCGCAACCGGCCCCTCGAAGGTCGCTCGAACCACCGCGTCAACGGCAGCCTGACCATCAAGTACCGGCCGATCGGCCTGGAGGGCGTGGTGCGCGCCACCTACCACTCGGAGCGGCCCTTCTACTCAGGGTCGGGCCTCGGCTTCGCCAACGTGCTGGGCGGTACCGGTGACGACCGGGTGATCATCGCGCCCGGCTACTTCGATCTCGAGCTGCAGGTGACCTACGTGTTCCGGCAGTGGGGGAGGGTGTTCGTCAACGCCTACAATCTGCTCAACTCTGGAGACCAGGACTTCAACCCCCGCCCGCCTCGGGGAATCATCGGCGGCATTCAATTGGAGCTGTGACGTGCGCAACTTCTTCTTCGTCAGCCTCGTGATGCTCAGCGCGTGCGCGAACGACCTGCGCACCGATCACCCTTTCGACGGTCAAACCACCACCGGCCCGCTGGTCAGCGCCGAGGTGCTCGACACCGGTGGCAAGAAGCTCTTCGTCGACGCCACCAACAAGATGTCGCAGGTGTACGTCGATCTCGACGAAGGCCGCGAGCTGAAGGCCGACGAGGCCTTCTCGACCAACGCGTGGGACCTCTCGTTCAAGCGCTTTGAGATCGGCGCCAACAGCGGTGCGAGCAGCCCCACCGGCACCGTTGAGATCGCGGTGCTCAAGGGCGTCGACTACGTGACGCTCACCCAGGCGCCGGGCAGCGGCTTCTCGGTCGACACGCCCGAGAAGATCTTCAGCGCCGTCGATGGGGGCTGGTACCTCTACGATCTCGGCGTGCACCAGCTGTTGCCACGCACCGAGCTCGTCTACGTGGTGAAGAGCTCGACGGGCGCGTACTTCAAGCTGCGCATGCTCGCTTACTACGATTCTTTCGGCACGCCGGCCTCGATCACCCTCGAGTACGCCCCCATCGCTGCGCCATGACCGCGCCTGCCCCCGGCACGCAACAGGCCCAGGGCCGCGCCCCCACCGTCGACGACGTCGAGTTTCGCGCGCTCTACAAGAAGACCAAGTACGTGGTCGAAACGGCCGATGGCTGGTCGCTGGTGATCACGCGCTACCGCCCGGTGCCCCAGCGCTTTCCGCAGCCGCTCTTCGGTGAGCCGATGCTGCTGGTGCACGGCTTCTGTCAAAACCGCCACGCGTGGACGAGCGGGGAATTCGTCAAGAACCTCCTCTTCTTCGGCATCGACATTCACATTCTCGAGCTGCGCGGGCACGGCAAGAGCTCCATCGAGCTCCAGCACGAGCGCGCGGCGAAGTTCAGCCGCAAGCCACCACCCGATCTCCACTGGGACTGGGACATCGACAGCTACTTCCTCTACGACCTCCCGGCGGCGGTCGCGGGCGTGCGGCGCATCACCCGGCGCGAGCGCATCTTCTATTGCGGCCACTCGATGGGGGGCATGCTCGGCTATGGCTACGCGGGCATTCACCAGGAACACTTCGAAGGCATCATCACCATCGGGGCGCCTGCGGAGATCGGGAAGGGCAGCTTCGCGTTGCAGTGGCTGGCGTATGCGGGGCCCGGCATCGCGGCGATGGTCGACGGGGCGCTCGGCAGCATCAACGCGCAGCGTGGTCTCGGGCACGCGCTCTCGCAGCTCGCCTCGAAGCTCACCCGCCACGAGGTCGCCGAGAAGCCGCGCGAGCTCAAGTACCGCTACCTGCCGCTCGACACGTGGCTCAAGGTTGCCTCTGACGCGCTCGGCTTCGCTGAACAGAGCCCGATGCTGGGGCTGATCGCCAACCGCATCACCTGGCTCACCCGGTGGGATCGCATGTCGATGGCTGACGTGCGTTGGCTGCTCAAAGAGGGGGGCGAGAAGGAACCGCGGAAGGTCGTCGACCAATTCCTCAAATGGATCCGCGGGATGGAGGTCGTCTGCTACCGCACGGCGTACGACTTTCAGCGCGGGTTCTCGAAGATCCGCGTGCCGATGGCGATCATCTTCGGCGATCAAGACCCCCTGGCGTCGCTCGCCTCGACTCGCAGCGTCTACCGCGCCGCGAAGAGCGAGTACCTCCTGTGGCGCCCGGTGAAGGGCAACAGCCACATCGAGCTGACGATGGGGCATGACATTCGGCAGATCTGTTACGACATCAAGAACCTCATCGAGTACGCGAAGACGCACCGCGCGCGCGCCCCGTCATTGCCGCGCCTGTTGGACTGACCCACCTGCCGGGTCAGAAACTGGAGCAGCGCCCCCCGGTTGATACGTTGCTACAGGATGAAACAGCTCCGGCTGAAGACCGTGCTTTCCGCGTGGGTTTCGCTCGCCATGTCGTTGCAGCCGCTCGCGGCCTTTGGCCAGGACCGGGTGCAGCTGAACTCGATCACGAAGATCGAGGTGAAGGGCTCCACGATCGAGATCACCGGCAGCCGCAGGCCCAACTTCACGACCTTCACGTTGTCTGACCCTCCGCGCCTGGTGATCGACATCTCGGAGGCCGTGTTCGTCGAAGTGCCGAAGGAGACGAAGGTCGGCGACGGCACCATCACCGCGATCAAGACCGCGGCCTACGGCTCGGAATCGGCCGCCATCGCGCGCATCCTCATCGGCTTCGAGCGTGAGCTGGAAACCGACATCGCCAGCACGGGCACGTCGCTGGTCGTGAAGCTGCCGCCCGATCAGAAGGCGCAACAGAAGTTGATCGCCGAGAAGCTCGAGGCCGACCGCGCTGCCAAAGCGCTGAAGGAAGCCGAAGAGCGCGCGCGCCTCGAAAAGGAAAAGGCCGAGCGCGAAGAGAAGGAAAAGCTCGCCCGCGAAGAGGCCGATCGCAAGAAGAAGGAAGCCGAAGAGGAACGCCTGGCGAAGCTGGCCGCCGAGCAGGAAGAGAAGGCCCGCGTCGCGCGCGAGAAGGCCGAGAAGGAAAAGCTGGCCCGCGAAGAGGCCGACCGGAAGAAGAAGGAAGCCGAAGAGGCGAAGAAGAAGGCCGACGAAGAGCGGCTGGCCCGACTGGCAGCCGAAGAAGAAGAGAAGGCTCGCCTCGCCCGCGAGAAGGCCGAGCAGGAAAAGGTCGCACGCGCCGAGGCCGAACGCAAAGCGAAGGAACTCGTCGAGCTCAAGCGCAAGGAAGCGGAGGCGCGTGAGGCGCGACTGGCCGCCGAGCGTGAGGCCGCCCGCGAAGCCGCTGCGCGAAAGAAGGCTGAAGAAGAGGCGAAGCTCGCCGAGGCCCGGATCGAGGCCGAGCGGAAGAAGGCTGAGAGGGAAGAGCTCGCGCGCTCCGAAGCCGAGCGAAAGCGGCAGGAGAAGGACGAGAAGGTCCGCCTCGCCCGCGAAAAGAAGGAACAGGAAGTGGCAGAGAAACGCGCGAAGGCCGAGGCCGCCGAGAACGCGCGCGAGCGCGCACGGCTCGCAGCCCTCGAGGCCCGCACCCGCGCCGAAGACGAGAAGCGCGCGAAGGAAGAAGCGAAGCGCAGGTCCGAAGAAGACAAGCGGGCCGAGCAGGCGCGCCTTGCGGCTGCGGCGAAAGAAGCCGCCAAATCAGAAGAGCAGAAGAAACGCGAAGCGGCGCTCGCTCAGGCTGAGGCGAGGCCCCAGGCAGCCGTGCGCGCGAAGGCCGACGCCGAGGCCGGGGCCAAAGAAGACGCCTCGAAGCGCGCGGAGGCCGAGCGCCAGCGCAAGCAGCAGGAACTCGAGAGCGCTGCGGCCAATACGCCGTCCCCCTCCGAGCTGGCGGCCACCAGCGGCAAGGCGAAGATGACCTTCGTCGGCTTCAAGCAGAACGACGGGGTCGGTCGCATCTTCTTCCGCACCTCTTCGCCGGTGCGGTACCGGGTGGGTGAAGACAGCGATCGACAGGTCGTGATCACACTCGAGAACACCGCGATCAGCCTCCCCAACAACCAGCGAATCATCGACGCGTCCTTCTTCGACACGGCGGTCTCGCTGGTGCGACCTGAAGAGCAGAACAGCAGCGTGAAGGTGACCATCAGCTTGAAGCAGGCGGTCGCGTACCGGGCGAGCCAGGCAGGCAATGAGCTGACGCTGGAATTCGAGCGCCCCGAGTGACACAAACGCAGGCGAATGCTCGGGCTGTGGCTGGCCATCACGATCGCCGCTTCGCCCGACGCGGGGCCGTTCGACGCTGATCTTCCAGCACCCGAAGACTCGCTTCAGCTTGACGCGGAACGCCTCCTTCACGACGGGAAGCAGGAGCTGACGACCGGGGAAGGGGGCGCCCAGCTCCGCGGCGATTCGGTCGCCATCGACGCTGATCGGCTTGTCTACGACGCCAGGCAGCGCGTGGCGACGGCGATTGGCCGCGTGGTCGCGCGCGTCTCGAAGGGCGGCAAAGTGGCGGTGATCGCCGACCTGCTGACGCTGCGCTTCGACGAGAACAACGAGGTCACCGAGATCTATCTCTACCAGGGGCAGGCGATCTCCAAGCGCGACGTCAGCGCCCAGCGACTGCTCGCCGCCAACACGGCCGAGAAAGTCGAGCGCGTCGGCACCACGCAGGCGCTGCTTCAGGGCAACCACCTGGTCCGCGACGGCTCGACGTGGACGGTCGAAGAGCTCTCCCTGGTGCCTTGCGAATGCGACTTCAAGAACCCCGGGTGGTCGATTGGTTCCAACCACGCGGTGGTCGACACCGAGGCCGATCGCGTCGCCATCAGCAACGCCGTGGTGCGCATCGGGAAGGTGCCGGTGCTCTGGCTTCCGTGGATCTCATTGCCCCTCACCGACCGTCAGTCGGGCCTGCTCTTTCCCTACATCACGCCGTCCAGCCCGCTGACGGGCTTCTCGTTGGAACAGCCGGTGTTCGTCACGCTGGGCCGCTCTGCTGACGTCACGCTGACGCCGGGCCTCTTCACGGGCGCGTTCCCCAACGAGAAGGGTGTTCAAAACCCCACCGGCGTCGCAGGGCCCCGGCTCAACACCGAGTTTCGCTACGCCCCCTCGACGCGCGCGGCAGGTCGCGCGGTGCTTGGGCTCCTGTACGACTTCAGGACGAAGCGAGACGTCGAGAACCCCACGCTGCGGGTGCCCGGGACTTTCCGTGGCTGGCGTGGCGAGCTGAGCTGGCTCCATACGCAGGATTTCGATCACGGGTTCGGCGCGCGGGTCGACTTCAACGGGCACTCCGACGGCGACTACAACCGCGACCTCACCGTCGATGTGATCGCCAGCGCCGCGACCTACCTGCGCAGCGCCGCGACGCTGTTCCACCGTTCGAACCAGCACTCGCTCGTGCTCGACGTTGGCCTGCGGCAGGACATCCAGTGGGGGTACGACTGGCTGGGCAACGGCACCTTGCTCAACGCGTCTCGCGTCATCGGCTTTCACGGGCCGGGCACGCTCCAGCGCCTCCCCGCGATCACCTTGGGGTGGTCGCCCGACCCCCTCGGGCCGGTGCACTTCTCGATGGATGCCGAGGCAGCCCGCCTGGCGCCGCTGTTCTCGCTCACCGGCGACGAGGGCTCATCGGCCGCCGAAGGGCGCATCGACCCGATCTCGTTCAAGACCTCGGTCGCGCGCCTGTTCAACCCTTCGAGCCCGTACATGAACCAGGCCCTCGGGGGCATCGGGCTCACCACCGGCATGGGCAATCGTGTCTGGGAACCGGGGGAGCGCGAGGCGCGCGATCGCTTGATGCTGCGCCCCACGCTCTGGGTGTCGGTGAGCCCCCTCGACGCGTTCACCCTCAGCGCGTCGGCGTCGTGGCGTCAGCTCGCGTGGGTGGGCGAGGCGAGTGGTCGCTCGTGGACGCGTGGCTACCTGCTGCTCGGCGGCGCGCTCGAGACGCAGCTCTCACGACGCTTTGACTCCGGTTTGAAGCACGTCATCACGCCGCGCTTCGAACTACGGGCGTTGCCCTTCGGCTTCCAGACGGGCCCGACCGACTTCGTGGCGTACGATCACCTCGACGCCGCAGTGCCCAACGTCGACGGGCGCGTTCAGGGCGTCGTTGAGCTGAGTCAGCGGCTGCTCGCGCGCGGAGGGGGTGAACTGCTGCGCCTCGACGTGGGGCAGGGCGGCGAGTTTGCCCAGGCCAGGAGCGGCGGCCCCCTCACCGCCAACCTGGGCGAGGCTTATGGTCGCTTCGTCGCCACGTTTGGTTGGCTCTCGATGCAGGGCCTCCTGCGCATCGACCCGCTGGCCACGCGCTTCGCGTCTGATGGGTTGACGCCTGTCACCACCGGGCTGACGCGCGCGGCGGGCCGAGCCGATCTCGACGATGGTCGCGGCCACGGGGCCTACGTCACCTACGAGAACCTGGTGATGGAAGGCACGGCGCGGTCGCGGCAGCCCGTCGATCTGCTCTTCCAAATCGACCGCGGCTACACCTCGCTCACCCGCGTACAGCAGATCACCTTTGGAGCCCGCTGGGAGTTCGGCGTTGTCGGCGTGCGCTACGACGCGATGCTCAATGAGCAGATCTTCCCCGCGTTCAACAGCACGCCACTCACCCTGTTGGCGTTCAACCAGCACACGCTCAGCGTCGGCGTCACCCCCGCGTGCGATTGCATGCGCATCGACGTCTTCGCGACGCAGCCCATTCCCTGGAACAATGGCAAGCCGGTGTGGCTCTTTCCGTCAGCTGGCCTGCGGATTTCAGTGGCGAAGTTCGGCTCGATCGGCACGCGCTGACCACCGAGTTCGCTTGACGCTGTGGGAGCGCCCCCGGACAATGTCGCGTCATCTCTTTCCCTCGTTGAACCAGGGAGTTGAAGCGAATGCGCATGCGCCTGAGTGCGGTGCTGACGGTGGTGTTGTCGGCGTGCGGGTCCACGGGGCCGGCGGTCATGGAATTCGTCGAGGTGAGCCCGGCGCAACCTCGCATCGGCGATGTCGCGACCGTTCGCTTCCGCCTGCTCGACTCGCGCGGCGTTCCGCTCGCGGGCACCAACGTCGAGTTCAAGCTGCAGTCCGCCAACACGGGCGTGACGCTCAGCCCGACGTCGGCACCGTCGATTCGCGGCAGCGGGTACGCCGAGACGCAGATCGTCGCCAGCTCGCGGGTCAACTCGGTGATCATCGTCGCCACTGCCGGTGACAAGTCGATTCAGTCGCCTCCCATCACCTTCGCGGGCACCGTGCCCAACGGTCGTCAGTTCACGTTCCAGTGCGGCTCCATCGCCGGTGAAGGCGCGGGCGGTCGCCACGCGCTCGGCGCGTACGACATGACCCGCACGTTGATCGCTGGCTCTGTGTTGCCGTGCACCGCGCACGTGGGCGACCGCAACGGCGACGGCGTGAAAGACGCGCTCGTCTCGTTCCTGACCGAAGCGGGTGCCGTTGGCCCCTCTGACGTCTCTCAGGCGAACCTGGTGGGCGATGCGACGATCTTGCACAAGACCTCGCTGCCGCTGCCCGTCGAGCTGACCCCCGACATCTTCTCCTGGACGCCACCGGCCGATGACCCGCGCAACACCGGCGAGTACCGCGCCCCCCTGTGGATGCACCCCTTCAACTGGACGCAGAACCCCCTCAACCTCACCACCAACTACACCTTCCAGGAGCCACGCCGGCCCGACCCGATTCGTCGCATGAACGGCCAGCCGATGGAAAACAACCCGCGCGACAACCTGGTCTCGATGATCGCCGTCACCTCAGGCGAAGAAGGGTTCGACGACACCAACAACAACGGCAAACACGACGCGACCGAAGAATTCGACGATCTCACCGAGCCCTTCGTCGACTCCAACGACAACGGCACGTGGGATTCTTTCGAGCGCTTCATCGACGTCAATGGCAACCGCGAGTGGGACGGCAAGAACGGCGAGTGGGACGCGAACACCCTGATCTGGCGTCAGGAGCGCATCATCTGGACGGGCATTCCCGCGACCGAAGACACGCTCTCCGTGGTGCCCGGCGTCAACGGTCACAAGCCCATCTTCGCGGCTGCATGCCCGAGCGGTCAGACCTGCACCAACGGCATTCCTCCCGCCATCGCGCTCACCTGTCCTGTCGGGACGACGTTCTGCGCCGCTGCGGGCCCGCCGGTCGAGGTGCGAGCCTACCTCGCCGACCCCTGGTTCAACGCGCTGGCGAAGAACGGCGACGCCGACGGCTGCCGCATCGAGGCGCAAGACATGTCGCCCGTGAAGGTCAGCTCGGCCGAGACGATCGCCGGGTTCGCCTTCACGTACCCGCCGGGCGAACACCTCAGGTTCACCATCACCGACGCCCGCGACCCGCTCGCGCCGCCGATCAACCAGGCGCCGATTCGCCGGCCGGCGATCGACTTCGTGGCCAGCATCGTCTGCACGTACACCGCGTCACCGCAGGACGGCTACGTGATCAAGATCAGCGCCGGTACGATCAAAGGAACCATCGAGTGACTCTTTGAGGTAGGGTGCCTGCACTGATTCCAGAATCAATTTCTGGCCTTTTCGTGTGGGAGGCCCGTTCGTGGCCGAAAAACAGCCTGCGAAGAAGTCACAGACCCGAGCCGAGCGTGAGGCCGATCGGCGCCGCGTGATTCTTCGCGCCGCGGTCGAGGTGTTCTCGCGCAAGGGCTACCTGGGCTGTCGCATTCAAGACGTCGCGAAGGAAGCCGGGGTCGCCTACGGGCTCGTGTACCACTACTTCAAGAACAAGGATGAGCTGCTCGAGTCGGTGTTCGCGAGCGGCTGGCAGACCTTTCTGGGGCGTGTGTCGGCAGAGATCTCGAAGGACCAGCACGTCGCCTCGCGGGTTCGCGGCGTCGTGCACGTGGCGTTCGAGGCGTACCGGCGTGATCCGCGTGGGGTGAAGGTGTTGATCCTCGAGGTGGGGCGCAGCCCGGCAGGAGGTGCGGTCAATCGAGGCAGCGCCTTTGGCACCGTGATCGTCGCCGCCAGCCAGATGTTCTCGGAAGCCCAGCAGCGCGGCGAGATTTCCGCGCACCTCGACCCGACGCTGTGCGCCACCTTGCTCTTCGGTTGCATCGAGATGGGGCTGACCAGCTTCGTGATGGGGCTGCTCGACAAACGAGACGATCAGGCGATCGACCGCGCACGTGATCAGGTCGCAGAGACCTTCTTGAACGGCATCGTGCACGCGAAGTCGACTGCGCCCTCGGCGATGCCGTCGATGGCCACGCCGCCGTCACCGCGCGCCCGGGCACCGCGGCCGAGCCACTGAACTTCGGGAGACCACCATGGAAGGCAGTGACGTTCGCTACGAGGTGAAGGGCGGGGTGGCCACGCTGACCATCGACCGCGAGGCCGCGCGCAACTCGCTCTCTCCGGGCGTCATCGCCGGGCTCAAGGCCGGTCTCCAACGCGCCGAAGCCGACCCCGCCGCGCGCGCCATCGTGTTCACCGGGGCCGGGTCGCGCGTGTTTTGCGCAGGCGCCGATCTCGGCGGGCTGGCGCAAGACGGCTTCTTGTCAGGCCACGACGGGCGACGGCAGTACGGCCAGCTGCTCCTCTCGCTCCAGCAGGTCGCCAAGCCGACTGTGGCCCGCATCAACGGGCACGCGCTTGCGGGCGGATTGGGGCTGGTGCTGGCCTGCGATCTCGCAGTGGCCGTCGACTCGGCGGGCTTTGGCACCCCGGAGATCGATCGTGGCCTCTTCCCGATGATGGTGATCGCCTTTCTGCAGCGGCACCTCGGCCGCAAGCGCGCGCTCGAGCTGGCGCTCACGGGTGATCGGCTCACCGCGCAACAGGCGCTCGACTGGGGGCTCGTCAATCGCGTGGTCGCGCCCGACGCCCTCGACGCCGCGACCGCCGAGCTGGCGGGGAAGGTGGCCGGCAAGAGCCTCGCCATTCTCGCGCTGGGTCGACGGAGCTTCTTCACGGCCGAAGATCTGCCGCTGGGTCAGTCGCTCGAGTTTCTCGCCGGGCAGCTCTCGTTGAACGTGATGGCCGAAGACACCGCCGAAGGCGTCACGGCGTTCCTCGAGAAGCGGGCGCCGAAGTGGGCTGATCGCTGAGCTTCTCGCCGCGCTGAGGGAAGTCGAGCCGCAGCACACTCTCGGGGTCGACCCACTTTCCGTCGAGCTTCGCACCGAAGTGCAGGTGAGGCCCGGTCACCCGCCCGGTCTTGCCGACCTTGCCGAGCAGCTCGCCCGACTTCACGAAGGCGCCTGGCTTCACCTCGAACTCCGAGAGGTGGAAGTAGGCGGTGAAGAGCCGGCCGCCGTGGTGAATCAACACCGTGTTCCCGCTGCCAAAGCAGGGGCGCACCATCACCACTTCGCCCGCGTTCGCCGCGAAGATGGGGTCGCCGGTGTCTCCGTCGACGTCGGCGCCGGAGTGCTGGCTCGGCTTCTTGCCGTTGAAGAGGCGCAGGTCTCCGAACGGCGCGCTCACCGGCGCGTTGCGTGGCCACGAGAAGTCTTCGGTGAACTGCCACGCCTCGAAGTCTCGATCGAAGGTCTCGGTGAAGGCCTTCTGATCTTCGGCCGACCACAGCCTTTCCTTCTTCGAGGGGCTGGTGAAACGCTTGCTGACGGTCAACTTCCGTCGGCGGAAGTTGGCCTTCGTGACCTCGAGTTCGCCCGTGAGCTTCTGCTTCTGCCCACCGACGACGACCACCACCTCGACCTGCAACCGGGTGGGTTTCTGGTCGACTGACAGCGGCGAGAGCGCGACCCACGTTCCCTCACCCCACGCCAAAAAAGCGAGCTCCGCAGTGCCGAGCTGGCCCTGCGGAGCATCGAAGCTGCCAAAGACCGAGATGAGCACCGCATCGCCGGGGCGCGCGACACCGGGCTGGAGTTCCAGAGCAGGAGCCACAGCGAGCAGCGTGAACACCACCCCGAGAATGCTCACGGAACGACGATCAGCATGCCGTTGACGTCGGTGGTCACGGGCGAGCCCCACGCGGTCTGGTACGTGTCGGAGCTGGCGTTGTCCTTCGGGAAGAGGACACGGAGGCCGGTGCCCGAAGAGATCGAGTTCGACATCGGGAACTGCGTGATCGTGATCGACCAGCGGCTGGAGTAGCCCGAAGCCTTGCAGGCGAAGGTGCCGTTGGCGGGATCGTTGGCGCGGATCGGCTCGTTGGCGGTGATCACGAAGCCGGTGTTGGCGGGGCCGGCGAACTCCCCCACACCCATCATGCCGCCAATCTGGCCGTCTCCGTTGAGGTCGGTGTTCACGATCGCCTGCGCCTGAGGGCCGCCCTGGTACGTGATGGGCGTGTCGAACAACACGTTGAGCGTGTCACCGGGCTGCAGGGCATTTGACATCATGTTGCCGGCGGCCTTGCGCACCTGGAAGGCGGAGGTGGTGCTGAGCGGGCGGGGCACCGTGGCGTCGATGGCGAAGAAGTAGCCGATGAAGTCGACGGTGGTACCGCTCTCGAGGCCGGTCGCGCGCACGATGATGTTGTAGCGGTTGCCCAGCGTCCACGCGGCGGCCGGGGTGATGGTGAGGATGTTCGGCGCGCGCTGCACGACGGCCACCGCGACGTTGGTCTGGCAGTCTTCCTGGACCACCTTCACCAGACGGGTGCTGTCGACCTGCGTGATGGGCTGGTTGAAGACGATGTTGATCGTGTCGCTGGCCTTCACCGCGTTGCGGTACGGCGGGCTGCCGTTGGTGGTGAGCGACTCGATGTTGGTGCCGAGGATCTGCAGCGCGCTGGTGGTGCGCGCGTCGGCGAGCACGAGCGTGCGACCGGGTTGAATGAAGAGTTGCTGCGCTGAAAACCCCTGCACGCTGCCAAGGAAGTCAGCGCGGCCGTCGTTGTCCTTGTCGAGGGCGCCGACGGTGAGGGTGAACTGGGGGTTGGTGAGGCGGGTCATCTCGGCCGGGTCGGGCGCGCCGGTGAACGTGAGCACCCCGTTGTCGTCGACGTCGGCCATGCCGCTGTAGTTGCCGATCGTGGTGCCGAAGACGCCCCCAACGGTCTGGAACGCGGTGGCGTTCACCTCGAGCATGCCTCTGGCGCCCTTCGCAGGCTCGCCCGCGGCCGTGTACACGCGGTACTTCACGCTGCTGTTCAGCTGCGCCAGCGTGATCACGCCCGCGTTGCCGTTGCCGTTGTTGATGGGAATGTTGCCGCCGGTCACGGGGACGAAGACGCTCTGGCGCGCGTTCGAGTAGCCGGTCTTCGAGAAGAGCAGTTGCCCGTTGGCCCCGGCAGGGATGCCTTTGAACGAGAACGAGCCGTCTGCCGACGTGAGGACTTCCTCGGTGGGCGCCGCGCCAGTCTCGCCGAGCACCAACGTCACCTTCACCCCGTCGATGCCGACTTGCAGCGAGTTGACCACCATGCCCGAGACGGTGCCGATGGGGTTCGAGGGCGCGATGAGCTGAACGGTGTCGGGGCTGCGGCCCCTGGCATCAGCGTCCGCGACGCCATCACCGTTGAGGTCCTGCGAATTGGCGCACGCGCTGACGAAAAGCAGCGCACCGCCGATCAAGATTCGAGACATGGAAGGCTCTCCTGTGGGGTGAAGACCAAAGACGCGGCACTTTTGCCTGCTTTCAACGCAGGTCAAGCGATTCGACCTGTGCCTATTGTTCGACTTCGTGAGCGCCATGCGAAGACCCGGAGTGGTGGTACTGCTGGTCGGTCTGGTCGCGGTGTGGGTGAGCTGCGGCCAGGCAGGCTTGGTCGATGGTCAGGTGGGCCCCACGGGTGGTGAGCTCTGCCTTCCCGACAAGAAGGTGTGCATCAACTTCCCCAGCGGCGCGCTCGAAGATCAGGAAATCATCCGCATCAGCGCCGGGGCCGAGGTGCCGGGAGGCGCCCTGAGCGAAGGCTACGACATCGGCCCCAGCAACCTCCGGCCGCTCAAGCTCGCCAAGCCGGCGACGGTGAGTTTCTCGCTCGACATCGTCAACGCGGACGGCATCGAGAACGAAAACCTGCTGCGCGTGTACTCGAAGGAAGAGGGCGCCGATTGGCAGCCGCTCGACAAGGCCTTCGTCGATCGCGTGCGCAACGTGGTGACGGGCGAGACAAGCCACCTCAGTCCGTTCGTCGTCATGCGCTCCGATCGTCTTTCGGACGGTGGGCTCCCGATCGAGATCGACGGGGGCACCCGAGACGGTTCGGTCATCGTCGTGCCGCCCTTCGACGGCGGCCGCCCCGATGCAGGCCGGCCCGACGCAGGTGTCCCCGACAGCGGCACGCCGGACAGTGGGGTGTCCGATGCGGGAACGCCAGACAGTGGAACGACCGATGCCGGCACAGCTGACTCGGGAACGCCTGACGCCGGGCCTCGAGACGCGGGTCCTCCCGACGCGGGGCCGCCCGATGCAGGTCCTCCGGACGCTGGTCTTCCCGATGCGGGCCCCCCTGACGCCGGCCCTCCGGACGCGGGCCCTCCAGATGCGGGCGAGGCTGACGCAGGTGACGACGCGGGCGTCGACGCGGGTTGAGAACGAGTTGAAGCTCGCGCGCAGCGAAGCCTCCGGTCAGTCGTGCGCTTTGAGGCCGTACTTCGCCACCAGGCGATGCACGTAGTTTCGGGCGATGCCGGCCTCTCGCGCCATCTGCGAGATGTTGCCGTTGCATTTCTCGAGCAGCGTCACGAGGTATTCCTTCGTGAAGCTCTCGACCAGGCGCTCCTTGGCTTCTTTGAACGGCAAGTCGGTGATGTCTTCGCCCGACGAGAGCGCCTTCTGCGCGGCCTGTGATTCCTGCGGCAACGGGTCGACGTCGGCCCCCGCGAGGCTGCGCTCGACGAGGTTGCGCAGCTCGCGCACGTTGCCAGGCCAGTGGTACGCCGCGAAGCGCGCCATGAGCGATCGGGGCAGCTCGAATTCACCGCGACCCATCGACTTCACGAAGTGCTGCGTCAGCAGGGGCAGATCGTCGAGTCGATCACGGAGCGCCGGTACGTTCACCAGCACCACCGCCAGCCGGTAATAGAGATCGCGACGAAAGCGGCTGGCCGCGACCTCAGCCTCGAGATCGCGGTGCGTGGCGGCGACGACCCGCACGTCGACACGGCGGTGCTTGTCTTCCCCCACCCGGCGCACCGTGCCTGCCTCGAGCACGCGCAACAACTTGGGCTGCAGCTCGAGCGGCAGCTCACCGATCTCGTCGAGGAAGATCGTGCCGCCATCTGCCTCGAGGAACGCGCCGTTGCGATCGGCGATCGCGCCGGTGAACGAGCCGCGCACATGCCCGAACAGCTCGCTCTCGATGAGCGTGGGGGCGACCGAGCCACAATCGACGACCACGAAGGGGCGGTTGGCGCGCTTGCTCTTCTCGTGAATCGCCCGCGCCATCACCTCTTTGCCAGTGCCCGTCTCGCCGAGCAGCAGCACGGTCGAGTCCGAGGGGGACACCTTCTCGAGAACGCCAAACAGCTGCTTCATCGCGGGCGCTGCGCCGATGGCCGGCCCGAACGACGCCTGTGCCACGGGCTTGCCGAGATCGGCTTCGATCATCGACACCTTGAGCGTGGTCTTGCCGACGCTGAGCGTGGCCTGATCTTCGACGATGACCTCAGTGACCCGCGTGCCGCCGAGGTAGGTGCCGTTGGTGCTCTCGAGATCGCGCACCATCACGCCATCGGGGCGCGCCGAGAACTCGACGTGGTACCGGCTGACGGTGGTGTCGGCGAGGCTCAAGCCCGCATCGGGGTGCGAGCCGACGGTGAGCGTGCCCTCGATGGCTTTGTTGGTTCCGGTGCCGGGGCCACCGATGATCGCGACCTGGTATTTGCGCTCCTTCAACGTGCCAGAAGCACGATCGAGTCGAAGAAGAGCTCCCGGAGTCTGCAGCGGTTCAGTGGCTTCCATCGAGGCTCTGCCTACACCCTCGCGAGGCAGAAATCAGTGTTGACGCGCGGTCATGACGAGCCCACATTCCGCCGCGTTTTTCGACCGATCACACCCCACCGCGGAGTAATTCATGGCAGGCGAAAAGATCACGCTGACCAACGGCAAGCTCAACGTCCCCAACAACCCGATCATCCCCTTCATCGAGGGTGACGGAACTGGCCCTGACATCTGGAAGGCGTCGGTCGCGGTGATCGACGCGGCGGTGAACCAGGCCTACGGCGGCAAGAAGAAGATCGAGTGGCTCGAGGTGCTCGCCGGCGAGAAGGCGTTCAAGCTCAAGAACAACTGGCTGCCCGAAGAGACGCTCACCGCGTTCCGTGAATACCTGGTCGGCATCAAGGGCCCGCTGACCACGCCCATCGGCGGCGGCATCACGTCGCTCAACGTCGCACTCCGCCAGAAGCTCGACCTCTACGTCTGTCTGCGCCCGGTTCGCTACTTCAAGGGCGTGCCCTCGCCGGTGAAGGCGCCCGAGAAGGTCGACATGGTGATCTTCCGCGAGAACTGTGAGGACATCTACGCGGGCATCGAGTTCGAGGCTGGCACCGATCGCGCGCAGAAGGTGCTCGCCTTCCTCAAAGCCGAGTTCCCGAAAGACTTCGCGAAGATCCGCTTCCCGGACAGCAGCGGCATCGGCCTCAAGCCGGTTTCGAAGGACGGCACCGAGCGCCTCGTGCGCGCGTCGATCAAGTACGCGATCGATCTGAAGCGCAAGAGCGTCACCTTCGTGCACAAGGGCAACATCATGAAGTTCACCGAGGGTGCCTTCATGAAGTGGGGCTACGAGTTGGCCGAGAAGGAATTCGGCGACCAGGTCTACACCTGGCAGCAGTGGGAAAAGACCAAGGCATCGAAGGGCGAAGAGGCGGCCAACGCCGAGCAGAAGGAACAGCTCAAGAACGGCAAGATCCTCGTCAAAGACGCGATCGCCGACATTTCGCTGCAGCAGGTGCTGACGCGCCCCGAAGAGTTCGACGTGATCGCGACGCTCAACTTGAACGGCGACTACCTCTCTGACGCCCTCGCGGCGCAGATCGGCGGCATCGGCATCGCGCCGGGTGGCAACATCAACTACGTGACGGGCCACGCCATCTTCGAGGCGACGCACGGCACGGCGCCCAAGTACGCCAACCTCGACAAGGTGAACCCGGGCTCGGTGATCCTCTCGGCTGAGATGATGCTCCGCCACCTCGGCTGGTACGAAGCGGCCGACCTGATCATCAAGGGCATGGACAAGGCGATCGAACAGCGCACCGTGACGTACGACTTCGCGCGCCTCATGAAGCAGGAAGGCCACAACCCGACCGAGGTGAAGTGCAGCGAGTTCGGTCAGGCCATCATCAAGAACATGTAACCCGCAGCACCTTCGAAACCAGGAATGCACCCATGAAAGCTCCCGTCAAAGTCGCAGTCACCGGCGCCGCTGGCCGCATCGGCACGCAGCTCCTCTACCGCATCGCCGCAGGCGAGATGCTCGGCAAGGATCAGCCGGTCATCCTCTCGCTCCTCGAAGTGCCCGACGTGAAAGACGCCGAGGGCAAGGTCACCTTCAGCGCGATGAAGGGCCTCAAGGGCGCGCTGATGGAACTCGACGACTGCGCATTCCCCCTGCTTCAGGGCGTCACCGCCAGCGATGACCCCAAGGTTGCGTTCAAGGACATCGACGTGGCGCTGCTCGTCGGCGCCACGCCACGCGGTCCGGGCATGGAGCGCCGCGATCTGCTGCAGAAGAACGCCGCGGTCTTCATCGCGCAGGGCCGCGCGCTGAACGAAGTGGCGAAGACGGACTGCAAGGTGCTCGTGGTTGGCAACCCGGCCAACACCAACGCCTACATCGCGATGAAGTCGGCGCCGAACCTCAAGCGCGAGAACTTCACGGCGATGCTGCGCCTCGATCACAACCGCGCGCTCGCCCAGTTGAGCAAGCGCACCGGCAAGCCCGTCGACGCGATCGAGCAGCTCACCGTGTGGGGCAACCACTCGCCCACGATGTACCCCGACATCCGCTTCGCTTCCGCGGGCGGTACGTCGTTGAGCAAGCTCGTCAACGACGACGCGTGGCTCAAGGGTGACTTCATCAGCACCACCGGTCAGCGCGGCAAGGCGATCATCGACGCGTCGGGCATCAGCTCGGTGCCGTCGGCCGCCAACGCGGCGCTTGATCACATGCGGGACTGGTGGCAGGGCACCGGCAGCAAGTGGACCACGATGGGCGTGCCGTCGAACGGTGAGTACGGCATCCCGAAGGACGTGATCTATGGCTTCCCCTGCCTCTGCAAGGGCAGCGGCCAGTACGAGATCATCAAGGGCCTCGAGATCGACGAGTTCTCGAAGGGCAAGATGGCGGCGACGCTGAAGGAGCTCGAAGAAGAGCGCGACGCCGTCAGCGCCATGTTGGGCTGAACCCCCGGCCTTGCTCGCCGCAGCGTGGTTGGCTGCGGCGAGCGCCTGGCCTGCGTGTGGAACGACGAGACCTTCGTTGCTGAGACGGGGGCTCTCCCTGTGGCGAAGCGGTGGCTCGTGATGCGGCCGTGACAACGCGCTCCTCCGGCGTACCAGGTTCGCGTTTGGGCGCACACCGGTCGCGCTCTCCTTCGACTTCTGCGCCGAAGGGCAGTACCGACGACGCGCTGATCGACCTGAAGAACACCCTCGAGCCATGACGACGGGTTGATTGCTCGCGTCTCCGTGAGAGCGGTACCCTTCGCCCGTGTCGACTGACGTGAGCCTCTTGCTGGAGCTGGCCGAGCGGCCCGACGACCGCGGCCTGCGGCACGTGCTGGCGGACTGGCTGCTCGAGCGTGGCGATCCCCGCGGGGAGGTCATCGCGCTGTGTGCCCGCGGAGAGCTCTCGTTGACCGAGCAACGAAAGGTGGCGCGGCTGACGACCCAGCACGGCGGCGCGTGGCTGGGCAGGGTGGCGTCGGTCGCCGACCTCCACCGCACCCGCTTTCGAGAGGGCTTTCTCCACGAGCTGGTGTGTGCGGCCCGGCCTGCTGAGCTCTTTGCCACCGTCGCCGGCGACCCCGTCCTCGCGACCGCGAAGGGCTTCTCACTGCCCCCGAGCACCGCCACGTCCGACCTGGTGACCTTTCTGGGCCACCGCTACCTTGCCGGGCTCGAACGCCTCGAGCTCGGAGTGGCCGACTGGAAGGCGCTGGGCACCACCGACTTTCCGCATCTCAAGCCGCACCGGGTGGTGGTCTCGAGCTTCGGCACTTTTCGTCACGAGCTTCGCGGGCTCGAACGCAGCCCCGTCATCGCGCGCGCGCCGGCGATGGGCCTCGCCACCACCGAGTTCACCAACGCACCCGCGGTGCTGGCGATCCTCGAGGCACTCGAGGGGCAGGCCCCCGCGCTGGTCTCGTTCGAGGAACTTCAGCTCGTCTCGCACTACGGCCCGATGGAAGCCTCCGCGACCTGGCTCCACGCGGCTGACACCTTTGGTCGTGCATTGCCAAAGCTGCAGACCTGGGCGCTCGAGATCTCGGAGGTCGGGTTTGCGCGGCGCCGAGGGGAAGACGGGCACTTCTCGCACCTCGAGATCGATCTTGGGCTGCCGGAAGGGCCGGGCGAACGGCAGGCCATCAGCAGCCCGCAGGGTCGACCGCCGATCGTCATTCGCATGAGCAACGCGTCGGTGGTGATGCAGCAGTTGCGCTCGGCTGCGCTGAGCTCGATCGAGATCAAGCTCCCACCGGGCGCGGGGCTTCGCAGCCGTGAACGGCAGGCGCTGGAAGTCGAAGCCCGCCGCTGCTCGACCCTTCGCAAGTTCACGCTGGGCGGCGAGACGACGATCTTGCCTTGACCCCATTGATCCCACTGGTCAGGATTCGCGCTCCACTCGATGCAGTTCGTGGCCTCAGGCCGGGGAGCAGGAATGACACCGCAGGACCAGCAGCAGCAGAACATTCAGTCCGTTGGCGGCAACAGCGTGCGCGAGCAGGACAAGATCATGCTCGTGCTCGCGTACCTGGGCATCCTCGCCCTGATCCCGTTCCTCACGGTGAAAGACAGCGAGTACGTGAAGTGGCACGCGAAGCAGGGGCTGGTGCTCGGCGTGGCCTCGTTCGTGTTCTTCATTCTGCTCGTGCCGATGCAGTTGATCCCGATTTTGGGGCAGATCATCGGCTGCCTGTCACCCATCGCCCTGCTGATCGTGGTGATCATGGCCATCAGCAAGGCGCTCAAGGGTGAGCGTTGGGCGCTCCCCGTGATCAGCGACCTCGCCAACAAGTTCTAAGTCGGTTTCACCGAAGCACCCGAAAGCCCGGCGACTCCTGGGAGGGGGGCCGGGCTTTCGACTTGCGGGTCAGTCGTCGTCTTCGACTTCTTCCTCGTCTTCATCATCGTCGTCGTCGTCGTCTTCATCGTCGTCGAGGTCGTCGTCATCTTCCTCATCGTCTTCGTCATCGACAGCCGCAGCACCCACCTCTTCGGTGTCGAGCTCGATCGACGCGGTGAACTTCTTCGCGATCGCCGCGAGCTGCGCGGTCAGCTCAGCCAGCGCTGCGCCGAAGTCTTCGTTCGCGGTCTTGGTCAGCTTGTTCTCGCAGTGCGGACACTCGAGCTTCTCGGTGCCGTCGATCAGATCCTGCGAGTCGAGCTCGAAGTTGCCTTCACATTTTTGACAGGTGAAATCGATGGTCGCCATGGCGCGCGGAGATAACGGCGCAGTCGTTGACCTGTCAACGACGTTCAAGAACGCTGCGGTCCCATGTCGCTCACGATCCCCCGAACGATGGTTCACCAACTCCACGAGATGGCGGAGCGGCTCAAGGACGACCCCGCACTCTGGACCCGCCGCGGCGGCCAGTGGGTGCCCACCTCCTGGCGGCAGTACGCCAGCCGGGTGCGTGACTTCTCTCTGGGCCTGCAGTCGCTCGGCCTGCAGCCGCACCAGTCGATGACGGTGATGGGCTTCAACCGCGAGGAATGGGTGGTCGCCGCGCTGGCTGCCATGGCCGCGGGGGGCCGCGCGGTGGGCGTCTACACCACGGCGTCACCCGAGCAGGTCGCCTACGTGTCAGGCCACTGCGAGGCACCGATCGCGCTCGTCGAGAACGAGGCGTACCTCGAGAAGCTGCAGTCGGTGCGCAGCCAGCTGCCGCACCTCAAGTACGTGATCGTGATGGATCCGCCCTCCACCCTGCGCGAGGGCGTCTTCACCTTCGCCGAGATCCTCGAGCGGGGCGCGCGGGGCAACGAGGCCGACTACTACGCGCGGGTCGACGCGCTGCAGCCTGGCGACGTGGCGCAGATGATCTACACCTCAGGCACCACCGGCCACCCCAAGGGCGTGATGCTCTCGCACCACAACCTGTGCTGGACGACGGTGTACCTCTCGAGCTGCCACCAGCTCGGGCATGGCGACATGTTGTTGTCGTACTTGCCGCTGAGCCACATCGCCGAGCAGGTGTGCACCATCTACGGTCCGCTCATCAATGGGCTGCAGGTCTCGTTCGCCGAGTCGTTCGAGAAGCTGGGCGAGAACCTCAAGGAAGTGCGGCCCACGTTGTTCTTCGGCGTGCCGCGGGTGTGGGAGAAGTTCATGGCCCGCGCCCAATCGGCCATCGCCTCGCAACCGAAGACGCGGCAGCGCATCGTCTCGTGGGCGCGCGGGGTGGCGAGCCGCTTTCACGCCGACGCGATGGCGCACCGCCAGTCGCCCATCAGCCTGCAGGCCCAGTACGCGCTCGCGAAGCGCACCGTGTTCGGCCCGCTCAAGGCGCGCATCGGGCTCGAACGCGCGCACCTGCTCGCCACCAGCGCGGCGCCCATCGCTCGCGAGGTGCTCGAGTTCTTCACCTCGCTCGATCTCCCCATCGCGGAAATCTACGGCCAGAGCGAGGTGACCGGGCCGACGAGCGTTTCGACGAAAGAAGCCGTGAAGCTCGGCAAGCTGGGTCGCCCCATGCCGGGCGTCGAGGTGCGCATCGCCCCCGACGGCGAGATCCTCGTGCGCGGCGGCAACGTCTGCCTCGGGTACTACAAAGACGAAGCCGCCACGAAGGAGCTCATTCAAGACGGGTGGCTGCACAGCGGTGACGTCGGCCAGCTCGACGAAGACGGCTTCCTGCAGATCACCGGCCGCAAGAAGGAGATCATCGTCACCTCCGGCGGCAAGAAGACCGCGCCCGCCAACATCGAGGGGCTGCTCAAGGCCATCGAGCCCATCGGCAACGCGATGGTGGTCGGAGACAACAAGAACTACCTGGTGGCCCTGCTGGCCCTCGACCCCGAACGGGTGAGCGCGTTCGCCGCGAAGCACGGGTTTCCCACCGACGTACCGAAGCTGGCGAGCGACCCCCGCTTCCGCGAGCACCTCACGGATCGCATCGAGCGCGAAGTGAACGCGCGGCTCTCGCAGTTCGAGACGATCAAGAAGTTTGAGGTGTTGCCCAACGACTTCACCATCGATGGCGGCGAGCTCACCTCGACGCTCAAGGTGCGCCGCAAGGTGGTGGCCGAGAAGTACGCGAAGAACATCGAGCGGCTCTACGCCTGACACGACGAAGCCCGCCGGACCGTGAGGTCTTCGGCGGGCTTCAAGGACGACCGACGCGGTGACTCAGCGCTTGTCGACAGCCACGTAGTCGCGCTTGCGCTTGCCGATGAACACCTGACGGGGGCGGGCGATCTTCTGCTCGTCGTCGGTGATCATCTCTTCCCACTGGCTCACCCAACCCACGGTGCGGGGAATGGCGAAGAGGTTGGTGAAGAAGTCAGCCGGGAAGCCCATCGCCTCGTAGATGAGGCCCGAGTAGAAGTCGACGTTGGGGTACAGCTTGCGCTTCACGAAGTAGTCGTCTTGCAGCGCGATGCGTTCCAGCTCGACGGCGATGTCGAGCAGCGGGTTCCTGCCGGTGACCGCGAAGACCTCGTCGCACGCCTTCTTGATGACCTTCGCGCGGGGATCGTAGTTCTTGTAGACGCGGTGACCGAAGCCCATGAGCTTGGTGCCGTCGCCGCCCTTCACGCGCGCGATGAACTCCGGCACGTTCTTCACGTTGCCGATCTCGCGGAGCATGCGGAGCACCGCCTCGTTCGCGCCGCCGTGCAGCGGGCCATAGAGCGCCGTGATGCCGGCCGCGACCGCCGAGTACGGGTCGACTTCAGACGAGCCGACGACGCGCGTCGCCGTGGTGGAGCAGTTCTGCTCGTGGTCCGCGTGGAGGATGAAGAGGAGGTCGAGCGCCTTCACCAGCGCGGGGTGCGCGCGCCAGTTCGGCTTGCCGATCGACTTCACCATGGTGAGGAAGTTCTCGGTGTAGCCGAGATCGTTGTTTGGGTAGACGTACGGCAGACCCTGGCTGTGGCGGTACGAGAACGCCGCGAGGGTCGGCATCTTCGCGATGATGCGCATCATCTGGAGGCGGCGGACCTCCTTGTTCTTCACGTTCTTCGCTTCGGGGTAGAAGCTCGAGAGGCCAGCCACGGTCGACGCGAGCATCGACATCGGGTGCGCGTCGTAGCGGAACCCGTCCATGAAGGACTTGATGTTTTCGTGAACGTACGTGTGGATGGTGATCTTCGCGACGAACTCGTCGAGCTGCACCTTGGTCGGCAGCTCACCGTTCATCAGGAGGTAGCTCACCTCGAGGTGCGTCGACTTCTCGGCGAGCTGGTCGATCGGGTACCCGCGGTACTCGAGGATGCCTTCGTCACCGTCGATGAAGGTGATCGACGACTTGGTGTTCGCCGTATTGAGGAACGCAGGATCGTACGACATGAGACCGAAGTCTTTCTCGTCGGTCTTGATCTTGCGGAGGTCGATGGCCTTGATGCAGCCATTCTCAATCGGCAATTCGTAGCCCTTGCCGGTGCGATTGTCGGTCACGCTCAACGTGTCTTTGGACATGCCGCTGAATTTTCACGCGACCCCGTGACTTTCAACGAAAAAAGGTGCGCCTTCGTGGCAGGAGAGAAACCGCCGTGTCGCCGCGAATCAAACTCATCGTGTTGGTGCTCGTGCTCGGGGCCGGCGCCCTGCTCACTCGCACCGCGTGGGCGGATCGTTTCGAGCCCACGGTCATCGTGGCCTTTCTGCGTGAGCTGGGCTCATCGGTCGCGGCAGTACCCCTGTTCCTTGTGATGTTTCTGCTCGCGACGACCCTCTTTGCGCCAGCGGTGACGTTGATGCTCGCCGCGGGCGTCACCTGGGGCGCGTGGCCCGGGATCGTCATCGTCTGGGCCGGGGCGAATCTGGCGACCCACGCGCACTTCGTGCTGGGTCGCTGGGTCGCGGGGGACACCATTCGTCGGTTGCTCGCGCGACCGCAAGTCGCCTGGCTGTCGCGCGAGCTCGAGCACGGCGGGGTGTTCACGACGATCCTGATCCGCCAGCTGCCGTTGCCGTTTCTGCTGGTGAACCTCGCTGGAGGCGCCTCGCCGATGCCGTGGTCGCGGTGGGCCATCGGCAACGCAGTCGGGTTGCTCCCCAACTGCATCATCTACACGCAGCTGGCCGCCACGATCGTCGCGGGGGTGGAAGGCAGCGGCCGGGAACTCGCGGTGCGGGTGGGGCTCACCGCAACGCTGGTGATCGCCATGTCTCTGGTGGGGCGCGTCGTTCAGCGCAGGTTCGCGAGGCCGGTCAGCTGACGGTGCCGACGTAGATGTAAGCGAGGCCGTTGATGAGCGGGAACTTCTCAGCCTTCGAGTAGCGCCCCGTTTCCATCATCATCGTCGTGAATCGGTCGCCCGCGGGGAAAGCAGCCATCGTGCGCGGCAGGTATTCGTACGCGGCGCGGCTGCCGGTGAGCATCTGGCCGAGCAGCGGCATGAAGTTCTTCGCGTAGAAGCGGAAGAACACACCGAACAGGCCACCGGGCTGGCCGAACTCGAGCACCACCACCCGGCCGCCCGGCTTCACGACGCGCGCGAGCTCGCCCACGCACACCGCGGGATCGTCGACGTTGCGAATGCCGAACGAGATCGACGCCACCGTGAACCGCTTGTCGGCGTAGGGGAGCTTCATCGCGTCGGCGACCTCGAACTTCACGTCGAGACCGGCGTCGGCTGCCTTCTTCGGCGCAAACGAGAGCATGCCCGCGTTGAAGTCGGTGCCAAGCACTTCCCCGGTCGGCCCCACCGCGCGCTTGAAGGCGAGCGCGAGGTCGCCCGTGCCGGTGGCGCAGTCGAGCACGCTGTCACCGGGCTGCACGAGCGAGCGCTTCACGGTCTCGCGTCGCCACAGGCGGTGAATGCCCATCGAGAGCACGTCGTTGGTCGCGTCATACCGAGGCGCGATCTGCGTGAACATCTGGTGGACTTGCTCGCTCATCGGGCACCTCCGGCGACCGCGGAGAGGGCTTCGGGGCGGGCGAGCGCCCGGCCCGTCGCGCCGAGCACGCCGGGGAGCATGCCCATCAACTGAGAGAACATCGCGGGCGTGAGCGCCTGGGGCCCGTCGCACAGCGCCGTCTCGGGGGTGGGGTGCACCTCGACCAGAATCCCGTCGGCCCCGGCGGCTGCAGCCGCGAGCGCCATGGGGATCACGAGCGAACGCACTCCAGTGGAATGGGAGGGGTCGACGATCACCGGGAGCCTCGAGCGTTCCTTCACCCAGGCCATGCCCGCGAGAT
Source organism: Archangium sp. (assembly GCA_044371205.1). Classification (GTDB taxonomy): domain Bacteria; phylum Myxococcota; class Myxococcia; order Myxococcales; family Myxococcaceae; genus Archangium_A. The sequence goes on from JBILUC010000019.1 coordinate 56,182, forward strand.
CGAGCGTGTTGCGCAGCGTGTTGTCGAAGCTGCGAATGCCTCGCTCACAGAGCACGACCTGATCATTGCCGCCGTCGAGGAGGTACTCGGCGGCGAGCAGCCATTCCTCCAGCGTCGCGCCAAAGCCGCGCTTCAAGATCACCGGGCGGCCCGTCTTCGCCACTTCGCGCAGCAGCGAGAAGTTGTGCATGTTGCGCGCGCCAACCTGGAGCACGTCGACGTAGTCGAGCATCAGCGGGAGCTGCGCCACCTCCATCACCTCGCTCACCACCGGCAGGCGCAGCTTCTTGCCCTGCTCGGCGAGCAACCGCAGGCCGACCTCGCCCAGCCCCTGGAACGAGTAGGGTGAGGTTCGCGGCTTGAAGGCGCCGCCCCGCAGCGCGTGCGCCCCGGTCGCGCGAACCGCCGAGGCGGCGTGCGAGACCTGCTCGGTGTTCTCGAGCGCGCAGGGCCCGGCAATGACCACGAACGAACCGTCGCCGATGGTGAGCGAATCGCCGAGGGAGACCTTCACCGTGGCCTCGCCCGTTCCGCGCATCACCTTCTTCGCCTCCGTGCCCGCCATGACCGCTCCTGTTCAACCAGTTCAAGCCGTTTTGAACTTGGTGATGCATCTATAGCGACCATGCTTTAGAAGACAACCGCGCCGTGCGGAAAGACCTCGTCAAAGCGCAGTACGTCGGCACCGTCAGGCGGGCCTCGCTGGGGGCGCTGTTGCGTATCGGGCCCGAACCGCTCTCGCTCTTCTGGTCGAACCCATCACGCGGGCTTCACGCAGCAGGGCTGGGGGTGTGCGGCACGGTCCTCGGCGACGTGACCTGGCTGGCCGGAAGCGCACCAGCGTCTCCGCCGCCCGGGCCGTGGTTCGGTGGGTGGGCCTTCGACGCCGCTCGGCCGTGGTCGGGCTTCGCGAACGAGCGCTGGGTGCTGCCCGAAGTGCTGGCGTGGTGGGACGGCGCGCACGCGTGGCTGGCGGCGTTTGGTGAGGTCGGCGTCGCGTCAGAAGCACTGTCGGCGCGGCTCGACCGCGTGACGGAGCAGGAGCCACGGGTCGACCTCTCGGCCCCGGTGACGCGAGCGCCGGCGACTGAGGCGCGCACCGCGTGGGATTCATTGGTCACCGATGCGCTCGCCGAGCTCGATCGCACGGCCACTTCGAAGCTGGTGTGCGCGCGAACGATCACAGTTCGCAGCACTGTTCCCTTCGTCGAGCGCTCGATCTTGAAGGCGCTCGAGGCACGCCACCCCCAGTGCTGGACGTTCATGGTGCGCGGCGAAGACGGGCGAGCCTTTGTCGGGGCGTCACCGGAGACGTTGCTTGAGACTCAGGGCGACGCGCTGCAGGTCGATGCGCTCGCAGGCACGGCGGCGAATGGGCAGGGCGCGCACCTTCTCAATGACGACAAAGAACGTCGCGAACATGCGGCGGTGGTGACGGACATCGAGGCGACGCTGCTGCCCTTCGTGGCGAACGTGAACGTGCCTGCCGCGCCTTCCGTGAAGGTGCTCTCGAACGTCGACCACCTGCACACGGCGATCACCGGGCAGCTGAAGTCGGGCGTGCGTCCGCTCGAGGTCGCGCGGGCGCTGCACCCGACGCCGGCCGTGGCAGGCACCCCGACCGAGCACGCGATGCACTGGCTGCGGGCCCATGAAGGGTTCGAGCGCGGCTGGTACTGCGGTGCGGTCGGTGCGGTCGGGCCCGCGGGTGTGACGCTCGCCGTGGGGCTTCGTTCAGCGCTGATCTCGGGCCGCGAAGCCACGGTTTTCGTTGGCGCTGGAGTCGTGAAGGGCAGCACGCCGGAGCGGGAGTGGGTCGAGACGGAGCGAAAGGCCGCCGCGCTGCTGGCTGCGTTGGGGGTGGGCCATGGCTGAGCTCACGAGCAACCAGATGTGGGCCGCGACGATCGTCGGCGCGTTGGTGCAAGGAGGGGTGCGAGACGCGGTGATCGCTCCGGGGAGTCGCTCGACGCCGCTCGCGCTCGCGTTCGCCGATCGAAGCGATGTCAAGTCGTGGTCGGTGATCGATGAGCGCAGCGCCGCGTTCTTCGCGCTCGGTCTCGCCAAGGGCAGCCGTCGACCGGTCGCGGTGCTCTGTACCTCTGGCACAGCTGGCGCCCATTTCCTGCCTGCGGTGATGGAGGCGAGGGAGGGCGCGACGCCGCTGATCTGTTTGACCGCCGACCGCCCGTGGGAATTGAACGGCTTCGGCGCGCCGCAGACCATCGACCAAATCGGCTTGTACGGGAAATACGTTCGCGCCGCCGAGTCCCTCCCGGTTCCGTCGTTTCCTGGAGATGAGCCTGCCCTCAGGCACCTCGCGACCGTGGTCTCGCGCGTGGTTTCGACATCACTTGCTGCACCGCGTGGCCCCGTTCATCTCAACGTGCCGTTCGCGGAGCCGCTTGCGCCCGCGAACCTGGAACGCGGGCCGGCGTTGAACCCGGTGGTGACGCAGTTCCCTCGCGGCGTCGAGTCACTCGAGAGTCCGGAGCTCGTCGAGGCCGTCGGGCGCGCAGAACGAGGGCTGATCGTCTGTGGTCCTCAGGAGTCCGATTCGTCGTTTGGCCAGACGATTCACACGCTCGCCCGGCGGCTCGGGTTTCCGGTGCTCGCCGAGGCGGCGTCCAACGCGCGCTTTGGTTTCGAGGGGGCGATCAGCACCTTCGATGCGCTGCTTCGAAACGAGGCCTTCTCGAACGACGTACGGCCCGACGTCGTGCTGCGGTTCGGAGGAGGCCTGACGCCGAAGCGCCCGCAGGCGTGGCTCGATGCGTGCGGCGCGACGATCATTCAGGTGCACCCCGACGGGCTTCAGTTCGACCCGCTGCACCGGGCGAGCTGGTCGGTGCGCGCGCTGCCCGAACTGCCCACACCGACTGACGCACGGCTGGTCGCCTCGCGGAAGGCGTACGTCGCCAGGTGGGAGCACGCGCAACAGAAGGTCCTGTCTACGCTGAGGCGCGAGCTCGCTGGGCGCTTCGATGAGCCGGCGATCGCTGCCGCCGTGGTGAGCGCGCTGCCGCCCGATTCCGCGTTGGTCGTCTCGAGCTCGATGCCGATTCGCGACGTCGATGCGTTCGCGACCAGTTCCCATCGACTGCACGTCTTCGCGAACCGAGGCGTGAACGGCATCGACGGGGTGACCTCGACGGCGCTGGGGGTGCGCGCCGCCATGGGCAAGCCGACCGCGTTGCTCATCGGCGACGTGGCGCTGTTGCACGATCTCTCCGGGTGGTTGATCGCCCGGCGACACGCGATTTCGCTGACGGTGGTGGTGGTGAACAACGACGGGGGCGGCATCTTCCACTTCCTGCCGATCGCCGATCGCACGCCGCACTTCGAAGCGCTGTTCGGCACGCCGCATGGTGTCGATCTCGGCTCAGTGGCCGACCTCTCAGGGGCGACGCTGCACCGGCCGACCACACTCGCCGACCTGTCGACCACGGTGAAGGACTGTGTGGGGGGCGGGTTGCATTTGATTGAAGTCAGGACGAGTCGTCGTGAGAACGTCGACGCGCATCGGGCGCTATTTGACACGTTGAGCGGAGCGTTGGCATGAACCTCGAGACGATCACCTGGGGCCGCGGCCCGAAGCGTGCGCTGTTCGTGCATGGGTTCTCCGGGTCTGCGCGCAGCTTTGATCACCTCGAGCCGTGGTTGGGCGACTTGCTGACTGCGGTGAGCGCGCAGTTGCCAGGTCACGGTGGCGCACCGCTGGCGCGCGATTGGGAAGAGATCATCGACGCCGTGGGCGCGCTGCTCGTGCCCGGGACGGTGCTCATCGGCTACTCGCAGGGGGCTCGCATTGCGCTCGCGGTGGCGCAGCGGTTTCCAGAGAAGGTCGACCGCCTGATCCTCGAGTCGGGCGGCGCAGGCTTCCGGCGTCGGCATGAGCGGCTGCTGCGACGCAGGTCCGACGCGGCGCTCGCCGATCTGATCACCACGCGTGGGGTCGAGGCGTTCATCGCTCACTGGGAGCAGTTGCCGCTCTTCGCCGGGCTCCGCGTGCTGCCGAGCGATCGACAACAAGCACTGCGCGCTCGCCGCGTGAGCCACACCGCGGAAGGTCTCGCCAACGCGCTCAAGACGATGGGGCAGGGCGCACAGCCCGATCTCTGGCCGGGCTTGCAGAGCCTGCGTGTTCCGACCCTGCTGATGACCGGCGTGCTCGACGAGAAGTACACGCGCATCGCCCGCAAGATGAGCGCCGAGTTGCCGCTTGCCTGGCGCGTCAGCTTCCGTGGGATCGGTCACGCGCCCCACCTCGAGTGCCCGGAAGAATATGCGGCCGAGGTGCGCTCTTTCCTGGCCCCGGCGTGGCGCGACGAGCCCGTGGAGCTGGCCCCGTGAGGTTTCAATTGCTCTCGTGCGTCTGCTGTCGCAGGGGTGCCGCGTGAGCACTGCCGTCGCCCGTCCACCCTCCGCGTTGGCTGCGTGGTTCCTGGCCACGCGACCGCGCACGCTCGTCGCGGGCTTCATTCCCGTGGCGGTGGGGTCGGCGCTGGCCTTTCGCGATCAGCACTTCGGGCCTCTGGCTGCGTTCGCGAGCCTCGTCGGTGCACTCCTGATTCAGGTCGGCACCAACCTGGTCAACGACTACTTCGACTTCAAGCGCGGGGCTGACACGAGCGAACGCCTCGGTCCGCCACGGGCGACGCAGCAGGGCTGGCTGACCCCGAAGGCGGTCTTCACGGGCGCGATGGTGTGCTTCGGGCTCGCGTTCGTGGTGGGCATGTACCTGGTGGTGATCGCGGGCTGGCCGCTGGTGGTGATCGGCCTGACGTCGTTGCTCGCCGGCTACGCGTACACGGGCGGCCCCTTTCCGCTCGCATACAACGGCCTGGGCGACGTGTTCGTGCTGGTCTTCTTCGGCTTCGTCGCGGTGGGTGGCACGTACTTCGTGCAGTCGGGCACCGTGAACGCGATGGCGTTGATCGCCGCGTTGCCGGTCGGGCTGCTGGGCGTTGCGCTGCTGGCGGTGAACAACACGCGTGACGAGAAGACCGACGCGGCGGCGGGCAAGCGCACGCTGGTCGTTCGCTTCGGCGCAAGCTTTGGCAAGGCGGAGTACGTGACGTGTCTTGCGGTCAGCGCGCTGGTGCCGTTGGGGCTGGTGCTGACGCACCAGGTCACCGCGTGGGTGATGTTGAGCTGGCTGGCGGCCCCGCTGGCGGTCTCGCCACTGCGGATTCTCTTCACTCAGACGGGCGCGCCGCTCAATCAGGCGCTGGCGGGCACCGCGAAGCTGCAGTTGGTGTTCGGGCTCCTCTTCGCAGCGGGGCTGACGCAATGAAACTCGAACTGAGTCGATTCAGCCTGCGGTTGAAGAAGCCGATTCAGACGGCGCGTGGCCCGATGGATGAGCGGCAGGGCTTCAAGGTACTCTATCGGGCGGCTGGCGTGACGGGCCGTGGCGATGCGATGCCGATGGCGTCGTTTGGCACGGAGACGCTCGAGGCGGCCCTGGCGGCGATGGAGGGGATCGATCTCCAGAAGGCGCCAGACTCGATCGAGGACGTTGCGGCGGCGCTGGTCGGGCTCGAGAAGACGCCGGCGGCGCGTCACGCCGTGGAGTGCGCGTTGCTCGAGCACCTGGCGATTCGTCGAGGCGTGCTGGTGGCGACACTGCTGGGGCCCGTGCGCAGATCCCACTTCGCCGTGAACGCGCTGATCGAAGGTGACGACGCGGCGGGGCTGGCAGCGGCGGCTGAGAAGGCGGCCAAAGACGGCTTCGGTGTCGTCAAGACGAAGGTCGCAGCGCGCCCGCTCGGGACCGAGGCGCAGCGGTTGCTCGCGGTGCGTCGCGCCGTGGGGCCGAACGTTCGCATTCGCATCGACGCGAACGGTGGTTGGAGCGAGGCGACCGCGCGCTCTGCGCTCCGGGGGCTCGAGGCGATCGGGCTCGAGGTGTGCGAGCAGCCCGTGGTGGCGAACGACGTCGAAGGGCTGCGACGCTTGCGTCACCTGGCCCCGTGTCGAATCGCCGCGGACGAGACGATGTTGTTGTCGGGCGTGCTGTCCAGGGTTCTGGAGAAGGATCCACGCGCGGCGGCTGACGTGATCGTACTCAAGCCTGCAGCCCTGGGCGGCCTGGCGAAGTCGCTCGACCTCGCGCAGCAGGCGCACAACGCCGGGATGCACGCCTACGTGACGACGCTGATGGACGGGCCGATCGCGCGTGCGGCGGCGGCGCACCTGGCGGCGGTGTTGCCGAGCGCAGACTGGGCGCACGGGTTGTCGACGGTCGAGCTCTTCGAAGGGGTGCAGCCGGACCCGTACACGCCGATGGGAGGCCGCATCACGCTCCCCCAGGCCACGGGGTGGGGCGTGCCGTGAGCTCGTGTCCGGTGCAGGCCGCAGCTCGTGCCCATGGAGCGCGAGTCGCGCTGCGCTTCGAGGGCACCGAGTGGAAGTGGAGTGAGTTCGATGACGAGGTCTCTCGCGTCTCCAGGTCACTCACCGCGCGAGGGGTGAAGGCGGGTGAGCCGGTCATGCTGCAAGCATGGAACTCGCCCGAGGTCGCGTGGACGTTCTTCGCGTGCTTGCGGCTCGGGGCGATCTTCGTGCCCATCAACGCGCGGCTTACCGCGCCTGAAGTAGCGGCGTTGCCGCAGGTGACGACGCAGCCAGGTGTGCTCGCGGCGCTCTTCACCTCGGGCACGACCGGCGTTCCCAACGTGGTGCGGCTCACGAGGGAAAACTTCGAGGCGAACGCGCGCGCGAGCGCCGAGCGTATGGGCGCAGCGCCTTCGCACCGATGGCTGGGCACGCTGCCGCTCTTTCACATTGGCGGACTGGCGATGCTGTACCGGGTGGCGTCGATGGCGGGGTCGATCGAGCTCGAAGCGTCGTTCGATGCGGCGCGGGTCGCGCGCGCGCTCGACGCCGGGGTGACGCACGCGAGCCTCGTGCCGACGATGCTCGATCGCGTGATGCCGTTGATCGCACCGACGGGTGGAGGGCGTGGCGCGCTGGTGGCGATCTTGATCGGCGGAGGTCCGATGACCTCGACGACGTTGAAAGCGGCACGGGCGCTGGGCCTTCCCGTCTTGCAGACGTACGGGCTGACGGAGGCGTGCTCCCAGGTCACGACCGAGTTGATGTCGGAGGCCGACGGGACGACTGCGGGGCCTGCGATTCCGGGGGTGCAGGTGCGCATCGTGAACCCCGATGCCGAGGGCGTGGGGGAGATCGAGGTCCAGGGCCCGACCGTCGCGCTGGGGTTCGGGCCGTGGCTCGCGACGAAGGATCTGGGGCGACTCGACGGGCGAGGGCGGCTGACGATCTTCTCTCGCCGCACGGATCTGATCGTCACGGGTGGAGAGAACGTCTACCCGGCCGAGCTCGAGGGTGTGTTGCGCGAGCACCCGGCGATTCGCGACGTCGCTGTCGGGGCGAGAGAGGACGCCGAGTGGGGGCAGCTCGTCGCGGCGGTCGTTGAACTCGACTCGGCGATCACGAACGAAGAACTGCACGCGTGGGCGCGAGAGCGCCTGGCGAGCTTCAAGGTCCCGCGAGTCTGGGTGCGGGCCCCGGTGCCGCGAAACGCGACGGGGAAGGTCGATCGCGCAGCGTTGCGTCGGCTCGTGGGCTGACCAGGCAACAAAGTCGTTTCGTGGCTCGCAGTGGCTGCCGCCCATGTTGATGCCGGAAAGCCGCTCGGAAACTTCGTCAACCAGGCTCCTCGTTCCCTCAGGGTTGAGGGGCTTGGTCGAGGCTGGCGAGGCGATGTGTGATTCCGCAGGCGGCCACGAGGTCTGCACGACTCATGACATGTGCTCGTTCGCTGGCAGCGCGGGCCCATTCACCGGCTCGCCCTCGAGTCTCGCCCGCATGCGCCGAAACCCCTCGCGGTGCCACTCGCGAAACTTCAATTTGCTGTTCCACTGCTCTGCGAGCTTCAGGTACTGAAGCTCGGCGGTCTCGATCTCGTCGAGCGAGGTCGGCAAGCCGCTCCCCAGCCCGCGCAGGCCGCGAAACGCGAACGGCGACCGAATCGCGCCACGAGCGATCAGCGCCCCATCTGCCTTCGTCTCCGCCACCAATCGATCCCAATCGTCACGCGTCACCACGTCGCCATTGCCGATGAGGGGAATCGTCGCACGCGCCTTTGCCTCGGCGATCGCGCTCCACGTGGGTTTCTCGCTGCTGTCCTGTCTTGCGTGCCGCGCGTGAATCACCAGGTAGTCGACGTGCGCGTTCGCGAGCTCGATCAGCGGCAGGTACACCTTCTGATCCTGCTCCATGCGGTTGAGGCCGAGCCGAATCTTCACGCCCACCGCGCCAATCGGCAGCGTCGTGGTGCGCTTCCACTCGGCGAGGGTCTTGAAGATCGCTTCCATCTTCCCGCGCCGCTTCAAGAGCGCCGGGCCCGCACCGGTGCGAATCACTTCCGGTGAAGGGCACCCGAAGTTCAGATCCACCGCGCGGAGGTTCTTGAAGTGCGGCGCGCTCGCCCCTTCGATCTTCGAGAGCGCCTCCGCGAGCTCCTTCTCGTTCGCGGCGAGCAACTGCACGCCCGTCAGCACCCCGGGATCGTGCGTGTCGATCAACTCGAAGGTGCTCTTGTTGTTCCGCGCCAGCGCCTTGGCGCGAATCATCTCGGTCCACGTCAGGCTCGCCCCGCGATCCCAGCAGACGCGGCGGTAGGCGCAGTCCGACACGCTCTCCATCGGCGCGAGGATGAACGGGCTCGAGAGCTCGAGGCTGCCCAGCTTCAACATGCTCGGCGTAAAGCACGCCGCCGCCCGAGTGCGCAGACCGTAATGGGGGTTTGGAGAACCCAGCGTTTACAGCGCTGTTCGCGTGTGAGGTCTGCTCGGCCGGGCGGCGGCGATGCTGGTGAGGACGAAGGACCCGTTTCCCGGCTGACCTGCCAGCGCTGGCCGAAATGACTGGTCTCGCCGATCTGCACCGCCACCTCGATGGCTCGCTTCGCCTCGAGACCGTCCACGAACTGGCGCAACTCGAAGGCATCACCGTGCCGCCCGAGCCCTAGAAGACGATCACCGTCACGCCGTCGCCACCTTCGGATCCGTCGCCAGGGCGGAACGACTTCGCGTACGGGGAGTTCCTCAAGAAGTCGCGCAGCTCGCGTTTGATCGCCCCCGTGCCGTGGCCGTGGATGACGATCGCCGCGTCGTCGCCGGTTCGCACGCAGCGATCGAGGAACTGCTCGATGTTGCGCAGCGCGTCTTCTGCGCGCTGGCCACGCACGTCGAGGGTCGGGCTCGCCAGGGTCAGCGGTTGGGCGCCTGCGTCCTTCGCCTTCTCGACGAGCGCCGCCTTCTTGCTCGAGCTCGACGACGGGAACTTCGAGCCGCCGTCCTTCTTCGTGGCGGGCCCCAGCTCGGAGATCGGCACGCGCATCTTCAACGCACCCGCGGTCACGGTCGCCGTCTCGCCGGAGATGTCGACGATCTCGACCTCCGCATCCATCGAGCGATGCCGCGCTCGCGCGCCCACCTTCAGCTCGAGCGGCGCCAGCTCGCGCGGGTCACGCTTGATCTCCTGTCGGGCACCACGCTCGGCGACGGTCTGTTCGTTGATACGCGCCGTCATCTCGGCAGCTGCCGCTTGAGCTGCCTTGAGCGCCTTGTCTCCCTTTTCGCTCTCGAGCTTTTCGACCAGCGAACGAATCTGCTGCCGTGCGTACTCGAGCTCGGCGCGCAGCGACTCGCGGAACTTCACTTCAGCTTCCTTGCGCTGCTTCAACGCCGCTGCCAACTCGGTCTCGGCCTGCTCCCGGGCGGCGCGGGCTTCTTTCGCGTCGCGCTCGGCCACGTCTCGCTGTTCCCACAGCTTGCGCCGCTCGTCTTCGGCTGCCGCGATCGCCTTCGACAGCGCACCGCCGGCGTTCGTCGCGAGATCGTGGGCGCGTGCACAGATCGCCTCGGAGAGACCCACGCGTCGTGCGACCTCGATGGCCGACGACGCGCCCGCGAAGCCGATCTGCAGGCGATAGGTCGGCGACATCTTCTTCCCGTCGAACCCGACGCGGGCGTTGACGAAGCGCTTGTCGAGGTGCGCCAGCGCCTTGAGCTCTTCGAGGTGCGTCGTCACCAGCACGATGGCGCCACGCTCGAGCAGATCTTCGAGCACCGCCGTCGCGATCGCCGCGCCCTCTCGAGGGTCGGTGTCGGCCGCGATCTCATCGACCAGCACCAGCGCCCCGCGCCGCGCGGCCAGGGTGATGCCCTTCAAGATCGTCACGTGCGCAGAGAAGGTCGACAGCCCTGCTTGCAGATCCTGCTGGTCGCCGATCGCCGAATGCACCTGATTGAACAGCGGAATCTTCGAGCCCGGGTCGCACGGGATCGGCAGCCCCGCGCGCGTCATCAGCGCACAGAGGCCGACGCCCGTGAGGGTCACCGTCTTGCCACCTGCGTTGGGCCCCGAGACGACGAGCGAGCGTGCGTCACCCAGCTCGACGTCGTTGGCGATGATCTCGCCGCCCTTCAACACCAGTCGAGGGTGGCGCAACCCGCGGAGCACGAGTGAGCCGTCGGCCGGCTCCAGCTCGGGGATGGTGGCGTTCAGATCCAACGACAGCAGAGAAATGGCCTCGAGCTCGTCGAGCTGAGCGATGGCTTCGACCCCATCGAGGAGCCGACTCGCCTCCCGCCCCACCAGGCCGGACAACTCGATCAGCACCTTGCGCTCTTCCTCGAGGACCAGCGACTGGGCGATGGCCAGCTCGTTGCCGAGGCCGATCATCTCGGTGGGCTCGATGAACAGGGTCTGCCCCGTGCCGCTCGCGTTGTGCACGATGCCGTTCACTTCACGCTGGTGCGACGACTTCACGGGCACCACGTAGCGATCGTTGCGAACCGAGTAGTACCCCTCGCGCAGGTTCTCGCCGAACTTCTCGTCGTGCAGCAGTTCGTCGAGCCGCGACCGGATGCGCTTGTGCAGCCCGCGGGCCCGCTCCCGGGCGTCGCGCAGGTCGTCACTCGCGCGGTCGGCGATCTCACCGCTCGCTTCGAACGATCGATCCAGCCGTGACGCCAGCTTCGAGAGCACGGGCAGCCGGCGACCCAGCTCGTAGAGCCCCGGCAGCCGCTCGGCGCGATCCTCGAGGATCTCGTTGGCGCGCTCGAAGCTGAACAGCTGCTGGCAGATCGCGATCAGCTCTCGCGGCTCGAGCATGCCGCCCTTCGAAGCGCGATCGATCGACCCACGTACGTCGACGAGCCCGGCGATGGGCAGCGTGATGGGCTCGGTCTTCAGTTCGCGGGCTTCCGACGCGAGCTTGAGCGCCGCTTCCACCTCGAGCCGCGACTCGAAGAAGGTGCGCTTCCTGGCGCGCTCGACACCGATCTCGGTGCGACAGCGCCCGGCAAGCGCGAGCCGGATCTCTTCGAAGCCCAGCGAGGTCAACGTTCGGTCACTGACATCCATCGGAACATCCAACTTGGTGCGCGGGGGCGGAAAGGGGAGCGGCGACGTTCGCGCGCGGGCCGGGTGTCGCCAGCCGGCGTGAACGGGAAAGGGACTGGCTGAATCGGCGGCTGACATGACGGCTGAGCCAGTCGCCTGGCGAAGGGGTTCCTGACACGAGGGTCCATCTCTGGCGCTCTCGTTTCGGGAACGCAAGGCCGTATTCCTCTACACTCCCCACATGGACGCGCGACGGTTCCTGCAGGACGTGGGCAGCACGGTGTCGACGGAGTTCTCGAAGAACCGCACGCTGCTTTCTTTCGAGGAATATCTGCAGCTCTTCGGCGGGGCCCCCAAGCTGCAGGCTCGCAACGCCGCGCAGTACTTGAAAGACGCCATCGACTCGTTCGGCACCGAGCAGGTCGCGCACCCCAGCGGGCCGATTCGCCGCTTCAAGATCTTCGACTCTGCGCGCGACGGGCAGGACGTGCGCGTCGCCGGCCAGGAAGAGGTGCAGAACGCCATCTACCGGCTGATCGGCAATTTCGTGAGGGCAGGGCGCATCAACAAGCTGATCCTCCTGCACGGCCCCAACGGCTCGGCGAAGTCGTCGATCGTCGAGGCGCTCAAGCGCGGGCTCGAGCTCTACAGCCAGACCCCCGAAGGCGCGCTCTACACGTTCAACTGGGTCTTCCCGAACGAGAAGCTGGTGAAGGGGAGCATCGGCTTCGGTGAGAAGAGCGCCTCGGGCTCGCTCACCAGCTACGCGCACCTCGACGCCGACGACATCGCGGTGCGCATGACCAACCCGCTGCGCGAACACCCGCTCTTCCTCGTGCCGCGCGGCGATCGCAAGAAGCTGATCGACGGGGCGTTCGGAGACCAGTCAGAAGAGGCGCTGCCGCCCACCTACCTCGTCGACGGTGAGCTCAGCGCCACCAACAAGAAGATCTTCGACGCGTTGCTCGCCAGCTACTCCGGCGACTGGCTCAAGGTGCTGCGGCACATTCAGGTCGAGCGCTTCTACATTTCGCGCCGGTACCAGCAGGGCACCTTCACCATCGAGCCGCAGATGAGCGTCGACGCGGCGTACCAGCAGACCACCGCCGATCGCACGCAGGCCAACCTGCCTCCTGCGCTGCACTCGGTCTCGCTCTTCCAGCCGCACGGCCCGCTGGTGAGCGCGAACCGCGGCCTCATCGAATACGCCGACCTGCTCAAGCGGCCGCTCGAGACCTTCAAGTACCTGCTCGGCTTCAGCGAGACCGGCGAGGTGCCGCTCGAGCACATGGTGCTGCAGCTCGACGAGGTGCTGATCGCCAGCAGCAACGAGAAGCACCTCGCTGCGTTCAAAGAGCTGCCCGACTTCCCCTCGTTCAAGGGCCGCATCGAGCTCATCCGCGTGCCGTACCTGCGCCGGTGGAAGATCGAACGCGAGATCTACGACGCGCAGGTGAACGCGCGCACCGTCGGCCGCCACGTCGCCCCGCACGCCACCCGCGTCGCGGCGATGTGGTCCGTACTCACGCGGCTCAAGAAGCCGATCCCCGATCGCTACGCCAGCGAGTCGCGCACGCTGATCGAGCGCCTGTCCCCCCTCGAGAAGCTCAAGCTGTACCAGGACGGCGAGTGCCCCGATCGCCTCACCGTGCAGCAGCAGAAGGAACTGCGAAAGCTGATCCCCGCGCTCTACGAAGAGTCCGACAGCTACCCGAACTACGAAGGCCGCATCGGCGCCTCGGCGCGCGAGATCAAGACTGCGCTCTTCAACGCGGCGCAGTCACCCGATCACGACTCGCTGCACCCCCTGGCCGTGTTGAAGGAGCTCCAGTCGCTCACGCGGGACAAGAGCGTCTTCGAGTACCTCCAGCAGGAGATCGTCGACGGGTACCACGATCACGCCGAGTTCGTGCGCGTGGTCGAGAACGACTACCTCGACGTCGTCGATCGCGAGGTGCGTGAATCGATGGGGCTCGTCAGCGAAAACCAGTACCGCGATCTCTTCGAGAAGTACGTGCAGACGGTGAGCGCGTGGGTGAAGGGCGAGCGGGTACAAAACAAGGTCACCGGCGCGCAGGAAAAACCCGACGAGAGCCGCATGACGGAGTTCGAGACCTTCGTGATGCCCAGGGGCGACGATCTGCAGCAGTTCCGCCGCGGGCTCATCGCCACCATCGGCGCGTGGCGCATCGACAACCCCGATCTGCCCGTCGACTACGGCCGCATCTTCCCCGAGCTCTTCAAGCGCCTGTCCGATCACTTCTTCGAAGAGCGAAAGCGCCAGCTCAAGCGCAACGTCGAGAACGTGCTCAAGTACCTCGGCGACGAGCGCAACACGCTGAGCGCGCGAGAGCAGCAAGCCGTGAAGAGCACCCTCGAAGAGATGGTGACGCGCTTTGGCTACACCGAGGCTTCGGCGAAAGACGCGATCGTCTTTCTCACCCGCAAGCGTTACGCCTGATGTCTCTCGCGACGCACGTGCACGTCGAGCTGTGGGGCGTCGACACGGCGCTCCTGAATGATCCAGCGAGGCTCGAGACCGCGCTCATCGCCTCAGCGCGCGCCGCGAAGTGCGAGGTGCTCGGCTCGGTGAAGCACCAGTTTCAGCCGCAGGGCGCCAGCGTCGTGGTGCTCGTCTCGGAGAGCCATCTCTCCATCCACACCTGGCCCGAGCACGGCTATGCCGCCGCCGACATCCTCACCTGCGGCCAGGCGCTGCCTGAAGATGGCGTTAAGTCATTGATACAACTGCTAAATCCGGTTCGATCGGAGGTCGCGTCCTTCCAGCGTGGGATCGTGCGAGCCCGCTGAAAAAGCAGGCTCCTACCTTGACCGACAGGGGTGGACTCGCAGAAAATCCGCCGCCCAAAACCGGATGGACCAGTTCCCGTCCACAGCCGGTGGCCAATTACTCAGGAAGGCTTTCAATCAATGAGTCACGGACCCGTGATCCACTTCTTTGCCGGAAAGGGCGGCGCTGGCAAGTCCACGCTCGCCACTGCCTACGCGCTGAACCTGCTCGAGGCGAACGGCAAAGAGAAGATCCTCCTGCTCTCGCTCGAGACGCCTGGTGGCCTTGCTGACCTGCTCAAGAAGAAGCTCTCGAACAAGGCGACCAGGCTGTTGCCGGGCAAGGGCAACGGAGGGCTGTTCGCGGCCGAGGTCGACTTCGAAGCGCTCGGCGCCGAGTTCGTGAAGTTCGCCAAACCCCAGCTGCTCGCGGCGGCCACCAAAGGCCAGGTGCTCGCAGAAGACGATCTCAAGAAGGTCTTCGAGGCGAGCCTCGCCAACTCGGGCGAAGTGGGCTTCCTCTTCAACCTCCTCGAGCTGTCCGAAGCGAAGGAATACGAGCACGTCGTGATCGACGGCTGGTCGACCACGCACTCGCTGCGGCTGCTCGATCACGCCACCAACGTGCGCAAGCTGTGTGCGCTCATTCGCGCCGAGCGCACGTTCCGTCCGTCGAAGAACGCGGTGCGGCCGGCGACTCCCGTCGATGAGCTGGCTGCGAAGGCCGACGCCGTCAACGCGATGCTCAAAGACCCGAAGCGCTTCGCGGTGCACGTGTGCGCCGTGGCCGAGCCCGTCGGTGAGTCGCAGGCCAAGCTGATCCACCGCATCCTCACCGAGCGCGGCATCACCCTCGCCGACATCATCGCGGACATGATCGAAGACGGGAAAGGCAGCCGCGAGGTCGAGAACCGCCGCGGCCTGCAGGCCCCGCACGTGCGCAAGTACGCCACGCTGGTCTCGAAGGTCGATCTCATCCTCCGTCGCATCGTCGGCCCGCGTGGCCTCGAGGAAGTGAAGAAGTTCGGCAAGGAATGGGCGGCCGGCAAGGAAAGCAAGTCGCTGCAGTTTTCTCCCGCCGAGGCCCCTCCAGCCCTCGTGCGCGCGCCCTCGATGCCTCCCATGGCGGCGCCGCCGATTCCGCCGACGCGCTTCATCTTCTTCGTGGGCTCGGGTGGCGTGGGCAAGTCGTCGTGTGCCGCCGCCGCTGCGGTGACGCTCACCGAAAAAGAAGGGCCGGTGCTGCTGCTCTCGGTCGACCCCTCGCACTCGTTGTCTGACGTCGTGCAGAGCCGCCTCACCGACACCGAGACCCAGGTGAAGGGCACCAAGGGGCTCTATGCGCGCGAGATCGACTTCGCGAACTGGTACGGCAACCTCCGCAAGAAGCTCAAGGAGCTCGCCGAGCCCCTGTTCGGGCCCGAGGCCAAGGGCGAGCAGTTCGCGCTCGACAAGGAAGTCTTCCGCAACCTGCTCGATCTCGCCCCCGTGGGGATGGACGAGCTGGCCGCGATGACCGCGCTCACCGACGCCCTGGTGCAGGAGCGCTTCAAGCGCATCGTGATCGACCCGGCGCCGTCTTCGAACTCGCTGCGCGTGCTCGAGTTCCCGGCGATCGCCCGCCCCTGGCTCACCGCGCTGCACGCGGTGATCAGCAAGTACAAGGCGAAGGGTGGTGGCCCGCTCTTGCAGTGGGTCGAGCAGCTCCAGGCCCACATCGATCGCTTCGAGAAGGCGTGCCTCAACCCCAACGAGTGTCGCTTCATCGTGGTCACCCGCGGCGAAGAGCTCTCGACGCCTGCGGCAGAACGCCTCGTGGAAGATCTCAAGGCGCGCAAGCTGCCCGTCGAGCGGGTGCTCGTGAACCGGGTCCTTCCCAAGACCACGTGCCCCGTCACCGAAGAGCGCCGCAAGAACGAGCTCGAGGTGAGCAAGTTGATCGAGAAGAAGATCGGTCTGCCCGTCACCATGGCGCCAGCGCTGGGTCGTCACCCGGCGGGCTTGCGTGAGCTCAAGGGCTTCCGCACCAGCTGGTACGCCGCGGCCGCAGTGCTCAAGAGCAGCAAGGCCGCCTGATCGTGGCTGTGGGTTCGGGCAGAAAGTGCCCGAAGTGTCTGGCGGCCGTTCGCGCGTCAGACACGTATTGCTCGTACTGCCGGGCACGCTTGCCGAGCGCGGAGGAGGCGGATGCTTCGCCTCCCGTGTGCGCGCCCGAGGTCGAAACCACACCGATTCCCATTGCGCCTTTCGACAGGAGAGCGGTCGTGAGGCTTTGTTGCGCTTTGGCCGTGAGCAGTGGGGCGGTGAGCCGACGGTTCTCCCGACTCGCGAACTGAAGAACCTCGTTGAGGTCGGCGCGTGGAAGACGGGCAGCGGGTGGCGCGTGCTGAGCTTCGGCGCGGTGGGTCCCGACAGGCGAGGTCGAGCGCACCGAAGGCGAAGTGCTAGCGCGTGCAGATCTTCGATTCACTGCGTTTCACGACGTGCCTTCGGCGCGTGAACTGATCGCGGCTCCCGTCTTGAAAGGAATCAACGAGGGAGAACGGGAGTCACTCGCGATGGCGCTGCAAGAGGAGCTGCCTTCGGTTCGGCATCAGCTCCTCGGGTGCGTCCACCCCATTCAGGGTTCGCCCATCGTCGAAGCCCTGTGTGCGATGCGTGGGCTGCGACCGCCGCTGCCCGAAGAACGACTGGGCGGCACTCGAGAAGGAAGCCGAAAGCTGGGTCGTGCTGCTGCAATTGGCTGACACCTGTTCCTTCTCCTTCGCGGGGGGCGGTGCGCTGTTCGTGATGTGCACGAAGGAAGATCTGGCGGCGCGGCGCTTCGAGCACTGCCGGTTCGTGATTCAGCGGTAGCAGTTCCCGGGGGTATTCTTCCGCATGGCGTTTCACCCTGAGCTTCAAGCGGCATCCCACTTCCTCCCGACCGGCGTGGGTCGACCCTGGCTCGTCAAGGTGATGCGTTGGATGCCGGCTCCGCGCAGCACGCTGCCCGAAGGCCTCACCGTCGAAGAGCACCAGCTCGGCAGCGCTGCAGTTCGGGTGATTGGCCCGCGCCTCGATGGCACCCTTCGGCCCGTCGTGATCTGGATCCACGGGGGCGGCTACGTCATCGGGGCGGCTCGGCAAGACGACGCCTTGTGCGCCCGCCTGGCGAAGCGTCTCGACGCGGTGGTCGTCAATGTCGAGTACCGTTTGGCGCCCGAGCACCCGTTTCCGGCGCCGCTCGACGACTGCCTGGCCGCCTTCGACTTCGTGCACGCCAACGCCCAGAAGCTCGGGGTCGACGTCGCGCGGATCGCCATTGCGGGGCAGAGCGCAGGAGGTGGGCTTGCTGCCGGGCTGGTGCTGCGCATCCACGATCTGGGGCGCCCCATGCCGAAGTTTCAACTCCTGCTGTACCCGATGCTCGACGACCGCACGGTCTTGAAGCCTGTCGATGATCGTCAATTTCGGGTGTGGGACTCGAGGTCGAATCGTCTCGGGTGGACTGCGTACCTCGGCCGGGACCCCGGCAGCCCCGACGTCAGCGATCACGCAGCGCCAGGTCGCCGGGATGATCTCTCGGGGCTGCCGAGCACGTGGATCGGTGTCGGCTCGCGCGATCTCTTCCATGACGAAGACGTCGCCTACGCCGCCCGGCTGCGTTCCGCGGGAGTACCGACCTCCCTCGACGTGATCGAGGGGGCGTTTCACGGGTTCGACGCCCTGTTGCCCGGCAAGCCGGTGAGCCGTGACTTCTTCGAGCGACAGGTGCGCGCGCTCGAAGCCGGGCTCAAGTGAACAGCTTGACCGATCGCACCGCGAAGCCCGGGAAGACGTCGCTCGCTTTCGCGGGCAGCGCGCTCGCCTCGATGGCCGACCACAACACCGAGCGCAGATCGGTCGTCACGGCGAGATCGCGGCCCTCGTAGAGCTGCGTGGGCGAGAGGCCAGGCCACTCGCTCACCACCCGACCGCCGCTGACGCCGCCCCCGAGGATCAGCGACGCAGAGGCCGTGCCGTGATCGGTGCCCTGCGTGCCGTTCTCGCGCGCGGTTCTCCCGAACTCGGTCATCGTGACGACGATCACGTCGTCGAGCCGGGGCCCCAGATCGGTCGCGAACGCAGCCAGGCCGTCCGCGAGTTCCTTGAGGCGGGTGGTGAGCTGGTTGGCCTGGGCGAGATGGGTGTCAAAGCCGCCCAGCTCGGTGACGCCGAGGCGCAGCCCGACCCCACCGCGGATGAGCCTCGCCAGATCCTGCAGCCGCTGCCCAAACGCGCCGCGCGGGTACGTGGCGCCGTTCTCGGGGCTCGCCGAGGCCCACGCTTCTCCCCGGGTCGCGCTGAGGCTCTCGAAGGCGTCGTGCCCGCTCGTCCGCAAGGCCTCATCGACTGCGTTCGCGTAGAGCGATTCGAACGAGCCGGCGAGCGCCGAGCTCCCTCTGACTTTGAACCGGGCGAGCTCGGGAAACGCGAGCGCCTGGGCCTCACCGCTCAGCGAGAGCGGCAGCGTGTTCTGCACTGCGACCGCGCGAAAGGGGCTGTCGTCGGGCAGCGACGCGATCGCCCGGTTGAGGAAGCCATCGGCGCGTCTCTGGCCCGCGACGCCCGACTCGATGAAGTCCTGCGCTTCGAAGTGGCTGCGGCTCGGGTGGGCCTGGCCAACCGCGTGCACCACGGCGAGCGCCCGACGATCGAAGAGCGGCTTGAGCGCCGACATCGCAGGGTGCAGGGAAAAGAACCCATCGAGCTTCGGCCCCTCGTGCAGCACGCTCTTGCGGAGCGAACGCAAGGCCGGGTCGCCCGTCGGCTGCACCATCGCCAGCCCGTCAACACCGCCGCGAAGAAAGACCGTCACCAGGGTCTTCGGCGTACCGCTCGTCGACTGCGCGAGCGCCCGCTGCAGTGCAGGCACCGAGAGCCCGAGCACCGTGAGAAAGTCGCGTCGGATCATTGGTGTTGGAACTCCGGCGAGCCGAGCAACAGGCCTGCCACCTGAGAGGGCGCCAGGGCGCGGACTTCACCGTCCTCTTCGCGCGAGGCCAGCGCTTGCAGCACCGTCGCGCGCGTCTGCTCGGTGAGCGGCCGACCCAACACCGCCGCGCTGACGCGTTCGAGCGTCTCGGCGGGACGCGCGCCCGGTGAGGGCAGGGTGACGCTCACCCCGGGGATACGTCCTGACGTGAGGGCGAGCCCGAAGTTGATGCGGTTGACCAGCCCGCCAGCGCTGATCCATGGAGCCGCGTGCTCCGCGAAGCCGGTCGGCGGGTTGCAGCGGTACAGGGGCTGTCCAAGTTGGTCGAGCACACGTGCGAGCGGCATGCTCACCTCGTGCAGGGTGCCGACCGATCGCACCGCGCTCGCCACGAACTCGAGGGGCGTCTTGGTCTTCGAGTCGAGCGCGGCGTCGCTCCAGAACTGCGGCGAGGTGAAGATCGCCTTCACCGTCTCGCGCAGGTCTCCGTCCGTGCGCGTGAAGACGGCTGCCACCTCGTCGACCAGTTCCTGCGGCGGAGAGTCACTGACGAAGCGAACGCACAGCTTCCGCGCGAGGTGCTTCGCCGTCGCTGGGTGCCGCGCGAGCGCGTCGAGCAGCTTCTCGCCGTCGTCCAGACCACCGCCTTCAGGCAGCGAGAGGCCGAAGATCTCCTTGGGGCCCTGGTCGTGCGCAGAGGGCTGGAAGACGAAGGTGCCGAACTCCCCGTCGCGCGGGCGCACGCGAATCGACCAGCCGGTGAGGGCGCGCGCCGCCTCGTGAACGTCGTCTTGCGTGTAGCCAGACTCGACACCCACGGTGTGCAGCTCGAGCAGCTCGCGCGCGTAGTTCTCGTTGAGGCCCGTCGGCATGCGTTTGGGCAGGTTCTGTCGTCGCCGCCGAGGGACCTCGAAGCCGTCGCGCACGCTCATCCAGTTGTCGAGGTACCAGAGCATCGCGGGGTGCTTCGCCGTCGCGCCGAGCAGCTCGCGGAAGCGACCGAGCACGTGCGGCCGAATCGCGTCGCGCTCATAGGCCGAGATCATCCACCGCGTGCGGTTCTTCTCGGCCGAGACGTTGAAGTGGTTGAACCAGAAGTCGATCAGCACCTCTTCCAACTGCCGCTTCGACTCGATGCTGCGGATCAGCTTCGCCTGCGTGGCCTCGATCAGCAGCTGGCGGGGCAGCTCATCGGCGTTCTCCTTCATCAGGCGCTTTCGCAGCTCGGGGTCGTCCTGCAGATCTTGCGGTGTCACGCCCATCTCCTTGAGGCGCTGCTGCACTGGCGGGTAGGCCTCGAACGCCTGGGCGATCGTGAGCTGCAGTGTCTTCAGGCCCGCCAGCCGCTGTTCGACCGACTCGTCACGACCAGACTCGAGCTGCGTCGTCAGCCAGGCGGCCTCACCGTTCTGGGCGATCGTCGCGAGGTCTGCCGGCGAGGGGCCGAAGGCAGCACGATTCAAGAGGTGCGCCGCGCGCCGCTCGGTCGACCACGAGTTCAAGGGGAGCACGATCGGCGCGGTGACGGGGCGCGTCACGGACATCGGAGGGGCTGTCGCACATGACGCACACAACACGGCCAGGAGAGCGGGGCGCACGCCCATGGAAACACGCAGGGGTGCGAAACGTTGAACGCACCCGAAAGCCCCGATTCCCTTGACGTTGCCTGACAGCTGAACGACACCACGCGCGACATGGCCATCAACATCGCCCATTCGCTCGAGTTCGAACGCCCGCTGCTTCAGCTCGAAAAGAAGATCGACGAACTCAAGACCCTCTCGTCGTCTGGCGCCGTCGACATGACCGCCGAGATCGGCCGCCTCGAAAAGAAGGCGAAGAAGCTGCAGGAAGAGATCTTCAGCGATCTGACCCGCTGGCAGGTGGTGCAGCTCTCGCGCCACAACGCGCGCCCGTACTTCAGCGACTACGTGGGCTCGATCTTCACCGACTTCTGCGAGCTCGCGGGCGATCGTGCGTTCTCGGAAGACCCGTCGATCGTCGGCGGCTTCGCGCGTCTCGATGGTGAGCCGGTGCTGGTCATGGGCCACCAGAAGGGCCGCTCGACCAAAGAGAACATGCTGCGCAACTTCGGCATGCCGCGCCCCGAGGGGTACCGCAAGGCCAAGCGCCTGATGGAGCTGGCCGATCGCTTCAAGCGCCCGATCTTCACCTTCATCGACACGCCCGGCGCGTACCCGGGCATCGGCGCCGAAGAGCGCGGGCAGGCCGAGGCCATCGCGAAGAACCTCGAGGTGATGGCCGGCCTGCAGGTGCCGGTGATCTCCACGGTGATCGGCGAGGGTGGCTCGGGTGGCGCGCTCGCCATCGGCGTCGGCAACCGGGTGCTGATGTGCGAGTTCTCGATCTATTCCGTCATCTCGCCCGAGGGCTGCGCGTCGATTCTGTTCCGCGATGCGACCCGCGCCGACAAGGCGGCCGAGGCTTTGAAGATCACCGCCAAGGACCTGCTTTCGATGGAGATCGTCGACGAGGTGATCCCCGAGCCGCGGGGTGGGGCGCACCGCGATCCCGCCGCGATGGCGGTGAACGTCGGCGCGACGCTGCGCAAACACCTGGGTGAGCTCAAGAAGTTGAACGGCCAGCAGCTCGTCGCTGATCGCTACAACAAGTTCCGCGCGATGGGCGCGTTCCTCGGGAAGTAGGCCGCGAAGGTTCACCCCTCTCCCCGACCCTCTCCCCCGCGTGGGGAGAGGGAGACAGGTGGCATGAGTCGTCAGAGACCGATCATCGTTGCGATTGATGGCCCGGCCGGCGCCGGGAAGTCGACGGTCTCGAAGATCCTCGCGCTGCGGCTGGGCTTCACCCTCGTCGACACCGGCGCGATCTATCGCTGCGTCGCCCTCTCGGCCCGCCGCGCGAAGATCGCCCTCGACGATCCGCGCTCGCTGCAGAGCATCCTCGACTCGCTCGCCGTCACCTTCCGGATGGATGAAGACAAGAACCGTGTCTTTCTCAGCGGCGAAGACGTCAGCGAGGCCATTCGCACCCCGGAGAACTCGCTCGCCGCCAGCCAGGTCTCGAGCCAGCCCACGGTGCGCGCCGCGCTGCTCGATCTGCAGCGCCGGCTTGCGCTCGCAGCAGAGAAGGGTGCCATTCTCGAAGGTCGCGACATCGGCACCGTCGTCTTCCCCGAGGCCGACTTGAAGATCTTCCTCTTCGCGGACCCGACCATTCGCGCCAGGCGCCGCTTCGAAGAGCTCTTCCAGAAGGGCACCGAGAAGCCCGTCGACCAGGTGCTCGCCGATCAGAACAAGCGCGACAAGGAAGACAGCGAACGCGAGCACGCCCCTCTCAAGGCGGCTGACGACGCAGTGAAGATCGACTCCACCCACCTCGAGCTCTCGTCGGTGGTGAGCCAGATCGAGGCGCTCGTCGATCAGCTCTCCTGAGCGAAAATCAGCTGGTTTTTTCCTGAGTTGCCCGGTCGCGGCCTAAGCTCTCGTCGCCCTGAATGAAGTGGACCACTGACGAATTCACCGGGAAGCGCTTCGGCAAGTACGAGGTGCTGTGCCGACTCGCCATCGGCGGCATGGCCGAGATCTTCCTCGGCTACGCCCACAAGGGGCCCTTCGTGGGTCGCCCGGTCGTCATCAAGCGCATCCTCAATGAGCAACGCGAAGATCCCAACGCGATGCAGATGCTGCTCGACGAGGCGAAGAACACCGCCACCCTGATGCACCCCAACGTCGCCCAGGTCATCGATCTCGAGACCGACGACGACGAGGTGCTGCTGGTCATCGAGTTCATCAACGGCTGCAACATCGAAGAGCTCGTCGAGGTCTATACCGTTCGACAAGAGCCGCTGCCGCTGGGCTTCGCCATCACCGCCATCCGTGAAGCAGCGCAGGGGCTGGGTCACGCCCACGCCCACAAGAACTCGCGCGGGGAGCTGCTGCCCATCGTGCACCGCGACGTCACCCCCCGAAACATCATGGTGGACTTCGAAGGCTCCGTGAAAGTGCTCGACTTTGGCATCGCGCGCGCGAAGGGCAGCGAGCGCCGCACTCAGGCAGGCATGGTGCGAGGCACGACGGCGTACATGTCCCCCGAGCAGGCCATCGGGAAGGAGATTGACCCGCGCACCGATCTCTTCTCGTTGGGCACGATCTTCCACGAGTTGCTCACCGGCCAGCGCCTCTTCTACAAAGGCAACCCCGGGCAGGAAATGGCGGCCGTCTACGAGGGCGAGATCCCGCTCCCCTCGAAGGTGAACCGGCGCGTCCCCAAGTCGCTCGACAACGTGGTGATGCGACTGCTCGAGCGCAAACTCGAGAAGCGCTACCAGACGTCGCTCGAGATGGTCCGCGACCTTTCCCTCGCCGCGGGCTCATCGGCCTGGAGCCGCGAGCGCTGCGCCGAGCTGGTGCGCGCCAGCTTCTCGTCCCGCCAGGGCGAGGTCGAGAAGCTGCTGGTGCGCATTCCGCACAAGGTGCCCGCCGCGCAGCAGATTTCGTCGGCGCCTGCGTACCCGCAGGGGCGCACCATCGTCTCGCGAACGCCCCAGCAGGGGCTGGTGCCGATGGGCAACGATGACTCGAGCGGGGCGCGAACGCTGGTGGGCGCGCAGCCCCTCACCAACCGCATTCCGCTGGCCACTGAGCCTGGGCGGCACGAGCCTGTCACCGACCCCGGTCGGCCCGCGGTCAGCCCGCTCAACCTCAAGCAGGCCACCCCGCAGCCGATGCCTCCTGCGCCCCCGTTGAGCAGCAGCCCGTCTGCAGGTGGGCTGAGCGCTGCACAGTTGTTCGACGAGGAACCTGCGCGCGAAGAGCGTACGCGAATCCTCCCCGGTGGCTCCACGCGGGGCCTGCCGCGCGCCGACGGGAGCCCTCAAGCGCCGTCGCTGCTGATCTCCGAACAGACGACCGATCCCCGTCGGCAGGCGGTGCGCAGGGAAGGCAACTCCACGGGTACGTTGATCGTCGCCGCCATCGTCGCGTTGGCCCTGGGCGCCGTGGGCGGTGCCTTCTTGATTCAGAAGATGCAGCAGCCCACGCAGCAGCAGCCGGCAGCCACCATCGTGCGGTTGTCACTGTCGACAGATCGCGCGGCGACGGTGTTCCTCGGCAAGCAGCAGCTTGGGCCGACGCCCATCAACGTCTTCGTGCCGTCGGGCAAGCACCAGCTCGAGATCGTCGAAGAGGGCGGTGCGCGCCGGGGCCTGGAGATCAACCTGTCGACCTCCGAAGCCGAGGCGAAGATGGTCGTCACCCTCGACTCGCTGCCGCTGCTGCCCTAAGCGGCGGCGCATGCCCACTTCCACTCGTTTCGTCTTCCCGCTCGTTGCGTTGGGCGTGGTCTCTGCGTGCCCTGAGAAGAAGGCCGTGGTGGCCGAGCCGCCGAAGCCCGTTGCAGTCGCCCCTGAAGCGAAGGCCCCGACCGCCGACGAAGCCAACGCCTTCGTGAAGAAGGTCGACGCCGACCTGCGCAAGCTGTGGGTGCGCCAGGCCACCGCGCAGTGGGTGAAGTCGACCTACATCACGATGGACACCGAGGCGAACGAGGCCTCGATGAACGAAGACGTGATGGCCTACGTGACGCAGGCGAACCAGGACGCGCTGCGCTTCAAAGGGCTCAAGCTCGACCCCGACACCGAGCGCATGCTGTACCTGCTGCGCATCTCGAGCCCGCTGCCTGCCCCGTCGAACGCGGTCCGGCGCACCGAGTTGGCGACCACCGCCGCCAAGCTCGAGGGAATGTACGGCAGCGGAAAGTCGTGCAAGCCCGGCAGCGACGGCAAGGAAGTGTGCCGTGATCTCGGCCAGCTCAGCCAGGTGCTCTCGCGCGTCGCCGACCCGAAGAAGCCTGCCAGCTACGACGAGCTGCTTGACGCGTGGTCGTCGTGGCACGCGACCGCGAAAGACATGCGGCCCCACTACGAGACGCTGGCGGCCATCTCCAACGAGGGCGCGAAGGAGTTCGGCTCGAACGACCTCGGCGAACTCTGGCGCTCGGCCTACGACATGAGCCCCGCCGAGTTCGAGCAGGAGACCGACCGGCTGTGGAACCAGCTCAAGCCCTTCTACGACGATCTCCACTGCTACGTGCGCGGCCGCTTGAGCAAGAAGTTCGGCACCGACAAGGTGGCGGCGAGCGGCCCGATCCCCGCGCACGTGCTCGGCAACATGTGGGCGCAGGAATGGGCGAACGTCTACCCGCTCGTCGAGCCGTACTCGGGGCAGGCAAGCCTCGACGTCACGAAGAAGCTCCTCGAACAGAACTACGACGAGAAGCAGCTGGTGCAGCTCGGCGAGCGCTTCTTCACCTCTCTGGGCATGGACCCGTTGCCGAAGACCTTCTGGGAACGCAGCCAGTTCATCAAACCGCGCGATCGCGACGTCGTCTGTCACGCCAGCGCGTGGGACGTGGGCTTCAACAACGATCTGCGCATCAAGATGTGCATCAAGATCGACGAGGAAGATCTGATTACCGTCCACCACGAGCTCGGCCACAACTACTACTTCATGAACTACTTCACGAAGCCGATGCTCTTTCAGCAGGGCGCCAACGACGGCTTCCACGAGGCCATCGGCGACGCGCTCACGCTGTCGATCACCCCCGAGTACCTCAAGTCGCTCAAGCTCCTCGACGCGGTGCCGGCCGACGACAAGGGCCTCATCAACTTCCAGATGAAGGACGCGCTCGAGAAGATCGCCTTCCTGCCCTTCAGCCGGCTCGTCGATCAGTGGCGGTGGGACGTGTTCAGCGGAAAGGTGAAGCCCAGCGAGTACAACAAGCACTGGTGGGCGCTGCGCCTCAAGTACCAGGGCATCGCGCCGGTCAGCCCGCGCGGCGAAGAGTTCTTCGACCCTGGCGCGAAGTACCACATCCCCGCCAACGTGCCGTACATGCGCTACTTCCTCGCGCGCATCCTCCAGTTCCAGTTCCACCGGGCGATGTGCAAGGCCGCGGGGCACACGGGGCCGCTCCACACGTGCTCGATCTACGGGAACAAGGTGGCCGGCGCGAAGCTCAAGGCGATGCTCGAAATGGGCGCCAGCAAGCCCTGGCCTGACGCGCTCGAGACCCTCACCGGTCAGCGCCAGATGGATGCCACCGCGATGCTCGACTACTTCGCCCCCCTGCAGGCGTGGCTCAAGGAGCAGAACAAAGGCCAGCAGTGCGGCTGGTGACCGTTTCAGGGGCGGAATGAACCATTTCAAAAATGGAAGGTGGGTCTTTCACTTTTGAAAAAGAGCACCTAAGACGCGTCATCCCTCCTGCTTGTGGGTGGGCAACTGAAGGACGAATGACGCATATGGCGACTGGTACCGTGAAGTGGTTCAACGACGCGAAGGGCTTTGGTTTCATCACGCAGGACGGCGGGGGCGAAGACGTGTTCTGCCACCACACTGCGATCACCATGGACGGCTTCCGCACCCTCCAGGAGGGGCAGAAGGTTGAGTTCGACGTGACCCGCGGCCCGAAGGGCCTGCAGGCGCAGAACGTCCGCGCGGTCTGATTCGCGTTCGTTGATCTGATGTACCTCTACTCGGCCCGGCGGGGGATACCTTGCCGGGCCGATGTCTTTTCGGGGCATGGCCGAATAAGTCCCGCCGCCATGTGGATCCTCGCACTTGCGCTGGCGGCCGCCCCGATGAACACCTCGAAGATCGAAGCAGACCTCATCAAGACCCACGGTGAGGGCCAGAAGGCCCGCATCGAGCGGGGTGTTCGGCAGGTCGCCACACTGTGGACGAAGGCCGACGGCGATCTCGCCGCCTTCGCGAGCAAGTACTTCATTTCAGACCCGAAAGAGCTCGACGACACGCTGGCGCGGTTCGAGACCAACCTCGAACAGCTTGACGGGCACTCCCTCGAGATCGGCCGCGAGCTGCGACGGCCCAGCGAGCTCGACGTGGGCCCCATGCTGAAGGTCGACGAGATCTTCGCCGAGTTCGATGCCCAGGCGCACCTCACGGAAGATCTGTTCAAGAACAAGCTGGGCTTCGTGGTGCTGCTCAACTTCCCGCTCACCACCCTTGACGAGCGCCTCGCGGCGAAGGCCTGGTCACGCCAGCAGTGGGCCGAAGCGCGGCTGACCGGTCGCTTCGCGCGGCGCGTTCCCGCGGAGGTGACGCAGGAGATCACCTCGGCGCAGGCCGCCGCCGATCTCTACATCGCCGAATACAACCTGTGGATGCACCACGTGCTGTCGGAGAAGGGCGAGCGCCTCTTCCCGAAGGGCAAACGCCTCATCAGCCACTGGAACCTGCGCGACGAGCTGAAGGCGAACTACGCCGAGGGCGCGGCGGGCCTGGCGAAGCAGCGCACGATCATCAAGGTGATGGAGCGCATCGTGACGCAGACCATTCCCCTGTCGGTGATCAACAACCCCACCGTCGACTGGAACCCGTTCGCGAACACCGTCGTCGCCGCCGAAGCGGGCACGGTGGAAGACGACGCGCCGGCGAAGGCCGGAGCCCCCTCGACGAAGGCCGAGCCCGACACCCGGTACCTGAAGCTGCTCAAGAACTACTCGTCGCAGAAGAAGGCCGACCCGTTCTCACCGGCGGCGCCGACGGCGATCGATCGCGCGTTCAGCAATGGGGCCGAGATGCCCGAGGCGCGTGTGAAGGAACTGCTCACCAGCGTGCTCGCCAGCCCGCTCGTGCCGCGCGTCGCCAAAGAGATCGAGCTCAAGCTCGGCCGCAAGCTCGAGCCGGTCGATCTCTGGTTCAACGGCTTCCTCCCGCGGGGCTCGATCAACGAGAAGGATCTCGACGCAAAGGTGAGCGCGAAGTACCCGAACGCGCCCGCCTTCGCGAAAGACATCCCCCGCATTCTGCAGGGCCTCGGTTTCAGCGCCGAGCGGGCGAAGTACCTGTCCGACCGCATCATCGTCGACCCGTCTCGCGGCGCAGGTCACGCGATGCAGGCGGCGCGGCGCGGCGACTTCCCCCACCTGCGCACCCGCGTCGAGAAGGAGGGCATGAACTACAAGGGCTACAACATCGCGGTGCACGAGCTCGGTCACAACGTCGAGCAGGTGTTCTCGCTCTACGACGTCGATCGCACGCTGCTCACCGGGGTGCCGAACACCGCGTTCACCGAGGCCATCGCCTTCGTCTTTCAGGCGAAAGATCTCGAGCTGCTGGGCATGGGCAAGCCCGACGCCGAGGCCGAGCGCCTGCGGGTGCTCAACGACTTCTGGATGACGTGGGAGATCGCCTCGGTCGCGCTGGTCGACATCGAGGTCTGGCACTGGATGTACGAGCACCCCACGGCCACGCCCGCGCAGACCCGCGAGGCCACGGTGCAGATCGCGACGAAGATCTGGAAGCAGTACTGCGCGCCCGTGCTCGGCGGCACCGAGACGCCGCTGCTCGGCATCTACTCGCACATGATCAGCTACCCGATGTACCTCTTCAATTACCCGCTCGGGCACCTCATCGCGTTTCAGATCGAGGAGCAGGTGAAGAAGACCGGGAAGATCGGCCCCGAGATCGAGCGCATGTCGAAGTTCGGCGCCGTGACCCCCGACGCGTGGATGGTGAACGCCACGGGTGAACCGGTCTCGTCCGGGCCGCTGCTGCGCGCCACCGAAGCAGCGCTCAAGAAGTAGCCCTCACTCGCGAATCGAGACGGAGCGGTGGTCTTCCTGATGCCACTGGGACGCGGCGCCTTCAGCCTCGATGCGCTGCGGCTCAGGGGAAAGTGACGCAGCTCGACTCGGTGCCCGCCGTCATCCCGCCCTGCCAGCTCTCGGCGTAGTGCGTCACCGTGAAGCTGCGGTTCCAGCACTCGGTCACGTTGGCGCCGGTGTAGTTGCCTTTCTGCACGACCCCGAAGGCGCGGCCTTCGCCGGTCGACATCCACCGGGCGGTGATCTCGAGCTGCTCGACGTTCACGTCGGTGTTGCTCCACACAAAGCGCATCGAGCCGCCGCCGTCTTCCTGCAGCAGCGAGGTGTAGCCCAGCGCCGACAGGCCGGTGGTGCTGCCGGGCTTCAACGTGAAGTTCATCTCCACCCGGTTCGGCCACGAGTCGGTCACGTAGCCAATGGTCACCAGATCGAGCTGCGCAATGTTCGCGTCGGTCTTGATGACGTCGCGGAAGTCCTTCACCGGCACCTGAATCGCGCCCTGGCCCTTGCGCACCGTCGTCTCACCGTTCGTGAGGAAGTTGCCGGTGATGACCTGCAACCACTCACCGTTGAAGGGTCGCGACTCGACCTGCCAGCTAAAGCTGCGACCCGTGTCGTCGGTTTGTGAGATCACCACGCGCAGTTCACGACCCGCGTTGTTGCTGTCGGCGAACGGGCCCCAGGTGCGTGAGGTCGGAGTCCGTTCCGTCGGAGGGGCGCGACGCGCCTGGTCGAGGATGCCCAGCAGCGCGACGAGAATGCCGTTGTAGTCGCTCGAGGCCGCGCGGGTAAGCGCCCAGGCATTCGAAGGGTCACCGACCATCAAACCATCGCGCCGGGTCGAGACGCCCTCGAGCGGCTGTGCGGTCGAAGACGAGGGCAGGGTGGAACGGAGATCTTCCGTGCGTGGCAGCGCATTGGCGAACACGAGATCGCCGTTCGACCAGTTTCCACCACAGCCCGTGGCCACCACCACCAATGTCACCGTGAGTGCGCGCATGGTCAGTCCCTGAATTCGTAGTCGAGCAACAAGCCGAAATCGGCGCTCCCCAGGCTTCGCGTCTCGTCGACGTTGTAGAGGAGGTAGTGCAGCCGTGCGCGCGCCACAATTGAGATGCTCTTCGAGAGCCGCACCTTGAGCCCACCGAGCGCGCCCGGCGTGAACACGGAATAGGTCTGCTGCGCGAGGCCGGGGTCGGCGAACGTGCGGTTCATCAGGTTGAAGCTCAAGTGCAGGCCGCCGAATGGGATCCAGCGGCCCTCCTGGTTCCACTCGTAGAAGAGCGCCGCGCCGAAGGTGATGAGCGAATAGTCGTACGACTGCGTGCCGATCAGTGGAGCGCTCACCGACGAAGTGATCCATCCGTAGCCGCCATCAACGGCCAGCGCGAAGCCGCGGGCGAAAACGTTGTGGAGCGTCACTTCTGCGCCGAGCAGCGGGGCCGAGGGGAAGTAGCCCCCCGCGTTCGCCGGGCGATCGAACACCGCCTGGTAGTGGCCGGAGATCGAGACGCTCCAGTGCCGCGCCCAGGTGGCGCTGATGCCCGTGCCCTTCACGGGATCGTCGGAGAACTTCGCGTTCTTGAAGAGGTTCTCGTCCATCGTGGTGACCACGCCAGGCGTGACCTCGATGGTGCCGATGCGCAGGCGATCGGGCAGCCGGCGCTTCACGGTGTAGGTGCCGGGCGCCAGCGCGATGAGCCGGTCGTTCTCGGCCTTCACCGTCTCGGCGACGACCACGCCGCGGGTGTCGATCACGAAGTAGGCCCCCTGCGGCGCGCTGGCGGGAATGCGCATGCCCTCGCGGCGATCGGCCACGTCGGTGAGCACGAGGTCTCCATTGCCGGCGAGATCGAAGCTGAAGGTCGGGTGCTGAGGGCCTGCCGCGCTGTCGGCGGTGCTGGCCACCGTGCGCTCGTAGGCCCACGCGTAGGCCTCGTTGAGCGTCACGCGGCCATCACCTTGCGAATCAGCGCTGCCGAGGAGCCCGGTCGCGAGGTGGTACGAGAAGTAGCTCGCGCCGATCACGTCAGATTCCTGAGAGTCTTCGTCGCTCGCCGACGAGGTCAGGATCACGAGCCCCTTCGCCTGCCGGGTGGCGTCGGTCTCGACCTCGAAGGCCGGGGCGCGCCGCACGCCCTTGGTGCGCGTCACCGCCCCCGACCGGCACGCGTCGAGGAAAGCCACACGTATGTCTGCGGGGCCACCGGTCAGCCGCGCCTTCAGCGACTCGAGCGGGAGCTTCGTGTCAGCCAGCCGCAGCGAGCCGTCTTTGGCGTGGCCTGAGTAATAGAAGAGCAGGGTGGTGGTCTCTCCGCGGGCCCTCGCGTCGCGAATGCGCCGCTCGAGCTCGCTCAAGGCGGTGTTCACGTCGTCCGCTTTCTGGTCGAGCAGCAGCATCGCGTCTTCGCTCTTCACGCCGCCGAGGCGCGTGAAGATCTCGTGCAGTCGGCGGGCGTCGTCACCCGCGTAGAGAAGCGTCTTCGTGCCCTCGCCGCCTTCGTTCTGACCGACGAAGAGCCCGAAGCGGTGAGGCGGGCCCGATTGCGCCATCGCCAGGCCAGACACCAACGCCGCGACGAGGAGCAGCAGCCCCTCACCCCCGGCCTCTCCCCGCATGCGCAGGGAAAGGGAGTCTGGTGGTCGAAGTCTCACGGCTTGATGAACGTTCGGTGTACCTGAACTCCGTTCACGTCGAGTGTTCCAAGTTGAGCGAGGTCGCCACCCGCCTTGAACCGCTCGGCCAGTTGGGTGCCCAGCCGCTGCGTGTCGATCGCCTCATCGCTCACCACGACGACCACCAGTTCCTTCCCGCTCCCCGTGAACTCGAACGAGTCGGGGAGCCACACCCGGCCCGGGCCTTCCAGCGCTTCGGAATAGATGGTCGACACCTCGCCCCGCTCATCGATGCTGACTG
The DNA here is from genome assembly GCA_044371205.1 of Archangium sp. Classification (GTDB taxonomy): domain Bacteria; phylum Myxococcota; class Myxococcia; order Myxococcales; family Myxococcaceae; genus Archangium_A. The sequence continues at coordinate 87,835 of JBILUC010000019.1, forward strand.
CGGCCGCGTACCGATGCCCCGCGACCCCCACGCGCACACGCTCACCGGGCGCGAGCGTCTCGACCGGCGCCGCCGTGCGCTGGCCGCTGGCCCCCGCGATGACGAACTCCACCGTCTCCTCGCCGCCCTTCACGCGAGACGTCGGTTTGGACTGCAACGCGAGCTGGACTCCCAGAAGCATCAGCACCGTCGCCGCCAGCGCGAGCCCGATGTTCAGGTTGTTCGACTTGCGGGTCACTGGCGTGCGCTGCTGAACGCGCATGGCCTTCTCGACGCCTGCCGCGAACCGCTCGAAGGGGATCTGTTGCTCGAACGCCGCCTGCTCGTCGCGCAGCGCCCTGAGGCGACCGTCGCACTCGCCACAGTCCTTCAGGTGCGTGAGCACCACCGCGTCGAGCGCCTCGTCGGCGAGATACCTCCGCATCGTGAGTTCACCCGGGTGGCTCACAGGGTACCTCCTTCTTCCAATGCTGCGCCCATGGCCTGACCCGTGGCCTCTGCGAAAGCGCGGAGCCTCTTGCGGATCGTCGGAACCGAGCGCTCGAGCAGCTTCGCGACGTCGTCGAGGTTCATGTCATCGACCCAGTAGTGAACGACCGCCTGCTGGGTCTCGAGATCGAAGCGGGCGAGGCTCTTTCGAACCAGGTCTCGCGCCTCGTACGACGCGGAGCCCCCTTGCGCCTCACCGCGCACCAGCTGAATGGCCGCGTACTCGTCACGCCACGCCGCGCCCGCGCTGCGGATCACGTTGAGACAGTGGTGTGTGGAGATCTTCATCAGCCACGTCAGCGGGGAGGCCTCGGCGCGAAACCCCGCCTCGTTCACCATCGCCTTCGCAAACACATCCTGCATCGCATCCTCAGCGAGCGTGTTGTCTTTCAGGAGAAAGCGGCAGCGGCCGTACACCGCACCGCCGTATTTCACGTAGAGCGTCTCCAGCCATACCCGGCCCGTCTGCTTGCCACCTTCGACGATGTGGAGCGCAGGTCTCACGGTCAGGGCACTCAATCAGAACGTCATCCGTTCGGTTTCGAAGAGATGGACACGGCGGCCCGGAAAAACAGAAAGACTGAATTCATGAGCGGAAACAGCAGGTTCCGGTATGAGCCGCGCCATGAATCGACTCGTTGCAGGGATGGTGATGTTCAGTCTGGTGGGCTGTACGGCCGCCGAGCGCCGTGACTCCGAAAAGCTGATCGCGCAGGCGCTGATCTCCGACGACCAGGAATTCCAGCTCGGGCTGCAGGTGCATGAGCAGCTGAAGAAAGAGAACACGAAGTTCCTCGAGAACCCGACCGTCGAACTCTACGTCGAGTCGCTCGCCCGCAAGCTGATCGCCCAGGCGAACAACGAGCGGAAGATCGAGTGGAAGTGGTTCGTCATCGACGACCCCAACACCGTGAACGCCTTCGCGACGCCCGGTGGTCGCATCTACATCTACACCGGCCTCATTCTCGCCTCTGACAGCGAGGCCGAGCTGGTCGGCGTTCTCGGTCACGAGATCGGTCACGTCGTCGGTCGGCACTCGGCGCGCCAGCTGGTCGCCTCGTACGGGTTGCAGACGGTGATCAACATGGCGCTCGGCAAGGACGCCGAAGACGTCGCGAAGATCACCGCACAGCTCGCAGGGAAGGGCGCACAGCTCGCCTACGGCCGCGACATGGAGCTCGAGAGCGATCAGTACGGTGCGCGCTACGCGTCGGGTGCGGGCTACGACCCCAAAGCGCTCGGCACCTTCTTCGAGAAGCTCAAGGCGAAGAATGGCGACACCGGCCTTCTCACCTTTCTCTCGACGCACCCCGCGAACAGCGAGCGCATCTCCCAACTGCAGCAGTTGATCGTGACCGAGAACCTGAGCGGCAAAGAGCTGGGCACCGAGGCCATCAAGCCGGTGCAGGCCGCGCTCGGGAAGAAGTGACTTGCGCGCTGAACGTGCCTAGAAACCCCAACCCTTCTTCGAGGAGCGCATGAAGCGATATTTCGGGATCATCGTTGCAGTCATTGGCGTGTGTGCCGGCATCGTCTTCGCGATGCGCAAGTGGGACGACAAGATGGCGGAAAACGCCCGCGAGGTCTCCGCGCTGAAGCTGCGCGCCGAGTATCTCGAGCGGGCAGCGTGGGTCCGCAACATCCCCGACCAGAAGGCGTACATCGACGAGAACCACACCTTCCTCGCCTGGTATTTCAAGGAAGTCACCGCGCACCTCAACAAGCACGGCGGCAACCGCGACTTCGATGACTACCTGAAGGAACTCGAAGATCGCGCCAACAAGTCGAAGAGGGACGATGACGGCGGCAAGACGGAAGAGAAGAAGGCCGTCTACGCGTACACCCGCAAGGTCTTCGACTCGTTCAAGAAGCAGGACGACTACACCCCCTGGTGGACGGCGACCGACAAGGGCATCCGCCTCGACATCGTCAGCGCCGACACCATTCGCGTGGGTCCCGACGACAAGATCCACATGCCGGTCGTGGCGTGGGGCCTGCCGCGCGACACCCGCACCGATGACAAGGGCATCACCCGTGTCACGGTCAACGCGTCCTTTCGCTTCAACTGGAAGCTCTACGACGAGAAGGGGAAGCTGATCGCCGAGATCCCCGGTGAGGGTGGCCCCGACTCGCGCGTCGACTGGCCCGATCGCTTCGTGAAGTTCTTCCCGCCCGGGGTCGTGATCGGTCACTACGACATCGACAAACTGCCCGCCGAGACGAAGACCGTCGAGATCGAGTGGAGCATCACCGCTCGCGCCCCGACCGGCGGCGACATCAACGTCGCCTTCCCGTGGAAGGGTGAAGTGCCTGCCGCGTGGAAGCTGGGCGCGGGCGAAGGCTGGAAGGGCGCGCAGGAATCCGTTCGCCCCGAAGAAGAGATCGACCCGTCGAAGAAGCCGAAGAAGTAACCGCTTCGTCCCTCGTGGAGTCGCACCGCGGGCTGAACCTCGTAATGGGTTCGGCCCGTTTTCATGTGCAGTGCGTCAGTCGTGAAAGCCGACGACCTGCCACGCAGCACCCGCCTGACGCAGCATCACGATCGTCGCGTGACCCGAGAGGTTGCCCACCGCGAAGTACATGTTGGGCGACTTGGTCGGCCACGCACTCAGACGTTGCGGCGGCTTCCCGTACTTCTTTTCCATGTCGGCCGGCAGCAGGGGCTCGACTGAGTAGACCTTGAGGAGATCGGTGCGGCGGCTGCGCAACGAGCGCCCCCACGCGGCGCGCAGATCTTCCGGCCGGTCGATGCGCTTGGTCTCCATGAAGAATGGATACCCGGAACGGAGCACGAGCCGGTTGGTGTCGCCGGCCACGAGATCGTTGAAGAACGCGCGCGCGACGACCTCGACCTGCTGCGGCACCGCCAACGAGAGGTACTTGTCGAGATCGATGTCGTTGGTCGGCAACACCGGGTTGGTGTCGACCTGACCGAATTGCTTCATCAGGGCATCGAGCGCTGCGGCCCGATCGGCAGGGCTCAACGTGCCGATGCGCTGAAGCGCGCGGGCGACCTCATCGGCGCCTTTGGGGCGAGCCGGCGCGGCTGGCGCCGCTGGCGCTGCGGCCCCGGGATCGGCCGGGGCCGCAGCCGGGGCGGTGGCCGGAGCCGCGGCAGGCTCCGAATCCTGGGCGAGCGACAGCGCGAGGGCGACGGCGGCGGCGTTGAGCACGCCATCGTCTTACTCCGTCACGACCTCTTTCGGCAGGCTTCGCGCGGTGTGCGTCAGGTGCACCCCAGCGACGAACGCCCCAATCAACGCGCAGCCAAGCCACAGCGCGCGGTGCCCGATGAGGGGGATGAGGTTGCTGCTCGCGAGCGGCGCCGTCATCGCCGCGGTGCTCCACGTGATGGTGAACGCACCCTGGTAGCGACCGCGCAGATGCGTGGGCGACAGGTGCGCGACGATCGCCGCGTTGACCGGCGCAAAGAGGATCTCGCCCAGCGTCCACACCGCCACCGACAGCACGTAGAGCGGCAACGAGGTCGCAAACGCGGTGAGGCCGAAGCCCAGCCCCGTCAGCAGGGCCGCCACCGCCAGCACCCGCGCCTGCGTGAAGCGCTCGGCCCACTTCACGGCCAGCGGCTGCAGGAGCACGATGAAGAGGCCGTTGGTGGCCATCGCCCAGCCGAACTCCTCGGTGGTGAGCCCCTTGCTCTTCATGTCGTCGGGCAGCGCAGACAGGTGCTGAAAGAAGAGCAGCGCGACGAGGAAGTTCAGAAACAGGAAGGGCGCGTAGCGCGCGTCGACGAAGGGCGTCAGCAGGGTGCCGCGATCGGTGCCGGGCACGGGGGCAGGTCGACTTTCGGGAATCGCCCTCCACACGATGAAGGCCAGCACCAGCGTGGTGGCCGCATCGGCCGCGAAGAGCACCCCGAAGTTTCGCCGAGCCATGTAGCCGCCGACCACGCTCGCGATCGCGAAGCCGAAGTTGATCGCCCAGTACTGCATGCCGAACGCCTTCATGCGGTGTCGCTCCGGCACGATGTCGGCCGCGAGCGCCTGACTGGCCGGCCGGTATGCGTCGGCGGTGAGCCCGGTGAACAACGTCGCGAGGCAGAGCGCCCAAAGGGTGTCGGCCACGGCGATCAACAGCAGAAAGGCCGCGCCCACCACCAGGGAGGACAGCATCGTGAAGCGCCGGCCCAGTCGGTCGGCCATGACGCCCCCCAGGAGGCTGCCGATCAGGGAGCCCAGGCCGTAGAGCGAGGTGACCGCGCCCGCAACGGGCAGGTCGAGTTTGCGCACCTGCGTCAGGTACACGAACAGCAGCGGCATGATGAACGCGCCGGCCTTGGTCACGAAGGTGCCCATCAGCAGGGCCCAGAATGGTCTGGGGATCCCCTCCGTGAGCTGAGCGAAGCGGCTCGGGCCTGACACAGTGGCGGGGGTCATGCCGTGGTGACGCAGCGCATACAAGGCGACTGACCGAACAGCTGAGATAACTTGCCTGAGATGTCCGAGATTCGAAACCTGCTCGCGCGTGCCCAGGAATCCGAGACGAAGGGCGACAAGGTCGAAGCCGCCGACTTTCTTCGCAAGGCAGCCACCTGGTACCGCGATCGCCAGCAACTCCGCCGCGCCGCCCAGATGCTGCGCCAGGCCCGCAGGGTCGAGGGCATCGAAGAGGAAGGCGACGATCCCCCGGCGCCGGTGACCGAAGACGTCTTCGGGTTCGGCGATGACTTCGCTGCTGAAGCAGGGAAGGTGCTGGTCGAGCAGCGCACCGCTCAGCTCGCCGACCCGTCGCTCGATGCGTGGTGCTCCTTCTGTTGCCGCCCCCAAAGCGAGATCGGCGAGCTCGTTGCGGGGCCTGCCGGCGCGTACATCTGTGCGGGCTGCACCGAGCTCTCGTTTTCTCTTCGCAGCGGCGGGGCGGAGCGCCGGTCTGCGCCTCGCACCGTCGAGCTCACCTCGTTGACGCACGAGCTGCCGTCGCAACGGCGCGCCCGCGAGCGTTTCCTGCGCCACCGGAGTCGGCTCTCGCTCGTCATCGGCCCCACCGGCACTGGCAAATCGACCTTCCTCGCCAGCGTCGCCCACGCCGATCACCGCACCCACGACGTCAGCACCACACTCAACGCGCGCGAGCTGCTCGAGTGGCTGGAAGCGCCGACGCGGGCCGCCTCGCTCGTCGTCACGGCGCCCATTCCCGCGCCGAGCCTGGTGCTCGAAGGTGAACACGGGCCCGAGCCGATTCACGACACGGCGACGTTGATCGCGTCACTGCCGCACCTGCCGAAGGAACTCGCGAGCCGCATCGACGCGGTGCACCCCTTCGAAGAGCCCCTCGAGGCCGACCTCACGGCGCTCGCGAGACACCTCGCGCTTGCACGCCAGCTGGTGCTGCCAGACGCGGTGCTGAGCCAGCTGGTCGCGATCGCCCTGCGCGCAAAGACGGGCGCACACGAGCTGGTGACGTTGCTCGGTCGCATCCCGCCGGGTACCTATCGGGCGTGAGCACTCTCCACGTCCACCAGCTGGGCCGCGTCGAATACGCCGACGGCCTCGAGTTGCAGCGCCAGTTCCAGGACGCGCGGAAGCAGAACCTCGTGCCCGACAGCCTGTTGCTGCTCGAGCACCCGCCGGTGCTGACCCTCGGGCGCGGTGCGCACGCCACCAACATCATCGCGCCGAAGTCGCAGCTCGAGGCGCTGGGCGTCGAGACCTTCGACACCGATCGCGGCGGAGACGTCACGTACCACGGGCCCGGGCAGATCGTCGGCTACCCGCTCCTCCACCTCGGCCCCGGCAAGCAGGACGTGCGAAAGTACGTGCGCTCGATCGAAGAGCTGATGATTCGCACCGTCGCCGACTTCGGCATCACCGCGACGCGCATCGAGCCATGGCCGGGCGTGTGGGTCGCCGAGAGCAAGCGCGGTGGCCCAGGAAAGATCGCGGCGCTCGGGGTGCACTTGAGCCGTTGGTACACCAAGCACGGCTTCGCGCTGAACGTCGCGCCTGAGCTCTCGCACTTCGAGTTGATCGTGCCCTGCGGCATTCGCGAGGCGGGCGTGACGTCGATCGCCGAAGAGACGGGTCGCCGGCTCGCGCTGGCCGAGGTCGAGGCGCGCATCGTTCACCACGCGCGGGAGGTGTTCGAGCTCGATCCCCAGCTGCCTCCGGCGCCGAAGCGCACCGTCTCGGTGACGCTGCGCGACGATCGCGGGCAGGTCTTGCTGCTCAAGCGCACTGCAGCGCGCGGTGGCTTCTGGCAGCCCGTCACGGGGAAGCAGGAAGCGGGTGAGTCGGCCACCGACGCCGCACGACGCGAGTCGTTCGAAGAGACCGGGCTGAAGCTCGACGTTCACGCCCTCGGGTACGAGCACGCCTTCGCGCTGGGCGCAGGGGAGGGCGTGGCCCCGCTGGTCTGCATCGAGACGGCGTTCGTGGCACGCGTCTCCCAGCCTGTGGCGGTGACGCTCGACCCCCACGAGCACGACGCGTTCGAGTGGGTGGCGGCCGACGAAGCGCAACGCCGCGTGCCGCACGCTGGCCTCGCCCGCGCCATTCAGCTCACAGCTTGATCTGCAGGCCTTCTTTCGCAGCGATGGTCGCCTTGCGGTGCTTCTTCACGAGCTTCACCAGATCGTCGAGCGCATCGTCGGTGCGCGTCGGGTCGTGGTGGAACATCACCAGCGTGCCCACCTTCGCCGCGGCCGCGACCTTCACCGCGTTCTGCCACGTGGAGTGCCCCCAGCCGATCTTCGGCCCGCCGATGCGCCCGAGGTATTCTTCCTCGGTGTACATCGCGTCGTAGATGATCAGGTCCGCCCCGCGGCTGAAGTCGATCAACTGCGCATCGCGCTCGCTGCCGTGCTCGGTATCAGTCGCGTAGACGATGCTCTTGTTCTTGTAGTCGACGCGGTAGGCGAGGTTGCCGCCCGGGTGGTTGGCTTCGATCGCGCTCACCGTCACGCCGTTGAGCTTCAACCGATCGCCCGCCTCGAAGCCCTGGTACTCGAGCTGCGCGCGGAACACCATTTCAGCCGTGACCGGGAAGAAGGGCTGCTGCATGTGGCCCGACACCACGTCTTTCACCGAGCGACCGTTGCGGGTCGGCCCGCGAATGGTGAACTTGTTTCGCGGGTCGAAGATGGGCGTGAAGAACGGCAGGCCCTGCAGGTGATCGTAGTGGTAGTGCGAGATGAAGATGTGCGCGTCGATGGGGCCGGTCGAGGCCGCTCCCAGCTCGCGAACCCCCGTGCCGAGATCGAAGATGAAGCGCTCGTCACCCGCGCGAATCTCGATACACGGGGTGTTGCCGCCGTAACGCGCCGTTTCGGGTCCGGGGGAAGGAATGGAGCCCCTCACGCCCCAGAACTTCACCGACAGGCCAGCCGCCTCAGCCCGTCTGTGCTTCCGAACCTTCCTCGTCGAGGAACTCAATCAGGTGTCCAGAGCGATCCCGCTTCGTCTTCAGGTAGTCGACGTTAAGCGGGTTGGTCAGCGTGCGCGACGGAATTCTCCGGCGCACGGGCACACCCTCGTCGACCAGCCCGGCGATCTTCAGCGGGTTGTTGGTGATCAAATCGACGCTCTTCACGCCGAGGCTTCGCAACATCTCGCCCGCGACGTCGTAGCGGCGGAGGTCATCGGGGAAGCCGAGCTTCAGGTTCGCTTCGACGGTGTCGAGCCCCTGTTCTTGCTGCAGGGCGTACGCCTTGATCTTGTTGCCCAGCCCGATGCCGCGGCCTTCCTGGCGCAGGTACAGCATCACGCCCGTGCCCTGCTGCGCCATGAAGTCAAGCGCCCGGTCCAGCTGTGCGCGGCAGTCGCAGCGCAAGCTGCCGAAGATCTCGCTCGTCAGGCACTCGGAATGGATGCGCACCGGCACCCCCTCCACGTCACGCACATCGCCGCGAACCATCGCGACGTGCTCTTTGCCGTCTCGGCGATCGCGGAACACCACGATGCGAAAGAGGCCACGGTGCGTCGGGAGGTCCGATTCCGAGAAACGCTCGAGGTGATGTGTCAGCTTGCGCGACGGAAGCAGTTGGGTGTTCATCTGGTCCCTCGGGGCGAAGCCCCTGCTTATGCGTGGTCAGCCACGGGGTCGTCAACCGACCCCGTAAAAGTAACGCCCAGAAAGATGCCAACCTTGAACAAAGGTTGCGCCTAAATCCAAGGCAGAAGCAGAACCCTGATTTCATTGCCTTTCTCGACGTGCGTGACGGCTTCTCCGAGGTCGATGAGGCAACTCGCCCCAGCTGCTGAGCTGAGCGAGCCAGACGATTGCGAGTTGAGTGGAACGGCCCACGCCGCCCCTTCGCGTTCTTCAACAAACGCACGAACGAAGTGCCTCAGTCCCGCCGGTTTGGTGACTGGGGCGGCCAGCTTCGCAGTGGCGACAGCGGGCGAGTGGGGCAGTCCCAACAACCGGCGCAGTGCGGGCCGCACGAAGAGCTCGAAGGTGACCATCGCTGAGACGGGGTTGCCGGGCAGCCCGAAGACGAGCGTTCGGCCCTTGCGCCCAAAGGCCAGCGGCTTGCCGGGCTTCATGGCGACCTTCCAGAAGTCGATCTCCACGCCCAACGAGGTCAGTGCCGCTCGGGTGAAGTCCTTTTCCCCGACTGACGCACCCGCGATGGTGATCAACACGTCGTGGCCGAGGCCCTGCTCGAAGAGGGCGCGCTGACTCTCGAGGGTGTCGAGCGCGCGACCAAGGAGGACTGACGTCGCGCCCAGTCGTGTGACGGCCGCCGAGATCACCGGGGTGTTGGAATCGATGATCTTCTCGAGGTCGGTCGAGCCCACGTTGGCGAGCTCGTCCCCGCTGCTGGCAATGGCCACCGACGGCGCGCGATGCACCTCGACTGACGTCAGCCCCTGACCCCACAACGCGCCTGCGTCGGCCAGGCTGAGCGTCCGACCACTCGAGAACAGCCTCGCGCCGGCCTCGAGATCCTCCCCTCGTCTGCGCACGTTCGCGCCAGACCGTGGCGCCTCGTCGAAGCGAACCAGCTCTCCATGTGCGGCCGTCTTCTCCTGCATCACCACCGCATCGGCGCCCTCGGGCAGCGGAGCCCCCGTCATGATCCGCGCACACGTTCCCGGCGTCAGGGCACCAGGTCGATCGCCAGCGAAGATCTTCTGACTCACCGGCAGCGCCGTGCCGACCGTGATCTCCGTGCACCGCACGGCGTACCCATCCATCGCTGAGTTGTTCCACGGTGGCAGGGTTCGCTGACCCATCACGTCCCTCGACGCCACCCGGCCGATGGCCCGTTCGATCTCGACGGGCACCCCTTCGAGGGGAACCACCTGCGTCAGGATCTTCGCCAGTGCTTCATCGACCGAGATCAGTGCCATGCCGTTGCTTTCTTTCACTTCCGAAAACCAATAGGAATTGCAGGGATTTGGCTTGACGATTGAACCCAAAGTCGGGTAGGCGGGCTCACCCCAGTCCAAGGAGACGGCGTTGGCCCAGAAGAAGAAGGCGGCGAAGCCTGCAAAGAAGTCTGCTCCGAAGCGCGTGGCAGCCAAGTTGAAAAAGCCCGCTGCGAAGGCCGCTAAGGTCACGAAACCAGTGGCAAAGCAGGTGAATGCCGCCAAGCCCGCGAAGGAAGCGAAGGCCCCTGCTGCCAAGGGAGACAAGAAGGCTGGCAAGGCGATTCCCGCTCCGTCGATCAGCGTGCCCCGGCGCGCCGATGGCTGGCTCGGGCCTCTCCCGGACAAGCCGCTGCCGCGCGACACCAAGCTGCCGCCCGAGGCCGGGCTGCTGACCAAGCGCGAGATGGAACAGGCGCTTACCGTCGGAGAACGTGGCGTCCTCGGCGAGGGCTCGATGAAGGGCAAGCTCGTGCTGTACCAGGGCTTCCCGTACCTGGAAGTCATCGGCCGCGACAAGCGCGAGCTGTGGTTCCTCCTGCAGGGGCCTGAGCAAGAGGTGCTGCCCGCGTACGCCGATCACAAGCTGTCGGTGTCGGGCCTCATCAAGCGCTTCCACAACTACGGCGGCTCGATCGACGTGCGCAAGAAGTCGCACCCGAAGAAGCTCGAGGCCGAGGTCGTCGCGCCCGTCGTCGAAGAGGTCGAGACGGTGAAGCTGCGCCTGCTCTCTCCCGGCGAAGTCACCACCATCGCCAACCCCGGCATGTCGGTCGGCGTGAAGGGCTTCGCCACGCTGCGCGGTCGGCTCGAGATGAACGCAGACGAGTACTACCTCGTGGTGTCCAACCCCGGCACCCGCCAGCAGGTCGCCTTCACCCTCGAAGGCAAGGCCGTGAAGGGCCTCAAGAAGTTCATCGGTGAGATCGTCGTCGCCGACGGCGTGGTCGAGAAGCTCACCGGCTGGGGCGGTCGCATCGAGTGCGAGAACTGTGAGCCTCGCGCCCCCGAGTACCCGCCCGTCTCGCGCGACACCATCGAGGTGGTCGAGGTCGAGGCGTCGGGCCAGGGCGCCACGAAGGAAGTCGAGGTGAAGCTCAACAACGGCCTCACCGTGAAGCTCAGCGAAAAGCAGGGCCACGTCTGGGCGATCGAGCCGCAGACGGCCAAGCGCGTGAGCCTGCGCGAGGTGGGCGTCGAGCACCAGTCGTCAGGCTCGCCGATGCGCGAGTTCTTCTTCACGCCCCGCAACCCCGGCGTGCAGGAAATCGAGTTCTTCCTTGGCAAGGTGCACAACCCCATGCAGGTCGCGCGCACCTTCAAGGTGATCGCCAACGTGAAGGCGCCTACCGAGGTCGTGTCGTGAAGCGAATCGTCTTCGTCGTCGCAGCCCTGGTCGGTTCGTTCGCCTTTGCTCAGGAAATCGGCACCGAGATCACGCCCGTCGGCCCCACCTCGACCGCGAACCAGCAGAACACCAACACCACCGCGACCGATCCCAACGCGACCACGCCGCCCCCTCAGAAAAAACAGGCGCGGCTGGGTGAGACGCCGAAGTTCGACGGCACGAAGGTCTCGGCCTCGGGTGGCGATTTCGGCGTTCGCGCCGGCTTCGGTGCGAGCGGCTCGACGGGCATCCCCACCGGTGCAGGTTCAGCGGCCACCGGCGTCGCGGCGCCGACGGTCGGCGTCTCGTACTTCGCGACCGACTCGTTCAAGCTGCTCTTCGACCTCGGCTTCGGCATGGGCATCGTCGGCAGCGGTGTGTTCTTCGCCCTCGGTGCCAGCCTTGGCTTCGACCTGATGTTCCGCAACCCGAGCGACGCGCTGCGGCCGTTCTTCCACTTTGCGGCGAACTTCAACCTCGCAGGGTCGAACGCCGTGAACATCGGGTTCGGCGCACAGACCGGCGTCGGGGCTGAGTACTTCTTCAGCCCCTCGTTCTCGATCAACGGCCGCCTGATGCTGGCCGTACCGATGGTGATCTTCGGCTCCGGCATCGCGATCGGGATCTTCACGGTGACGCCCGGGGTCGGCGCCACCTGGTACTTCTGATTCTGACCGGCCACTTTCCGCCGACGTCAGTTCAACCCTCATGGTCGCGTCGTCGCGATCAGCCGGGCCAGATGTCCTCGCGACTCGCGGGGCGCCTGGCCCGTTTTCATTTTTCCGAAAAGGATCTCCTTCAACGTGGCAATTGATTCACAACACATCCTCCAGCTCGTGCAGACCGCCGGGCGTCCCGTCGGCATCAAGGAACTGCTCTCAGCCGGCGGCCTGAACCCGGGCGTGCAGACCGACCTCAAGCGCGTCTTGCGCGAACTGGTGAAGAACGGAAGCCTTCTCCGCGACGGCAAGCGGTTCCGCCCCGCGGACGCTCCCAAGCCGAAACAGAAGTCTGGCCCGGCCTGGCAAGGCAAACCCGGCAAGCAGCCGACCCGTCGCGAAGAGCGCAGCGCTCCTGGACGTGAGGTCGAGGCGAGCCGTCGCTTCACCCGTGAGCCGGCGCGGGGCACCAGCCGTCCACCGACTCGACGCGCGCCTCAGGCCGAAGCGCCGCCGCAGAAGGGGCCTCCGCGCACTCGGTCGACCCGCGGTGAGACCGTGATTGGCATCATCCACCACCACCGCGACGGCTTTGCCTTCGTGAAGCCCATCGTCGGCCAGGTGTCGGAAGACCTTTTCATTCCCCCCGATGAAGCGCGCAAGGCGCTCGACCACGACCAGGTCGTCGTCGAGGTGCTCCCGGGCCGCGATGGCCGCACCATGGGTCGCATCGTCGACGTGAAGTCGCGCACCCGGCAGCTCGTGGTCGGCTCGTACCATGAGGGCGCCCGCGGCGCCTGGGTGACGCCGCGCGAGGTCGAGCTGGGCGACATTCGGGTGCCGAAGACGCAGCTCGCGCGACCCGGTGATGCGGTCAAGGTGCGGCTGGGCGTCGGCGGCGCGCTGATGCAGACGGGGCAGGGGCTGACGGGGGAAGTCGCGGGCTCGCTCGGCTCGACGGCCGATCATTCGGTCGAGGTGCTCTCGGTCGCCTTCAGCAAGGGCTTCCAGGACGAGTTCCCGCCCGAGGTGATGGACGAGGCCGACGCCATTCCGCTCGAGGTCAGCGAGAAGGAAGCGAAGGGCGAGAAGCGGCGCGATCTGCGCTCGATGCCGCTGATGACCATCGACGGCGAAGACGCGCGCGACTTCGACGACGCGGTGTACTGCGAAGATCACCCGCGCGGTTGGCGGCTCGTGGTCGCGATCGCCGACGTGTCTCACTACGTGCAAGAAGGCACCGCGCTCAACGAAGAGGGTCTGCGGCGCGCGACCTCGGTGTACCTGCCGGGGCGCGTGCTCCCCATGCTCCCGGAGCGCCTCTCGAACGGCATCTGCTCGCTCAAACCCGACGTCGATCGCCTCTGCATGGTGGCCGACATGGTCATCGACAAGCGCGGCGAGACCCTCGAATCAGAGATCTACCCGGGCGTCATGCGCAGCGCGGCTCGGTGCACGTACACCGAGGTGCACGACGTGCTGCACGGCAAGCAGGTGACCGGGCGCAGCGAGCTCGAGCACCACTTCGTGCGGTTGCACACGCTCGCGAAGACCCTCACCGCGATGAGACTCGAGCGCGGCGCGATCGACTTCGATCTGCCCGAGCAGCGCGTCGAGCTGAAAGAAGACGGTCTTCCCGAGCGCCTCGTGCGCCGTGAACGCTGGGAAAGCCACCGACTGGTCGAAGAATGCATGCTCGCCGCCAACGAAGCGGTGGCGCGCTTCTTCCGCGAGCAGGAACGCCCCACGGTGAACCGCTACCACGGGCCGCCCGACGAAGACCGGCTCGAGATGTTCCTCACGCTGCTCGGCGCGTACGGCATCTCGCCGCGGCCCGGTGAGTTCAACTCGAAGTCGTTCAACGAGGTGCTCAAGCAGCTCGAGGGGCACCCCGAACAGCGGGCGCTCAACCAGCTGGGGCTGCGCGCCATGATGCAGGCCGTCTATTCGTCGCAGAACACGGGCCACTATGGCCTCGGCGCGGAAGACTACCTCCACTTCACCTCGCCCATTCGCCGCTTCCCCGACCTGCTGGTGCACCGGCTGCTCAAGGATCTGTGGAAGCGCGGCAAGAAGCGCCTCTCGCAAGACCAGCTCGACGAAGAAGAGGCGCGGCTCGAGGCGCTTTCGGTGCAGTGCTCCGAGCGCGAGCGCGCCGCGATGCAGGTCGAGCGCGAGGTGAACCAGCTCTACGCCTGTCTGCTCGTCAAAGACCGGCTGGGCGAAGAACACCCCGGCACCATCGCGGGCCTCACCGAGAACGGCTTCTACGTGCAGCTCGACGAGCTCTGGGTCGAGGGCTTCGTGCGGGGCGAGACCCTGTATCCCGACTTCGAGTTCGACCAGGCCACGTACCGGATCACGTTCGGCAACGGGCTCGTGGTGAAGGTCGGCGCGAAGTGCAGGGTGATCATCCTCGCGGTCAACATGGACCGGAAGCAGATCGACTACCAGGTGACCGAGCTGCAGGGCGAAGAGGTCGAAGCGCAGGAAGTCGAAGAGCGCGCGCCTCAGCGTCGCTCGTTCGCCCAAGGCGGCGGTGGGGCCGATCGCAACCGTCGCCCACAGCAGGGGCGTAGCGAGCGACCGTATCGCTCGCAGGACCGCGGCGGTCGCTTCGGCCCTCCGCAGGCGAAGGGGGCCGAGAAGCCGCGCGGCGGTGGTCAGCCGCAGCAGGACCGGTTCGCGCAGCGGCCCCAGCGAGGCACCTTCAAGGGCCCCGAGCGCGAAGACCGCGGCACCACCAAACGCTTCGGCCGCATGGAACCGCGCGGCGGGAACCCTGATCGCTTCGAGCGCCCGAAGAAGGGGCGCTTCGAGAAGTTCGAGAAGCCGCAGGGCTCCCGCGTCGAGGACAAGCGCCGGCCGCCTCCGCCCCCGCAGCCGTGGGAAAAGAAGGACGACGACGAGGTGCCGCCGAAGCGGGCTGCGACGCAGGATCAGGGGCCCGCAACGTCAGGCGGCTTCGACGCTCGTGCAGTTCTCGACCGCCTCTGGCGCGAGCGCGGTGGGGGCAAGAAGCGTTGAGCCGCAGTCGAGCGGTCAGCCGAACAGCGTGGCGCTCTTCTCGATGAGAGCGCGATAGCTGTTGTTGGCCTCGCGCAGCAGGTCTTCGCTGGTGCGAATGACCTCCGAAGGGAACTGGGATCCGCCGCAGCGGGTGGTGACACCGAGCCGCCCCTGCGGCCCCTCCGCGACGATGCCTTTCATCACGTCCAGAATGCGCTGACCCACGAGCCGTGCGCCGGGGAGATCGGTCTCGGGCAGCAACACCACGAACTCGTCGCTGTCGACACGGAACAGGCGATCGGCCGCGCGCAGACACCCCAGCACCCCTTGAAAGAGGCACGTCACGTAGGCGTCACACCCCTCGCGGCCCAGCTTGTAGCGAAGCCCAGCGTAGTCGTCGAAGCCGACCATCAGGCACGAGGCGGGGCGGCCGTAGCGACGTGATCGCGCCAGCTCGCCGTCGAGGCTGGCCTTGAGCTGCGAATACGTACCCGCTCCCGTGACGGGATCGACCGCGCGGAACTGGGCCAGCTCTTCTTCGGCGTCGTACAGGCGCCGGCGGTACTCGTGCACCATCAGCGCCGAGTTGATGCGGGTCTGCAACTCGATCAGCTTGAAGGGCTTGGTGACGAAGTCGTCGGCGCCCAGTTCCATGCCGCGGATCTTCCCGTCCATCTCTCCCATCGCCGTGAGGATGATGATCGGCAGGTTCTTGAAGCGCTCGTCGTCACGCGCCCACTTGAGCACCGTGAACCCATCCTTGACGGGCATCATCAAGTCGAGCAACACGAGCTCGGGCTTGTGCTCGACGATCAGCTGCGTCGCCTCACCGCCGTCGCGCGCGGCGATCACCCGGAAGTTCGAGCTCTCGCACAGATCTTTGAGCAGCACGCGCGTGGGCTCGTCGTCGTCGACAACGAGCACGAGCCGGTTGCTGAAGTCGAGACCCTTGCGGAGCGTCACTCGAGGCCTTCTGAGGCTCAGGCGTTCATGACGACGCCCTCGGGGACGTCATCGGCGATGCGGCGGGTGCGGCCCTTCAAGAACTCGATCACCTCGGCGTCGGTACGCGTGTCGCCGGGCATGCGCACGAAGCGCTTCGCCAGCCAGTCGTAGCGCTTGAGGAAGAGGAACAGCGACACCATGAAGAAGTCGATGCCCTCGAACACGATGCACCCTTCCTTCGCGTACCGTTCCTGGTTTTCGAGGAAGTCCTGGGGCATCTCCGTCCAGTGGCGGGTCTGCTTGATGTGGTGACCGATGTGGTACCCGTCGTTGAAGCAGCGCTGGTTGTAAACGCTGTTGATGCAGGTGATCGAGTTCACGAAGCTGTCGCCGGGCCGGTTCGGGTCGATGAACGCGTGCTGACCCCAGTTGCCCCACATCATCGCGAAGCGCATGAAGAAGTATGGCACCACCAGCGCCGCGACGGTGGCCTGCCAGTTCACGAACGAGAGGCCAATCATCAGCGCGGCCACGGCGGCTTCCATCTTCAGCGGGCGCCACGCCATCGCCGAGCGCTTCTTCTTGAGGAAGTACTGCGGCAGCTCGAGGTGGATCAGCGCGAGGAAGCGCGTCACGTACATCACCCAGTGCAGGAAGCTGTCGCGCTGGTACTTCATGGTGCTCGACAGATCGGTGCGCAGGTTGTTCTCGGCGTGATGCATGCCGACGTGGTGTTCCATGTACCCGGTGGGGATGCCGAACAGCAGGCTCATCGTGAAGGGGATGGCCTTGTTCAACCATCGCGGGTTCTTGAAGAAGGGACGGTGCATCGTGTTGTGGAGCATCAAGATGCAGGGTGGCGCCATCCACCCGATCTGAATGACCCACACCACCACCGCGAGCGGCCAGCTGAACCACACGTAGAGGAGGATCTGGAGGGGCGCGATGATGAGCAGGTTCTTGATCGCCTGACGCGCGAACACCGCATCACGAGGCTCGACCAGGCTCTTCTCGAGCCATCGCTGCAGGGGGCTCGGGCCATACGTGGGAACAGCCTGGGGATCGGTGATCGCCGGAACACGCATCGTGCTGTTGCACCTAGGCCAGCCTCGGGTCTCAACGCAAGCAGTGGCGAATCAGTCCCCGCTGGGCACCTGGAACTCGTCCACCTCCGCCCGAATCACCGTCACCTGTGCGATCGGAAAGCCGACATGAACCCTCGCGAGGGCGTGCGTGGCGAGCGTCGGAAACCAACGCGCCAGGGGAAAGTTCGACGCCTCGCGAAAGAACTCGACCCTGAGCACGAAACCCCGAGCAGCCTCACTCACCGGGCAGGCAGGCTGAAGCGGCCCAGTGACGCGCGCAATCGAGGGTCCGAGAACGATTCGGCGTCGGCTTTCTGTTGCGCTTCGTGCGCAGCCTGCTCGCCCTGCGCCCTGAGGGCTTCTGTTTCCGCGAGGCGTTTCTCGCGTTCGTTCACGGATTTCCCCCGGGCTGCCAGTCGCGCACCCGGCTCTCGAAGCGAGTGAACTCGGCGAGGAACACCAGGTCGACCGAGCCGATGGGGCCGTTGCGCTGCTTGGCGACGATGAGTTCCACGGGGATCACCGTGGACCGCTGCTCGGGCGGCGGCGCGCCTTCTTCGCTCTCGTCTTCACGGTGGATGAACATCACCACGTCAGCGTCCTGCTCGATGGCGCCCGACTCACGGAGGTCGGACAACATCGGCTTGCCGCCCTTGCGTTCCTCGACCTTTCGGTTGAGCTGACTCAGGGCGATGATCGGCACGTCGAGTTCCTTGGCGAGCTGCTTGAGCGCACGCGAGATCTCGGCGACCTCGAGCTGGCGGCTCTCGACCTTTCCCTTCTGGTGCATCAGCTGGAGGTAGTCGATGACGATCAGCCCCAGCTTCCCTTCCTTCTGGTGCAGCCGCCGCGCCTTGGCGCGCAGGTCGAATGACGACAGACCACCCGAGTCGTCGACGTAGAACTTGCACTTGAAGAGCTCGTTCGCCGATTCGCTGATGCGCTCTTCGTCGGCAGGCGAGAGACGACCGCCGCGCAGCTTCTTCATGTCGACCTTGGCGTGGGTCGCGAGCAGACGCGTGATCAACTGCACCGAGGGCATTTCAAGGCTGAACACCGCGACCGCCAGGTTCTCCTTGCCCGCGGCGTGCAATGCGAAGTTCATCGCCAGCGACGTCTTGCCGATGCCCGGTCGCGCCGCCAGAACGATCAGCTCGCCGCCGTGGAAGCCGGTGAGCTGGTTGTCGAGATCGACGAAGCCCGAGGGCACCCCGGTGATGCCGCCGCCTGACTGCTTCATCTTGTCGAGCAGCGCGAGCGCCTCGTCCATCAGGTCGGACATGGGGCGCAGATCGCCGGTGCGGCGCTTCTGGGCGATGTTGAAGACCTTGCGCTCGGCCTCATCGAGCAGCTCTGCGACGTCGCCCGTTTCCTGGCTGGCGAGGTCGAGGATCTCCCGACCGGCGCCCGCGAGCAGGCGGCGCGTCGACTGGTTCTTGATGATCTTCGCGTACTCGACCGCGTTCTGCGCGAACGGCACGGCCTGATCGAGCTGCGCGAGATAGCCGGGGCCGCCAGCGCTGGCGAGCTTGCCGTCGGTCTTCAGCTGCTCGGCGACGGTGAGCGGGTCGATCTTCTCGCTGCGCGTGTCGAGGGCGATGAAGGCGCGAAAGATGTCGGCGTGCGCGGGCACGAAGAAGTCGTCGGGGCCGACGATCTCAGCCACGTTGGCGAGCACCCCGTTGTCCATCAGCACGCAGCCCAGCACCGCGCGCTCAGCCGAGACGTCCTGGAAATTCGTTGCAGGGGTGCTCACGTGGACTCCCAGTTCCAAAAAGAAAAGCCGTGCGCCCGATGAACGAGCGCACGGCCTCATAGCAAAGCCGGCTGTGAATCAGGCCTGCGCTTCGCCCTCGACGTGGACGTTCAACTTCGCCGTCACGTCGCGGTGCAGCCGCATCTCGACCTCGAACACACCGACCGACTTGATCGGCTCGGGGAGGTGGATGAGGCGGCGATCGAGCTTGTGACCCGCAGAGGCAAGCGCTTCGGCGATGTCGAGCGCGGTCACGGCGCCGAACAGCTTGTCCTGCGCGCCGACTTTGCGCTTGATGACGACCTTCACGCCTTCGAGCTTCCTGGCCTGCTCCTGCGCAGTGCCCTTCAGCTTCTGCTGGCGCAGCTCGATGACCTGCTTCTCGTGGTCGAGCTGGCGAACGTTGGCCGTGCTGGCCAGCATCGCGAGGTTGCGGGGGAGCAGGTAGTTGCGCGCGTAGCCTTCCTTCACGCTCACCAGCTCGCCCGACTTGCCCAGATTGTACACGTCCTCACGGAGAATGACTTTCATGGTCCGTATTCCTCTCAGCTCGCCAGGACGAGGTAGGGGATGAGGGCGAGGCCGCGCGCCTGCTTCACGGCCTTGGCCACCGCACGCTGGTGCAGCGCGCAGTTGCCCGAGATGCGGCGGGGAATGATCTTGCCGCGCTCGGTCACGAAGTACTTCAGGGTCGACTGATCTTTGTAGTCGACCTTGGCGTTCTTGTCGGCGCAGAAGCGGCACACCTTGCGGCGCACAAACCCGCGGCCGCGCTTCTCGTCGCCACCTTCCATGTCTCCGTCAGCGTTGTCTCGCTTCGCCGGACGCTTCTTGTCAGTCATCGTGCTCATTGAAGTTCTCTTTCCGATCAGGCGTTGAAGCCGACGTCGTCGTCCATGTCGCCGTCGAAGCCGCCGAAGCCTTCACGCTCGGCGCCACCAAAGGGCTTGTTGTCGTCCACGTCGCCGGAGAGCTTCAAGTCTTCCTGCGGCTGGTGCGTCTCGGGGTTCACGTCATCGGCCAGGCGCTTCGACATGAAGCGGCTCACCTCGTCGAGGTTGCGCAGGTTGCGCTCGACCTCGGCCACCATCGCCGAACCACCGAGGTAGTGGGCGTGGATGTAGATCGCGCGCGGCTGCTTCGCGACGGGGTACATCGTCTTCTTCTTTCCCCAGATCGTGAAGCGGAGGAACTTGCCACCGTCGCGGTTGATGATGCCGCGGACCTTTTCCTTCACCTTGTCGACGTTCTCGTCGGTGAGATCAGGCTTCACAAGGAAGACCGTCTCGTACTCGCGGACCTTTGCGGTCGCGCTCTTTGCGTCTGCCATTTGATTCCCCTTGGGTTCTGCCCACGGCCAAACCGTGAGCGGGGTGTCGACCACGGGATGTAATCGAGGGGGCGGCAGATATGTGGGGGCGCCTGACGAGTCAAGTCACGCCCAAAAGAATCGCCGCGAGTTGTTTTGAGCACTTCCGACCCCGCTCGCTCGCCTCTCCGGGCGACCGCGTGTTATGGCGCCGCGCCGTCGTACCAAGGGGAGACTTCGACATGACCGTCAGTTTGAGGAAGCTGGGCTTCTCGCTCAGCGTGGCACTGATCTCGACCGCGGCGTTCGCGCAAGACGCCGACGCAGGGCTCACCCCGAAGGCGGCCAACCCCGGCGACGGAGCGGCTCCCGTGATCCGTGAACTCCCTGCCGACGCAACTCTCGATGAAGACGGTGGCACCCCGGCGCCCTTGCAGGTCGATCTCCCCCCGGCTGCGACCACGGCCACGGGCAAGAACGATGAGAAGAAACAAGAGAAGAAAGACGACGGCAGCTGGAACCTGACCGCTGCGCTCGCGGCCTCTGCGCGCATCAACTACGGCGGCTCGACGCTCTTCCCGCTCGACGCCGATCGCACCACGTTCCCCATCGCGCCCTTCGAGACGCGTGTTCGTGTCACCCCGGAAATCCACCTCGGCGGCTTCGGGCTCATCGCAGAAGCCGACGCAGCGACCGGTGCCATCACGGGCACTCCGCCCGACTCGCTGGTGGGTGACCGCCAGCCGAACCCTGCGATTCGGGCCGTGGAACTCCGCAAGATCTACCTCGAGTACAAGTGGGCCACGGGCGCCTTCCGCGTGGGCCAGCAGACCTCGAACTGGGGCCTCGGGCTGCTCGCCAACGACGGCGCGTCTGACCCCGGCGCGGGTGACTTCGGGCAGCAGCACTTCGGCAACCTGACCTACCGCGCGCTGCTCGCGGCGCGGCCGCTGTACGGGTGGGGAGGCAACTGGCGGGCGTTCGAAGTGGCGCTCGCGGCCGACCTCATCGTGCGCGACAACTTCGGTGAGTTCGCGAAGGGTGACCGCGCGTTTCAGGGCGTGCTCGCGCTGCGCTTCAACAAAGACGCCGAGAACAACTTCGGCATCTACGCCGTGTACCGCAACCAGCGGAACGTGAACGTCACCGATGGGGGAAAGGCCACCGACGCGATCGTCGTCGACTTCGCCGGTCGCTGGCACCTGCTGAAGACGCGCAACCGCGACTTCAAGATCGCCTGGGAATTCGTCGGCATCGGCGGCACCACGACCCAGGCGCGCAACGAGAACGCCGCGGTGCTCAACCTCGCGCAGTTCGGCGGCGCGATCAAAACCACGTACCGCATCGGCCGTACGTACATCTACCTCGACGGCGGCTACGCCTCGGGCGACCAGAACACCGCCGACGATCGCGTTGAGAACTTCCGCTTCGATCGCGACTACAAGGTTGGCCTGATCCTCTTCGACCAGGTGATGGCGTACCAGTCGGGCCGCTCGGGCGTGCGCGCGAGCGATCCCAACCTCACCGGCGTGCCCCCCGAGGGCGCTGACCTCATCGGCACCGCTGGCTCGATCACGGGCGCGTGGTACCTCTTTCCGCGCATTCGCCTCGCGATGGCCGACTGGCTCGATGGCTACGGTGGTCCGCTGTTCGCCTTCTCGACGGCCCGGCTGACCGACCCCTTCAACTCGCGCATCGGCGGCGGCACGTCGCTCAACTCGCTGGGCGGCACGCCCGGCCTCTACCTCGGAACCGAGCTCGACCTGGGCGTCCAGGCGCGCATCAAGCCGATTTCCGAGCTGACCATCACGCTGACGGGGGAGGGGGGCTTGTTCCTCCCCGGCGACGCGTACAACCTCCCGACCGGGGGAATGATGTCACCGGTGGCCTTCGGCCGCGTCCGCCTGGGCGTCTCCATCTAACGGGGTTCACATGATCAACCGAAACAGTCTGCTGCTCTCGGCGGTGATGGTGGTGACGGGGTGTGCGTCTCCTGAAGGCAAGGGGCTCATGGAAACGGGCTCCGGCACCGGCGCGGAGGTCGTCTTCGACGTCTTCGCCAAGCCGCTGCCCAACGTGCCCCTGCCCAACGACTTCGCGTCGCGGTTCGACGCCAGCTCGCCCACGAAGCGCCGCATCAACGCCTCGATGGTCGCCTCGACAAAGTGGGAACGTGCGACGCGCGCCACCCTCGACGAGCTCGACGGTTGGGGCACCTACCAGAGCATCACCGTCGCGTTCAGCAAGCCGCTCGACGTGCTCAACATCATCCGCCGACACCAGGGCGACGACTTCGATCCGCGCGATGACGTCGCGTACCTGATCGACATCTCGAAGGACTCCCCCGACTTCTGCAAGCGCACGCCGCTCGACATGGGCGAGGGCAACTTCCCCATCGCGCTCGAACGCCCCGGCTATTTCGACAACGATCGCGAAGGCGACCAGCTGCTCTTCGACGACACCGAAGAAGACGCCAACCGCAACGGCAAGCTCGACCTCGGCGAAGACCTCGATATGGACGGGGTGCTCGACCACCCGAACACGCTCTACCCGGGCGACTCGACGTTCAAGATCCTCCCCTTCTACGAGCGTGAGACGAACACGCTGATCATGAAGCCGGTGATGCCGCTGCGTGAGCGCACCACCTACGCGGTGGTGATCACGAAGCGACTGGTCGACGAAGAAGGCCGGCCCGTGAAGTCTCCGTTCCAGTATATCAACCACACGTCGCAGACGAAGGCGCTCGAGCCGCTCACGCAGTGCCTGCCCGCGTTCAACCTGGGCCTCGAAGACGTCTCGTTCACCTGGAGCTACACCACCCAGAGCATCAACGACGACTACATCGCGGTGCGCGACGGCCTGTACGGCATCGGCCCCATGCAGCGCCTGGCGACCGAGTTCCCGGGCGAGGTCTCGAAGATCCTCGCGCTGAAGGAATCGATGCCCAACTCGACGGTGAACGTGCGCATCGTCAAGGGTGACGAGTTCCGCTCTGCCGCGCTCGACCTGCTCAAGCAGCTCAACGGCGGCAACCTCTCGCCCTCGTTCCAGGTGGTCGCCGATCACCACCGCTTCATCGACTATCACGTGGTGTTTCAGTTCACTTCGCCGCAGTTCTTCCCCCGCGTCGACAGCGAGGGCAACCCGCTGCCGCTCTACAAGCAGTTGATGCAGATCAACGCGCAGACCGGCGCGGCGTTCACGCGCCCGGAGACGGTCACGGTGTGGCTGACGGTGCCCAAGCGGCAGAAGCAGGGCCCGGCACCGGTGGTGATCCTGGGTCACGGCTACACGGGCAACAAGCTCGACCCGCTCTTCTACGGCGGCTTCTTCGCCCGCTACGGCCTGGCGTCGATCGGGATGGAAAACGTCAGCCACGGCGTCGGTCTCGACCCGACCGATTTGATGCTCGCCCGCGGTCTGCTGGCCGGCAAAGGCATCGGGCCCATGTTCGACGCCATCGCCTTGCAGGATCGTGCGCTCGATCAAAACCGCGACGGCACGAAGGACTCAGGCGCCGACTTCTGGACGAGCTACATCCTCCACACGCGCGAGGTCGTGAAGCAGTCGGCCTTCGACTACATGCAGTTGATTCGCGTGATCCGCGGTTTCAACGGCGCGACCACCTGGAAGTACGACTCGAACCGCGACGGGAAGGACGATCTCGCCGGCGACTTCGACGGCGACGGCGTGCTCGACATCGGCGGCGGAGCGCCCATTCACATCACCGGTGGCTCACTGGGCGGCATCATGAGCGCGATGATGGCCGGCCTCGAGCCGCAGATTGACGTCTCGGTGCCCGTGTCCGGTGGCGCTGGCCTGCCCGACATCGGCATCCGCTCGATTCAGGGCGGCGTGCGCGAAGCGGTGAACCTCCGCATGCTCGGGCCCCTGCTCACCACCACCCGCAACGCCATGGGTCAGCTCGAAGCGTGGCAGGTGCTGCCCAACCTGAACGATCTTGGCCGGGTAAAGCTTGGGCCGGTGATGGCCGACTTGAAGGAAGGCGACACCGCGGTGCTCTTCAACCTCACCGCCAATGAGAAGCGCTGCTTCCGCGTGGGCAACAACGGCCTGCTCCGGGCTGCCATCAGCTCCGACGAGAACGACCAGTGGAAGCTCTCGGTCTTCAGCGGCGCGCTTCCCCCGAAAGAGCGCGATGGCTGCGAGATCCCCGAAGGCACCGAGCCCTACTACACGCTCGACACCTTCGGCCTCGACGTGAAGTTCCAGGGACTCGAGCACAAGGCCGGCGACGCGCTCACCGCGCTCGGCGACGGCTTTGGCCTGCGTCGTCAGTCGCCCGAGATCCGACGCTTCATGGGCCTCGCGCAGCTCGCGATCGAGAAGGGCGACCCGGTGAACTTCCTCCAGAACGTCGAGCGCCACCGCATCTTGCGGTACGGAACGGGTGAAGAGGTCAGCACCCGCATGGTGGTGGTCAACACCATCGGCGACATGAACGTGCCCGTGGCCACGGGTGTGTCGCTCGCCCGCGCGGCCGGCATGGTCGACCTCTTCCAGGCCGACGCCCGCTACAACAAGACGCCCAACCGCGTGCTGATCGACACGGGGGCGATCGAGGCCGTCGAGCGCGTCGGCACCTACAAGAACTCGATGGGCCAGGACGTGCTGATGGACATCGATCATTTCTCGGCGCTCTCGGGCTCGGGCATGCAAGACGGCTTCGACTCGCCGCGCCTCAACCCGCCACTCCGACTGGTGAAGAAGTCCGAGCGGGTGGGGGGCACCACGGGCGTCATCTTCCCCATGGTGGCGCCGACCGGCCGCCACGGCTTCGACACGCCCGATCCGTCGCTGCCGTTCAACCTGGGCGCGGTCATGCTCAACATGCTCGGTCACTACCTGGAGACGGGTGGCGAAGAGCTGGTGATGGAAGGCTGCCTCGAGTCGAGCACCTGCTCGTTCGTGCCGCCCATGCCGGCCGACTGACTCGGAACAGCACATGCGCTTCGGCTCGCTCGTCGTCCTCGCCGCTGGACTCATCGTCTCAGGCTGCACGTGCAAGCCTGACGTGCAGAAGGTGACCCCCTCGATCGGCGTCAGCCCTCCGGGGCTCGACTTCGGTCAGGTGAAGGTCGGGCAGTCGAAGACGCTCACCGTGCGCCTCGAGGCGCAGACGCGCACCGCGGTGAACGTCAGCGGCATCACCATCGAAGGGGCGGCGGCGGCGGCCTACCGGCTGGGCACCACACCCACGCAGATCGAGTCGCTCGGCAACGGCATGTTCTCGGTGACGTTCACGCCCCCGGCGGTTGCGGCGTTCGCTGCCTCGTTGGTCATCAAGTCGGACGATCCTGACCGCGCCACGGTACGGGTGGCGATGGCGGGCGAGGGTGCGATGCCGAAGATCGAGCTGACCCCCGACTGCAAGGCGGCGCAGGGGTGTACGGCGACGGTGCTGGTGACGCCTCCGTCGATCGACTTCGGCCTCGAGCCGCTCTCCCGCCCGGTGCCGCTCGACCCAACGCGTCTGCCCACCTTGATCATCGTCAACGCGGGCGACGTCGAGCTCGACGTGCAGAGCGTGGCGCTCACCGGTGCCGATGCCGACGCGTTCTCCTTCGCGGGCGGCAGTGTGGGCGACGGCGGTGTCAAGCTGGGCGCGAGTGAGGGCTTCAACCTGCCGATTCGGTTCGTGCCGACCGATGCGGCGCAGCCGAGCTACTCGGCCAACGTGGTGGTGACGTCTGACGACCCCGACGCACCGAGCATCACCATTCCCCTGACCGGTGCGCTCAAGCCCAACGAGCCGCCCGTGCTCTGCGCCAACCTGATCCGCGTCACGCCGCCACCTGAGGTGGGTGAAGCCCCGCGCGACTATTCGAGCGCCGCGCAGTGGGCGATGCAGATCCCCGCTCCAGCGGGCGGCTATGACTTCCGCGCCTCGCGTGACGTGCGCCCGCGCGACCTCGTGGTCTTGAGTGCGCTCAGCGACGCGGCCGACGCCACGAAGTGCTCAACGGATCCAGAAGACGGTCGCACCGGCCTCACCTTTCAGTGGCGACTCGTGAGCGGCCCTCCGGGGACGTCGGGGCTGGCGATCTCCGGCGCAGCGACCGCACAAGCGCAGCTGCGACCGATCATCACTGGCGACTACACGCTCGAGCTGCGGGTCACCGACCGCGCCCAGGCTCAGGTCACGACGACGGTGAGGTTCTCGGTCGCGGTGAAGCAGGATCTCGTCGTGCAGCTCGAGTGGCCGGGGTTCTCGGGGGTCGACCTCGATCTCCACCTCGTGCGCCCCACGTCGATCACCGGCACCGACGCCTTCACTGGCGCGTTCTCGTTCTTCAACTCGGGCACCAGCGGCAAGACCTCCGGTGACATCAACGGCTACGCGCGGCGCGAGCGCGACTCGAACGCCGGCGCAGGGTTCGACTTCGACTGGGGCATGGGGGGAGATCTCGACAACCCGACGCTCAACGTTGACGACATCGGCGACGGTGAACTCGTCGAGAACATCTCGCTCAACTATCCGGAGAACGACGCGGAGTGCGCCACGGCTTCGTGTTCGTACGCCGTGCTGGTGCATTACTTCGCCGACGCGCGCACCTCTGCAGCCCCCAGCTGTATCGTCGACGGCGGAGTGGGGTGCGCCGACGGCGAGCAGTGCTTCTGTGCTGCGAGCTTTCGCTGCGTGGCAGAGAGCGCCCCGGCAGGCTCGTCACCCGCGGGCTCTGGCAAGTGTTACGCGGCCCCCACGCCGGTCTTGAAGCTGTTCTTCAAGGGCAGCCCGACCCCGGCCAACGTCATTCCGCTCGACACCTTGATGCCCGTGGACGAAGTGCCGCTCGGTGCGCCGTGCACCATGTGGCACGTCGCCGACATCGCGTGGCCGGCCCGCACGGCGATTGGCTCGCTTCCCGACGGGGGCAGCCCCCCGCCGGTGGTGACGGTGATCGGCGCCGATGCAGGCACACCCCGGGTCGCCAACCCGTCGTTCAGCCGCTTCGGCCTGCGCCCCAGCGGTGGCTCGCTGCGCTGCACCGGTGACTCGATGCAGGGCGCCATCAACTGGTACGCACAGCAACCCCGCTAAGAAAAAGGGGCGCTCCACCGGGGTGTTGATGGATGGAGCGCCCAGAAAGAGGGACGGGTCGGCGAACCGACCCGTTCCCGTGAACCCTGGAGGGGAGGGGGGGACCCCAGGGTCCAACGTCGAAATCTCGTTTGAAACAACCAACCCACGCGACCTGCATTCCGTGGGCCTGTTCGAAACTTCCCCAAGCATAAGCCCCGCGACCCCTTGCAGCAACCTGCCGTCAAGTGAAAAAGGGCAGGTGGGACAGCCTTGAGAGATCAGAGGATTACAGGTTTCGAGGAGGGGCTGGGGCGGTCGCTGCGAAGGCTGTTTCCCCGTCCATCGCGCGTTCTGCTGGCCGTGTCTGGTGGGGCAGACAGTGTGGCGCTGCTGTCAGGTTCTGCAGAGCTCGCTGCAAGGCTCGACCTGACGCTGGAGGTCGCGACGGTCGATCACGGTCTGCGAGCTGAAGGAGCCACCGAAGCCGCTGCGGTTGCGGTGTTGTGTGGAACTCTGGGTCTTCCCCATCACACCCTGAAGATCGTGGTGGATGCGGGGAGAGGGCTCGAGGCTGCGGCGCGAGACGCCCGCTACACCGCGCTCCAGACGCTGCGTGCCAGCGGAGCCTTCGAGGCGATGTGCACGGCACACACGGCTGACGATCAAGCCGAAACGCTCCTCATGCGGCTCGCCCGGGGCACCGCGAGCGGCGCGCGGGGCATTCACGAAGCCCGCGCCGACGGAGTGGTCCGGCCGATGCTGTTTGCCACCCGCGCCGAGGTGTTGGCGTACCTCGGGGCTCGGGGGCTCTCGTTTGCGACCGACCCGATGAACGCCGACCCGGCTTTTCTTCGCGTGCGCATGCGGCGAGAGGTGCTGCCCGTGTTGCAAGCCGTCGCCGGGCCCCAGGTGGTGCGGGCGCTGGCCCGGTTCTCGTCACTTTCAGCAGAGGATGAATCGTTTCTGGGACACCTGGCCTCTGAGGCCCTGACGAAGCTTCAGCTGTCCGATGGGTCGCTCGACGGCCATGGCGTTCTCGCGCTGGCCCCCCCGGTTCAACGGCGGGTGCTGGCCGCCTGGCTCTCCGCAGCGGGCCTCGAGGTCGACGCCGAGGTGATCGCCGAGGGCTTGCGCGCCCTCAAGACAGCAGGCACGGCGACGCTGCCGGGAGACCGTCTGCTCGCCTGCAAGAATGGCCGGGCGTCCATTGAGCCCGCCCCCCCTCGCCTTCACGCAACTTCATCCTTGTCCCACGGGCGCAAGGGCTCATGATGCGTTAAGACCTTCTGGTCGCAGTCGCGTTGCACGGAAAGGGTTTCGACAAGTGCGGAACAGCTACAAGACGATCGGCCTCTGGTTGATCCTCATCGTTCTCTTCATCGCGTTTTGGCAGTTCTTCTCCACCGAGAAGGTGGTGGTGAAGACGATCACCTACTCCTCGTTCCAGAAGATGGTCGCCGAGAAGAAGATCACAGCGGTGACGATCAAGGGTGAGCTCTACACGGGCACGCTCGCAGATTCGAACGAGCGCTTCACGGCCAACGGCCCGAAGCCCGACAGCGCGCTCCTCAAGGAACTGCGCGACTCCAACGTCGACGTGGCGATCGAGAAGCCCGAGGAGAACTCGTTGTGGGTGACGATCTTCGTGCAGTGGTTGCCGATCGTCTTCCTCTTCCTCTTCTTCATCTTCTTCATGCGGCAGCTTCAGGGCAGCGGCGGCAAGGCGATGACGTTCGGCAAGTCGAAGGCGAAGCTGCTCTCCGAGAGCCACAACAAGATCACCTTCGCCGACGTGGCGGGCATCGAGGAGTGCAAGGAAGAGCTCGAAGAGATCATCGCCTTCCTGAAAGACCCCAAGAAGTTCACCAAGCTTGGCGGCCGTATCCCCAAGGGCGTGTTGATGATGGGCTCGCCTGGCACCGGCAAGACGCTGCTCGCGAAGGCCGTCGCGGGTGAAGCGGGCGTGCCCTTCTTCAGCATCTCGGGCTCTGACTTCGTCGAGATGTTCGTTGGCGTCGGCGCCTCGCGCGTTCGCGACCTGTTCGAGCAGGGCAAGAAGAACGCGCCGTGCATCATCTTCATCGACGAGATCGACGCCGTCGGCCGTCACCGTGGCGCAGGCCTCGGCGGTGGTCACGACGAGCGCGAGCAGACGCTCAACCAGCTCCTCGTCGAGATGGACGGCTTCGAGTCGAACGAAGGCGTGATCATCATCGCGGCGACCAACCGCCCCGACGTGCTCGATCCCGCGCTGCAGCGCCCAGGCCGCTTCGACCGCCGCATCGTCGTGCCGCGCCCCGATCTGAAGGGTCGTCTCGGCATTTTGAAGGTGCACACCCGCCGCGTGCCGCTGGGCGACGACGTCGATCTCGACGTGATCGCGCGTGGCACCCCGGGCATGACGGGCGCCGATCTCGAGAACCTCGTGAACGAAGCGGCGCTCTTCGCCGCGCGCGCCAACCGCGAGCGGGTGACCCGGTACGACTTCGATCAGTCGCGCGACAAGGTCCTCATGGGGCCCGAGCGCAAGTCGATGATCATGACCGAGCAGGAAAAGCGGCTCACCGCCGTGCACGAAGGAGGGCACGCGCTGGTCGGCAGGCTGCTGCCGGGCTGCGACCCCGTGCACAAGGTCACCATCATTCCGCGCGGCCAGGCGCTCGGCGTCACCAGCTTCATCCCGACCGAGGACAAGCTCAGCTACTACAAGAAGAAGTCGATGGATCAGATCTGCATGATGCTCGGTGGTCGCATCGCAGAAGAGCTGGTCTTCGGTGAGATCTCGGCCGGTGCGGCGAGTGACATCGAGAACGTGACGGCGCTGTCCCGCGCGATGGTGATGCGCTGGGGCATGAGCGACAAGCTCGGGCCGCTCGCGTTCGGTGCGCGCGATGGTGAGGTCTTCCTCGGGCGCGACATCGCCAGCCGCCCTGACTATTCCGAAGAGACGGCCCGCCAGATCGACGCTGAAGTGCGTGGCATCGTGATGGGCTCGTACGAGCGCGCGAAGAAGCTGCTGCATGAGCACCTCGAGACCTTGAAGCGCATCAGCGATGCGCTCATGGAATACGAGACCATCGACGCGGCCGATCTCGACACGCTCATCGCTGGCAACCCGCTGACGCGCGAGAAGCCGCCGCCGCGCGTGACCTCCTCGCCCCCGAAAGACGAGAAGAAGAAAGACAAGCGCATCCTCGACGCGCTCGACGGCCTGCCCGGGAAGATCGAACCCGGGACGGCCTGAGCCGATGATTTGGGCGCGACCGCTGCACAGCGGTGACGCGTCTGCGCTTTGGGTTCGCTCCAGCCTCACTCCGGAAGGGGTGGGGCTGTTGCGTTCAGCCCTCGAGAGCGCGGCGTTGATCACCGGCCTCGACGACGACACCCGCGAGTTGCTCGTCGAGCTCGTCGACACGGGGTGGGTCGGTGGTTCGGGTGACGCGGCGATCGTTCGCTACTCGAACGTCTCGATCGAAGCGTGGCTCGCGCGGTTGCCCGAAGCGTCAGAGCTCGCCACGGCGTTCAAGCGCCTGCGGGCTGCTCCCGAGAGGCTGACGCCTTCTCCGATCGGCGGCGCCTCGTTCGCGTGGGGCGCGCGCACCTTCGTCATGGGGGTGTTGAACGTGACGCCTGATTCCTTCAGCGACGGCGGGAAGTTTGCCGACGCAACAGCTGCCATCGCTCACGCGCAGGTGCTGGTGAAGGCGGGCGCCGATCTGATCGACGTCGGCGGTGAGTCGACCCGACCTGGCGCTGCCGAGGTGCCGCTCGAAGAGGAACTCAAGCGGGTGCTCCCCGTCATCGAGGGCCTCAAGGGCAGTGGTGTCGTGCTGTCGATCGACACCCGCAAACCCGAGGTGGCGAAGCAGGCCCTGGCAGCCGGCGCGCACATGGTCAACGACGTGGGCGGGCTGCGCGACGACGCGATGATCGACGTGATCGCCAGGACCGGGGCCCACGCGTGTGTGATGCACATGCAGGGCACGCCCCAGACGATGCAGGAGAATCCGCGCTACGCCGATGTCGGCACCGAGGTGCTCGACGCGCTGGAAGGCGCGATTCGCCGGGCCGAAACGAAGGGCGTCGCGCGCTCGAAGCTGCTCGTCGACCCCGGGATCGGGTTTGGCAAGACCACGGCGCACAACCTGTTCCTGCTCCAGCGCGCGGGCGATCTGCGCTTGTTGGGCTGCCCGGTGCTGGTGGGCGTCAGCCGCAAGAAGTTCCTCGGCACGTTGACCGGTCAGACCGAGCCGGGGCATCGCCTGATGGCGAGCGCGGCGACCGTAGGCATTCTCGCGGCGCAGGGTTCAGTCGACATGGTGCGTGTGCACGACGTCGCCGAGACGAGAGGGGCGCTCGCCGTGGCCGACGCAGTGCGGTGGGCCCGCGATGGCGGCAGCCGGTTCTGACGCTCACGCCACCGGGGCGCGGAAGATCAACGCACCGCCATCGCGCGTGACCAGCGGCCCGATGTCAGGGCCGGCCCGGTAGAAGTGCCGATCGGCCGTGAAGGCCCACCGAATCGACAGCTCTTCCATCAGCGCGAACGACGAGCAGTCGGTCAGTGAGATGCGCTCGACGGTCGGCGCGAGTCGCTTGAACCAGCGGAGGCCCGCCTCGAGCCGCAACTGTGAGCTGTGCACCATCATCAGCGTTCGCGCCTGCACCTGGGTCTCGATGTCTTCGAGGAACGACAGCGACACCCGAGAACCGCCAAGCGCCTGCAGCTGCGTCAAGGTCTCGTCGAGCACCCAATCTGACGTCGCGAGCACCCAGCGGTGTTCTGCGAGCCAGCGATCGACTTCCACCGCGACCTCGTGACCCGCATCGCGGCGATTGGTCATCGCCACCCAGGCCCACGTATCAACGAAACAGATCCTCATGGTTTGTACGTGGGCGGAGGCTCGGCCACCATGATCAGCCGGTTCTCATAGGTCTCGCTCAAGTCAGCAGGGCCATCGAAGAGCCCATCGCGAATGCGCTGACGTGCCGCCTGAGCGCGCGAGGCCAGCTCTTCGCGATCGCCGAGCCCCTCGTAGCGTGCGAGGGCGAGCTCGATGCCCTCGACCACCAGCTCTCGCGCGTTGATGCCCAGCCGGCCCGCCATGGCCTTGAGCCGGGTGTGCGTCTTCGTCGGAATCTCAAACGTGGTCTTCACGGTCTTCATTGGTAGATGGTGCTTCCTTTACTGCGAGTTGAACTGCCAGTTCCGGAAGCACCACCCCCGTTCAAACCGTACGTGCGGGTTTCCCGCATACGGCTTACCGGTGGATTCTCGGACGGTCGCAT